>NZ_LN831039.1:6255511-6983267 GCF_001457595.1 Mycolicibacterium smegmatis | reverse complement strand
GGACGATTACCCCCTTTGAGGCGCTGGGGTCGACCCATGGACGACCAAAAGAACGATGGCGATCTGTCCACATATTTATCCACAGCTTGTGGAGAAAGGACAGCCGTCGTCGCTCTCTTGTGTGTAGTGAGGGGGTGTCAGCTCGAATTCGCCCCGTGCTGAGCGGTGGGCGGCTCTGCGACGTCCTCGTTTCATTGTCGGTGGCCGTCCGAAAGCAGAACGGCATTGCCAGAAGCTAACAGTTTTCTGACCGAGTGCCAACAGTTCTGCAACACTCTGGGCAGCATCCAATCAAGCGGTTGGAGCAGGTTTGACCCAGGCAAATCTCGTCAGTACCCTCGAGCAGTCGCCCGCACGTGGCGATACGGCTGCGCCCGGGTCCGCCCGGAGACCGCGCCGGTTAGTAAAGCACGACCGACGAAGCTTAACGAGCTTAGTGACGGTGGGCGCGTCTGATCGACACGACAGTGTCGAGCGGCCGCGGTCGCCATACGAATACAAGGAGAGATTGCCGTGGCCAAGGGCAAGCGGACCTTCCAGCCCAACAACCGCCGCCGTGCGCGTGTTCACGGGTTCCGGCTGCGGATGCGCACCCGCGCCGGCCGCGCGATCGTTGCCAACCGGCGTAGCAAGGGCCGTCGCGCGCTCACTGCGTGATCCTGCGCCGGCACAGGCAGGATCCAGCGCGGTGCTTCCGGCTCGAAACCGGATGAGGCGGTCCGCGGAGTTCAGTGTCACCGTCAGTCGCGGCGTGCGTGCCGCGCAACCCGATGTCGTCGTACACGCGTTGCGCCTTGAAAGCAACGCAGGCAATGCCGGCGATGACGGCGACGCGAACGGGCCGCGGATCGGTCTGATCGTGTCCAAAGCCGTCGGCAACGCGGTGGAGCGTCACCGCGTGTCCCGCCGTCTGCGGCACGTCGCCAAAACGTTCGTATCCGGTCTTGACCCTGCCGATCTCATCGTGATCCGGGCCAGGCCGAGCAGTCGTGACGCCACGTCGTCCCGTTTGGAACGACAGTTGGGTCAAGCGCTCGAGCGGGTGAGCTCGAAGCGCAGGGCGTCCCCATGAGACGCCGTATCGGCGTGCGGGCAGTCCGCGCGGTGATCTACGTGATCCAGCTGTACCGCCACACCATCTCCCCTCTGCGGCTTCCCACATGCCGGTTCATGCCCACCTGTAGTCAGTACGCCGTCGATGCGCTGACCGAATACGGGTTGATCCGCGGAACCTGGCTGGCCACCGTCCGGCTCCTCAAATGCGGTCCGTGGCATCAGGGAGGATGGGACCCGATACCGGAGCGCTGCGCTCACGAGACCGAGACCGTCGCCGGAGTCTCCGCGGAGACAGCAGCCGCCGAAAACCCAGTCTGGGAAACCCCAGCGAAGCGAGGGGAGAGCAAGTCGCGTGTTTAACTTCTTCAGCTTGGACATCATTTATTACCCGGTGTCGGCGATCATGTGGGTCTGGTACAAGGCGTTCTCGTTCCTGCTGGGCCCCACCAATTTCTTCGCCTGGGCGCTGTCGGTGATGTTCCTGGTGTTCACGCTGCGCGCCATCCTGTACAAGCCGTTCGTCAAGCAGATCCGTACGACGCGCCAGATGCAGGAGCTGCAGCCGCAGATCAAGGCGTTGCAGAAGAAGTACGGCAAGGACCGCCAGCGCATGGCGCTGGAGATGCAGAAGCTGCAGAAGGAACACGGGTTCAACCCGATCCTCGGGTGTCTGCCGATGCTCGCGCAGGTGCCCGTGTTCCTGGGCCTCTACCACGTGCTGATGTCCTTCAACCGGACGCAGACCGGCATCGGCCGGCTGGGCCTTTCGGTCGAGGAGAACCGGTCGCTGGGCAACTACGTCTTCAGCGCGACCGACGTACAGCACTTCCTCGACGCGAACCTGTTCGGCGCCCCGCTGGGCGCGACGATGATCCAGCAGCACGGCCTCGAGGCGTTCACCGAATTCAACCGCCTGGCCGTCATCGTGGTCGGTGTGCCGATCATGATCCTCGCCGGCATCGCGACTCACTTCAACAGCCGGGCCTCGGTCGCGCGCCAGAGTGTGGAAGCCGCGGCCAACCCGCAGACCGCGATGATGAACAAGCTCGCGCTCTACGTGTTCCCGCTCGGCGTCGTCGTCGGTGGTCCGTTCCTTCCGCTCGCCGTGATCATGTACTGGCTCGCGAACAACATCTGGACCTACGGTCAGCAGCACTACGTGTTCGGAAAGATCGAGAAGGAAGAAGAAGCCAAGAAGGCCGAGATGCTGGAGCGCCGCGCGGCCAACGCACCTGCGCCGGGCGCCAAGCCGAATCGGGCGAAGAAGGCTCAGCCCGGGGGTCAGGCCGGTACCGAAGGTGAGGCCGGCTCCGCCACCGAACTGACCGGAGAGTCGTCGGGGACGAGTGAGCCGACCACGGATTCGGGCGCGACGGGCGCGTCGGGTACGTCGGGTACAACGCCGACGAACCGGACGCCCAAGCCGGGAGCGCGCCCCAAGAAGCGGAAACGATGACCAGTTCCGACTGGCACGAGTAGGGAGAGACGGATATGACAGACGCACAGACGACTGACCCCGGCGCCGACCAGGACGACAAGGTCGAGACGACGGCGCCTGCGGTGGGCGCCGAGGACGATCTCGAAGAGCGCTTGGTCGCCGAGGGCGAGATCGCCGGCGACTACCTCGAGGAGCTGTTGGACCTCCTGGACTTCGACGGGGACATCGACCTCGATGTCGAGGGCGACCGCGCGGTCGTCAGCATCGACGGGGGCAACGATCTGAGCAAGCTGGTCGGGCGCAAGGGTGAGGTGCTCGACGCGCTGCAGGAACTGACGCGGCTGGCGGTGCACCAGAAGACCGGTGAGCGCAGCCGCCTGATGCTCGACATCGCGCGCTGGCGCCGCCGTCGTCGCGACGAGCTCGCGGCGCTCGGTGAGAAGGTGGCCCGCCGGGTCCTGGAGACCGGCCAGCGAGAGGAACTCGCGCCGATGACTCCGTTCGAGCGCAAGATCGTCCACGACGCCGTGGCGGCCATCGACGGCGTCCGCAGCGAGAGTGAAGGGGTCGAGCCCTCTCGCCGCGTTGTCATCCTGCTCGGCTAGTTACATCGGTGTAGTTCAGATGCGGCCTCTGGGTTGGCCGCGGGAGTGCGGAGGATGTTTCACGTGAAACATGGATCCGTTCCTGCGACCCCAGAGGCCGCTTCTCTTGTATTCGGCGACCGGCTTGAGGCGGCGGAACTGTACGCCAGGATCCTCGCCGGCGCCGGGGTCGAGTGGGGACTCCTCGGCCCGCGCGAAGTCGACCGGGTGTGGGAGCGGCACATCCTCAACAGCGCGGCTCTCGGTGAACTCATGGAGCCGGGGGAGCGCGTCGCCGACATCGGTAGTGGGGCCGGACTCCCCGGGATACCGTTGGCGCTGGCGCGTCCCGACATCCACGTGACACTGATCGAGCCCCTCCTCCGGAGAAGCGAGTTCCTCCGCGAGACGGTGACCGAGCTCGGCCTCGACGTGACGGTGGTCCGTGGACGTGCCGAGGATCGAGGGGTACGCGACCGGGTGGGGGAGATGGATGTGGTGACGTCGCGCGCGGTCGCCTCATTGGACAAGCTGACACGGTGGAGCGTGCCGTTCCTTCGGGACGGAGGCCGGATGCTCCCGATCAAAGGCGAGCGTGCCGAAGTCGAGATCGAGGAACACCGGCGTGTGATGGAGTCACTCGGAGCGGTGGATGCCAGGGTGGTGAGATGTGGCGCGAACTATTTGAGCCCGCCCGTAACCGTCGTCGACGCACGGCGGCGGGCGGCCAAACCGGGACGGAACAAGTCGGGTCGGACGGCGCGGTCCCGGGGAAGAACGGGCAGGAGATGAGCATGGGTTCGGGTCAGAGCAAAGGACAGGGCGTGGTGCAGAAGCCGAATGTTTCACGTGAAACGTGGGACAGCGCGACCTCGACATGGGTGACCGACGCGGCCATGGATACGCCGATCGCCGCGGAGGCCGAACAGGCCACACGTGTCCTCCACAGCTCCGCACGCCGCCAGTTGCCGCGTCCCGAGCGCCAGCGCGTCTTCACGATCGCCAACCAGAAGGGCGGCGTCGGCAAGACGACGACGGCGGTCAACGTCGCCGCGGCGCTCGCACTGCAGGGGCTGCGAACGCTCGTCATCGATCTCGACCCCCAGGGCAACGCGAGCACCGCGTTGAGCATCGAGCACCGGCCCGGCACTCCGTCATCGTACGAAGTCCTCATCGGTGAGATCCCCGTCGAGGAAGCACTCCAGCAGAGTCCGCACAACGAGCGGCTGTACTGCATCCCGGCGACCATCGACCTCGCCGGCGCCGAGATCGAATTGGTCAGCATGGTGGCTCGCGAGGGCCGGCTCCGCACCGCGCTCGCGGAGTTGAAGAACCACAACTTCGACTACGTGTTCATCGACTGCCCGCCGTCACTCGGACTGCTCACCATCAACGCGCTCGTCGCGGCACCCGAGGTGCTGATCCCGATCCAGTGCGAGTACTACGCACTCGAAGGCGTGGGTCAGCTTCTGCGCAACATCGAGATGGTCAAGGCGCACCTCAACCCCGAGTTGTCGGTGTCGACCGTCATCCTCACGATGTACGACGGCCGCACCAAGCTCGCGGACCAGGTGGCCGAGGACGTCCGGGAGCACTTCGGGGACAAGGTGCTGCGCACCGTCATCCCTCGCAGTGTGAAGGTCTCGGAGGCACCCGGTTACGGGATGACGATCCTCAATTACGACCCGGGTTCACGTGGAGCACTGAGCTATCTCGACGCGAGCCGGGAGATCGCCGAGCGTGGGGCGCCGCCGCGCCAGCAGTAGTGCAGCATGATCAGTAGGCGTACAGCGGGAGCGGATGCAGTGATGAGCAGGAGACGAGCATGAATCAGCCGGCACGCAAGCGCAGTGGACTCGGTAGGGGACTGGCGGCGCTCATCCCCACCGGACCGGTCGACGGGGCACCCGATGGGTTGAGCCCGAAAATCGGTGCCACGGCGGCCGACGTCCTCATGGGTGGGGCACCGTCGGCACCGACTCCGCCTGCGGGTACGGATGCTCCTGCGGCACCGCCCGAGGACGGTGCCGCAGGTGACTCCGCGGTGCAGCCCCTCGACCGCGACGAGGTCGGTGCGACGTACCGCGAGATCGCCCCGACGGCCATCGAACCGAACCCGCGTCAGCCCCGCCAGGTGTTCGACGACGAGGCGCTGAGCGAACTCGTGCACTCGATCCGCGAGTTCGGTCTCATGCAGCCGATCGTCGTGCGCGAGGTCGAACCCAAGGGTGACATCCGCTATCAGATCGTCATGGGGGAGCGGCGCTGGCGCGCGGCTCAACAGGCCGGCCTCACCGCAATCCCGGCGATCGTGCGCGAGACCGCCGACGACGGCATGCTGCGCGACGCACTGCTCGAGAACATCCACCGCGTCCAGTTGAACCCACTCGAAGAGGCGTCGGCCTATCAGCAGCTGCTCGACGAGTTCGGCGTCACCCACGACGAACTCGCGGCGCGCATCGGTCGCTCCCGGCCGCTCATCTCGAACATGATCCGGCTGCTGCGTCTGCCCATCGCGGTGCAGCGGCGTGTCGCGGCGGGTGTACTTTCGGCCGGCCACGCGCGGGCGCTCCTCGCGCTCGAGGGCGGACCGGAGGCCCAGGAGGAACTCGCGGCGCGCATCGTCGCCGAAGGGCTGTCGGTCCGGGCCACGGAAGAAGCCGTGACGCTCGCGAACCGTGAAGGCAAGACCACGCCTGCCCCGCGCCGTAAGCCGATCCAGATGCCGGGTCTCCAGGACGTTGCCGAGCGGCTCTCGACGGCGTTCGACACGCGCGTCACCGTGAGCCTCGGCAAACGCAAGGGCAAGATCGTCGTCGAGTTCGGGTCGGTGGACGATCTGCAGCGCATCGTCGAGCTGATGAGCGCCCAGAAAGAGTAAAAGTCGGTGTCAGCGGACGACCAACCACACGCGCTCGTTTTGTCACTGTGACAGTTCGCCGGTTCGGGCCTTGTGAACGCACCGGCATTCGAAGTAAAGCTTTTGTGTATCAACGGTTTTCGGGTAGGAGGTGGTCTCGGATGAGATTTTCGGCCGGGACTGGGCCGCGGGCCGCGCACTCTCCTATCCTTGAGGGGCAGCCACGCACCTCCAGCCCGCGTGAAGTCCGGAGAGTTCAGTGTCGACACGAATAACGCCGCTTCGGCTCGAGGGGTTCGAGCAGCTGCCCAAGCATGCGCGCCGGTGCGTGTTCTGGGAGGTCGATCCGTCCACCGTCGCGGGGGAGGATCATCTCGCCGATCCGGAGTTCGAGAAGGAAGCATGGCTGTCGATGGTCATGCTCGAGTGGGGATCGTGCGGTCAGCTCGCGGTGCAGGCTCCGCGCGGCCGTGATCTCGAGGACGACCTCGACGCCGTGATCACCGGTGACGAGCCGTGCCTGGGTTACGCGTTCTATGCGCCGCCCGCGTCGGTGCCGCGTGCCCGGCTGTTCCCGACCGCGCCCGTGAGCGCCGACGCGATCCTGCTGACGACGGTCGGCGTCGACTCGGCCGAATGCGCCGAGGACATGTCGGCCGGCCTGCTGTCGGCGGTGATCACCGATCTGGTGCGCCGCGGTGTACGTGCGCTCGAGGCATTCGCGTACACGCCCGCGCTCACCGAACTCGACGACCTCGCGGCGCTGCCGCCTGAACTCGCGCCGGTAGTGAAGGTGTTGGGGGACTGCACGGTCGGGCAGTGCATGCTCGACGCGGGATTCCTCACCGATGTCGGCTTCACGGTCGTCGCCCCGCATCCGTACTTCCCGAGGCTGCGGCTCGAGCTCGACAAGGGCCTGGGCTGGAAGGCCGAGGTCGAGGCCGCTCTGGAGCGTCTGCTGGAAAGCGCCCGCCTGGAGGCACCGGTGGGCGCAGGTTCGTGCTTCCCGTGAGCTGAATCAGAAAAGGTTGCGGTTCAGGGGGTTACGCGGAAGGGCTCAGGCGCCGCGGCCGGCCTGCTCGACCGACAACTCGTGTGCGAGCAGTTCGGCGAACGTGAAAGTGCCTGTGGGGCGGTCGTTCTTGCCCAGCAGGTACAGACGCTTCACGGCCGCGAGAACACCTTCGGCGATGGCGTCACGGGTCTGTGGGGACACCAGCAGACCACGGTCACCGGGATTGGTGATGTAGCCGATGTCGACCTGCACGGTGGGCATCCGCGTCAGGCGCAGCAGATCCCACGTGCGGCCGTGTGTGCGGCAGTCACGTAAACCGGTGCGCGCCACCACTTCACGCTGGATGAAGTCGGCCAGGTTGCGTCCGATCGTGGACACCGAGCCGTGTGAGTTGCCGAAATAGAACGACGCGACGCCATTGGCAGCGGGGCTGGGCTGGGTCGCGCAGCGCAGGCTGATCATCAGATCGGCGCCGACGCCGTTGGCGGTCTGGGCGCGCTCGGCATCGGAGGGGCTGCGGTTCGGCGGGCGCGACAACACGGTGTCCATGCCGATCGCGGTCATGCGGCCCTCGAGCCGGCTCGCGAGGTCCCACAGGATGTCGGCCTCACTGATGGGCCCGTGGGGCCCCTGCATGATCAGGCCGTGGTCGGAGCCGCCGCGGCCCGGATCGATGATGACCCGCTTACCCGACAGGCGCGGACCGGACCGGCGCACGAGTTCCTCTTCGCGGATCGCGTGCGGCGACCCGCCGGTGACGCGTGAGCCGAGGAAGTACAGCGAGCGCAGGGTCTCCGGGCCGCAGATCCCGTCGGGATACAACCCGTACTCACGCTGATACGACATGAGCGCGTTGTGGGTCTGCAGGCCGAAGTACCCGTCGACCAGGCCGGTGTAGAAGCCGAGGTCCTGCAACCGCGCCTGCAGCGTCGCCACGTCGTCGCCGTACATCGGGGCACCGAACTGGTGCGACAGGATGCGTGCGCCGAGTCGGTACGACGCCTCGCGCAGGGCGCGGTAGGTCGCCTCGCCGACGATTCCGTCGACCAGGAGACCACGGTGCTGCTGAAACGCGCGGACAGCATGGTCGAGTTCGTCATCGAACACATCGAGCGCCACGTGGCGGCCCGTGCTCAGGTCAGTGTCGGGGTTCTCGATGAGCCCGAGCGCTGCCAGTGCTGCCCGAATCTCGGTGACCGCACCGCCGCGATCACCGCGACGCAGACTCGACATACGGGGCCCCTCCAGGCTGGTTGACGGCAATCTGCCGGACTAGCTAGGCAGCATTGTCTCAGACTCATACCCGAATCCGGAAAACGCCAAGCGCGTCCTGGGGACCTCTAATCGACCCCCAATGTGACGCCGAGAGGGTCAGAGGGCGTCGGAGAGCTCGCGCAGCAGGGCGGCCTTGCCCTTGGCGCCGACGATGCGTTTCACCGGCGCGCCATCCTTGAACAGGATCATGGTGGGGATCGACACGACCTGGAAATCGCGCGCCGTGGCCGGGTTGGCGTCGACGTCGATCTTGGCGACGGTGAGTTGGTCACCCTTCTCGGCGGCGATCTCCTCGAGCACCGGGGCGACCATCTTGCACGGGCCGCACCAGGTGGCCCAGAAATCGACCAGCACCGGCTTGCTGCTTCCCAGCACGTCGGTGGAGAACGAATCGTCGGTGACCGCGACGGTCGCGCTGTCCTCACTCATGGCTGTCTCCTGTCAGTCGAAAACTATTGTGTATCAGTCTTGTTCGGCGATCCAGCGCTCGGCGTCGATGGACGCCGCACAGCCGCTGCCCGCGGCCGTGATGGCCTGGCGGTAGGTGTGGTCCACCAGATCGCCTGCCGCGAACACCCCGTCGAGCGACGTGTAGGTGGTGCGGCCCTGGACCTTGACGTAGCCCTCGTCGTCGAGTTCGACCTGACCGCGCACGAGCTCCGATCGCGGGTCGTGGCCGATCGCGACGAACACGCCGGTGACGTCGAGCTTGGACTCCTCGCCCGTCACGGTGTCGCGCAGGCGCACACCCGTGACCTTCGGGTCACCCTCGATCTGGGTGATCTCGGTGTTGGTGAGGAACGTGATCTTCTCGTTGGCGCGGGCCCGCTCCAGCATGATCTTGGACGCGCGGAACTCGTCGCGGCGGTGGATCAACGTCACACTGCGGGCAAAGCGTGTGAGGAACGTCGCTTCCTCCATCGCCGAGTCGCCGCCGCCGACCACCGCGATGTCCTGGTCGCGGAAGAAGAAGCCGTCGCACGTCGCGCAGGTGCTCACACCCATGCCGGTCAACGCTTCCTCGCCGGGCACGCCGAGGTGGCGTGCGGCCGCGCCCATCGCCAGGATGACCGCGCGGGCCTGGTGGGTCTCGTCGCCGACCACGACGGTCTTGACGGGGCCTTCGAGCTGTACTGCGTCGACGTCTTCCATGCGCAGGTCCGCGCCGAACCGCAGCGCCTGCTCGCGCATCTGATCCATCAGCTCCGGACCCGTGATGCCCTCACGGAAGCCCGGGTAGTTCTCCACCTCGGTGGTGGTCATCAACGCGCCGCCGAACTGTGTGCCCTCGAACACCAGGGGCTTGAGCTGAGCGCGGGCCGCATAGATCGCCGCGGTGTACCCGGCCGGGCCGGAACCGATGATGATGACGTCGTGAACCGTCTGTGAAGTGGACATATGGGCCTTTCCGCCGGAAATTTCCCGGCACCGTCATAAACGCCAGCCTATGCTGCGCTGTTCCCGCCGAAGGTGTGGGACCGGACGCACATTTTGCTGCAAGACTACGGGCGTGCCGCCGGTTGCCGGACCACCGTGCGGGCGATCGGCGTGGGTGTGGCGCCGTCCGCGCAGTCGGCGGGCACCACGAGGCCCGTGAGCGTGTCGGGCCGGTCGTCGGCCAGCAGGATCAGGACCCCCCGCCGGCCTGCCACGTCGAGCGGGCGTGCACCGAGCACGCGGATCCCCGGCGGGTAACCGAGCGCTGCCAGACAGCCGGTCCGCCGCGCCGGGTCGGCCAGCGGGCCGAAATCGGGCGGCGTGGTGAGCACCGCGAGCACCTGCGCCTCGGTGAGGCCCAGGTCGGAGGGCACCGGTGTGGTGGTGATGCGGCCGAACTGACCCGTGGGCGCCGGTGGTTTCGACAGCGGGGCCGGGCGCTGCAGCATGACCGCCCCGATTGCGACGGCGACGAGTGCTGCGCAGCCGCCGATGATCGCGCCGATGCGACGCCAGCGGCGCGCATGTCGCGGGCGTTCGGCGCGCAGGGCCGCGATCAGCTTGGCGCTCACCTCCGGTGGCACGGGTGGTGCCGACTCGGCGTCGAGCTCGGCACCCAGTCCGGCGAGGTCGCGGCGAACCCGCTCGAGCGCGGCGAGCATGTCGGCCGCCTCGGGATCGTCGCGCACGCGCCTGCGCACCCGGGCCGCGGTCGCGTCGTCGAGGAGCCCGGCCTGCAGGTCGGCCAGCAGCTCAGGGGTGAGCGGCTCCTCGATGGGCGCTGGTCGCGGGCTGCGGTTCATCGCCATCAAAATACTGCAGCGTGCGCGCCAGTTTGGCTCGTGCGCGGGCACACCGGCTCTTGATGGTGCCTTCGGCGACGCCGAGCAGCCGTGCGGTCTCTGCCACCGAATATCCCTGCATGTCGACCGCGACCACCGCGGCACGCTGATCGACCGGCAGCTGCAGCAGTGCGCGTTCCACCGTGATCGCCGTCGTGACACGCGGCGCCGGGTCGGCGGCCGGATCGCGCAGGTGGTTGACGTGGCCGAGTTCGACGTAGTGGGTGGCCGACGGCTGAGTTCTGCTGCGGCGCAGGCGATCCAGGCAGGCGTTGACCACGATGCGGTACAGCCAGCTGCTCACCGCGCAGTCGAACCGGAATGTGGCCGCGGTGCGATGGGCCTTGAGCAACGCCTCCTGGACGGCGTCGTCGGCGTCGTCGAGGTGGTTGCTGGTCAGGTAGGCCAGCCGGCGCAGCTGGCGGTGGTGGCGCAGCACCAGTTCCTCGAACGCGTACCGGTCCCCGGCGACGTGGGCCGCGAGCAGTTCGGCATCCGAGCGCGTGTGCGCCGCCCCCGCAAACTCTCCCCGTCCCACATGCCGAACCTAAACGGTGTCAGGGCACCTGCAGGACACAAGTTTTCGCCGCACGCCCGAACCGCGAGGTCAGCGGACCCCGCGGTTGGGGATAACCGGCTCAGGAGGCGGCTTTGACCGTGATGTCGGAGATGTCGGTCTTGCTCTTGCCGTCCACGGTGCCCAGCGTCGAGATCCACACCAGCAGATACTGCGTCGGCGCCGCACGCCCCACCGAGATGGTGTTGGACCCGGTCTTGAGCGTGGTCGGCGACGTCAGCTCGGTGGTGTCCGACAGCGAGGACGGCGAGTTGCTGTTGGCCGCACGCAGTTGCACCGCGGTGCCCGTGCTGGTGACGTTGAGATCCACCGATCCGATCACCGTGGGCTGGGGCAACTGCAGGATCAGGCCGACACCGTTCTTGAACCCGGGGAACGGCACCGGATCGGAATAGGTGTCGGTGGACCACATGGTGCTGCTGCTGCCGTCGATCGCGAGTTCGGCCTGACCGGGGTTGTCGGCTTCACCCTCGGGCGAGAACACCGTCGCGCGAACGGGTTTCACCGTGGCGCCGGCTGCGGCGGTGTCGCCGCCCTCGGACTCGGTTTCCGAGCTCGGCGCGTTGAGCCCGAGCTGATCACGGTTGATCCCGCCGCCCACGTCGCCGAAGATCCGGCTGAGGATCGTCGCCATCACCACCAGCGCGACGACGATGATCGCCGCACCCGCGGACAGACCCACGATGAGGGCACGGCGTCGCCGCGCCTCGGCGTCGGCGCCGTCGGTGTGCGGGGTCGCGGCGGCTGCGGCGGGCGTCTGTTCGACCGATTCGAGAAGTTCGGTGCGGTCGGCGATCGCGGTGGCCTGCTGCAGCAGGTTCAGCAGTGTCGGCGCGCTGCGGATGCCGCCGCCGGGCTGCACGGCCCTGGCCGCGGCGGCCGAGATCTGGAACGGGATGTCGCGGTCGACGGCGCGCGGTTCGACCGGTTGACCGGCCGCGTCGAGCGCTGCGGGTTCGAGGCCGCTGGGCTCTCCGGACTCGGGCAGCGGCCACCGGTTGACCAGCAGCGCATACAGCGCCGCGCCGATACCGCGGATGTCGTCGTCGGGTGTGGCGTCGGGCAGCGTCGCGGGGAAGGCGAGGGCGACGTCGCCCTCGATGCTCACGCGCACGCGGCTGGGATGGTCGATCGACAGGGC
The DNA here is from genome assembly GCF_001457595.1 of Mycolicibacterium smegmatis. Lineage (GTDB taxonomy): Bacteria > Actinomycetota > Actinomycetes > Mycobacteriales > Mycobacteriaceae > Mycobacterium > Mycobacterium smegmatis. Next base: position 6,971,042 of record NZ_LN831039.1, on the reverse strand, counting down.
CACCCCCGCGCGGTGCGCGGCCTCGGCGGCCGCGGCCAGCGACTGGATCGCGCGGGCGCCACCGATCGGCGACGGCGCGGTGTCGGCGACCTCTGCCAGCGATCCACCGCGGATCCACTCCGAGACGATGAGCCCGCCGGATCCGCTGTGGGCCACGTCGAGCACCCGGGCGATGCCCGGCACGTCGAGCCGGCTGAGCTTGAGCGTGCGCGACAGGATGTCCTGCACCTGGGAATCCGGCAGTTTGGCGTCGGGATCGACGAACGTCAGCGCCACCTGGCGGTCCAGCGCGGTGTCCAGGGCCTGCCAGAACTGCAGATGCGGCGGGCCGCCGTGGAACACCAACAGGCGGTAGCGGCCGTCGGCGATGGTCGCGCCAGGGATCAGGTGGACGTCATCACCTGAGGTCGCGGATTCGACGGCAGGCTCACGCGGCGGGGCGAAGGAGATCGGTTCACGCGTGGGGTCGCCGCCGTAATCGGCGGGCGGACGCCCGGAACCGTTCGGCAGCGAGACGGTCTCCTCGACGGTCGGCTCCGCGCCCGCGGCCTCGCTCTCGTCGTCGGCGACATCGGGCTGGAAATCGTCGGGCGCCTGGCGGGGCAGCTTGGTGGTCGCGGTCCCGTCAAGTGCCGGGCCGCCCGCAGATTCGTCGGTCACCGGTGATCCTTTCCGAGTCCCCGCTCCGGCAACGGAGGCCGGAGCCCCTACCCAGCCGGGAGCCGGGGTGGTCGGCCCCCGGTGGGGAGAAGAATTCCTCTGATCAGGGTACGTGACCGCACCAGCGGTCCGAGGCGGGACAGCAGGACCGTTAGTTTGCAGGGCTACCTTTTCGGCGGCGTCAACGGCGGAGGTTTCTTTGCCGCCGAAGCGGCCCAGCCGCCCGCGGACGACGCGGATCGCGGCCTGTGCCTCGGGCACTTTCGCCGCGATCAACACGCCAGCAATGATCGGGAGCATGATCAGCCCCAGCACGACGAGGCGGATCATCGAACCGCCCGCGCCGAAGCGAACGGTCAGCTGTTCCACCCCCAGTAGCTGATCGACGACCACGGCGACGAGCACCGCCAGTAGCGACGCGGTGATCGTGACCAGGATGGTGCGCACCACCGTGAGGCTCACGAGCCGTCCGCCGGGCGGGTCGAGGTTGGCGCGCAACAGGACGTGGCCCACGATCGCGCCCGCCATGAAGCCCAGCCCGTTGGCCGCACCCAGATATCCCGCGACCATTTCGGGGTTGTTCGTCAGATGGGGTGCGGCCACCGATCCGGCGATCTTCACGACCGTGATCACGATGATGACGATGATCGGTGTCCAGGCGCGCTCCCTGGCGTAGAACACCCGCAGCTGCAACAGCACCAGCGCATACGGGATCAGGGTGAACGCCGACAGCGAGATCGCCAGGCCCAGGTAGCCGGCGTCGACCCGGCCGAAGTTGCCGTACGCGAACAGCGCGGTGCCGATCGCCGGTCCGCCGACGGTCATGAGCGCGACGATCGGGATCAGCGTGATCATCGTGAGCCGCGTCGCGAGTGACAGATCGCCCAGCACGGCGGGGATGTCGTTCTTGGCGGCGTTGCGGCTCAGCCGCGGCATCACCACGGTCAGCACGGTCACGCCGATCATCCCGAACGGCAGCTGCAGCACCAGCCACGCGTAGTTGTAGATCGCCGGGCCCGAGGCGGCCGCGCCGCTGGCGATCTGGTTGCCCACCACCAGCCCGATCTGGCTGATCAGCACGTAGAGCACCATCGCGGCGGCCATCGCCCCGAACTTCTTGAGCCGGTCGTCGATGCCCCACAGGGGCCGCAGGCTGATGCGTTCCCGGCGGATCGCGGGCAGCAGCACCGAACACTGGGCGACCACACCCAGCGTGGTGCCGACGCCCAGCACCAGCAGCTTGGCGTTGCCCATCTGCACCGGGTCGACCGACAGTTCCCCCGGGACCAGCAGGTACGCGCCGAGCGTGGCGATCGCGACGACGTTGTTGAGCACAGGTGCCCACGCGGGCGGGCCGAACACGTTGCGCGTGTTGAGGATCGCCATGAACACCGACGACAACCCGTAGAACAGCACCTGCGGCAGCAGCAGGTAGGCGAATGCCGTGGTGAGCGGCTCGTTGACCTGGGGGTCGTCGCCCAGCATCAACCGCACCAGCGCCGGGGCCGCGGCCACCGACACGAGCGTCGTCACCAGCAGCAGCGTGGTGACCAGCGTGACGAGCCTGCGCACGAACGCCGCCCCGCCGTCGGGGTCGTCGCGCTCGGCGCGGGCCAGCACCGGCACGAAGATCGCGGTGAAGGTCGCCTCGAGCACCAGCGCCGCGATGAGGTTGGGCAGCTGGTTGGCCACCGAGAACGCGCTGGACAGCGCCGCGCCGAGGATGGCGGCCAGCAGCACGATCCGGATGAACCCGGTGATGCGGCTGATCAGGGTGGCCATCGCCATACCCCACGAGCGCGACACCACCGCGGCGTCGGAGAGTTCCTCCTGCCCGGCCCTGCGGCGGGGCGCGGGTCCGCGCGGAAGACGCCGCGGCCCGGGCGGGCGCTGCGGCTGGGTTGCGTTCATCGCCGCCCGTCCGCGGGGGTGTCGGCGGCGTCCGGGGTGTTCGACGTGTCGGCCTCGCCGAACGCCAGCGCGACCTCCAGCGGGTCGTGGTGCTCGCCGGGCGGGGTCAGGTCGGCGCGGTCGGGCTGGCCGCGGAACCGGTGCCACAGCCGCCGGCCCGCGAGCAGGAACAGCACGGCACCGGCCGACAGCGTGATGAAGAACAGCACCTTGCCGTAGGCGTTGGAGTGCACCGACAACCGGACGGGCTCGCCGAGGGGGAGCCCGTCGACGGTCTGCAGGGTGACGTCGACGGCGACGCGTTGCGTGAAGTGCACCTCGATGGGCACGCGCAGCGGTAGGTAGCCGGGCGGCAGCTCGATCTCGCCCATGTCGGTGACCGTCATGCCCGGCGGTGCGTTGATGTGCAGGCGCACCCGGATGGGCACCGGGAGGTCGTTGCGCAGCGCCATCGGCAACGGGCTGCGTTCGGTGGCCAGCGTGTAGGCGCCGCCCGGGTTGACGACCGTGACCGCGGCGAACATGTCGTTGACGCTGCGCACCACCGTGCCCAGACGCTGGCGTGCCTCGGCGTTGCGGGCCGCGGCCGGCACCGACTGGCTCAGCGCGCGCAGCATGTCCTCCCGCAGCGGCGCGGTGTACTGCACGCCGGTCAGGCCGGTGCGTTCATCGGTGGTCAGCGCCGATGTCAGACCCCACAACCGGCCCGTCACGCCCGCGATGCCGCCGATGATGTCGTCGTCGAAGCGGCCGGCCGGATTGCCGAACGCCTCGGGTGCCGGTTGTGCCGGTTCGGCGGGCAGCGCGTCGCCCTGCGCGATCACGGCACCGAGCGGACGGGGCACGGCCAGCCCCGCGTGGATCGTCGTCGCGATGGTGGTGAGGATGGCCTGCGCATCATCGGGCCCCAGGCTCCACACCAGCGGCGGCATGACGATCTGCGTGCGCGGGGTGAGCTCGGGGGACAGCCCGCGCCACAGCAGGGCGCCCAGTGCCGACTGCCGTCGCGCGATCTGCGAGTCGTGGTCGACGGGGATGTCCAGCGAGGGGTCCAGGTAGGACGGCGAAACCGGATCGGTGCCCGCACCGGCCAGGGCCGCACCGACCGCCGGGTCGAAAGGCGCCACCGACACGGTCGGGCTGTAGCGCAGCGGCGTGAGGTCGGCGCTCTGCGGCGTACCGGTCTCCTCAGTGGAGACGGGGGTGGCCCCGATCGCCACGGTCCGGTTGCCCTGCGACGTGAGCAGGTCGAGGGCGGGCCGGGTCAGGGGACCGTCGCCGACGAGCGTGGCGCCGCGGATGGTCCGGACGCCGAGGATCCGGTCGACGATGTCGGCGGGGCTCGTGGTGGCGATCGCGCTGAGCCCGCGGTCGCCGACGCGGTGCAGCGCCGCGAGGTCGGCCTGGGCGTAGGTGGTCGGGGCGACGCACATGCGCTGGGCCAGCCCGCGCAGCCGGTTGAGCCACGCGATCGCGGCCTCCTGCCCGGCGCCGGGACGTGTGGGCGTGAACCGTCCGGCATCGGGTCCGTCGTTGACGACGTAACCCGCGGTCATCGCGTTGACGGTGACCAGCAGGTCCGGGTCCACCGCGAGGCACAGCGCCGCGCGCACCTGACCCGAGGAGTCGACGGTCGGGCCGGTCGCGAAGTCCACCGCCGAGAGCAGCGTGTCCAGACGCCCGCCGGGTGCCAGCTCGGTGGCGAGTTCGTCGTCGACCAGCCGCACCGGGGTGGTGCCGCCGGGCGCGCCCGCCGCGAGCCGCGGCCGGTCGGCCAGTGGCCACAGCACGGTCAGCTGCACGGGGTCGGACGTGTCCGGCGGGACCACGGAGTTGAGGTTGTCGGCGGCCGATGCGGCCTCGGTCGGCTGGTCGGGCGGGACGCCGAGGACCGGCAGCAGAAACCGTGCGTCGTCGAGGCGGGCCGGGGCGCCGTAGTCGGGTGTGCCGTTGACGTTGATCAGCACGGGGTACACACCGGGCTGTTGCACACCGAGTGAGGGGCGGTCGCCTGCCCGCAGGGGATACGACAGCGTGAACGGGACGGACTGCCCGCGCTGCATCTCGGTGGCGACCGTGACGAACTCGGCGACCGGTTCGAACTGGTCCAGGTTGCCGCTCAGGTCGGTGCGCAGCTGCGTCGACGAGGTCACCGCGCGGGCGTGCTCCATCCGGATGACGACGTCGCGCACGGGGCGGTCGCCGACGTTCTGTACGACGCCGCTCACGGTGACGGTCGAGTCGCTCGTCGTGGTGACGAGGTCCGGTGAGATCCGGTCGATGTGGATCTGGAGGAACCGCGCCTCGTCGGTGTGTGCCGCGGCGCGCGGCAGCAGATCGGGTGGGCCGACGATCATCGTCAGCAGTGCAACGATCGCCGTCACCAGCAGGACCCGCACGACCCTGTAGCCGGCCCGGGTCACGGTCCCTGTCCGCATCCGTTCGTGCGCCGGCGGGCCTGGGGCTGAGCTGTGTCGTCGCGGCGGTTGCGGGTGTGGGAATGCGTCTGTGCGCGTCGCCGCGGCGCACTGTGGGGCAGCGGCGGCAGGGCCGCCGGACCACCGGTGTGCAGCTTGTCGATCAGCTCGCCGGCCACTTCGGCCAGCCTGCGCTCGTCGGCGTACGCCAGGCGGGAGGGCAGTTCGCGCAGCGGCACCCAGGCGACCTCGGTGACCTCGACGTCGTCGTCGGAGAGCTCACCGCCCAAGAAGCGCATGAGGTAGTGGTGCACGGTCTTGTGCACGCGACGGCCCTCGGTGACGAACCAGTAGTCGATGCTGCCGAGCGCGGCCAGCACGCTGCCCTGGATCCCGGTCTCCTCGGCCACCTCGCGGATCGCGGTCTGCTCGGCGGTCTCGCCGAGTTCGATGTGGCCCTTGGGCAGCGACCACAGCATGCGGCCGCGCCGGTCGAGCCGCCCGATCAGCGCCGCGACCTGCGAATCCTTGGGGCCGTCGATGCCGTCGATGACCAGACCGCCTGCCGACGTCTCGTGCACGGTGCGCAACCGGTCCGGTGGCCGGCGTGGCCGGTTCTTGCGCTGCTTGGGCTGGTCCTTGGGTGTCGGTTTGGCGGCGCCGGCACGCGAGCCACGGCCTGGGCCGGGTTTCTTCTCACCTGGTTGCGTGGCGGGCGTCGGCGCGGACGAGGTGTCGGAACGGGTGTCGGCACGGCTCTCGGTGCGCGCGTCCGCCGCGGGTTCGGTGTGATGCTCGGCACCTGCGGCGGGTGGGCCTGCTGCCCGTTGCGCACGGCGATGACCACGGCGCCGGCCTCGGCGTCGTCGTGGTTTGGCCTGTTCGCCGTCGGACACCCAAGCGATAGTAGCTGCCACGCGGGTCGGCTCCTGCCGCACTCGCCGGTAGCGCGTGCGCGGCGCGCATTAGGCTCATCGAACGTGCCCGAAGCTGCTGCTACTGCCGAACTGCTGGCCGGTGCGCTGGTTGCGTTGAACCGCCGCGCCGGGGTCCTGCGCGAGCTCGGCGCGGTGTTCGCTGCCGCAGGCCACGAGCTGTACCTGGTGGGCGGGAGTGTGCGCGACGCGCTGCTCGGCAGGCTCACCGAGAACAGCGACCTCGACTTCACCACCGACGCGCGCCCCGAGCAGATGCAGAAATTCCTGCGCGGCTGGTCCGACGCGCTGTGGGACACCGGCATCGAGTTCGGCACCATCGGCGTCGGCAAGGGCGACGACCGCCTCGAGATCACGACGTTCCGCGCCGACAGCTACGACCAGGTGTCGCGCAACCCCACGGTCGAGTTCGGTGACAACCTCGGCGACGACCTGGTGCGTCGTGACTTCACGATCAACGCCATGGCGGTGCGCATCACGGCCGACGGGCCGGGCGAGTTCCACGATCCGCTCGGCGGGCTCGCGGCCGCGCGCGACAAGGTGCTCGACACCCCGTCGGCGCCGGAGGTGTCGTTCGGTGACGATCCGCTGCGCATGCTCCGTGCGGCGAGGTTCGTCTCACAACTGGGGTTCTCGGTCGCGCCGCGCGTGCTCGAGGCGCTCATCGAGATGGCGCCACAACTGGAGCGGATCACGGCCGAACGCGTCGCGGCCGAACTCGACAAGCTGCTGCTGGGCGCCGACCCGGTCGCGGGCATCGACCTCATGGTGCAGACCGGCATGGGCGCGGTGGTGCTGCCCGAGGTCGGCGAGATGCGTATGGCGATCGACGAACATCACCAGCACAAGGACGTGTACTGGCACTCGCTGACCGTGCTGCGCCAGGCGATCGACCTCGAGGACGACGGTCCGGACCTGGTGTTGCGGTGGGCCGCACTGCTGCACGACATCGGCAAGCCCGCCACGCGCAAGCACGAGCCGGACGGGGGAGTGAGCTTTCACCACCACGAGGTGGTGGGCGCCAAGATGGTCCGCAAGCGCATGCGGGCGCTGAAGTACTCCAAGCAGATGGTCGAGGACGTCTCGCAGCTGGTCTATCTGCATCTGCGGTTCCACGGGTACGGCGACGGCAAGTGGACCGACTCGGCCGTGCGCCGCTACGTCACCGATGCGGGTCCGCTGCTGAGCCGGCTGCACAAGCTGGTCCGCGCCGACTGCACGACCCGCAACAAGCGCCGCGCCGCGCGGTTGCGTGCCAACTACGACGATCTCGAGGCCCGTATCGCCGAACTCGCGGCGAAAGAGGATCTGCAGCGGGTGCGTCCTGACCTGGACGGCAACGAGATCATGCAGATCCTCGGCATCCCGCCCGGCCCGCAGGTCGGCGAGGCGTGGAAGTACCTCAAGGAGCTGCGCCTGGAGCGCGGGCCGCTGAGCCACGACGAGGCCGTCGACGAATTGCTGAAATGGTGGAACGCGAGAGGCTGATCGTGCGTCGAATCAGTCATGGATTACTGCCTGGGTGACCCCGACGGCACGGCCACCATGTGGACCGCGCCGCCCGCGATCGACACCGACGGTGACGGCGTCCCCGACGGCGTCGGCCTCGACTTCGACGGCGACGGACGCACCGACGACGTGCTCGCCGATCTCGACGACGACGGTGTGGCCGACCATCTGCTGCGTGACCTCGACGACGACGGCCACGCCGAGAGCTACTACACCGACGACGGCTCAGGTACGTGGGCGGTGAGCGTCGACCGCCAGATCCGCTGGTTCGGCCTCGACGGTGTGGAAAACACAAGCAGCACAGGTGTATTGGTGGACTTCGATGCCGACGGTGCGGTCGACGACCGGCTGGTCGACACCGACGGCGACGGGCTGGCCGACCAGGTGCACTCCGACGGTTCGGCGCACGTCGACACCGACCGCGACGGCCGCTGGGACCTCAGGCTCGTCGACTCCGACGGTGACGGCCGCGCCGATTCCGCCGCCCCTCTCTAGGCACGTTATCCGCGCCGAGTGTTGGCTTGTGTGCGAGATCTCGCGAAAAGTTCGCACACAAGCCAACACTCGAACGAACTGACGAGCCGAGTCAGCCCCGCCCGGCGCCCGGCGGCCCCGCGAAGGCCTGCGCGATGGTCAGCCACGTCTGCGCGTCGGGACCCGTCGCGTGCACATCCAACTGCGACGGCGCCCGCCGCTGCGTCACCAGCATGCAGAATTCCTCGGCCACACCCGTCACGCGTTGTGCGGCGTCCTCGGGTCCCCACACCCACAGCTCACCCGAAGGGCCGGTCAACTCCACCCGGAACGGCTCGGCCGGCGGGGTCAACCCGTGCACGCTGAACGCGAAATCACGTGTGCGAACACCGATGTGGGCCACCGAACGCAGTCGGTCGGTCGCGGGCCTGCGCACCCCGAGCGCGTCGGCCACATCGAGACCGTGCGCCCAGGTCTCCATGAGCCGGGCCGTGGCCATCGAACCAGCGGCCATGGGCGGGCCGAACCACGGCAGCTTGCGCCCGTCGGCCACGCCCAGCAGCGCGTCGTGCAGCCGGTCCCTCGTGGTGCGCCACTCGGCGAGCAGTTGCGCCGCGGGCAGCGCGGCGAGTGCGGCGGCGCCCTCGTCGACGAAACCCGTCGGGTGCGTCGCGGCCCGCGCGACGGCCTCGGCGAAGCCCGCCTCGTCGGTGACCGCGAGAAGCGCCATCTGATCGGTCCACAGCAGATGCCCGATCTGGTGGGCGATGGTCCAGCCCTGTGCCGGGGTGTCGGTCGCCCAGGCCGCCTCGGGCAGGTCGGCGACCAGCGCGTCCAGCGCGTCGCTCTCGGCCCGTAGATCAGCCACGATCGGTTCCGCCGCCATGCGGATCAGCGTAATCAGGCCCGCCGCGGGGAGGCGACGAAGGCGTGCAGGCCGAGACCGGCCAGATAGATCACCGAACCCGCCGCGACCAGGCCCGGTGAATGCCCGTCGGGCGCGATCACAAGCGCCGCGACGGCGATCGCGCACACGAACGACATCCAGAACAGCGCGTCCTGCACCGTGAACACGTGCCCGCGCAGCGCGTCGTCGACGTCGATCTGCATCGCCGAGTCGGCGCACAGTTTGACGAACTGGCCGGCCGCGCCCAGCAGGAACCCGCACACCAGCATCACGGGCAGATGCAGGCTCAGCGCGACGGCCTGCACCAGCGCGGCGAACGCGAGCGCGCCGTTGGCCGTGGCGTAGCGGCCGAAACGCGCGACGACGGCAGGCATCACCAGCGTCGCCAGGAAGGTCCCGGCACCGGTCGCCCCCACGAACACCACGGCCGTGCCCAGGCCCACACCCGCGACCTGGGTCGGGGTGTCGGTGTGCCGGACGAGCACCAGCACGATGAGCGTGTTGATGCCGAACGCCGCTCGGTGCGCGGCCAGTCCGCCCAGGGTCGCGGCGACCGTGCGGACCGAGGCGACCGTGCGGGCGCCGTGCAGCCAGCCGGTCGACACGGCATAGGCCACCGACCCGTGGATCGCGCGCTTGCTCTCGTGCGGGCCCAGCACGTGCGGGCCGAACCGCACCGAGAGCCACAGTGCGAGCGCGACGGGGATCAGCACGATGAAGATCACCACCGAGGCCCCGGCGTCGCCCGCGCCGAACAGCCAGCGCGGCAACAGCATGAAGTTGGCGCCGAGAAACGCCGCGGCCGCCCCGGTCGCGGTGGCCACCGAGTTCATCGCCACCACCTGGCCGCGGGGTACGACGTCGGGCAGCGCGGCCGACAGACCGGAGGACACGAACCGCGTGAAGCCGTTGATGATCAGCGCGCAGCACAGGATCTCCAGATCCCCGGCGCCGAGCGCCAGCAGCACGCCCACGAGCACCACGAGCAGCAGCCGCCCGAGGTTCGCGCCGATCATCACCAGACGCCGGTCCCAGCGGTCCAGCAGCGCACCCGCGAACGGCCCGAGTGCGGAGTACGGCAGGAACAGCACCGCGAACGAACCCGCGATCTGCCACGGGCCCGCGGCGCGCTCGACATTGAACAGGATGGCCCCGGCCAGGCCGGCCTGGAACAGGCCGTCACCGAACTGGCTGACCGCGCGCAATTCGAGCAACCGGCGGAACTCGGTCATGGCCCGCAACGACCGCCACAAGGCGATGGGCGCGCGAGCGTCAACCACGAAGATCACGTCCTGTTCGGGGGGCTGTCCAGACAGCGGTCGGCAACCCGCTCCACAGTACAAAGATCCGGATATTTCCGGCCACGCCTTAATTTGTTCGCCACGTCACGCGGGTGCTGGTGCCATGATGTATGAGTGGCGCAGTCAGAGGATCCGGAGGATTTCATCGCCCCTGCGGCCCACCGGGTACGCCCGGGAACACTGCTGCTCGCCAACACCGATCTGCTCGAGCCGACGTTCCGGCGCACGGTCATCTACATCGTCGAGCACAATTCGGGCGGCACGCTCGGGGTGATCCTCAACCGGCCGAGTGAGACCGCTGTCTACAACGTCCTGCCGCAGTGGGCCGAGGTCACCGCGAAACCCAAGACGATGTTCATCGGCGGCCCGGTCAAACGGGATTCGGCGTTGTGTCTCGCGACGCTGCGGGTCGGCATGCAGGCCGACGGCGTCGACGGGTTGCGGCATGTACAGGGCCGTGTGGTGATGGTGGATCTCGACGCCGATCCCGAGGAGCTCGCGCCCGTCATCGAGGGTGTCCGCATCTTCGCGGGATACTCCGGCTGGACCACCGGGCAGCTGGACGGCGAGATCGAGCGCGACGATTGGATCGTGTTGTCGGCGTTGCCCTCCGACGTGCTCATCGAGCCGCGGATCGACCTGTGGGGACGTGTGCTGCGACGTCAGCCGCTGCCGATGTCGCTGCTGGCGACCCACCCCATCGACGTGAGCCGCAACTGATCACTTGCTGCAGGACAGCGTGCAGGCCGCGCACGCCTCCGGGGCGCAGCTGCCGCCGGACGCCTCGCGCGCCGCTTCACTCGCCGCTTGACTGACGGCGACGGCCTTGGCGCTCTGCCAGCAGCCCGCGGCCACGGTCGCGATGGCCCCGATGACGCACACCACGACGACCATGAGCCCGGTCTGCGGGGCGGCGGCCAACGCGGTGGCGCCGCCCGCGGCGAGCATGACCGCGGCGGCCAGCTGCGTCGGGGCAACCGCTCTCAACACGCCCCGCACCGGATCTCCGTAACGGGGCCGGGTCAACAGCCACAACCCGAGGACTGCGACGACGACGGCGGCGCTCAGACACAGCAGCGCGGCGATCAGCATGGGCCCACAATACGAGTTCGGCGGCGTTCGTGCGGTATCGGGCCGGGGCTCGGCGCCCCGGCCCAACCTCTAGCCCGGGAGGCCCGGGAGCTGGGGCAAAGCGGGCAGCGCGGGTGGCGCAACCGGTGCGGGCGCGGCGGGCGGAGCCGCAGGAGCGGGCGCCGGCGCGCTGACCCGGAAGCCCGAGACGATCGCGTCGGTCGCTTCCGCGGCGGCCGATATGCCCTGGTTGGCGGCCGACCAGTTCACCGACAGCGACACCAGGTACCGGTCGTCGCCCGACGTGGCGATGACGTGGCGGCGGGAGGTGTTGAGCACCTGGCTGCCCTCGGTGTAGCTACCTTCGATGAAGGACGAGGGGAATCCGTAGAAGTCGCCCATCGCCATGTCGGTGGTACGCCAGCCGAGAAGCTTCTGGCTGTCGACGTAGCCGTGGCTGATCGCCGCGCGCGGGTCGAAGTCGCCGATGAGCTTGTAGACCACCACCTGGGCGTTGGGTGTGTACAGGTCCTTGCTGGTGCGGTCGGCGATCACGGCGAACGCGTTCGGCACGTTCGGATCGGGGACTTTCGTCCAGTTCGTCGGCATGGGCAGCACGATGTTGAGCGCCGTGAAGTTGTCGGCGACCTGCGGCTCCATCTTGACGCCGTGCTCGGCGAGGAATTCCGAGAGCGTGCCGGAGGTCGCCGGGACGATCGCCGGTTGCGGCACCGCTGCGGGCGCCGCGGGCACGGCGACGCCTGGTGTCTGATTCGTCACGCCCAGGCTCGACGTTCCGGGTACCGCAGCAGCCGCGGGCGCGGCCGCAGGAGCGAGCGGGGCCGCCTGCTGCACCACCGGTGACGGCACGGGCGCCGGTGGCATGGGCAACACTGGTTCGGCGGATGCGGTGTTGCCGGCAAGGCTGACGAAACCGGCCAGTCCCGCGGCCACCCCTGCGCTCAGAACCCGCCAACGACGGGCACTCTCGGTCATTGCGTGCGTCCTTCCCCAACGATTCGAAGCTGTTTGCTGCCGTACGTCAGGCGCTGACTGTATCCATGCCGCAGGTGCCGAAACCAGGATCTCTACACACCTGGAATCAAGCTCTGACTTGCCCGCGACGGAACCGATACCAAGCTGTGCCCTGACGGTCTGCGGAGGTCAGCGACTTCGAGCGGTTTGCGGCCGCCTTATACCCTGTTGGTCGTGACCGAACCCGCAACCACGCCGACAACACCCGATGAGCAGATCCCGCGTCATCGCTACAACGCGGATCTCGCGGGGCAGATCGAGCGGGCGTGGCAGGAGACGTGGTCGGACCGCGGCACGTTCAACGTCGCCAATCCCGTGGGGTCACTCGCGCCGAAGGACGGCTCGGATGTTCCTGCCGACAAGATGTTCGTCCAGGACATGTTCCCGTACCCGTCGGGCGACGGTCTGCACGTCGGGCACCCGCTCGGCTACATCGCGACAGACGTCTACGCGCGCTACTACCGCATGCTCGGCCGCAACGTGTTGCACGCGCTGGGGTTCGATGCCTTCGGCCTGCCCGCCGAGCAGTACGCGGTGCAGACCGGGACGCATCCGCGCACGCGCACCGAGGCCAACATCGTCAACTTCCGCAGGCAGCTGGGCCGGCTGGGGCTGGGCCACGACACGCGCCGCAGCTTCTCCACCACCGACGTCGACTACTACAAGTGGACGCAGTGGATCTTCCTGCAGATCTACAACGCCTGGTTCGACCGCGACCAGAACAAGGCCCGCCGCATCAGCGAGCTGGTCGAGGAGTTCGAATCGGGTAAGCGCACGCTCGACGACGGCCGCAACTGGGCCGATCTGTCCAAGGGTGAGCGCGCCGATGTGATCGACGGTTACCGCTTGGTGTACCGCGCCGACTCGATGGTGAACTGGTGCCCCGGTCTGGGCACCGTGCTGGCCAACGAGGAGGTGACCTCCGAGGGCCGCAGCGACCGCGGCAACTTCCCGGTGTTCCGGAAGCGGTTGCGCCAGTGGATGATGCGCATCACCGCGTACTCCGACAGGCTCCTCGAGGATCTCGACGTGCTGGATTGGCCCGAGAAGGTCAAGACCATGCAGCGCAACTGGATCGGCCGCTCGACGGGTGCCTCGGTGCTGTTCGCGACCGCGGCCGACGACATCGAGGTGTTCACCACGCGTCCCGATACGTTGTTCGGCGCAACGTATCTGGTGTTGGCCCCCGAGCACGATCTGGTCGACACGCTGGTGACCGACGCGTGGCCCGACGGCACCGACGAGCGCTGGACCTACGGCGCGGCGACCCCGCGCGAGGCCGTCGCGGCCTACCGCACGGACATCGCCGCGAAGTCGGATCTGGAGCGCCAGGAGAACAAGACCAAGACCGGTGTGTTCCTGGGTGCCTACGCGACCAATCCCGCTGACGGCAAACAGGTTCCGATCTTCATCGCCGACTACGTGCTGGCCGGCTACGGCACCGGCGCCATCATGGCGGTGCCCGGCGGCGATCAGCGTGACTGGGATTTCGCCAAGGAGTTCGGCCTGCCCATCATCGAGGTGGTGACCGGTGGTGACATCTCGGAGGCCGCCTACGCGGGCGACGGCACCATGGTCAACTCGGGCTTCCTCGACGGCATGGATGTGGCGTCGGCCAAGGAGGCCATCATCGCCCGTCTCGAGGCCGACGGCCGCGGGAAGCGCCGCGTCGAGTACAAGCTGCGTGACTGGCTGTTCGCCCGCCAGCGCTACTGGGGTGAGCCGTTCCCCATTGTCTACGACGCCGACGGACGTGCCCACCCGCTGCCGGAATCTGCTCTGCCCGTTGAGCTTCCGGACGTCCCCGACTACTCGCCGGTGCTGTTCGACCCGGACGACGCCGACAGCGAGCCCTCGCCGCCGCTGAACAAGGCCACCGAATGGGTCCACGTCGAACTCGACCTCGGTGACGGTCTGCAGTCCTACACGCGTGACACCAATGTCATGCCGCAGTGGGCCGGCAGCTCGTGGTACGAGCTGCGCTACACCGACCCGCACAATCCGGATGAGATGTGCGCCAAGGAGAACGAGGCGTACTGGATGGGGCCGCGCCCCGACGAGCACGGCCCGGAGGATCCGGGCGGTGTCGACCTGTACGTCGGCGGCGTGGAACACGCTGTGCTGCACCTGCTGTACTCGCGGTTCTGGCACAAGGTGCTCTACGACCTGGGTTACGTCAGCTCGCGTGAGCCGTACCGACGCCTGGTCAACCAGGGCTACATCCAGGCCTTCGCCTACACCGACTCGCGCGGCACCTATGTGCCCGCCGCCGAGGTGATCGAGCGGGACGGCAAGTTCTTCTGGCCCGGTCCCGATGGTGAAATAGAGGTGAACCAGGAGTTCGGCAAGATCGGCAAGAGCCTGAAGAACTCGGTGTCGCCCGACGAGATCTGCGACAACTACGGCGCCGACACGCTGCGCGTGTACGAGATGTCGATGGGCCCGCTCGAGGCGTCGCGGCCGTGGGCCACCAAGGACGTCGTCGGTGCGCACCGCTTCCTGCAGCGTGTGTGGCGCGTCGTGATCGACGAGACCTCGGGCAACGTGCGTGTCGTCGAGCACGAGGCACTCAGCGACGAGACGCTGCGCCTGCTGCACCGCACGATCGAAGGTGTGCGCGAAGACTATGCGGCACTTCGCAACAACACCGCGGCCGCCAAGCTCATCGAGTACACCAACCACCTCACCAAGGAGGGTGTGGCGGCGCGCGCCGCGATCGAACCACTGGTGCTGATGGTCGCGCCGCTGGCGCCGCACCTCGCCGAGGAACTGTGGAAGCGGCTGGGCCACGACACCTCGCTGGCACACGGACCTTTCCCCGAGGCCGACCCGCAGTACCTGGTGGAGGACACCATCGAGTTCCCCGTCCAGGTCAACGGCAAGGTGCGCGGCAAGATCGTCGTGGCGGCCGACGCGGACAAGGCCGCGCTCGAGGCCGCGGCCCTGGCCGACGAGAAGGTGCAGGCGTTCCTGGCCGGGGCCACGCCCAAGAAGGTCATCGTTGTCCCGGGCCGACTGGTCAACCTGGTCGTCTAGCCGGGTCTAGCCCGGGCGGACCACGATCTCGTGGACGTGGCCGTCGCGTGGGGTGTTGACGGCCGAGGCCACCAGCCCCGCGACGGTCTCGGGCCGCAGGAAACTGCCGGGGTCGTACTCGCGGCCCTCGTAGGCGATCAGTTCGCGCTGCATGTCCGAATCGGTGCGCCCCGGGAACACCGAGGTGACCCGCAGCGACGGTTCATCGGCGCGCAGTGAGTCGGCGAACGCGCGCAGCGCGAACTTGCTCGCCGAGTACGAGGCCATGCCCGCCGACACGTTGCGCCCCGCACCTGAATTGATGAACACGACGTGCCCGCGCGCGGCGCGCAACGCAGGCAGCAACGCCAGCGTCAGCGCGACGGCACCTGTGACGTTCACCTCGAACGACGCACGCCACTCGTCGGCCGTGGATTCGCCGACGCGGCCCGGGAACAGCACCCCCGCGTTGTGCACCAGCACGTCGAGTTCGGCGAGCACCTCGGTGCTCGACTCGATCGAATCGGCGTCGGTGAGGTCGAGTGGCCAGGTCGGGGCGCCCAGGCGTTCGGCGACCTCGTCGAGCCGGGCCGACGGGCGACCCGCCAGCAACAGGGTGTGGGTGGGGGCGAGGGCAGCGGCGATGGCCGAACCGATGGCCCCGCTCGCTCCGGTGATCAGCGCGGTCGGCACGCCGACAAGCCTACCGACCTGCAACTTCGGCCCCGGCGTCGCATGATGGTAGCGATGCCACCCGATCCGAGCTTCGCGCCGACACAACTTGCTGCCCGCGCCGCGTATCTGCTGCGCGGTAACGACCTGGGCACCATGACCACGGCCGCGCCCCTGCTGTACCCGCACATGTGGAGTTGGGACGCGGCGTTCGTCGCGATCGGCCTTGCGCCGCTGAGCGTCGAGCGCGCCGTCGTCGAACTCGACACCCTGTTGTCGGCGCAGTGGCGCAACGGGATGATCCCGCACATCGTGTTCGCCAACGGCGTCGACGGGTACTTCCCCGGCCCGGCCCGCTGGGCGACACAGGCGCTCGCGGCGAACGCGCCGCGCATCCGGCACACCTCGGGCATCACGCAACCGCCCGTGCACGCCATCGCGGTGCAACGCATCCTCGACCAGGCGCGCAACCGGGGCCGCTCGACTCGCGCGGTGGCCGCGGCCTTCCTGGACCGGCGCTGGAGCGATCTGGTGCGCTGGCACCGGTGGCTGGCCGAGAAGCGCGATCCGGACGGCCACGGACGGATCACGCTGTACCACGGCTGGGAGTCCGGCATGGACAACTCACCGCGCTGGGACAGCGCCTACGCCAACGTGGTTCCCGGCAACGTGCCCGAGTACCAGCGCGAGGACAACACCATCGTCACCGACGCGACGCAGCGGCCCAGCGACCTCGAGTACGACCGGTACCTGTGGCTGCTCGAGGAGATGAAATCGGTTCGCTACGACGACGATCTGCTGCCGAAGGTGATGAGCTTCGCGGTCGAGGACGTGTTCGTCTCGGCCATCTTCTCGGTGGCCTGCCAGGTGCTGGCCGAGATCGGTGAGGACCACAAACGCCCGCACGCCGATGTGCGGGATCTGTACGCGTGGGCCGACCGGTTCCGGGCCGGCGTGATCGATTCGACCGACGACCGCACCGGCGCGGCAAGGGATTTCGACGTGCGCGCGGGCAGATGGGTGGCCACCGAGACCGTGGCGCAGTTCGCGCCGCTGTTGTGCGGCGGGTTGCCGCACGACAAGGAGCGGACGCTGATCAAGCGCCTGGAGGGCCCGCGGTTCTGCGGCCACCCGGATCTGCGGTACAGCGTCATCCCGTCGACGTCACCCGTGTCGCGCGATTTCCGTCCGCGCGAGTACTGGCGCGGCCCGGTGTGGCCGGTCATGACCTGGCTGTTCTCGTGGTGTTTCGCGCGCCGTGGCTGGGCCGAGCGGGCGCGCCTGCTGCGGCAGGAGGGCCTGCGGCAGGCCAGCGACGGCACGTTCGCCGAGTACTACGAGCCGTTCACGGGTGAACCGCTGGGCAGCATGCAGCAGTCCTGGACCGCCGCGGCCGTGCTGGACTGGCTGGGTTAGCCCGGCACCTAGCTGGTCTGTTCGGCGGGTTTGGGCGTCTCGCGTTCGTTCTTCTTGTCCTCGTCCTGCCCGGCGAGGCGTTCCAGCGGCCCGAGGGCCCTGGCGAGGGTCGCGAGATCCTCGTCGCTGAGCTTGCTGAGTCGTTCGGCGAGGTCGGCGCGTCGGGCGGCCAGTGACTCGCGGTGCTGCACCAGGCCCTGCGGCGTGACGTCGACCAGCACGGCGCGCAGGTCAGAGGGGTCGCGCGAACGCTTGACCAGACCGAGTTTCTCCAGGCGGCGGATCGCGACGGTGGTGGTGGGCGTACGGACGCGCTCGCGGGCCGCGAGCTCGGTCATGCGGATCGGCCCGCCCTCCAGGAGGGTCAACAGGATCGACAGCTGGGCCAACGTCAGGTCGCCGGCGGTGCCGCGATGTGTGTCGCCGCGGCGCAGCACCGAGAAGACTTTGGAGAGAACGCGTTGCAGCTCTCCAGCCAGCTCGGTGACCTGCGGTTCGGTCTCTGCCATAGTTCGCCAGTCTAACCTGTCTGCGCCGGTAGGGTGAGCTGCTTGCCAGGTTTGCCCGATTGATTCACAGAACCTGGGACAAGAAGCGGCGCAGGCGATCTGTTTCCGCTGCTTCGAAGAGTTGATCGGGCTCGCCGGACTCGACAACGCGGCCCTGGTCCATGAACACGACAGTATTTGCCGTCGACCGCGCGAACCCCATCTCGTGTGTGACAGCGACGATGGTCATGCCGTCCGCGGCGAGATCGGCCATCAGGCTCAGGATGCCCTTGACCAGTTCCGGGTCGAGCGCCGAGGTGGCCTCGTCGAAGAACATCACCTGTGGTGCCATCGCGAGCGCGCGGGCGATCGCGACGCGCTGCTGTTGACCGCCAGACAACGTGCCAGGCCGCACATCGGCCTTGTGCCGCAACCCAACCCGGTCGAGTTGCGCCAGACCCAGTTCGCGCGCGTCGTCGGCGCCCAGCCCTTTGAGCCTGCGCGGGCCCAGCGTGACGTTGTCGAGAACGCTGCGGTGGGGGAAGAGGTTGAACTGCTGGAACACCATGCCGATGCGCTGACGCAGTTGATCCGGGTTGTCGCGCAACACCGATCGTCCGTCCAGCAGGACATCACCCTCGTCGGGTTCGTACAGGCGGTTCAGCGTGCGCAGCAGCGTGGACTTGCCCGATCCGGAGGGGCCGATGACCGCCGTGGTGGTCCCGGCGGGCACGTCGAGGTCGACACCGCGCAGCACCTTGTTGGGGCCGAATGCCAGGTGAATGTTCGTGGCGGTCAAGGAGACCGCGTCGGGAGCCGGCATCAGATCATCTCCTGGGTGGCGGCCGGCGGTACCGGATCTTCCTCGGTCGCGGGCCGGCCCCGCCGCAGCCGGTTGTCGATGTAGTTCACCAGGTGTGTCAGCGGGATGGTCAGCATCAGGTAGAACAGGCCTGCCGCGACGAGCGGCGACAGATTTCCGGTCTGCGCGTTGAGGTCTCGGCCCACCTGGAACAGTTCACGCTGGTTGGCGATCAGGCCGAGGAAGTACACCAGCGACGACGCCTTCAGCAGCGAGATGAACTGGTTCATCAACGCGGGCAGCACGCGCCGGACACCCTGGGGCACCACGACCAGGCGCATCGACGAGCGGTAGCTGAACCCCAGTGCGCGTGCGGCTTCCAGTTGGCCGGCCTCCACGCTCTGGATGCCCGAGCGGAAGATCTCCCCGATGTAGGCCGCGGCCATCAACCCGAGCGCCGCGATGCCCAGAGGGTACGGGTTGTTGCCGGTCAGGTGGCCGACGATCGGCCCGACACCGAGCCCGATCAGCAGGATGATCACCACCTCGGGCAGGCCGCGGAAGATGTCGGTGTAGATGCGGGCGGGCCATCGCAGCCACACCGCGCGCGAGATTCCCGCCATGGCCAGGCCCATGCCGAGCACCAGGCCGATGATGCCCGCGCTGACGGTCAGGATCAGGGTGTTGGGCAGGCCGGTCTTGAGCAGGTCGGGGACGGCCTGCTTGTACAGGTCCCAGTCGAGGAACGAGTCCGCGAGTTGCGACAGCACGGATTTCGGTCCGACCGGCCCGGTGTCCTCGGGTTCCTCGCGGGCCGCGGCGATCGCGTTGAAATCGGGCAGCTGGGGTTCCGGCGCGGCCTTGGAGCCGGGTTTCCAGCCGGGCGGCAGGGCGCGCGGTACCCAGTCGGTGTAGAGCCGGGCCCACGTCCCGTCGGCGATGATCGCGTCGAGACCAGAGTTCAGCGCGTCGATGAGCGGCTGGTTCTCCCTCGCGACCGCCCAGGCCACGAAATTGTCCAGACTGAAGGTGTTTTCGATGATCTGCGCCGGATCGCCCGGCTGCACGGTGCCCGACGCCTGCTGCGACGGCGCGACCCACGCATCGATCTGGCGTGTCTTGAGGCTCGCGTAGACGGTGTTGTAGTCGGGGTACTTCACGGGTTCGAGGTGCAGGGTGTCGATCACGTAGGACTCCTGCACGGTGCCCTGCACGACGCCGATACGCTGCCCGGGTCCGAGCTGGTCGAACCCCGTGATCGGCGAACCGGTCGGCACCACCAGCGAGAAGTAGCCGAAGTCGTAGCCGTTGGTGAAACCCACGGTGCGCCTGCGCGCATCGGTGGTGGTGATCGACGACGACGCGACGTCGAAGCGCCGCGACGCGGTCTGCGCGAGCAGGCCCGAGAACTCGGTGCCGACGAAGTCGACGCGCAGGCCGAGCTTGTCGGCGACGGCGCGCAGCAGTTCGTTGTCGAACCCGGTGAACTGCCCGGCCGAGTCGATGCAGATGCTCGGCGGCGCATCGGAGAGGGTGCCGACGGTCAGGACACCGGGTGTCGACAGCCCGAGCTGGTCGACCCGGATGTCCTGAAGCGGTTTGACCGTCGGCGTCGTGTACCTGTCGGCGTCGGGACCGGCGGCCGCGGCCGCCAGGTTGGTGGGCAGCGCGCTGGCGCTGTCGATGCCCGGTGGTGCGCACTGGTCGACATCGGCGCTGGCCGGGCCCGCCAGTACCAGCCCCATCACCATCAGGGTCGATGCCAGCAGCGCCGCGAGTCGTCTGACGCTCATCTAAAGCAACCTAATGCGAGACGACGCCTCGGTGCGGGATTCGAGGCTATGGAGAGCGCAGTTCACCGAACACACCTCGGCGGGTGAGCTCGGCGATCATGATCCTCGACATGATCTCGGACCGGTGCATGCACGCCTTGCGGGCGTTCTCGGGGTCGCGGTCGCGGATGGCCGCGAACTCGTCGTCGTAGGTGGGCAGGAACTCGGTCTTGGACGGTGTGTAGCCCGTCCAGAAGTCCGACGGTGCGAAGCTCTCGCCGGCGCGGATCGTGGCCTGCAGGCGCGGGCCCGCGTACTCGTCGTTGATCGTGTTGCGGAACACCCAGCAGTTGTCCTGGAACGTCTTGACGTCCTTGGCGGCGTGCATGATCCGCAACGACTCCTCGAGTTGCGCGAGGATCCGCGGCGTCGGGTTGGCCGCGCAGCGCGCCGAGGAGATGCCGTTGAGAATCCCGTACAGCTCATGGTGTTCGGCGACCGTGGCCTCGTCGAAGCGGGCGACGAAGGCGCCGCGGTGATATCGCGTGGACAGGATGCCGTCGTGTTCGAGTTGCACGACGGCCTCCTGGATGGGCACGCGGCTGAGCCCGAGATCGCGGACGATCTCGTTGCGGTCGATCCGGTCCCCCGTCCGGAGTTTGCCCGTCATCATCAGGTTGATGATGTGGCTGACCACCTGGTCTTTCTCTTTGACCCCATACTTCTTCGGCACCTCGCGCTGGCCCCCCTGCGAAAAAATCGATTCGCTGATTTTCGCATGCGTGGACCTGCGGGGAGGGGCAAGTCGTTAACGCCGTTAATCAGTTCGCGTGACGTCCGTCACGCCAGCGGCACAGTGCCTCGGCGGCCGTCAGATCGTAGTCGGGACCGTTCGCGCCGACGGTCAGGATCGTCACGCCGAGATCGGCCAGCGCGTCGGCCTCGGCCAGCATCGCCTCGATGCCGCCGTCGGACTGCACACCGGCCGACCGTTCGATGGACGCGGCATCGCGGCCCACGCTTTCGCAGTGCGAGTCGAGCACCTCGGCCTTGCCCGGATAGGTGTTGCGGTCGACGAACGCGTGCCAGATGTGGGCGTGCTCGGCCACCAGGGGAAGGGTCTTGCGCTCGCCCTGCCCGCCGATCAGGATCGGGATCTCACGTGTCGGCGCCGGGTTGAGCTTGTCCAGCCGCGCGCGGATGCGGGGCAGCGCCGCGGCCAGGTCGTCCAGCCGGCTGCCTGCGGTGCCGAACTCGTAGCCGTACTCGTCGTAATCCTTTTGCTTCCAACCACTTCCGATACCGAGGATGAGCCTGCCGTCGGAGATGTGGTCGACCGTGCGGGCCATGTCGGCGAGCAGTTCCGGGTTGCGGTAGGAGTTGCAGGTGACCAGTGCGCCGATCTCGATGCGTGACGTCTGCTCGGCCCACGCCCCGAGCATGGTCCAGCACTCGTAGTGCGCGCCGTCGGGATCGCCGTAGAGCGGGAAGAAGTGGTCCCAGTTGAACGCGATGTCGACGCCGATGTCCTCACAGCGGCGCACCGCATCGCGGATGAAACGGTATTCGGGCGAGTGTTGGGGCTGCAGTTGCACCCCTATGCGAATAGGCGAAGTCATCTGTGCGAGCGTAGCCGCGTCACCGCGACGTCATCGGCTATACGCCGATCTGGCCTTGTGGTCTCCACACCGAGACCACCGCGGGCCGCGCCGGGGTGGTGCCGCCACCGGGCCAGTGCGACAGCGGGTTGTCGAGACTGTGGTCGTCGCTCTCCCCTGGGTGTTGCACGCAGACCGTCACCACGTCGTCGGTGACCACCGGACCGCAGGTCTCCGCGCCGAGCGGAACCGACAGGAACTGTTTGGTCTCACCGCGATTCGGGCCGTCGAGCGCCACCGCGAACAGGCCGTCGTTGGCACCGAGGGCGTTGCCGTCGGTCGAGATCCACAGGTTCCCGTGACGGTCGAAGGCCAGGTTGTCGGGGCACGAGATGGGGCTCACCGCCGACTTGTCGAAGCCGGCGTAGTACGTGTCGGCGGCGTCGGGGTCCCCGCACACCAGCAGCAGGTCCCACGTGAAATCGGTGCCGGTGTGGTTGTCGGTGATCTCGAGGATCTGACCGTTCTTGTTCTCCGAGCGCGGATTGGCGGCGTCGGCCGCCGGTTCGCCGTCGGTGCCGCGCTTGTCGTTGTTGGTCAGCGCGACGTACACCTTGCCGGTCAGCGGATTGGCCTCGAAGTCCTCGGGTCGATCCATCTTCGTGGCTCCGGCCTTGTCGGCCGCGAAGCGGGTGAACACCGCCACCTCGGCGGCGGTCATGCCCTCGACCAGGGATTCACCGGTGCCATCCGGGCCCGACCTCAGCAACGGGATCCAGGTGCCCGTCCCGCGGAACGATCCCGACGACGGCAGCTTGCCCCTTCCATCGATCTCCTCCGCCGGGATGTCGCTGGCCAGTTTCGCGACGTAGAGTGTTCCCTCGTCGAGAATCGACATGTTGTGCGCCATCGCGGCGGGATCGTTCTCCCAGCCAGGGGCCACCGACTTGTCCGCGACGAACTTGTACATGTAGTCGAAGCGTTCGTCGTCGCCGGTGTAGGCGACGACGCGGCCGTCGGCGGTGACGTGGATCGTGGCACCCTCGTGCTTGAAACGGCCCAGTGCCGAGTGTTTGACCGGGGTCGAGCCGGGATCCCACGGGTTGACCTCGACGACATAGCCGAACCGGTTGACCTCGTTCGGCGTCACCGTCAGATCGAAGCGCGGATCGAACGACTCCCATCTCAGCTCGGACGGCTGCAGCTCGATGCCGTAGCGGTCGAAGCGGTCGCCCTCGACGGGCTTCGGGGCCGGGGCGTCCGCAGGCGCGCCGAAGTAACCGTGGAAGTTCTCCTCACCGGAAAGAACTGTGCCCCAAGGCGTCACGCCGCCGGCACAGTTGGCGAAGGTGCCTGCGACCGTCCGGCCGGTGGGATCGGCGGCGGTCTTGACGAAGTCGGTGCCGGCGGCAGGTCCGGTGAGCGTGAACGGGGTGTCGGCGGTGATGCGACGGTTGTAGCGTCCCATCACCGGCCGCAGTGCGCCATCGCCTGCGCGTTCGACCTCGACCACACCCATGCCCATCGCAGCGATCTCGATGTCGAACTGGTCCCGCGTGGGCGCCTCGGGGTCGTAGCCGGAGAACATGAACTGCGGCGTGACGTACTCGAAGTTGGTCACGAGCAGAAACCGGTTGCGCTGCCCAGGGATCGGCATGAGGGCTGCGAAGTCGTTGTTGAACCCGAACTGCTTGCGTTGCGCGTCGGCGGTCTGTGCGGCGATGTCGAACGGCGGGGCGTCCGGCAGGACGGGGTCACCCCAGGCGATCACGACCTGTTGGCGGTACCCCTGCGGAATGATCACGGCGTCTTCGGAATTGGGCGCGACGGCGTCGAACCTCAACCCGGGTGGCGTGGCCGCGGGCTCCGGCGACGAGGTGGGTGTGGCGCCGGGTTGCTCGTCGGCGCCGCAGGCCGCGAGTGCGGACCCCGCCCCGACGGCCAGCACCGTGACGCCCGCGGCACGCAGCATCGACCGGCGCGACATCTGCGCGACGATGTCGCCGAAGTACTCGTTGTCGCTGGTGTTGGGTGCGGGCTTCGAGCATGCGTCGCCGCAGCGGTAGCGGCACGTGATGTGCTGGCGGGATGACCTGCCGCGGTGGGTGACAAAGAGATTCAACGGCACAAGCGCCACGGCCGGTACGTCCTTTCGCTCGACACCGGCCGAGGGCTGATCGGCCGGTCACGGCGGAAGTTACGGCAGCACGGCAATCACTCGGCAAGGAGAAGGTGAACGATCGGTGTATTCGGGCCACACCGACGATCGGCTACCCGAGGATTCCCCGCAGGATCTCCACGAGCTTCGCCGGTTGATCGCCCTGCACCGAGTGGCCCGCGTCGGCGACGATGTGCGTGCGCTTGAATCCCGGTGCGCGGTCGGCGAACTGTTTCGCGTCCTCGTCGTTGACGAAGAACGAGTTGGCTCCGCGCACCAGGGTGGTCGGCATCGTGATGGCCTCGACGTCGTCCCACAGGCCCTCGAACCCGTCGCCTTTGCGGAATGAGTCGTACCGCCACGTCCAGGTGCCGTCGTCGAGGCGCTTC
Organism: Mycolicibacterium smegmatis; assembly: GCF_001457595.1. Classification (GTDB taxonomy): domain Bacteria; phylum Actinomycetota; class Actinomycetes; order Mycobacteriales; family Mycobacteriaceae; genus Mycobacterium; species Mycobacterium smegmatis. The sequence goes on along the minus strand of NZ_LN831039.1, from coordinate 6,946,512 downwards.
GAGTTGTGGAAGACGCCGCGGCGCAACGAGTTCCGGTCTCGGTGCGGAGCTGCCCGGACGCTGACGTCCAGCATCGCCGCAAAACTCGGGAAGGTCCGGTTCTCGCGAACCAGGGCGACGGTGCCCATCTGGGTCTTGGTCATCTCGGTGTGCCGCTCGGGCGCAGACGGAGTGACGTCGATCAGCACGAGTTCGGGCACCAGAGCGGGTTCGGTGGCCGCGATGCGCAGTGCGGTGAGCCCGCCGAGGGACATGCCGACCACAAGGCGCGGTTCGGGGGCGAGGTCGCGCAGCACGGGTTTGACGGTCTCGGCGTTGAGTTTCGGGCCGTAGTCACCGTCCTCGCGCCACTGCGAGCGGCCGTGACCGGGCAGGTCGACGGCCAGCGCGGGTTCACCGAGACCCAGGATCACGGTGTCCCACGTGTGCGCGTTCTGCCCGCCGCCGTGCAGGAACACCACGCGCGGCGCCTCGGTGCCGAACTTCAGCGCGCTGACCGGGCCGTGCGTGATGCGTTCGACGGGCGGCAGCGGTTCGGTACGCCCGATCTGCGTGGCGTTCTCGTGCAGCAGCGCGAACTCGTCGAGCGTGGGCAGTTCGTCGTCGGAGATCTCGTGTGTGGTCGACACGTCCCCGACCCTAAGCGATTTGTGGAGTCTTACCAGCGCCTGCCGGTAAGACTCCACAAATCACGCGAGGATCAGCCCTCGATGAAGGTTTCCAACTCGGCGCGGGCGACGTCGTCGGCGAGCTGCTTGGGCGGGCTCTTCATGAGGTAGGCCGAGGCCGCCTCGATCGGTCCGCCGATGCCGCGGTCCTTGGCGATCTTGGCCGCGCGCACCGCGTCGATGATGACGCCTGCGGAGTTGGGGGAGTCCCACACCTCGAGCTTGTACTCCAGGTTCAGCGGCACGTCGCCGAAGGCGCGGCCTTCCAGCCGCACGTAGGCCCACTTACGGTCGTCGAGCCAGGCGACGTGGTCGGACGGGCCGATGTGGACGTTCTTGTCCTCGACCTTGCCGGCCAGCGCGCCGGACAGGTTGGAGGTGACGGCCTGGGTCTTGGAGACCTTCTTGGACTCCAGACGCGAACGCTCGAGCATGTTCAAAAAGTCCATGTTGCCGCCGACGTTGAGCTGGTAGGTGCGGTCCAGCGTGACGCCGCGGTCCTCGAACAGCTTGGCCATCACGCGGTGGGTGATGGTGGCGCCGACCTGGCTCTTGATGTCGTCACCGACGATCGGCACGCCGGCATCTTCGAACTTCTTGGCCCACACCGGATCCGAGGCGATGAACACCGGCAGCGCGTTGACGAAGGCCACGCCCGCGTCGATCGCGCACTGGGCGTAGAACTTGTCGGCCTCTTCCGAACCCACGGGCAGGTAGGAGACCAGCACGTCGACCTCGGCGTCCTTGAGGACCTTGACCACGTCGACCGGTTCGGCGTCGGAGACCTCGATGGTGTCGGCGTAGTACTTGCCGATGCCGTCGAGTGTCGGGCCGCGCTGCACGATGACGTCGGTCGGCGGCACGTCGGCGATCTTGATGGTGTTGTTCTCGGAGGCGAAGATGGCCTCGGACAGATCGAAGCCGACCTTCTTGGCGTCCACGTCGAACGCGGCGACGAAGTTCACGTCGCGCACGTGGTACGGGCCGAACTTGACGTGCATCAGCCCGGGCACGGTCGTGTTCTCGTCGGCGTTGCGGTAGTACTGCACGCCCTGGACCAGGGAGGATGCGCAGTTACCGACGCCGACAATGGCGACCCGGATTTCTCCTGCGTGCTCAGACATGGACGGTCTCCTTACTCGTTCCGTATTGCTCGGCCAGCGGCCTTGTTTGCAATGTCAGGGCTGTACCCGGGGTGCGTTCATGGATTGTCCGTACGCCCCTGGCTCAGCCGCTCTGCCGCTATCAGTTCGTTGAGCCATTTCACTTCTCGCTCACTGGACTCCAGGCCCAGCTGGTGGAGTTGACGGGTGTAGCGGTCGAACGAACTGCTGGCCCGCGCCACTGCTTCACGCAGACCTTCCCGCCGTTCCTCCACCTGACGACGGCGACCTTCCAGGATCCGCATCCTGGCCTCGGCCGGGGTGCGGTTGAAGAAGGCCAGGTGCACACCGAAGCCGTCGTCGGAGTAGTTCTGCGGTCCGGTGTCGGCGACCAGCTCGGCGAACCGCTGTTTGCCGGCCTCGGTGAGCTGGTAGACCCGGCGCGCCCGGCGCACTTTCGTCGCGCCCTCGGGAGCGGCGTCCTCGACGATCAGCCCGTCGGCCTGCATGCGGCGCAGGGCCGGATAGAGCGAACCGTAGGAGAACGCGCGGAACGCCCCCAACAGGCCCGTCAGCCGTTTGCGCAGCTCGTAGCCGTGCATGGGCGATTCGAGCAGAAGACCCAGGATTGCGAGCTCCAGCACCGGAATCACCCCCTATCCAGCTCTGTTCGGGCTGTCGTTACGACGGATCAACACCTCGGCCAACTGTATCGCGCCGATATATTGAGCGCTACCGCAGGCTGACAAAGTACATCATTTGTCAGCTCGGTGGCAGGTCGTCGGGCTCAGCGGCCGGCGGGCCAGATCGCCTTGGTGGTGCCGTCCGGGTACAGCTCGATGCGGCCGTTGCCGAACTCGCTGTTGACGAAGATCTCGACGTTGACGGCCTCGGGGGTGGCCGGATCCTCCGACGGGCCGATCCGCAGCCACGTGTCCTTGACGTCGGCGCGTTTGATGCCGACGGTGTCGGGCGCGCCGCGCATGATCGCGAGCGTCTTCTCGTAGTCGAACTTCGACAGGTCCACCAGCCGCGCGTCGCTGTCGACCGCCGACGGCGAGCCGGACGGATCTCCCCAGCCGCCGCGGTAGGTGTAGCTCATCTCGCGGCGGTTGTCCGACGGGTCGGGCCGGTCCAGGAACGCCATGTCGGAGTGGATGTCCAGCTCGTAGCCCATGGTGTTGCCGAACTTCTTGCGCATCTGGTCGAACAGGCCGTTGAAACCGTTGAGCGACTGCAATTGCCTTGGCGCGGGGAGCACTTCGGGGGCGATGCCGTCGGCTTGGGCGCCGGGGTCCGAGGCGACATGAAAGGGCGTGGGGCTGGAGCCGTACATGCCCCACCCGATCCCGATGCCCAGCAGTACCAGCACCACCGCCGAGGCGATCTTGAAACCCCAGCCGGGCGATCCGGACGACGGCCGGGGGATGCGCGGCGGCTTGAGCGTGGGCAACCGCACCGGCGCGGCCTCGTTCTGCAGGTCGGCCACCAGGTCCGCGAGTTCGCCGAGCGTCGTGGCCTTCATCGCGGCGCTGAGCCGGTCGCGGTGCTCCTCCATGGACAGCTGACCCTCGGCCATCGCACTGTCCAGCACTTTGCAGGTGTCGTTGCGATCGCTGTCTTTGGCCCGTGTCATGGACGTCTGCCGCGTTGCCACGACCAAGATCGTATGAGCTGTGACGCGGTCGCGCCTCGGTGTCCGACGGGCCGACGTACTCTGGTCAACGTGCGATTGCAGAGACAGGTGGTGGACTACGCCCTGCGGCGGAGGTCCCTGCTGGCCGAGGTGTACTCCGGGCGAACCGGGGTGTCGGAAGTCTGCGACGCGAATCCCTATCTACTGCGCGCCGCGAAGTTCCACGGCAAGCAGAGCTCGGTGATGTGCCCGATCTGCCGGAAAGAACAGCTGACCCTGGTGTCGTGGGTCTTCGGCGAGCATCTGGGCCCGGTCTCCGGGTCGGCGCGCACGGCCGAGGAGCTGGTGTTGCTCGCCAGCCGCTATGACGAATTCGCGGTACACGTGGTGGAGGTATGCCGGACCTGCAGCTGGAATCATCTGGTCAAGTCGTACGTGCTCGGCGCGCCCCGTCCACCGGAGGCGCGGAGGCCGAAGCGTACGCCGAGCACGCGCAAGTCTGCGCGTACGGCCAGTGAATAACGAAGGGCGCCACTCCAGGTCGACCGACGATGCCCGTGAGGCAGCCGGTCGTCTTGGTGCGCGCGAGAACCGGCCCCTCGCAAACCCTCCGCGTCCCCCGGTGCCGCCCCGCTCGGCGGTGCCGCCCGACGACCGGTTGACCGCGGTCCTGCCGCCGGTGCGCGACGGTGACATCGCGCCGCCGATCGACGTCGTGCGCGCCGCGCTCGAAGGCTCCCCGCCGCCGAAACCGCCGCCACCGCCGCCGCCTGGAAGAGGCGGCGGAGGTCCGTCCGGACCGGGTGGTCCGTCGGGACCGGGCCGTCAGTTCCGCATCAACTGGAAGTGGGTGCGACGCGGTTCTGCGATCGCCGTCGCCGTGATGGTGCTGCTGCCGCTGATCACCTTCGGCATGGCGTACATGATCGTCGACGTCCCCGAGCCCGGCGACATCCGTACGCCGCAGGTGTCGACGATCCTCGCGAGCGACGGCAGCGAGATCGCGCGGATCGTGCCGCCGGAAGGCAACCGGGTCGACGTCAAGATCGACCAGATCCCGGTGCATGTTCGCGACGCGGTGATGGCCGCCGAGGACCGTGACTTCTACTCGAATCCGGGCTTCTCGTGGACCGGCTTCCTGCGCGCGATCAAGAACAACCTGTTCGGTGGCGGTGGTCTGCAGGGTGGATCGACCATCACGCAGCAGTACGTCAAGAACGCGCTGGTCGGTGACGAGCGGTCCGGTATCGGCGGTTTGATCCGCAAGGCCAAGGAGCTGGTCATCTCGACCAAGATGTCCGGCGAATGGTCCAAGGACGCCGTGCTGCAGGCCTACCTCAACATCATCTACTTCGGCCGCGGCGCCTATGGGATCTCGGCGGCGTCCAAGGCGTACTTCGACAAACCCGTCGAGCAGCTCGACGTCGCCGAGGGGGCCCTGCTGGCCGCGCTGATCCAGCGGCCGTCGACCCTGGATCCCGCGGTGGATCCCGAAGGTGCCGCCGACCGGTGGAACTGGGTGCTCGACGGCATGGTCGACATCGGGGCGCTGTCGCAGGCCGACCGCGACGCGCAGGTGTTCCCGCCGACGGTGCCCCCCGACTACGCCTTCCAGCAGAACCAGACGACGGGCCCCAACGGTCTGATCGAGCGCCAGGTCACCAACGAGCTGCTGGACCTCTTCGACATCAACGAGCAGACGTTGAACACCGAGGGTCTGCAGATCACCACCACGATCGACCCCAAGGCTCAGGAGGCCGCGGTCGACGCCGTCGACAAGTACCTCGAAGGCCAGGACCCGGACATGCGGGCGGCGGTCGTGTCGATCGACCCGCGCACCGGAGGCATCAAGGCGTACTACGGCGGTTCCGACGCCAACGGGTTCGACTTCGCGCAGGCGGGCCTGCCGACGGGTTCGTCGTTCAAGGTGTTCGCGCTCGTCGCGGCGCTGCAGCAGGGCATCGGCCTGGGCTATCAGATCGACAGCGGACCGCTCGAGGTCAACGGAATCAAGATCGGCAACGTCGAGGGTGAAGGCTGCGGAACCTGCTCGATCGCCGAGGCGCTCAAGCGGTCGCTGAACACCAGCTACTACCGGCTCATGCTCAAGCTGGAGAACGGCCCGGCCGACGTCGCCAAGGCCGCGCACGACGCGGGTGTCGCCGAGAGCTTCCCCGGCGTCGAGCACACGCTGAGCGAGGACGGCAAGGGCGGCCCGCCCAACAACGGTGTGGTGCTGGGCCAGTACCAGTCACGCGTGCTGGACATGGCGTCGGCGTACGCCACGCTCGCGGCGTCAGGCGTCTACCACAAGCCGCACTTCGTGGAGAAGGTCGTCAACTCCTCCGGGCAGGTGCTGTTCGACGCCTCCAAAGAGGACAACGGCGAAGAACGCATCGACAAGGCCGTTGCCGACAACGTGACGTCGGCCATGCAACCCATCGCAGGCTGGTCGCGGGGCCACAACCTGGCCGGCGGACGCCCGTCGGCGGCCAAGACCGGCACCGTCCAGCTCGGCGACACCGGCGACAACCGCGACGCCTGGATGGTCGGCTACACGCCGTCGCTGTCCACCGCGGTGTGGGTCGGCACCACCGAGGGCGTCAAGCCGCTGGTCAACAAGTGGGGTTCGCCGATCTACGGGTCCGGGCTGCCGTCGGACATCTGGAAGGCCACGATGGACGGCGCCCTGGAGGGCACCGACGTCGAGTCCTTCCCCAAGCCCACCGAGATCGGTGGCTACGCCGGTGTGCCACAGGCCCCGGCCGCGCCGCCGCCGTCGGCAGGCCCGCCGACCGATCCGGGGCAGCCCTCGGTGACCGTGATCCAGCCGACCATCGAGGTGGCGCCGGGCATCACGATCCCGATCGGCCCGCCGACCACCGTGCCGGTCGGACCCCCGCCGGGCGCACCTGGTGCTCCCGTCGGCCCCGGCGCGCCCGAGGTCCCCGTGGCGCCTGGTGCCCCAGGCGTCCCCGGAGCCCCGCCGCCTCCGTGACGGGCGACCAGCCCGGCGGGGTCTCACCCGCGCCGCTCGCGCCGAACCGTGCGAGCGCGGACGATCGTGACCTGCCCAGCCGCAACGACCCGATGAGTTCGGCGCTGTCGCAGGTGATCGGCGGCCCGGTCGGCAGGCACGCACTGATCGGGCGGGCGCGGTTCATGACGCCGTTGCGCGCGATCCTGCTGATCGCCGTGGTGTTCCTCGCGCTGGGTTACTCGACCAAGGCGGCGTGCCTGCAGACCACCGGCACCGGCACCGCGGGGCAGCGCGTCGCCAACTGGGAGAACAACCGCGCCTATTACGAACTCTGCTACTCCGACACGGTTCCGCTGTACACCGCAGAGTTGTTGAACCTGGGCAAGTTCCCGTACAAGTCCAGCTGGATCGAGAAGGATTCGTCGGGCAAGCCGCGCGTGCAGTACGACGGCAGCCCCGCGATCCGCTACATGGAGTATCCGGTCATCACCGGCATCTACCAGTACGTGGCGATGTCGCTGGCCAAGACCTACACCGCGCTGACCAAGCTCGTCGCGATCCCGATCGTCGCCGAGGTGGTGATGTTCTTCAACATCGCCGCGTTCGGGCTCGCACTGGCGTGGCTCGCCACGATCTGGGCGACCAGCCGAATGGCCGGGCGGCGCGTGTGGGACGCCGCGCTCGTGGCCGCCTCGCCCATCGTGATCTTCCAGATCTTCACCAACTTCGACGCGCTCGCCACCGCAGCGGCGGCCGGCGCGATGCTGGCCTGGTCACGGCGCAAACCCGTGGTGGCAGGTGCGCTGATCGGACTCGGGGTCGCGGCCAAGCTGTATCCGCTGCTGTTGCTGATCCCTCTGGTGCTGCTGGCCGTGCGCACCGGCCGGATGCGTGACGTCGGCAAGACGGCGCTGACGGCCGTGGCCACCTGGCTGGTGGTGAACCTGCCGATCATGGTGCTGTTCCCGCGCGGGTGGTCGGAGTTCTTCCGGCTCAACACCCGCCGCGGCGACGACATGGATTCGATCTACAACGTCGTCAAGTCGTTCACCGGCTGGCGCGGGTTCGATCCCGGCCTCGGGTTCTGGGAACCCCCGACGACGCTCAACACCGTGACGGCGATCCTGTTCGCCGCGTGCTGCATCGCGATCGGCTACATCACGCTGACGGCGCCCCAACGGCCACGTCTTGCGCAACTGGCGTTCCTGGTGGTGGCGGCGTTCCTGCTGACCAACAAGGTGTGGAGCCCGCAGTTCTCGCTGTGGCTCGTGCCGCTTGCCGTCCTCGCGCTGCCGCATCGGCGAATCCTGTTGGCGTGGATGACCATTGATGCCCTGGTGTGGGTGCCCCGGATGCTGTACCTCTACGGCGAGTCCAACAAGGGCCTGCCCGAGCAGTTTTTCACCACCACGGTCCTGCTGCGTGACATCGCGGTGATCGCGTTGTGCGCGTTGGTGATCCGTCAGATCTACCGTCCCGAACTGGATCTGGTGCGTTGGCACGGCCGCATCGACGATCCGACCGGCGGGATCTACGACCGCGCGCCGGACAGCCCACCGAAGTGGCTACCGGACCGGCTGCGCCCCACGGCTTCCCGCGTGCGCGCCGAGCGTGCGTCAGCGGCGGGAATCAGCGACCAAACCCGCCCTCAACGCACGGTCGACGATCGCTTGGCCTGAAGCCATGCCGCCGTGGACGGCAGCAGCACCAGCACCACCGTGGCGATCGCGAACACGAGGCCCACCGCATCGGGTCCGACGCTGCGGTTGTACTCGTACTCGCCGATGTTCGAGGGCACCAGGCCGGCGGCGACGATCGTGCTCAGCAGGTTCGTGACGCATCCCGCGATCACGATCCAGCGGCCCGTCATCTTGCGCAGCAACAACATCACCGTCCCGGCCAGAAGCAGCACGCCGCACAGGACGTTCAGCATCGCGACTGCGACCAGCGGGGTCCACGCGCTGTCGTTGACCGCGGAACTGCCTGCCCCGGTCGCGTCCGCCATGATCACGGCGAGTGAGAAGGCCATGAGCAGACCACCGAAGAAATTCGCCACACCACCGAGGCCCGCGAGCACGATCGCGATGATCGCGGTGAGACCACTCGGTGGCGCCGGTTGCGGAGGCGGGTACGGGTAACCGGGCTGCGGGTAACCCGGCGGCGGATAGGCCTGCGGTGGGTAGCCCTGCGGTGGGTAGACGGGCTGTTGCGGTGGGCCGGGCTGCTGCCAGGGGGTTCCTTGACCGTAAGGACCGTACGGACTGTTCACGAAACCCCCCTGATTGCCTGGACAAACTCTCAGCGTATCGGCAGAGCAGAAGGCGGGGCGGCACCGATTTCGCAGCTCACGTCAGTTTCCTGTAGCCTTAGCCGGTTGCCGACGCAGGCGACCCTCCTGCCACGGAACACGCCGTGGCCGCGACGACCATAGGAGGTGATGAGGTTCTAATGCGTCCATACGAAATCATGGTCATTCTCGACCCCACACTTGACGAGCGCACTGTTGCTCCGTCCCTGGAGACGTTCCTGAACGTCATCCGCAAGGATGGCGGGACCGTCGACAAGGTTGACATCTGGGGCCGCCGCCGTCTCGCTTACGAGATCGCCAAGCACGCCGAGGGCATCTACGCCGTCATCGACGTCAAGGCAGAGCCCGCCACGGTGTCCGAGCTCGACCGTCAGCTCAACCTGAACGAGTCGGTGCTGCGCACCAAGGTGCTTCGGACCGACAAGCACTGAGCGAACGGCTGCTCCTGTCGTGCAGCTTGCGTAGGCTCGCCCGCAATAGGACGCCCACTCCAGGAGGATCTCGTGGCTGGTGACACCACCATCACCGTTGTCGGAAACCTGACAGCGGACCCGGAACTGCGCTTCACCCCGTCCGGCGCTGCCGTCGCCAACTTCACCGTTGCGTCGACACCGCGCATGTTCGACCGCCAGAGCGGTGAATGGAAAGACGGCGAGGCACTTTTCCTTCGGTGCAACATCTGGCGTGAGGCCGCCGAGAACGTGGCCGAAAGCCTCACCCGCGGTTCGCGGGTGATCGTCACCGGACGGCTCAAGCAGCGCTCGTTCGAAACCCGCGAGGGTGAGAAGCGCACTGTTGTCGAGGTTGAGGTCGACGAGATCGGCCCGTCCCTGCGCTACGCCACGGCCAAGGTCAACAAGGCCAGCCGTAGCGGTGGCGGGGGTGGCGGCTTCGGATCCGGCGGTGGTGGATCCCGCCAGTCCGAGCCCAAGGACGATCCGTGGGGTAGCGCTCCGGCGTCGGGTTCCTTCAGCGGTGCCGACGACGAACCGCCCTTCTGATCAACATCGAATTTTTTTGCAAGGAAGAGATAATCAATGGCCAAGTCCAACAAGCGACGGCCGGCACCGGAAAAGCCGGTCAAGACCCGTAAGTGCGTGTTCTGCTCCAAGAAGGGGCAGACCATCGACTACAAGGACACCGCGCTGCTGCGCACCTACATCAGCGAGCGCGGCAAGATCCGTGCCCGCCGTGTGACCGGCAACTGCGTCCAGCACCAGCGCGACATCGCAGTCGCGGTGAAGAATGCCCGCGAGGTGGCGCTGCTGCCGTTCGGCTCGTCGACGCGCTAGCCAGGAACGGAGAGAGATATGAAGCTGATTCTCACCGCCGAGGTTGAGCACCTGGGTGCCGCCGGCGACACCGTCGAGGTCAAGGACGGCTACGGCCGTAACTACCTGCTGCCGCGCGGGCTGGCCATCGTCGCCTCCCGTGGGGCCGAGCGTCAGGCCGAGGAGATCCGCCGCGCTCGCGAGTCCAAGGTCATCCGCGACATCGAGCACGCCAACGAGCTCAAGACCGCGCTCGAGGGCCTGGGCGACGTCACGCTGTCGGTCAACGCGGCCGGCGACACCGGCAAGCTGTTCGGTTCCGTCACCGCTGCCGACGTCGTGAACGCGATCAAGAAGGCCGGTGGCCCGAACCTCGACAAGCGCACGGTGCAGTTGGCCAAGGCGCACATCAAGTCGGTCGGCTCCTATCCGGTGACCGTCAAGCTGCACACCGGCGTGGAAGCCAAGGTGTCGCTGAACGTCGTCGCGCAGTAGTCTGCACAGTCGAAGTCGCCGGCTGATCCAGTCGGCAGTCATACGCCCGGGTGGGAACCCGTCACGGTTCCCACCCGGGCGTTGCTGTATGCCCGCACCGCCGGCTGGCGAACTTCTCGAACGAAAACGAGGACAGCGAACCTAACCGTTCGTTAACCTGTTGGGCCCTTCGGCGCAACACAACACGCCCGAGCGGGCAACCCGCCACGACACGCCGATGAATTTGTCATCCACAATGCCCAAGGGGTCTTCTAGGCTTCTGAACTGGGAAGACATCGGATCACAATGCGGTAATCCACAAGTTCTCCCCAACGCGTAAACATCGCTGTCCACAGATATCCCCACGCCATCCACAGGTTGATGAACAGGCCGGGTTTTCCCGGCCTCCAGCAACGTCTAGCGTGAGGCGCTGCGGTGCTGTTGCGGCGACTTGTCGGCGGCCCGTTTTACAGTTGCAGTACCGATTCGAATAGACGTTCGAGCGTGTCGTGAGGCTGGTCTCGAAGGGGGTGGGTAGTCCTTGGCAGTCGTGGACGACCTCGGGCATCCGGATGGTCCCGCGGACATCGATGGTCCGCCGCCAAGCGGAGATTTCGGCCGCCAGCCGCCTCAGGACATGGCCGCCGAGCAGGCTGTGCTCGGCGGCATGCTGCTGAGCAAGGACGCCATCGCCGACGTGCTGGAGCGGCTGCGTCCCGGCGACTTCTACCGTCCCGCCCACCAGAGCGTCTACGACGCGATCCTCGACCTCTACGGCCGCGGTGAGCCCGCTGACGCGGTCACCGTCGCGGCCGAGCTGGACCGGCGCGGTCTGCTGCGCCGCATCGGTGGCGCGCCCTATCTGCACACCCTGATCTCGACGGTGCCCACCGCGGCCAACGCGGGCTTCTACGCCGGCATCGTGGCCGAGAAGGCGCTGCTGCGCCGGCTCGTGGAGGCCGGCACACGCGTCGTGCAGTACGGCTACGCCGGCGCCGACGGTGCCGACGTGGCCGACATCGTCGACCGCGCCCAGGCCGAGATCTACGACGTCACCGAGCGCCGCGCCTCCGAGGACTTCGTGCCGCTCGAGGACCTGCTGCAGCCCACGATGGACGAGATCGACGCGATCGCGTCGCAGGGCGGTATCGCACGCGGTGTGCCCACCGGGTTCACCGAACTCGACGAGGTCACCAACGGGTTGCACGCCGGGCAGATGATCATCATCGCTGCGCGTCCCGGTGTGGGTAAGGCGCTCGCGCTCGACACCCCGCTTCCGACGCCCAGCGGATGGACGACGATGGGCGACGTCGCGGTGGGTGACCATCTCCTCGGCCCCGACGGCGAACCCACACGCGTGGTCGCCGACACCGACGTGATGCTCGGGCGGCCCTGCTACGTCGTCGAGTTCTCCGACGGCACCGCGATCGTCGCCGATGCGCAGCATCAGTGGCCCACCGAGCACGGGGTCCGCATCACCGCCAACCTGCGTGCCGGTATGCACACCGTGGTGAGCGCCTCGGGCGGCCGTGGCGGCACGGCACTGCTGGCCCCGGCGGTTCAGATCACCGCGGTTCGCCGGCGGCCCAGCGTGCCCGTGCGGTGTGTCGAGGTGGACAACCCCGAGCACCTGTACCTGGCCGGGCCGGGCATGGTTCCCACGCACAACTCGACACTCGGGCTGGACTTCATGCGGTCGTGCTCCATCAAGCACCGCATGGCCAGCGTCATCTTCTCCCTGGAGATGAGCAAGTCCGAGATCGTCATGCGCCTGCTGTCGGCCGAGGCGAAGATCAAGCTCGGCGACATGCGGTCCGGCCGTATGACCGACGACGACTGGACGCGTCTGGCGCGGCGCATGAGCGAGATCAGCGAGGCACCGCTCTACATCGACGACTCGCCGAACCTCACCATGATGGAGATCCGCGCCAAGGCACGGCGTTTGGCGCAGAAGTCCGATCTGCGGCTCATCGTCGTCGACTACATGCAGCTGATGACCTCGGGCAAGAAGTACGAGTCACGTCAGCAGGAAGTCTCGGACTTCTCGCGAAGCCTCAAGCTGATGGCCAAAGAGCTCGACGTGCCCGTGGTGGCGATCAGCCAGCTGAACCGTGGGCCTGAGCAACGGACCGACAAGCGTCCGCAGGTGTCCGATCTTCGTGAGTCGGGGTGCATGACCGCGAACACCCGAATCTTGCGCGCCGACACGGGCGCCGAGGTCACCTTCGGCGAGCTCATGGCAACCGGAGAGCGGCCGCTGGTGTGGTCGCTGGACGAGCACAAGCGCATGGTCGCGCGGCCCATGACCAACGTGTTCCCCAGCGGGCGCAAAGAGGTGTTCACACTGCGGATGGCGTCGGGCCGCGAAGTCGAGGCAACTGCCAACCATCCCTTCCTCACGCTCGACGGCTGGGTTCCGTTGGGCGAGTTGAAGCCCGGCGACCGGCTGGCCACGCCCCGCCTCGTGCCCGACCCGGTCGACACACAGCGTATGCACGACTCGGAGGTCGTGATGCTCGCGCACATGATCGGCGACGGGTCCTGCGGGAAGCGTCAGCCGATACGTTACGCATCGATCGACGAGGGAAATCTGCTCGCGGTCGAGACCGCAGCGGAGCATTTCGGCGTCACGCCGATCCGTGACGAGTACGCCGCGGCGCGGGTCACCACCCTTCGGCTTCCCGCGCCGTACCGGTTGACCCGCGGTAAGCGCAACCCGATCCCTGAGTGGCTCGACAAACTCGGCCTGTTCGGCAAGCGCAGCTACGAAAAGTTCGTCCCCGCCCAGGTTTTCGCACTGCCCAACGACCAGGTGGCGCTGTTCCTGCGGCATCTGTGGGCGACCGACGGCTCGGTGCGGTGGGACGCCAAGGTTGGGCAGGGTCGCGTGTACTACGCGACCACCAGCCGGCAGTTGGCTGACGACGTTGTGCAGCTGCTGCTGCGGGTCGGGGTGTATGCGCGCATCAAACGCGCCAAGAAGGCCGGGTACCGGGACTGCTGGCATGTGCTCATCTACGGCCGCGAGAACCAGAAGCGGTTCATGGCGCACGTCGGTGTGCACGGCGCACGGGGCGCGGCCGCACGTGACCTGCTCGCCGAGCTCGAGAGTGTCACCCAGAACACGAATCTCGACACCGTGCCGAAAGAGGACGCTGCGTTGCACGACCTCGCCACCAACGACGTGTTCTGGGACGAGATCGTCGACATCACCAGCATCGGTGAGCACGATGTCTACGACGGCACCGTGCCCGGCACGCATAACTTTGTGGCGCAGGGCATCTCAGCGCACAACAGCCTGGAGCAGGACGCCGACATGGTCATGCTGCTGCACCGGCCTGACGCATTTGATCGTGACGACCCTCGCGGCGGCGAAGCCGACATCATCCTCGGCAAGCACCGTAACGGTCCGACCGCGAACATCACTGTGGCGCACCAGCTGCACTTTTCGCGATTCACGAATATGGCGCGGTGAAAATTGCTGCTGCTGCTGCTCCACGAAAATCGTATGTGTCAGTCCCAACATGGATCAGGCGGTGCAGTCTTCAGTGACATGTAGTCCAGCGTTGTGCGAGACAGGTTGTTCGGCTTCAACAACGGCGGCGGCTGAGCCGGCCTGGCTCCTAATAGCGGGTGTCCTCGGCTGGTTCGATGTCCACGAGGGTGCCGGACACGGTGTGACCCACACGCGGACGGGACGGTCCTCGGATTCGCCCTCCACACGGCCGATGGCGTCGATCGCTTGGCGGGCTCGGCGCAGCGCTTCTGTCTGGCCGGCGAGCATGTTGAGATCGATGCCGGAATCGAGAGGTTTGTCGCTTTCGCTCACTCGGGCAACCTCGCCATGGCCCGGCGTGCCTCTTTGCGGATGGCGGCGTTGATGTGAGTGAGGTAGGGCTCGACTCTCGCCCGGACACCGGTTGCCTTCATCTGGATGAGGGCGCGCAGCGCGAAGTAGGTCGACGGTGTGTCGAGGAATCTCAGGACGAGTTCTTTTGCCTCATCAGTTTTTACCTTCCCGAGGTATTCGATGAGGGGCCCCACGACTGCTCCGTGGGGGAGCAGTTCGTCAATGAGTTCGACGATCGTGGGGCAGTCGCGTTTGGTGGCGATGTGTGCGAGCGCCTCGGTGGCGTATCCGATCAGTCCGCTGCGCAGCGGGGGCTGTCGGCGCAGTTGGACGACGAGGGCATTGATGGCGGCCGGGTTTCCCCGTGCTGCGGGGTCATTGAGGTTGCGGATCAGCCCTGCCCGGATCGCCTCACGATGGGGTGTATCGGCGCCGGGGATGCGGTCTTCGAGGTGTGTGAGCCAGTCGATGAAGATGGGAATACCTTGGGGGATCGTCCGCACGCGATTGGACAGGTCGCCGAGGGTGTAGCACGGCACGCCGACGGCGGCGAGTTCTTCCATGATGCGCCGGTCGAATCCGCGCTCTCCGTGCTTGTAGCGAGCGGGCAGGCGCTGCATCCAGTCCTGGCCTTCCGGCATGCCGTGGTAGGTGATCGGCTCATAGGTGCCGCGCGCATGAGTTTGTCCGGTGGTGCCGTTGTCGCCCGTTGTGGACTGGCGTGTCTCGCCGAAGGTCGATTCGGCGGCTTCGATGCCACGGATCGCGTTGCGTAGCTCGGCGAGCTTGTCGGCGTTGCCACCGTTGGGTGGTGGTTTACCAGATGTGTTCATCCGACACCGCCTGGGCTTTGACAAGTGAGCCGGCTATCCGGTTTCCGTCCGCGCATCAGCCGTTGTCTGACTGAAACCAGTTCGGGCTGTTGCCTTGGTCTGCAGCATCGGTCGAGAGAGCCAGGCCTCTTTGGGCTTCGAGTTGGGCCAGACGGGTGGTGAGGGCCGTCTTGATGTAGGAGTAGCTGTCGCTGCCCAGCGCCAGGCGTAGTGGGGCGGGATCTTGCTCCACGGAGGTAATCATGGCGTCGACCATCTTGACCGGGTCCCCAGGGGAGGTGATCGACTTGTCGTCGTGGATGTCATTCATCCTCCGTGAAGGCGAGCGGTCGTAGGCGGGGATGCGTGGTCCGACGACTGCGCTTCGGTTACGGAACCCGGTACGGGCGGCGCCGGGTTCGACGATAGTGCAGCTGATCCCGAATACTGCCACCTCTTGTGCAACTGCTTCCATGAATCCCTCGATTCCCCACTTTGTCGCATGATAAAGCGAGCTGCCAGGGATGGTGACTTGTCCTCCTAGGCTTAAGATTTGGAGGATACGGCCGCTGTGCTGCGCACGGAAGTGGGGGAGGGCCGCCCGTATGAGCTGTATCGATCCGAGGAGATTGGTGTCGATCTGATGCCGGATCTGTGCGTCGGTGACCTCTTCGGCCGCGCCGAGCAGGCCGTAGCCGGCGTTGCTGACCAGCACGTCGATACGGTGCATGGCAGCCCAGGCAGCGTCGACGGTCGGCCGGATCTCGTGGGTATGGGTCAGGTCAAGGGGTGCCAGCCACAGTCGATCGCCGAACTGTTCTTTCAGGTCGTCGGCGGATGAGAGATCGCGGAGTGTGCCGGCTGCGCGATCGCCTGCCGCAAGCAGCCTTTCGGTCAGCAAGCGGCCGAAGCCGGTGCTCATACCGGTGATGAACCACGTCCTCATGAGTGCATTTCCTGCGAAAGTTAGGTCGTGCCTTGGCGGTTGTCGACGACGATCTCACCATCGAGAATTGTCATGGCAAGGTTGCGCAGGTTGCCGATGTCCCGAGTGGGATCTGCGGTCAGCACCACCAGGTCGGCGCGCTTGCCGGGCGCCACCGCGCCAAGATCGGGGCGGACGCACTGGCGTGCCGCAGCACTGGTTCCTGCGACCAGGGACTGGAGCGGCGTCATCCCGGCTGCGACCATCAGTTCGGCTTCTTCCAACGTATTCGCCCCGAACAAGCCACGGCCGCTGAAGGTGTCACTGCCCATGACGATGGTGACGCCCGCATCGGCGACTTTCTTCAAGTTGCCCCGGGTGTCGGGATGCGCCGCGTCGTCGATCCAGAGTGTGGGCGTGTACGTGGTGTCGCGTTCGACCATGAGATCGACAAGCGCGTGATCGGTGATGGGTTCAACCGTGACACCATGTTCGAGGCCGTCCGCACCGGCCTCGATGGCTTCGCGCGCCGCGGCTTGCTGGGTGGTGTGGACAGTGACCCTGAGGCCTCGCTCGTGGGCGGTGTCGATGCCCGCCTTGAGCAACTCGGGGGACAGTCGTGTGAGTTCGACAGCGGTCGGAAATGCCGGATTGCGCCAGAGGTATTCCGGCGAGGTGGCGCACGCGCACGCGCCTTCAGACAGGAGCTTGATTGCGTCCACCTTGCGGTCGGCCAAGTGGTGGACGACATCCTGCATCTGCGCGGCACTGTCCACTTCTCTGGTGAAGCGTTGACGCGCCCACGGATTGTTGGCGAAGACCGTGGAGGCGGGATGTCCGTCCCGACCGGTGATACCGCAGCCCGTTGCGAGGAATCGAGGGCCTCGTAGCGTTCCCGCAGCGATCCTCGACCGCGTTCTCAATACTTCGTCGGTCGGATCGCCCACGGACTTTATCGTGGTAATCCCATGCCGCAGGAAGGATTTGAGCCGGTCCGCCAGTTCATTTTCCTCGAACGTCCGCATCGAAGCCGGATCGGTCACGGCAGCCACATCGTAAAAATGCACGTGGGTGTCGATCAGACCCGGCAGGACCCAGCCTTCGGCCGCGTCCACCTCTGTCTCGCCCCGCAGTGGTTCTGCCGATACGTCGGCGATCTGTCCGCCGTTGACGCCGACATCACGCAGTCCGGTGTGCGCTTGGTGCCCGTCGAACACGTGCGCGCGGTGGATCACCAGGTCATACGTTGCGGGCTGGTGAGCGCTGCTTGCAGGGACCGACTCAGGCACGCTTCGCTCTCCTCGCATGTTGTATAAGCACCGCTGTGATGCTGCAAGAAAATAATCTAGTTACTTATTACTACCAGATATCGAGACGGCGCGGCTCGTATCATCTGAGGTATGACCGAGTCGAGCCCGCTGCGATCGTGCTCGTACACCGAAGAGGTCTTCGGCCTCCTCGGCAAGCGCTGGACCGGACTGATCATCGACCTTCTTCTACAGCGACCAGCCCGTTTCAACGAGCTGGACGCAGCCCTACCGAGACTGTCCAAGCGCGTCTTGAGCGAGCGACTCGTTGAACTCCAACACGCCGGACTGGTCGAACGGGATGTCGACCCTGGGCCGCCGATCACCGTGACCTATCGGCTCACCGAACGTGGGCGGGGATTGGGGCCGGCGCTGGACGCGCTGCGAGTATGGGCCGGCGCCCCTGTTGACGACGACGGTCGTCCGATGCCGCCACAAGTACCGACATCCTCATAAGAAACGAGCTCGAAGACCCCAGCGCAGGTGGGCAGCGCCGCACGCTAGCCGCCGTTGTGATGGTCACGCCAGGTCAGCATCTCTTCGAGGGTGGTGAAGTCGTATCCGGTGGCGGGATCGGGCGCGATCTCGTGGACGAAGATGGTTGCGCCGGCAGCGCGGTAGTCCTCGGCACTGTCGACGCCGAACCAGTGCACCGAGCGTTCGATGTCGTTCCCGTCGCGTCCTGCTGCGGCCGCCATCTCGTCGAGTCGGGCCGTGGCCTCGGTGAAGCCCTCGACCGAGAGGAAGGTGTGCCAGATGTCGGCGTATCGAACGACCAAGGGCAACGTGCGCTTGGGGCCGGTGCCGCCGATGAGGATGGGTATCGTGCGGACGGGCGTTGGGATGAGCTTGTCGAAGCGTGCCGTGATGCGTTCCAGCCCGGCCTCGAACAAGTCGAATCGTGTCTTCCACGTGCCGAATTCGTATCCGTAGGTGGTGTAATCCTTCTCGTACCAGCCCGCGCCGAGGCCCAGCACCAGGCGTCCGCCGCTGATGTGATCGGCGGTGCGGGCCATGTCGGCGAGCAGATCTGGGTTGCGGTAACCCATCCCGGTCACCAGCAGCCCGATCTGGGCGCGGTGAGTGATCTCCCCCCCAGGACGCCAATGCAGTCCAACCCTCGAAGTTGGTGACGTCGGGCTGCACCTCGGCCAGCACCGGGACTCCCTGATTGAGTTCGGCCATCTCGGGTCGGTGGAAGTGATCCCAGCCGAAGACCAGGTCAGCGCCGAGTTCTTCGGCATGGATCACCGCACTGCGCCAGGTGGCGTAGTCGGGGGCGTTGGCGGGCTGCAGTGTTACGCCGATTCGTATCGGACGAGCCATGATTCGATCCTTCGATTGATGAGTTCGGATTCGACGGGAGCTGAGTCAGCGGCGCCGTTTGTGTCTCAGAGCTGGCCGGGTACGGCGAATCGATAGAACACGCCCCCTTGCGGTTTCACGCCCATGAGAAGCCAGACCGCATCTTCGAAATCACGAGCTCGGGAGAGATCTCCGACGCGCGCCGGGTCGTAACCGGCGTCGCTGATGAGCTGTTCGGTGACCCCGCGCGCGTCCTCGTCGGCGACGTACCAGTTACTGGGCCGCACGCGCTGTTCGCGCACGCGGTCGAAGAGATCTCCGAAGTTCATGTTGAAGCTCTTCGCGACCGGTCCGCGGGTGAAGGACTTGACTTCGTGTGCATACGAGGGGAATTCGCCGTGGCGCTGGGGCATGATGTTCGTCGCGTCGATGGCGACCTTCCCGTCCAAACCGGTGACTTTCGCCAAAGCGGACGAAATTTCATTGCCGGGTACCGCAACGAGAAGGACGTCGGCGTCGGAGGCATCCCCTCCGTCACGGCCGAGCTCGTCCACGTCGTGTCCGGAGTCCCGCCACAACCGAGCGAGGCCGCCGCCGATCATTCCGCGTCCGATGGTGACGATCTTCATCTTGATTCCCTCTCGATCATGGTCCCGTGCGACGGAGCACCGTCTGCGGCTGGCATACGCCTTCCAACACGCAGCGGTGATGTCGGCTTCCGCAGAAAGAATCGATGTTCTGGAGCCTCATCATCCAAATCTTGGAGGGCAGAGTTCCAAGCCGCGGCGCCCTCTGGATGCTCGGACCACGTATCGAAATGCATGCGGCAATCCGTTCTCGATATAGATTTCATGGATGCCGTCTCTTCGGGCGTTGGAGTGTCTCGTGGCGGTCGCCAACAGCGGATCGATCACGCAAGCAGCTCGACTGCTGCATTCGTCGCAACCCGCTGTCTCACACCAGCTGGCCGTGCTGGAACGCGAGGCCCAGACGGTTCTGCTCCGCCGGGAACCTCGGGGCGTGACGCTGACACCGGCGGGCCGAGCTGCCGTCGCCGATGCCAGGCGGGCCATCGACGCGGCCGCTTCGGCCGTGAGATCGGCACGTGCCGTGGGTGAGGCGGCAGGCGGAGCGCTGCGACTGGCCTGCGCGCAAAGCCTGACCGTGCCACTACTCGCCCCTGTCATCCGCCGCTGGCATCGCAGGCATCCGGACGTGGCGATCACCTTGCGCGAGGCGGCCACGATAGAAACATTTCTCGATCTCGTCGACGCCGGCGAGATCGACATGGCGCTGGTGCCTCTGCCGGTGCCTGACCGCTTCGCGACGACTTTCGTGGCCGACGAAGAGATCGTGTTGGCGGCTGCGTCGGGGCATCCGCTGACCCGTGGTTCGACCGTGCGCATGCCGGATCTGCAAGGCGCGCAGATCGTGCACTTCACACCGGAGAACGGCCTCGGCGGATGGTTGGACCGGTCGCTGACAGCCGCCGGGGTTCACACAGAGACAGTGATGAGGACAGCGGCGAGCGCTGCGGCGCCTCAGCTCGCCGCGGCCGGCCTTGGCGTGGCGATCTGCCCGGTAAGCGCGGTCGGTGCAGGGTTTCCAGGCGCAGTCCGATCATTTTCGCCGCGATGGGTCAGGAAGCTCGTAGCCGTAACCCCCGCCAAGCCTGATCCGCTGACCGCCCGATTCATCGGCGATCTTCAAACCCGAGGCGTGTACGTGCCGAGCGACGTCCGATCTCAACTCACGAATCCCAGCCGCACGAAGGCGGCACGCACAGACGCAACATCACGATCCTCGAAGAAGTAACTGCGCGCCAACGCTCTTCGTGTTGTCTGCCGGGTCCAGTCCCTCGATGGCACATCAGACCAATAGCGCCGCTGCTGAAGGCCTGGTCCATGCAGTAGACGTAGGCGCGTACCGCGTCGTCTACTTCGCCGATGGCCACGGGAGTTCGTTGCACTTCTCGGTCGTACAAGGCTCTTGGTCGGCTTCAGGCATCGCATCCCACATCGGGGTGCGGATCATGCCCGGCGCGACCGCGTTGACGCGGATGGGTGCCAGCTCGACGGCCAGGGCGGTGGTGTAGCTGGACAACGCAGCGAAGAAGTACCGACGCCCCAGACAAATCCGAGCCGTCGGGCCGGTGTCTCGGTCGGAGCGGTACGGCACGCGACCGCGCCAGAGCGTAACCGCACTTACGGATGCAACAGCAATTTTTCGCAAACGTAACCCGCAAACTGAATACGTCGGCTATCTTCCGTATACAGTTCGAGCCGAACGTATGAGGGAAGGATCTAGTGGCGACAGCAGCAGTGGGAAACGCAGTGGTGAATAGCCTTCGGCAGGCACTGCTCACCGGTGAGATCGGCGCGGGTGTACGGCTCTCGTACTCGAAGCTCGCCGATCAATTCGGTGTCAGCCGCATCCCGGTGCGTGACGCCATGCAGACCCTCGTGGCCGAGGGCCTGGTCGTCATGGTTGACGGCGTGCCCTATTCGAGGGAGCTGTCCATCCTGGAACTGCAGGAGCTGTATGAGATGAGGATGGCGGTCGAGCCCTACCTCACCCAGATGGCGGCCTCGCAGGTGGGCAGGGCGGACATCATCGAGATGACCCGGCAGTTCGAAATCATGTCGAATACCACCGATCTCGTCGAATGGCTGGAAGCCAATGCGAGTTTCCACGCCGCCATCTATCACCGCGCCAACCGGCCCATGACCGCCGCGCACGTCGACCAGCTACGCAAACTCACCGACCGCTATCTCTACCTGCACCTCGCCGTCATCGGGAACGTCGAGCACCTGCAGGAAGAGCACACGGCGATCCTGGATGCCGCCAAAGCCGGTGACGGCCAGCGGCTCAACGAACTTACCCGCACTCATCTCGAGACATCACACGAGTTCATCGTCCGATACCTCCTGGCCAAAGATGATCGCGCGTAGGACCCCGCTCTGATGTAGAGCGACATTTCCATCTGTTCACTCCACACCGTCTGCACACGCCGTAGATGTCGTCGGTGCAGTGGCGCATGTCCAAGAAAGGAAGAGCGATGCTCAAACGGAAAGGTGCTATCGGCGTAGTTGCCAGCGCCGCAATGCTTCTGACGGCCTGTAGCGGTGGGGGAGGAGGTGACGCCGCCGACGGTGACGTGATCAAGTTCGGCTGGCTCAACGGCATCACCGGCGACTACTCGTCCTACTACGAGCCCTCCCAGGCCGCGGTGACCATCGCCATCGACGAGATCAACGAGGCCGGCGGCGTCCTGGGCAAGAAGGTGGAGTTGGTCAGCGCCGACAATCTCTCCACCGTCGAGGGTGCCGTGCAGGGCTTCTCCCGCCTGGTCGACGTCGAGAACGTCGTCGCAGTCGGCGGCGTGGAATCCACGGGTGGTCTGGCCATTCTGGACAGCGCCAACGAGCTCGAGATCCCCGTCTTCTGCCCCGGTTGCGGCACCCCGGAACTGGACACCGGTGCCGGCGAGTTCATGTTCCGTCTCACCGGATCCGACAGTGACGGTGGCACGATCGCCGCGCAGTTCGCCCGCGACGAGAACATCAAACGTGTGGCCGTCATGGCGCAGAACACCGAGGGCATGTCCGAACCCGCCGACATCTTCAAGAAGGTCTTCGTCGAGGGAGCCGGGGGAGAGGTGGTCGCCGACGTTCGGTTCAATCCCGGTCGGTCCTCCTACCAGGCCGAACTGGCGCAGGCCTTCGACGCCAAGCCCGAGGCCGTGTACCTGGCCGCCGGCCACGAGGCCGCATCGGTCATCTTCCGTGAGTGGCAGCGACGCGGCTACGGCGGAAAGTTCTTCGTGTCACCGGATCTCGTGACGCCGCCGATCTCGGCACTCATGCCCGATCTGGAGAACGGCGTCGCGGTGGGAGCCATCGCCGCGTACGACACCGAGTCGCCGGCCTACAAGGTGTTCGCGGACAAGTTCCAGGCCAAGACCGGGAATCCGCCGGCTGCCGGTGTCTACGACGCCAACCAGTACGACCAGTACATCGCGCTGGCCCTGGCGATCACCAAGGCACAGAGCACCGACGGTGCCGCCATCGCCGAGGCGATTCCCCAAGTTCTCAACTCGGGCGGTGTGGAGGTCTACTCCTACACCGACGGCCTCAAGGAACTCGAAGCCGGCAACGAGATCAACTACCACGGTGCTTCGGGCAGCCTGGACCTCAACGAGCACAACAACCTGGCCGCACCGCTGTTCGGTGAGCAGTTCATCATCGACCGCGCCTGGACCCAGGTCGACGTGATCGAACTCGATCCCGCGCTGCGCAAGCTCGTCGGCGACTGATGTCGCCCCGGCGGTCACCGGTCGTCGGTGACCGCCGGTATCCACAACGTCGGCAAACCTCGAAAGGGTGTTGCAGTGCAGTACGTGATTTTCGGTCTCGTGACCGGAAGCATCCTTGCGATGGCCACCGTCGGCTTCTCGATGGTGCGCCAGACCGAGGGATTCCTCAACATCGCACACGGACAGTTCCTGGCGCTGGCGGCCTTCCTCGGACTGATGGCCTCCCGGGACTGGGGCGTGCCAACCTGGGCCGCAGCCCTTTTCGCCGCCATCGCCACCGGTGTCGCGGCGGTGATCCTGTCGGTGGTTGTGTTCGAGCCGATCCGGCAGAAGGGTGTGCTGGTCCAGCTGTTCTCTTCTGTCGGTGTCGCCTACATCATCTATGGCCTGCTGGTGATGACCTTCGGAGCCAACCTGCAGCACTACGAGGTGACCTTCGGGAGCAGCTACTCCGTGATGGGAGTGCAGATCTCGTTCGGTGAGGTCGCGATCATCGTGACCTCCGCGGTGTCGATTCTCGCGTTGCATTTGTTCCTGACGAAGACCCCCGCGGGGATCTCGATACGTGCCGCGGCCGGCAACCCCGATCTGGCTCGGGTGCGCGGGATTTCGACACGGTTCGTGTCCTACCAGGTGTGGTTCATCGCCGGGTTCCTCGCCGGGCTCGCGGGTGTGATGATCGGCATCATCGGTTCGGTCGGCCCCGAACTGGGTTGGCAGAACATTCTTCTCATTCTCGCCGCGGCTGTGCTCGGTGGGCTCGGCAGCACCTACGGAGTGATCATGGCCAGCCTGCTTCTCGGCCTGGCCATGGACCTGAGCGCACTGGTCATCCCCACCGAGTACCGCACGGTCGTCGCGTTCGTGGCGCTGATCATCGTCCTGCTGGTCAGGCCCAGCGGGCTGTTCAGCGTCCGGCAGAGAAAGCAGGCTGCGTAATGCAATCCCTCCTCGTGTTCCTCGTCGGCGTCCTGACCCTCGCCGCGATCTACGCCGCACTGGCGATGGTGCTCAATCTGGTTGCCGGCTGGGCCGGTATGTGGGATCTCGGCGTCGCCGGGCTGGTGGCGGTGGCGGCCTACACCTACATCATCCTGACGCAGACCCGCGTGGACACCGGGCTGGTGTTCACCCCGGGATGGCCGATGGCGGTCGGCATCGTCGGTGCCGTCCTGGTGACGGCGGTGGCCGCGTTCATCGTGGCGCTGCCCTCGATCCGGTTGCGCGGCGAGTACTTTCTGATCACCACGCTCGCGTTCGCCGAGGTGATCCATCAGCTCACCATCAGCGAGTCGCGGCTCACCCGCGGCACCACAGGCTTCTCCTCGATCGACCGGCCGTTCCGCGATCTGGTCCCGGCCTCGGAGTACCGCTGGGTGCTGCTCGCCCTGGCGGTGGCTGTCGCGTTGGTGATCTACCTGCTGACCAACCGGCTCGCCAAGACACCGTACGTGCGGTTGCTGCGTGCCAGCCGCGACAACGAAGCCGTGGCGCGCTCGCTCGGTAAGAACATCGTGCGGTACCGCCTCATCACCTACGTGCTCGCCGGGGCACTGATCGGGCTGATCACGCCCCTGTACCTCTGGCACGTCCGCAGCGTGGTCCCGTCGCTGTTCGTCTCCGAACTGACCTTCGTGGTGTGGACAGCGCTTGTGATCGGTGGCATCGCCAGCCGGAAGGGGCCGGTGATCGGCGCAGCGCTGTTGATCGTCTGCACCGAGATGCTCACCTTCCTGCAGGGATCCGCCGAATATGCACAGATGCTCGCTGCCACGCGTCCCGTGATCCTGGGCGTTCTGCTGGTCCTCGTACTGCGTTTCCGCCCGGAAGGGT
Source organism: Mycolicibacterium smegmatis (assembly GCF_001457595.1). Classification (GTDB taxonomy): domain Bacteria; phylum Actinomycetota; class Actinomycetes; order Mycobacteriales; family Mycobacteriaceae; genus Mycobacterium; species Mycobacterium smegmatis. The sequence goes on along the minus strand of NZ_LN831039.1, from coordinate 6,921,725 downwards.
TGATGAGCGAGCGATCCGCGTTCCAGTTCAGTGAGCGGGACCTGTTGCCGGGCTCGAGGAAGAAGGAGGCTGCCAAATGAGCACCGGTATCGCGATGGAGGTCGCGTTCCGCGCATCAGATGTCAGCAAGTCGTTCGGCGGAATCCGTGCGGTCGACGGGGTTTCGCTTGAGGCGCCGAAAGGTAGCATCACGGCGATCATCGGCCCGAACGGTGCCGGGAAAACCAGTCTGTTCAACGTCCTGACCGGTTTCGACCAGGCCGACACCGGCGAAGTCGAACTGTTCGGCGACCGCATCGAACGCGAGGCGGCGTGGAAGATCGCACGGCGGGGAATGGTCCGCTCCTTCCAGACACCCGTCGGGTTCCCGTTGCTGTCGGTCTGGGAGAACCTGATGACCGCCGGCGCGGACCGGTCGGAGTCACCGTGGCGGGCGCTGTTCGGTCGACGGCAATGGGTGGAGATGGAACAGCAGACTGCCGAACGTGCCGCCGTTCTTCTGGAGGAGCTCGGGCTCACCGACGTCAAGGATCAGCGGCTTGAAGACCTCACGGCAGGACAGACCAAGCTGGTCGACTTCGCTCGTCTGCTCATGGTGCAGCCGCGGATGGTGTTGCTGGACGAACCCGCCGCCGGGGTCGCACCTGCGGGCATCGGCCGACTGACCGAACAGGTCACCAGCCTGCGCGACCGGGGTATCACGCTGTTGATCATCGACCACAACATCCAGTTCGTGTTCGCGGTGTCCGACTACGTGTACGTGATGGCCGAAGGTCGGGTGGTGGCATCGGGCACACCCGACGAGATCGCCGTGCACCCCACCGTCGCGGAAATCTACCTCGGGAGCGCACAATGACCCTTCTGGACGTTCGCGGCGTCACCGCCGGGTACGGCAAACTTCCTGTCATCCACGATGTTTCGATCCAGGTCCGAGGAAACGAGACGGTCGCGCTGGTGGGGCCCAACGGGGCAGGTAAGTCGACGCTGCTGAAGTCGATCTTCCGTCTGGTGGAGCCGATGTCCGGGGAGATCTCGCTCCTGGGCGAAGGGCTCGTCAACGTACCGACCGCGCAGATGGTGCGCCGCGGCATGGCCTATGTCCCGCAGGGCGGCAACACCTTCCCCAACCTCACTGTCCTGGAGAACATCCGGGTGGCACTGATGCCACTCGGACGCTCCAAGGTCAGCGCGGGTATCGACCTCGCTTTCGACCGCTTCCCGTCTCTGGGGAAACGGCGGGACAGCAGCGCCTCGACACTGTCCGGCGGCGAACGTCAGATGCTCGCGGTGGCCGGCGCACTGGCGTCGGATCCGAAGTTTCTGGCGCTCGACGAACCCACCACCGGTCTCGCGCCATCCATCGTCGGAGAACTCATCGCGAGCATCGCCGGAGTGACCAGCGACGGCGTCGGCGTGCTGTGGGTCGTCGAAGAGAATCCCGCCGTCATCCTGCCGCACTGCGACCGTGTGCACATCATGCAGGGCGGACGGATCAGCCCCGAGCAGGAAGTGGCGGCCGTCCTCGAAGACGAGGGGCTGCGCAAGCTCTTCTTCGGCGTCGAAGGCAGCCACTGAATCCCGTAGAACCTCACGGCCAGACCGAGGGCCGTATCAATCGCAGAACAACGATCGGGCGGGAGAACACCCGCCGGAGAGGCGAGTTATCGTGTCCAACAAACAGACTGGAGCTCAGAGCGTCGAAGCGCTGCTCGACGCGCGAGTGGTGGTCACCGACGGATTGGTGTTCGTATCCGGGCTGAGCGCTGCAGACCCGGGTGTCGGCATCCCACCGCAGGCGGCGGTCTCACCTGAGTTCCCCTATTACGGGGCCGACATCCAGAAGCAGACCACCTACCTGCTGGAGAAGCTGCAACAGCTCCTGGCCGAGGCCGGCACCAGCCTTGAAAAAGTGGTCAAGACACAGGTTTTCATCGCGGACTGTCGCCTGTTCGACGCCTTCGATCAGGTGTGGAAGCGGTTCTTCCCGGTTCCGCCACCACGTACGACAGTCGGTGTCGGCGCGGAGGAGATGCCGGTACCAGGAGCCCTGGTGGTCGTCGACGTCATCGCCGCCGCCGACGGGGTGACCGTGACCCACGTCGACAGCCCGACGCTGCCCAAGCCGCTGGCCAACTACACCCCGTGTGTCGCGGCGGGGGACTGGCTGTTCCTCGCCGGGCAGTTGCCCACCGAGTTCGGAGACACCGGCCTGGCCCCGGCGGCCACCGTGAGCCCGCACTTTCCGCATCATGTGTCGGCACTGACCGCCCAGGCCGAGTTCACGATCGGCATCTGCGAGACACTGCTGAGCGACGCCGGCAGCGACTGGGACAACACCGTCCGTGTGCATGTCTTCCTGAAGAACATGGCCGACGCCCCGCTGTTCGACGAACTGTGGCGAGAAAAGTTCGACGGCAACCCGCCGCCGTACCTCATCGTCGGGGTGGAGGAACTGCTCACCGGCGGTGCGCAGGTCGAGATCGACGTCATCGCCGTCCGAGCGGGAACTTCGCAACCTGCCACACGGTTCGCCGTCGTCGACGTCGAGATCGGCCAGGAAGGCTACCGGCCCTTCGAGGTGCGCGACGCCGTCCGGGCCGCATTCGACGCTGCGATCGCACAACCCGGTGCGGTGGAACCCGTCAAGGTGCACGCGTTCCTGCCGGCGCCGGCCGACATCTACGGCTTCGGCCGCGGTCTGCCGAGCACATTCACCGAGCGTGCCGCCATCACTACCTCCACGTCGGTCGGCGGGACCCGCGCGGCCCTGGAGATCGTCTACCGAGTCGAAGCCTGAGTTCCCCGGTAGGACTCGGCTTTTATCAAGAGGAACACATCAATGACCACTGATCAGATCACCGTCGAGCAGCTTCTCGTCAACGGCCGGCGGGTCGACGGCCACGGCGAGGTACTCGACGTCATCAACCCGGCGACCGGGCAGGTTTTCGCGAGGTGTCACTGCGGTGACGCCGCGGATATCGATGCTGCCGTCGAGAACGCCCAGGCGGCGTTCACATCCGGTGTCTGGCGGGACGCCCCGATCCACCACCGTGCGAAGGTGATGAACAAGTTCGCCGACCTCCTCGAAGCGAACATGGAGGAGTTGTACCGGCTTGAGACGCTGAACAACGGCAGGCCGATCACCGAGACCAAGGCGCAGATCACCCGGTTGCCGGAGTGGTACCGGTACAACGCGGCGCTGCTGCTGGCCGACCGGACGTCGGTGGTCCCCATGTCGGGCCCGTACCACTCCTACACCAGCCGGATGCCGCTGGGCGTGGTCGGAATCCTGTCGTCGTTCAACCATCCGCTGATGATCGCCTCGAAGAGCCTGGCGCCGGCGCTGGCCACCGGCAACAGCGTGGTGCTCAAGCCTTCCGAGCAGACCCCGCTCACCGCGTTGGTGGTCGGTCAGCTGGCACTGGAGGCCGGGATCCCGCCGGGCGTGCTGAACGTGGTGCCGGGCCTGGGCCCGGATGCCGGTGCCCGGCTGGTCGAACATCCGCTGGTCAAGAAGGCGGTGTTCACCGGCGGCACCGAACCGGGACGGTCGATCGCGGTGGCCACCGCGCGCCGATTCGCCAAGGCCACACTCGAACTCGGCGGCAAGTCACCGGTCGTGGTGTTCGACGACATGGACGTCGACGTCGCCGCGCGCGGCGCCGCCTTCGGTGGGTTCATCGGTGCCGGGCAGACTTGCATCGCCGGGACCCGGTTGATCGTGCAGTCGACCATCTATCAGCAGTTCGTCGACGCGCTGGTGGCGCAGGCCGAGGCGATCCGCATCGGTGATCCCGCGCTGGCCGAAACTCAACTGGGACCGGTGATCTCGGAACGGGCGCGACAGCGCATCCTGAACTACGTCGCGATCGGGGTTGAGGAGGGCGCGACGGTGGCCACCGGCGGCGCGGCCGCCGAGGTTGCCGGAATGGACGGTTTCTTCGTCAAACCCACAGTGCTCAGCAACGTCACCAATGACATGCGGGTGGCGCGCGAGGAGATCTTCGGCCCGGTGCTCGTGGTGATCCCGTTCGAGGACGAGGACGACGCGGTTCGCATTGCCAACGATTCCGATTACGGCCTGGGCTCGTCGATCTGGACGCGCGATGTCGCGCGGGCGCACCGAGTGGCATCCCGTTTCGAACAGGGCATCGTGTGGGTGAACGACCACCACCGCCTCGACCCCTGCTCACCGTGGGGTGGTGTCCGCGAGAGCGGCCAGGGCCGTGAAGGTGGGTGGGAATCCTTCCACGACTTCACCAATGTTCGGAGCGTGACGATCCGAACGGATTCCACTGATGTCGACTGGTACGCCGGTGTCGGCCAGGAAAGGCTCAACTGACAATGACTTCCCTTGTCTCGTACACACTGACCGACGGCATCCTCACGATCACCTTTCCCGTCTCCGATGAGGGGTTGCTCTCCCTGGACGCCTGCGACGAACTCGCCGAGCTGATCCTCGCTCCGCCTGCAGAGGCGAGAGTGCTGGTGCTCGCGTCGATGGGTGAGCAGTTCTGCACGGGCCGGGACCGCACCGCGGCCACCGTCGACGAGTTGCCCCGTGAGGTCGATCGGCTGGTGGCGGTGAATCACGCGCTGCGCCACAGCAGGCTTGTGTCGATCGCCCGAGTGCACGGCGATGCCGCAGGATTCGGCGTGGGTCTGGCGGCGCTGTGTGACTTCGCCATCGCCACACCGGAGGCGAAGTTCTCGTTCCCCGAGGTGGAGATCGGGTTGGCCCCGGTACTGGTGCTGGCCTGGCTGCCGCAGCTGGTGGGCCGCCGCCAGGCCATGCGGTTGACGGCGACCGGCGCGAGTGTCGACGCCGGCGAAGCGGTCGCCCTCGGGCTGGTGACCCAGGTCGCCGAGGCCGCTGAGCTGGATGCACAGATCACCGAGTTGGCCGATGGCCTCCGCAAGCGCAGCCCGCGGGTGCTGGCCGAGATTCGTGACTTCCTGCGGGTGACGGATCAGGCGACGGAGACCCAGGCCACGGAACTGGCCCGCTCCCGTCTGGTGGTGGGCTCATTGCGGAGAGGTCGCGACTAGCCGGGCGCGGTCAGGTGGCCGACGTCAGAGGCTCGCCAGTGCGAAGCCAATGTTGTTCACCGCCCGGCGGACCCGGCTGATCGCCGTGTTCTCTCGGTTGGGGTGGATGCGGTTGGTGAGCAGCACGACGTAGCTGCCGCGGTCCGGGTCGATCCAGAGCGACGTCCCGGTGAATCCTGTGTGGCCGTAGCCGTCCGGGCCTATCAGGTCGCCCGCTATCGCGTCGACGGCATCGACACCTTGCCAGCCCAGCGTGCGCCGCAGCGGCAGGTGGTCGGTGCGTGGCGTGATCATCGCGGCGTACCCGGCCGGCGTCAGCACTCGGCCGTGGGCGCCCCATCCTTGCGCGCACAGTGTCCGCCCGAGTGCTTCCATGTCCACCAATGTCGCGAACATGCCGGCGTGGCCGGCCGGCGCACCGAGCACCACCGCGTTCTCGTCGTGCACCTCACCGCGGACCAGGTGGCCGCGCCACGGATCGTCTTCGGTTGCGACGGCGAGTTCGGTTGGTGGCGAGGCGAATCCGGCGTCCACCATGCCCGCGGGCCGGGTGACCCGTTCGGCCACCAGCTGGTCGAGCGGCATCCCGGCGGCGGATTCCGCAATCAGTCCGAGCAGGATGAAGCCCGGTGAGCTGTAGGAGACCTGCGCTCCCGGCGGACCCAGCAGCGGTAGCCGGCGGATCGCGGTGAGCAGCTCGTCGCGGGTTCGGTTCCACTGGTAGAGCGGCTGCCGGCCTGGGATGCCGGAGGTGTGGGTGAGCAGGTTCGCGACCCTGATACGGGCCTTGTCGGTGTCCGCGTAGTCCGGCAGGTGCTCGGCGATGGTGTCGTCGAGTGTCAGCACGCCGTCCTCGATGAGTGACATCACCGCGATCGCGACGATCGGTTTGGTCATTGAAGCGAGGTCCCACCGGCTGTCCTCGGTCACCGCGGTAGCCGGTGGATCCCAGGCTGTCGTGCCGAGGAGGCCCCGGCACAGGGTTGTCGTGGCGGTGCCGACCGACCAGCCGGCGGCAGAGAAGACGCGGCGTCGACGAGCTGCGGTGAGCAACTCCTCGATCGTCGACGTCACTTGACCAGGTCGCCTTCGCGCGCGTTGAGCGCGGCATAGTGGGCGAGCTTGTCCTCATCCACGACCACGCCGAGGCCGGGGCCGTCGGGCACCGAGAGCCGCCCGTTATGCAGTGGAATCGGATCGATGATGTCGTCGTCGTGCAGGTAGTACATGCTGTCGATGGCCCGGTTCAGCACGGGTGTGGAGGCGACCACGGCCAGGTGTGCGGCGGTTGCGATGCCCAGCTCGCCGCCACTGTGCAGGTTCATGCCCAACCCGAACGTCGAGCAGTGCGCGGCCAGGTCCTTGGTGGCCTTGATGCCGCCCCACTTGTAGACGTCGCCGTGGATGACGTCGACCGCACGGAGTCGCATCGCCGGTGCGAAGTCCTCGAACGTGACCACACACATGTTGGTGCACAACGGGATCCGGATCTTCTCTCGCACTCGGGCCATCCCGTCAATCCCCCAGCACGGGTCCTCGAGGTACTCCAGGTCGAGCTCCTCCATACGCAGCCCGGCCCGGATCGACTCGGGCACGCTCCACGCGGCGTTGGGGTCGACACGCAGTTCCACGTCCGGCAGCACTGCCCGCAGTGCCCGCATGATCTTCACGTCGCCGTCGACGTCCTTGGTGCCCTTGAGTTTGACCGCCGTGAAGCCGCCGATGGCGACGACCTTCGCGGCGTGCTCGGCCAACGCCACAGGCAGGTCGGCGGGCGGAGCGTCCGGTGCGTCGGCGCGGGTGATCAGCGCGGTGATCGGCACGGTGTCGCGGACGCGGCCACCGATCAGGTCGGTCAGCGGGCGGCCGGTGATCTTGCCCATCAGGTCCCAGCAGGCGACGTCGAGACCGGCGAGCGCGGCGTAGCCGATGTAACCGTAGAAGAACGGCACCATCGTGTGGGTGGCGTGGAACTCCTCGAGCGCGAACGGGCTCTTGCCGATCAGAGAGGAGGAGAGCTGCTCGGTGAGCCGGGCCACCGGAGAACCCCACATGGTCTCGCCCCAGCCGACGTGACCGTCGTCGGTGGTGACGCGGACGACGGTGCGGGTCTCGCCGGTCTTGGTCTCGAAGGAGCTGCGGAACGGGCTGGTCAGCGGCAGGTTGACGACGTGGACGTCGACGCCGGTGATGATCATGCCTGGGGACCTCTTTCGCGGTCGGTGGACGGGACGGAAGCAGCTGGGGGTGTGGCGGTGGCCCGGTCGAGGCTCTGCAGTGCGGCGACGAGGCCGGCGACGCGGCGGCCGAGCAGCAGCCGGCCGGTCTCCGCACTCGCCTCGCGCGCGTCATCGGTGGTGCCGCCGACGCGCGGCCACTCGCCGTGCCGCTCGACGGTGAGGCCGGGGGCCGGGCTGCGGTTGAACAGCGGTGGTGGGTCGGACGGTGTGAACGGTCGGTCGTCGGCGACGAGTTCGGGGTGAACTGCGAGCATCAACGACGTCTCGAACCAGCCCGCGTGCCCGGGGGTGCGGTCGGGCCGCTCGGTGGCTGCGGCCTCGGCGGTGGTCTGGGCGGTCAGTGTCCAGTAGGAGCAGGCCGCCGCGGTCCCCTCGGCGTGCAGGGAGTGTGCCTTCACCGCCAGTCGGACAAGCTCGTCGTTGCCGCCGTGCCCGTTGACGATGACGATCCGCCGGAACCCGGTCTGCGCCAATGAGTCGAGCACGTCGGCCAGCACGTCGGTCAGGGTGCCGGCCTGCAGGCTCACGGCGGCCGCGAACAGGTGGTGTGGGCTGTGTCCGAACGTCATCGTGGGGACTCGCACCCAGGTCGTGCGGTCGTCCTCCAGTTGCTGCAAGGCGCGGTCGCAGACCGCCTCTACCAGCAGGAAGTCGGTGCCCAGTGGCAGGTGGTCGCCGTGTTGCTCCACCGCACCGATCGGCAGTACGGCCACGGCTCCGTCGGTGGCCAGCGTGCGAACGGCCCCGCGGGTCAGAGATGCAAGTTGCCGCACGGTCATTCGGGGGACCTCTCTTCAGGCAGGATGAAGCGATGACCGACATCGTGGGCGCCAGCGCCGGGCGGCACCTGCAGGCGATCGGGCCCGAAGCACTGATCGGCAGTGTCGAACTGCTCGCCAGGTCGGTGCGGGTGGCGTTGGTGAGCCCCGCCGGTCAGATCGTGCGGCGCGCCGAGAAGGAGTTCCCTGTAACCGGTGATGCAGCGGTGCTGCGGGAGACGGTGCAGGACACCGTGTTTGGCTGTCTTCAGGACAGTCCGCTGTGCGGGGTCGGCGTCGCCAGTGCCGGTCTGGTCGACCACACAACCGGAGTGCTCCGCCGCATCGACGACCAGCCGGGGTTCAGTGGTTACCCGATTGCGGCCTCGCTTACCCGGCTGCTGGGTTGCCCGGTGTTCGTCGACCACCGCGCGCGGCTGCAGGTGCTGGGCGACCGCTGGTTCGGGCACGGTATCGGCCGGGCGTCGTTCGCATCGGTCGCCACCGGGGACACGCTCGGCTTGGGAATCTTGTTCGAGGGCAAGGTGATCGCGCCGCTCGGCGGGCGCAGCGGCGCGCACATCACCGTCGCGCTCGGCGGCCGTCGATGCTCGTGTGGCAATCTCGGCTGCTGGAAGACAATCGCAACATCGACGTGGCTGCGGCAGGAGGCGGCCACGCGCGGCCTGGGCCCGATCGACGGGGTCGGTGACCTGATCGCCGCGGCCCGCGGGGACACCGGCGCCCGACGGCTGATGACCGATTACGCCGACAACCTCGCGGTCGGACTGTCGTCGGTGCAGCACCTGCTCGCGCCGGGGCTCTACATCGTGCACGGTGACGCGGCCGCCGGCGGCGGCACGTTCCTGGGCCGCATCGAGGAACGGCTGCGGGCGGTCAGCGAGTGGGCCGACTTCGCCGAACGACCTCGCGTGGTGGCCGCCGATACCGCGGCCGACGACGTCGCGCTGCTGGGCGGCGCGGGTCTGGTGCTGTCCCGGTTGTCGGGCCAGTAGGGACGCCGTCACGCCACGTCCACCGTGCGGCGCCGGCGCGTGCGGCGCGGATCGGGTTCGAGTACCGCATCCAGCAGCGCCTGCGTGTAGGGGTCGGACGGATGGTCGAAAACTGTTGCGACCGGACCGAACTCGACCACCTTGCCGTACCGCATGACCGCCACCCGGTCGGCGAGCTTGCGCACCACCGCCAAGTTGTGCGAGACGAACACGTAGCTGAGGTGGAACTCGGCCTGTAGGGCCGACAGCAGGTCGAGCACCTGAGCCTGCACAGAGACGTCCAGCGCGCTGGTCGGCTCGTCGAGCACGATCACCTCCGGCCGCAGCGCCAGCGCCCGCGCGATAGAAATGCGTTGGCGCTGACCGCCGGAGAATTCGTGCGGATAGCGGGAGGCGATGTCGGCGTCCAGCCCGACGGCCGTGAGCAGCTCAGCGACCTGCTGCTCGCGATCGGTGCGTCCGGGTCGACCCCGCAGCCGTGGCTCGTGGGTGACCAACGGTTCGGCGACGATGTCGACGACGCGCATCCGCGGATTCATGCTCGAGAACGGGTCCTGCAGCACCACCTGCAGGTCGCGGCGTAGCGCGCGCAGCTCGGCGGAGGGCAGTGTGGCCAGGTCGCGGCCGTTCACCTCGACCCGACCGGACGTCGGCTCCAGCAAGCCGAGCATCATCCGGGCCAGGGTGGTCTTGCCGGAGCCCGATTCGCCGACCACCCCCAACGTCTCACCGGCCTGCAGCTGCAGCGAGACGTTGTCGACGGCGACCATCGGCGCGCGACCGCGGATCGGAAATTCCTTGCGCAGTTCGACGGTGCGCAGCAGCACTCGTGATTCGCTCATGCTGGACTCTCCTCACGAAGTCGGGGGGTGGCCGCCAGTAGCTGCCGTGTGTACGGGTGTTTGGGGCTGGTCAGGATCGACAAGACGTCGCCGTGCTCAACCACCTCGCCGGCCCGCATCACGAGGACGTCGTCGGCCATGTTGGCAACCACGCCGAGGTCGTGGGTGATCAACAAAAGCGCCATCTGCCTGTCCTGTTGCAGGCCGGCCAACACGTCGAGGATCTGAGCCTGCACGGTGACGTCCAGCGCAGTCGTGGGCTCGTCGGCGATCAGCAGCCGCGGGCCGGCGACCAGGGCCATCGCAATCATGGCCCGCTGTCGCAGGCCCCCGGAGAGCTCGTGCGGATACTGCGCCGCGCGGCGCTGGGGGTCGTCGATTCCTGCCGCCTCCAACGCGGCCACCACGTCTGCGTGGTAGCGGGCCGCGCGGCCGCCGCGGTGCCGGCACAGCACCTCGGCGATCTGGGCGCCAATGCGGCGCACCGGGTTAAGGCTGGACATCGGGTCCTGGAAGACCATCGCGATCTCGTCGCCGCGGATGCTGCGCAGCTCCTTTTGGGACAGCCGCAGCACGTCCCGGCCTTGATAGGAGATCAGCCCCGAAGGGTAGCGGGCGGGCGGTTCGGGGTTCAATCGCAGCACGCTGCTCGCGGTGGCGGACTTGCCGCTGCCGGATTCGCCGACGATCGCCAGCGTCCGGCCGGCCCGCACCTCGAACGACACGCCGCGCACGGCGTGCACGGTGCGGCCAGGCAATTCGAAGTCGACGCGAAGGTCGTCCACGGTCAGGATCGGTGCGCCCATCAGCGGTATGTCCTCGGGTCGACGGCGTCGCGGATCGCGTCGCCTGTGATGTTGATGGACAGCGCGGTCAGCATCAGAGCCAACCCGGGGAACACCGCGATCCACCACGAGGTCCCGAGGTAGAGCTGCCCGTCGGCCAGCATCGAGCCCCAGGTGGGGATGTCGGCCGGGACGCCCAACCCGAGGAAGCTCAACGCCGACTCGACAACGATCGCCGAGGCGACGTTCAGAGCTGCGATGGTGATCAGCGACGCGAGCACGTTGGGCAGCAGATGTCTGCGCATGATTGTGGCCGGGCCGACCCCGATCGCGCGGGCCTCCAGCACATAGTCGCGTTCGCGTAGTGAAAGCACGCTTGAGCGCGCCACCCGGGCGTAGGACACCCAGTTGGTGACTCCGAGCACGATGATCACCACCCACAGGCCGTTGCCGAGGAACGCAACCACGGCCAGTGCCAACAGGATCGCGGGGAACGCGAGCTGCACATCGGCCAACCGCATCAACACCCGGTCGGCCCAGCCGCCGCGGTATCCCGCGACGATGCCGACAAGGGCACCGATGGTGCCGGAGATCAGCGCGACGGCCAGGCCGACGAACAGCGAGATCCGGGCTCCGTAGATCAGCCGGCTCAGCACGTCGCGGCCGAGGTTGTCGGTGCCGAGCAGGTGCCCGCCGGTCCATTGCGGCGGACTCAGCCGGGTCAGAAGATCCTGCGCGTTGGGATCAAACGGTGACAGCACAGGCGCGAGCACCGCGCACAGCACCACCAGGGCGAGCACGACCAGAGCAAGCGGCGCCATCCGTGCCTTTAGGACGCGATGCATCATCGGCCGAGCCTCACTCTCGGGTCGAGCAACGTGTAGGACAGGTCGACCAGGAGGTTGACGACGACGAACACCAGCGCGAAGAACAGCACGGCGCCCTGAACCAGGGCGAAATCGCGATTGGAGATCGCCTCGACAGTGAGTCGGCCAATCCCCGGCCAGGAGAAAACCTGCTCGGTCAGGATCGCGCCGCCGAGTAGCGAGCCGAGCTCCAGACCGACCACGGTGACCACTGGCAGAGACGCGTTGCGCAGCCCGTGGCCGACAACGACCTGCCTGCGGCTGAGCCCCTTGGCCGTCGCAGTGCGGATGTAGTCGGCCGACAGCTCCTCGGCCAGCGAGGTGCGCAACACTCGGGCCACTACGGCGATCGAGTAGATGGCCAGCGTGATGGCAGGCAGCACCAGATGCGCGGCCCCGCCGTAGCCTGCCGCGGGCAGGACGCGCAGCCGGACAGCGAACAGCAGGATGAACAGGATGCCGATCCAGAACGCCGGCGTGGACTGGCCGATCAACACGATGCCGCTGATCACCGTGTCGGTGATCCGTCCGCGATGGGCGCTGGCCAGGATGCCGGCGGGTAAGGAGATCACCAGCGAGAGGACGAGCGCCGCGACGGCGAGCAGCGCAGTGGCCGGCAGCCGTTCGCCAATCAGCGACACGACGGGCTGGTCGAAGAAGATCGACTGACCGAGGTCGCCGTGCAGCATGCCGCTGAGGTAATGCAGGTACTGGACGAGCAGCGGCTGGTCCAGGCCTAGTTCGGCGGCCAGCTGCTCGGCCTGTTGCTGGGTCGCGTCTGGGGGGAGCAGTAGCGCCAGTGGATCACCGGACATCCGGACCAGCAGGAACGCGACGGTCGCGACGACGAACAGCACGATCAGGGCGGAGGCGACCTTGCCGAGGACTACGCGGCCCATGTTCAAGGCTCGGGTGCCGCCGGGGTGGCGCTGCGCGGCGGCGCGGATCGGGGCCGGGCCGGCCAACAGGTCAGTCATCGCGCGACGCGTTCTGCAGATCCAGGTCGCCGATCACATTGGGCGTCCAACGGACCTTGTCGTTGGAGATGACGATGGTGTCGGCCTGATAGAGGAACACGAAGGGGGCCTCCTTGTTGAACAGGTGCTGTAGGGCGCTGAACGCCTTTTGCCGGTCTTCCGGGAGGATCGAGTTCTCCTCGGCGTCGATGAGCTGATCGGCCTGCGGGTTCGACCAGCGGCTCTGCCGGCGGCCGGTGCGCACGTTCGATTGGATCGGGCTGGAGCCGTCGAGCGTCCAGCCGGTGCTCGCGGCCAGATACATCGGGCCGAGCGCCTTGCGGTTGTCGCTGGTCAGCCGTTGCGAGTACGTCGACGGGTCGAGCAGCGACACCTTGGTGTCAACGCCGGCCTTGGTGAGCAGGCCCGCGATGGCCTGCGCGGTCATCGCGTCGGTACTGGACGCGGTGAGCGTGGTGGACAGCCCCTGCGGGTGCCCGGCCTCGGCCAGGAGTCGCCGAGCCAGTTCGCGGTCCCGTCGGTACGGCGCGATTGCGGGATCGAACCCGAAAGACTCTCGCGGGATCATCGTCGGCACTTCACGGCCGTGCCCGTTGAGCGCGGCCTTGACCAACAGCGGAACGTCCATTGCGTGATTGAGCGCCCGACGCACCCGGACGTCGGCGAAGACCGGATCGGTGGTGTCGAGTGAGAGGTAGCTCATCCGTAGGCCGGGGTAGGAACGGACCTTCACGCCCTTGTAGCCCTCGAGTTGTAGCGCGGCGTCGGCGACCAGGCCAGTGACCAGATCCACCTCATCGCTCTGCAGCGCAGCCAAGGCCGAAGCGGGATTCTGGATGGTCTGTATCTCCAGCTCGTCGTAGCTCGGCCTGCTTGCCCAGTGGTTGTCGTAGGCCCGCATCTTGATGCCGACGCCGCGCTTCCAGCTGTCGAACCGGAACGGGCCGGTGCCGACGGGCGCGGCGGCGAACTTCTCGTCGCCGACGTCGGCCAGATACTTCGGCGGCACCATTACGCCGCCAAACAGTGAGAGCTTGGCCGGGATCACGGGGTCGGGGCTACTGAGCTCGAAGTCGACGGTGTATTGGTCGATCACCCGGACACCGGTCACGTAGCGCAACTCCACGATCGGCGACTGCGTCTTCGGGTCGAGCAACCGTTCGATGCTGTATTTGACCGTCTGGGCGTCGAACCGCTCGCCGTTGTGGAAGGTCACCCCACGGCGCAGCACGAATCGCCAGTGGTGGTCGTCGATTGCGGTCCAGCGGGTCGCAAGTCGGGGTACCAGCTGGTTGTTCATGTCGCGGGCAGTGAGCGTGTCGAACATGTTGATCAGCACGTTCATCGTCGTCATCGACCCTTGTTTCTGCGGGTCGAGCGTGGTCGGGTCGGAGGCCTGTGACACCCGGATTCGCCGCCCTGCGGCGGCAGGGGCGCTGGTGTCGCAGCCTGCGAGTAGTGCAGGCATGCCGAGCAACGGGACAGCTGCGGCGGCCGCGGTCAGTAGCCGTCGGCGGGTTAGCGGTGTGTGAGGGTTCAAGGGGGCGGCCCTTCGAATATGAAACGGCGGTTTCATCTGACGAAACGCTGCTACCATAACTCGCGATGGCGACGAATGACAGTGGAGCGGAGAATTCACCGCGAGCGGCAGCGGTGAAGGTGCTCGACGTGCTGGCCGCGTTGTCCGAACGTGGAGGGTGTCATCGCATCGTGGATCTCGCCGCTCGGACCGAATTGCCCAAGGCCACTGTCTATCGGCTGTTGCAACACCTCGTTTCTCAGGGGTTTGTGGTGGCCGAACCCGACAGCACCTACCGGATCGGCCCCCGGTTTCTCGGGATCGCGGCCGCGGCGCTCTCTGATGCGCCGTGGCGCAAGACCGTTGCGGCCGCGCTCGAGTCGCTGCGGACGGCGACGGGGCTCAGCGCGCACTTCGCCCAGCAGTACGGCGGCAATCTCGTAATCGTCGACGCGGTCGAGTCGCTGGATCCATTCGCCATCCCGGTCCGGCCCGGGTTGACGACTGCGATCGAGCAGACGGCACTCGGGCAGGCAATCGTCTCCACGTCCTCGGAGGCCGTGGTGTCCCAGGATCCGGCAAGGCAATTGCGCTGGGTGGCCGCCCCGGTTTTCCACCGCCGCGGAGAGGTGCTTGGCGCACTGGGTGTGGCCGGCACCGACTTCACGCTGGCCGATCAGGCGCTCGACCGGGTGCGCGCGGTGGTGCGGTCGGCCGCCGCCGACGCCTCGGCGGTTCTTACTGCGCCGTCCTTCGGACACCGGGGGACCGCCTGAATCACCCCTCGGCAGCGGGCTTTCCGACACATGGATGTAGTCACGCGGACGCCGGGCACGCTTGGAGGACGCAGAGCGTGGAGGAAAAACACTGCCCCCGCATGAAGATTGGTGAACCGAACCTGCCGGGTTGGCGACTGTATTTATCCACGGCGACTTCCGGAGCGCGGCTCGGCGCTATTTCAGCTCGTCAGTCCCGGTAGTCCGGCTGCGTGCGATCGAGCATCCGGACCATCGCCGCCCAGGCCAGGTCGTATCCCACGTCGTCGGTGTAGTCGTCCCCTGCTGCGTCGCCCACGAGCTGTTGGGCGGCATGCTCGGTGATGCGGGGGTCCGGGATGACCAATTCTCCGAGCTGCGAGGCGGCGATCTGGATTTCGCATGCCTTGTTCAGGTAGTACATCCGCAGGAAGGCCCGTGCGGGGGTCGCTCCCACCGTCAGCAGGCCGTGGTTGCGCAGGATCAGCGCGTCGTGCGTGCCCAGGTCCTCGACGAGCCGCTTCTGTTCATCGAGGTTCAGCGCCACGCCCTCGTAGTCGTGATAGCCCACGCGGTTGAAAAATTCCATGGAGATCTGGTTCACCGGGAGGAGCCCCGACGCCGACGCCGCGACCGCACAGCCGGCCAGCGTGTGCGTGTGCAGCACGCAGGCGGCGTCTTCTCGCGCAGCGTGGATCGCACTGTGGATGACGAAACCGGCTGGGTTCACGCAATAGGGCGTCTCGCCAATGACGTTGCCGTTCAGATCGACTCGAACCAGGCTCGACGCGGTGATCTCTTCGAACAGCAACCCGTAGGGGTTGATCAGGAAGTGGTGGTCATTCCCGGGCAGCCGCACCGAGATGTGCGTGAACACCAGGTCGGTCATCCGGTGGTGCGCGACCAGGCGGTACACCGCGGCCAGTTCTCGGCGCAGTTCGGCCTCCGTCGGGGCGGGGCTGCGTTGCTCCATTTTCATGTCTCACTTCCTCTGGGCGCCGGGGCGATGCTGTTCAACGCTGTCATGACGGCCTCGACCAACGCTGACAACTCGGCGTCACCTTCGTCGGCAGCCAGCCAGCGCCGGTATGCGGTACGGAACACATCGATTCCCACGCGCGCAGCAAGTTCGGCCGCGTAGGGCTCGACCCCTCGCTCTCGCAGCACACCACTGAAGGCCTCTGCCATTTCATGCTGCTTCATCAGATCACGTTCGAGCAGTTCCGGATTCGATGCGATCATGCGATCGCGTCGGCGTTGAGATTCCCGCGATCCCAAACTTTCCCAATCGAAGCCCGCCAACACGGCCGTCACTGACCGGAGCGGCTGCCCGGCGTCGGCGGTGGTGCCGAGTTGCTGAATCAACGCCGCGCGCAGCCGCTCGGCGTCGGCGAACACCACTGCCTGCTTGTCCGCGAAGTACCGGAAAAAGGTTCGGGTGGACACACGAGCCCGTTTGGCGATCTCGACGGCCGTGGTGTTCTGAAAACCGCGCTCTTCGAACAGCTCCGTCGCTGCCTGCTTCAGACGATCTTCGCTGCCGTGTTCCCACCTGGGCATGGCCCAACGCTACTTGGCGTCCTGCCGGCGGGGGACCCGGACCGACTGACTGATGTCACGACGCGACATCAGTGCTACTGTGATGTCACGATGTGACATCACACACCAGAAAGGTCGACCTTCATGAATGCCGTAATACGTGTGGACGGACAGTCCCGTGACGACCGATGACAAGCCCGCGGAAGTAGTACTCGGCCAGGCCGGCGCATCCCCTGCGTACTGGTATCGCGCCGTGCTGTGGAACGTCCTGATGTCCGCAGACCAAACCCTCGGGGAATTCACCCTTCTCGAACAGGTCATCCCAGCAGGGGCCGGCCCGCCCGCGCATGTGCACGAGCGCCAGGCAGAGGGTTTCTACGTGATTTCGGGCGAGTTGGAGTTGGTGGTCGGTGCTGCCGACGAGGTGATGCGGGCCGGCCCGGGAGCCGCGGTGTGGATCCCGAAATCCACCAGGCACGCGTTCCGGGTGGTATCCGACGAGGACGCCAGGGTGTTGAACTTCTACGCGCCCGGCGGTTTCGACGATCACCTTCCGTTCTACGGCGTGAAGGCCACCGCCCAGACCCTGCCGCCGGCCGAACTCGGCGCTCCGGTGTTGGACCGTGAGCGCATGGCGACGTCCCAGGAGTCCCGCAACGCCTACCTGCAGCGGCTCGCCGACATCGCCGAGGGAACGTGGGACTTCTCCATCGCCGACCCCTCCGCGCACTAGACAACCGGACTGCTCGACCGCCATTACCTGTCGCGTAATGGCCTGACGGACAGGAGAAATGCCAAACTCATGTGGTGAGTACCCGTGAGACGGTCAACGAACTGCTTCGACGCATCGCGGCCGGCGACCCCGGAAGAATCGCCGAGCTCTATGCCGAGGAGGTTTCGTGGAAGCTCAGCTGGCCGGCCGGTGATCATATGGGAGTTGTCCCATGGATCCAACAGCGATCGACCCGTGCCGGCGTCGAGGAGCACTTCCGTCTGATCGCCGACCACCATGTGGCGAAACAGAGTTCCGCCGAGGTGTTTTCCGTCCTGGTGGACGGCGCTGACGCCGTCGTGCTCGGCGAGCTCCGCAACACCGCCGGTCCGACCGGGCGCAGCTATGAGGCTGCCTTTGCGTTGCACCTGACGGTGGAGAACGGCCTCGTCACCCGTCACCACGTCTACGAGGACAGCCTTGCGGTGTTCCGAGCTTTCGCCGAGAACGCCGGTGAGCCTGTCCGGTCTCGAGCGTCCTGACCGGAGCGGGGAACGACTTCGCCAACTCGGGAATGCACAGGGGACGACGCATCGTTGCACCGTCCCGTACCCCAGAGGAGGCGTTCCTTATGACAGGCAAGAGGCTCGCCGACACGGTTGCCCTGGTGACCGGCGCATCGAGCGGCATCGGATGGGCGACGGCCCGTGCCCTCGCCGCCGAAGGCGCCACCGTGGCGGTCTTCGGCCGTCGACTCGCGCGACTCGAAGAACTGGTCGACGTGATCGAACGCGACGGAGGTCGAGCGCACGCCCACGAGGTGGACGTCACCGACGGCGCGACCGTCGCTCGGTCCGTGCAAGCCATCGCCGACGAGTTCGGCCGCATCGACATCTTGGTCAACAACGCCGGATTCCTGGCCAACGCACCGGCCGTCGAAGCCGATCTCGCCGACTGGCACCGCACCATCGACGTGAACATCGGTGGCGTTCTGAACGTCACGCACGCAGCACTGCCTCTGGTGGTCAGGGCCGGCGAGCGGGAGCGTGGGGTGGCCGACATCGTGACCGTCAGCTCTGTCGGAGGCAGGCGCGTCCCAGGACCGTCGAGCAATGTCTACGCCGCGAGCAAGCACGCCGTCGGCGCGTTCACGGAGGCGTTGCGGCAAGAGTTGGCGACCAGGCGTGTTCGCGTCGGGGTGGTGGAGCCCGGTGTGGTTCGGACCGAGATGACTACCGGCGGAAGCAAGGGTGCCCCCGATGCCACGACCGGTGCGCCCCTTGACCCCGCCGACATCGCGTCCGCGATCGTGTACATGGTCACCCGGCCCGCGCACGCGGCGGTCAACGAGATCCTCATCCGGCCCACCGAACAAGTGATCTGAGGCGCTGCAAGCCGACCGCGCCGACTCTTGCCGCGCCAGAATGGAGACCCGCTGTGACCGAACCGTTCGAGGTCAGGATCACCGAAGCCGAGATCGCGGACCTGCGAGATCGCCTGCGCCGGACACGGTGGCCCGAACCCGAGCCGGTAGACGACTGGTCACAGGGGATTCCGCTGGCCTATGTGCAGGAGCTCTGCCACAGCTGGGCACACGATTACGACTTCGGATTCGCCGAGCGGCTCAACGCCTTTCCGCAATTCCGCGACACGATCGACGGGCTGGGCATCCACTTTCTGCACGTGCGCTCGCCGGAGCCGACGGCATTTCCGCTGGTGCTCACGCACGGGTGGCCGGGGTCGGTGCTCGAGTTCCTGGAGGTACTGGGGCCGCTGACCGATCCCCGCGCGCACGGCGGAGATCCGGCCGACGCGTTCCACGTGGTCGCCCCGTCGTTGCCTGGGTACGGCTGGAGCGACAAGCCCTCGACGACCGGATGGGGCATCACCCGTATCGCGCGTGCCTGGGACACGTTGATGGTCTCGCTGGGTTATCAGCGGTATGGCGCGCAGGGCGGCGACTGGGGTTCGGCAGTCTCCGGCGCGCTGGGCGAGGTGGCGCCCGAGCGGGTCGCCGGCGTCCACCTGAACATGGGATCCGTGGCCGCGGGCACGTTCGATGACCCGACACCCGCGGAGCTGGCGAACCTGGCTGCCGCCAACGAATTCCAGCGCACCGGCCGCGGCTACTCGGCGCAGCAGGCCACACGCCCGCAGACCCTCGGCTACGGCCTGACCGATTCCCCGGCAGGTCAGGCCGCATGGATCGCCGAAAAGTTCTGGGCCTGGACGGACAACAACGGCCACCCCGAGGATGCGGTGTCCCGGCAACAGATTCTCGACGAGATCTCCGTGTACTGGTTCACCGCGTCGGCCACGTCCTCGGCGCGCCTGTATTGGGAGAGCTTCGCCAACTTCCGTGACAAGGTGACCGCGCCGTCCGGGCTGTCGATCTATCCACGCGACATCTCCCGCCCGTCACGGCGAGAGGCCGAACTGCGGTTCACCGACCTGCGCTGGTTCGAAGAGCTACCGCGCGGAGGCCATTTCGCGGCAATGGAACAGCCGGAGTCACTCGTCGAGCAGGTGCGCGGATTCTTCCGCCTCATTCGCTGATCTAGAGATCGAGCGCGTCGATCGTGGCGCCCGGATTGGGGCCCAGCAGTGCGGCCAGCCGTGGGCTGAGATCCCTACAGGCGCCCAGCAGCGGTCCCACCAGGCGCGTCACGGCCCGAGGCGGCAGCCGCTCCGCCGGGCCGGCAATCGTCATGGACCCCAACACAATCAGCGCAGCGCCGGGATCGTCGGGCGTGGCGAGCAGGGGCACGGAAATGCCGTTGATGCCCGGATGGTTCTCGCCGTAGGACGTTTCATACCCGCGATCGCGAATTTCGGCGAGCTGCTCGGGGGTCACGCCGTCGAGGTCGACGTCGGCAAGCTCCGTCTCGGTTAGGTAGGCCAGGATGATCCGGCCGCTGGCGCCGGCGGCCAGCGGTGAGCGCTCCCCGAGGACGCCGGCCGGGTCGACGATCGGCCCCGAGGGCGCCGGAACGCCCAGCACCAGCACCCGGAACTGCCCCGCCCGCAGGTGCACCACGGCGGCCTCACCGCTGACTGCGGCCAACCGGGCGACGATCGGATGCATCAGGCGGAGCATGGCCGGTCGTGGACCGATGACGGTGGCCAGGGCCAGCGCCCGGCTGGCCAACCGGTAACCGGATCGCCCGAGATGGTGTACGTAGCCCTCGTTTTCGAGTGCCTGCAGAATCCGGAACGCGTTCGACTCCGAGAGCCCGGCGCGTGCGGCGACATCGCGCAGCGTCGCGGGTTGGCGCATCCCGGCGAGGGTCTCCAGTACGTGGAGCCCGCGCAGCGCGGTGGTGGCCACGACGAAATCGTACTTGCAGATTTCGCAAGTTGACTGGCTTCTACGCAACCCGATCTCTGCAATGGGTCAGGTGAACACATTGACCGACCCCAGCGCGCCCGAGGGCCCGACGGGCCAGTTGGTGAATTGGGTGCGCACCCTGGAATGGGATCAGGTGCCCGAGCACGTCCGGGTGCGGGCGGCCCATCTGTTGTTGGACGGCATCGGCTGCGCCCTGGTCGGGGCGCAGCTGCCGTGGTCGCGCCTGGCCACCGACGCGGTGCTGGGTATCGAGGGCGACGGAGCCGTCCCCGTCATCGGCACAGGGCGCACCAGCACACCGGTCGGCGCCGTCCTGCTCAACAGCACCTTCATCCAGGGCTTCGAACTCGACGACTTTCATCCCTTCGCACCGCTGCACTCGGCCTCACTGGTGGTCCCGGCACTGCTCGCCACGACAGCACACCTGAACCGACCGGTGAGCGGTAAGGAGTTGCTGATGGCTGCGATCGTGGGCTTCGAGACCGGCCCGCGGATCGGGCGCGCCCTGGGTGGCACCGAGATGCTCTCCCGCGGTTGGCATTCCGGCCCCGTCTTCGGCGGCATCGCCGCCGCGCTGGCCTGCGGGAAGCTCCGCGGGCTGGACGGCGCGCAGCTCGAGGACGCGGTCGGCTTCGCCGCGACCCAGTCCGCGGGGCTGATGTCGGCGCAGTACGAGGCGATGGGCAAGCGGATGCAGCACGGCTTCGCAGCCCGCAACGGCTTCTACTCCGCCGCGCTCGCACAGTCGGGCTACACCGGCATCGATCAGGTTCTCGAACGCCCCTACGGCGGATTCCTCGCCGTCTACGGCGAAGGCCATCAGATCGATGCCGCGGCCATCACCCGTGGACTGGGCGACCACTGGGAGACCACTTCCATCATGGTGAAGTCCTGGGCGGTCATGGGTGGTCTGCACGGCGTCGTCGAGGCTGCGCGCACGCTGCGAAACCGCCTGCACGGTCGCACAATCGAGCGCATCGACATCCGCGTCGGCGACGTCGTCTACCACCACGGCTGGTGGCAGCCGCAGCGGCCACTGACCGCGATCGGCGCCCAGATGAACATCGGCTACGCCGCCGCGGTCACCTTGCTCGACGGTGTCGCGCTGCCGCAGCAGTTCTCCGCCGAACGCCTCGACGCCGACGACGTCTGGCGGCTGCTGGCGTGCACCCACGTGGAGTTGGACGAAAGCATCGACGAACTGCCGCCCACCGAGCGGTTCCAGACGCACCTGACGCTGACGTTCACCGACGGCAGCGCCGAGGCCGCGTCGGTGATGGCACCCCACGGGAATTCACGCGACCCGGTGACCAACGACGAGGTCGTGGAGAAGTTCGCCCGCCTGGTCGCGCCCGTCATGTCCGCCGACCGTGCAGCCGCGATCCAGCACGCAGTCCTCGGACTACCCGAGGTCCCTGACGTCGCACCGCTGGTCGAGCTTCTCTCGGGCCCGGTGGGAAAGGTTCTGGACTGATGGCCCGAAACACCGGATCACGAAGGCGCCTAGGAGAACTCCTTGAGCGCAAGGAGCTGATCGTCGCTCCCGGCGTCTATGACGGCATCTCTGCGCATCTGGCCAAGCGCACGGGTCACAGCGCGGCCTACCTGACCGGCGCCGGCGTCGCCGCCGCGGGCTTCGGGCTCCCTGACATCGGTCTGGTCACCCAGACCGAGATGGTCGAACGCGCGCGGACGGCCGTGCGGGCGCTCGGGGACGTGCCCCTGCTGGCCGACGCCGACACCGGATACGGCGCGCCCATCAACGTCCTGCGCACCGTGCGCGAGTACGAGGACGCCGGCGTCGCCGCGATCCAACTCGAAGACCAGGCGTTCCCGAAGCGGTGCGGCCACCTGCCCGACAAGGAACTGGTCAGCGCGGACGACTTCCTGCGCACCCTGGGCGCCGCCCTCGACGCACGCACCGACGACGGGATGCTGGTGATCGCCAGGACCGACGCCCGCGGACCGCTCGGTCTGGACGAGGCGATCCGGCGCGCGAACCGCTACGCCGCGGCGGGTGCGGACATCCTGTTCGTCGAGGCGCCCCAGAGCACCGCGGAGATCGAGCGGATCGCCGCCGAGGTCGACGCGCCGCTGCTGCTCAACCTCGTCATCGGCGGCCTGACCCCCGATCAGTCCGTCGAGCGGCTGCAACAACTCGGGTTCGCCGTCGCCATCCACCCCTCCGCTGTGCTGTCCCAGGCCACCCTCGGAGCGCTGACCGCCCTCTGCCGGCTGCGAGGCGTCGACGTCGAGGACTTCGCGCCCAGCAAGCCCCAGGAGTTCTTCGACCTCGTCGGCATGGCGGAATGGTCTGCCCTCGGCGAGAAATACCAGCCCCCCACCGCCAGACAGGAGGCCTGACATGGGCATGACCATGATCGAAAAGATCCTGGCCCGTAAAGCGGGCGTCGCCGAGGTCCATGCCGGTGAGATCGTCACCGTCGAGGTGGACATGACCGTCCTGATCGACCTGCAGTTCGCCACCATGTGGATGCAACCGCTGAAGATCAACGACGCCTCCAAGGTCGCCATCGTGATGGACCATGCCGTACCGGCGCCCACCATCAAGGACGCCGCGGGCGGACCCAACGCCCGCAAGTTCGCCAACGACTACGGCATCGAACGCTTCTATGACGTTGGCCGGCACGGCATCTGCCATCAGGTGATCGCCGAGAACGGGCTCGCCCGCCCTGGCGAGATCCTCGCCTGCACCGACAGCCACACCTGCGCGGGCGGCGCCTTCAACACCGCCGCACGCGGCCTGGGCCCCGCCGAGGTGTATTCGATCCTGTGTACGGGGCAAACCTGGTTTCAGGCGAGCCCCACGATCCGCTACGAACTGATCGGTTCGATGCCGGCCGGCGTCAGCGGCAAGGACGTTTTCCTGTACATCGCCGACGCCTTCGGCGATGCCACCAACTCGAACCTGGAATACGGAGGACCCGGGCTGGCGTCGATCCCACTCAATGATCGCCGCACGATCGCCACCCAGGGCGCCGAGATCTCGGCCGACTTCTCCACCTTCGCCTACGACGATGTCCTCGCCGAGCACTTCGACGACCTGGGCATCACCAGCTACGAACCGGCACACGCGGATCCCGACGCCGCCTATGCCGCGGTCCGCGAGATCGATCTGTCCGCGCTCGCACCCTACGTCGCGCGCCCGGGAACGGTGTCGCGCAACGGAGTTCCGGTCGACGAGGTCGAGCCCCGCAAGATCGACCAGGCGTTCATCGGTTCGTGTGCCAACGGACAGCTCGACGACTTGCGTATCGCCGCCGAGATCCTGCGCGGGCGTCGCGTCGCGCCAGGTGTGCGCCTGATCGTCACCCCGGCCAGCCAGCAGGTCTACCGCGACGCGATGCGGCTGGGCTACCTGCAGGACATCGCCGACGCCGGCGCCGTGATCACCAATTCCACCTGCGGCGCGTGCTTCGGGTATCACATGGGCGTCGTCGGGCCCGGCGAAGTCTGCCTGACCTCAAGCACCCGCAACTTCACCGGCCGCATGGGCTCGACCGAGGCCGAGATCTACATGGCCTCACCGGCCACCGTCGCGGCCTCCGCGGTGGCCGGCCACATCACCGATGCCAGAAAGGTTGTGGCCCAGTGACTACAGGTCTCACAGTGACCGGACGGGTCTGGGTGTTCGGCGACAGTCTCAACACCGACGCCATGTACCCGCCCGACGCCATGAAGCTCGACGTGGCCGCGGCGGCGAAGATGGTCTTCTACCAGGTGCGGCCCGGCTGGACCGATGAGGTCCAGAGAGGTGACATTGTGGTGGCCGGCAACAACTTCGGGCTCGGGTCCTCGCGTCCGGTGGCCGCGCTGTTCAACGAGCTCGGGGTCGCCGCGCTCGTGGCTGAGGAGTTCAACTCGTTGTTCTTCCGCAACGCCGTCAACGCGGGCCTTCCGGCCATGACCGTCCCTGGCGTCACAGAAGCCTTCTCCGACGGCGACATCGGAACCTTCGATCTGGGCACCGGCGAATGGCACAACGACACCACCGGCGCCGGTGGCACGGTTCCCGTGCTGCCCGACCTGATCCTCGACATCCTCGCCGGCGGAGGTGTGCTGCCCCGGCTGGCCGAGCGGGGATATCTGCCGGCCGAACTCGCCGAGACGTTGCGCTCAGCCGCGGTGGCTGTGGCCGGATCAGGTGGCGGCGCATGACCACCCTCGGCCGCCTGCTGCGCAAAGCTCGTGCCGGTAATCACCGCAGCGTTCTGGCGGGGATCGGCGTTCCCGAGACCATCGTCGTCACGAGCGACGCCTTCGACGATGGCGGGAGCATGCCGCTCAAATGTGCCGGTAGAGGCGTGGGGGACAACCAGTCCCCAGACCTGCGCTGGACCGGCGTTCCCGATGGCACGGCGGCGCTGGTGCTGATCATGGAAGACGACGACGTACCGCTGCCCCGGCCGCTGATACACACGATCGCGATTCTCGATCCCCAGCGTGACCACATCGACGCGGGCGCACTGCAACCCACCAGCGCCGATATCCGGTTCCTGAAAACCCCACTCGGGAGGGGATATTCAGGGCCGCGCCCGATACCGGGCCACGGTTGCCACCACTACCGCTTCCACCTGTTCGCGCTGGGCAGTCCGGTGCCTGCCACCGTCGAGACCAAAGGGCAACTCCTGCACGCGATCCGCCGCTACGTGACGGCTCGCGGCACACTGACCGGGGTCTACGAGCGGCCCTGACCGCCGCCCTCGGTTGCGCGTCGCACATGGTGCGCGACGCGGTCATAGACACCGCGAGTCACATCGGTCGCGTTGGTCATGATGTTGTACCCGTGGTCCACGTCGGGCACTTCGATATACTCCCGCAACGCGCCGAACGACCGGAGCCGCTCGGCGTACGTCCGTGCCTCATTGCGTAACCGGTCGAATTCGGCCGTCACGACCACAGCCGGGGCGATACCGGAGAGGTCGTCGGTGGCCTGGTCCCAGGCGGGTGACGCCAGCGGATCGCGCCGCTGTGCCGGGTCAGGGATGTAGGCGGTGTCGAACACCTCGCCCATCCACGGTTTCATGACGGCCCGGCGCCCGATGGTGGAAGGTTTGTCACGCGTGGGTGTCACGAGGTCGAGCGGCGCGTAGTGCAGGACCTGCAGCGAGATGCGGGGCGTGCCGTGTCGCAAGGCCAGTCGCGCGGCCGCGGCGCTGAGGTTGCCGCCCGCGCTCTGTCCACCGACGCATATGCGGCTGCCGTCCCAGTCCCGGTCGGGAGCGGCCGCCCAGCACACGACGTCGTAGATTTGTTGTGAGGCCGCGGGAAATCGGTGCCGGGGAGCCAATACATAGTCTGGGTTGACCACCACGACTTCGGCGTGAGTGGCGAGGTAACGACACCACGGGTCGTCTTGTTCCGGGTGACCGACGACGAAGCCGCCACCGTGGACATTGACGTACACCGCCGACGTGGCCCCCGCTGCGGGCGGATGATAGATGCGAGCGAAGACAGTCCCGTGCCGCGTCGGGATCGCGGCATCTGATGTGCGGCAGGTGATGTCCGAGAAGCGAACTCCGGGTTTGGGTGCCGGATTGACCGTCGCGGCGAACGTTCGGGCCAGTGCGTCGGCCACCACCCGGTTGGACAACAGGGCCATCAGTGGGCGGAGCCCGTGACCCGCGCCGGCCCGATCATTCATCGGTGGCTGCCTCTCTGGGCGTGGACGTCGACGACGGCCGCGGCGAAGGCCTCGGGTGCCTCCTGTGGCACGTTGTGGCCGATGCCGTCGAGAACTCGATGCTGGTGCCAGCCGGTGTAGAGCGCGCGATACGCTGCGCCGTCCTTGGCAGCGCCATCGAAGTCGCTGCCGATGGTGATGGTGGGGACGACGATGGGTGGCCGCTCGGCGAGGCGTTGCTCGTCGGCGTCGAAGCGGGGTTCGCCGGCAGCCAGGCTCTGG
This sequence comes from Mycolicibacterium smegmatis, assembly GCF_001457595.1. Lineage (GTDB taxonomy): Bacteria > Actinomycetota > Actinomycetes > Mycobacteriales > Mycobacteriaceae > Mycobacterium > Mycobacterium smegmatis. The sequence goes on along the minus strand of NZ_LN831039.1, from coordinate 6,895,392 downwards.
CGCCAGCGGTAGTTGTGGATGACGATCTCCACGTGATCGGGGTTGTCGAACGACGCCGCGCTCTGTGCGTAGGCCTCGTCACTGAATTGCCAAGCCGGGGAGGCGAGCTGCCAGATCAGCCGGTTGAAGTCGCGGGTGTGCTCCCGGTAGCCGCGTTCACCGCGCGGTGTGGCGAAGTAGTACTGGTACCACCAGCCGTGCTCGGCCTGTGGGGCCAGCGGCTGCAGATTGCTCGCGAGGTTGACGACAATGTAGCCGCTGACGGCGACCAGGCCGCTGCAGCGCTGCGGCCACAGAGCGGCCACCACGTTGGCGGTGCGTCCACCCCAGTCGTATCCGGCCAGGATCGCGTCCCGGATGTCCAGTGCATCCATCAGCGCCAGCACGTCGTGCGCCAGTGCGGCCTGCTGTCCGTTGCGGAGGGTGTCCTTCGACAGGAACCGTGTGGATCCGAAGCCCCGCGCATAGGGCACGATGACGCGGAACCCCTGGGCGGCCAGCAGCGCCGAAACGTCGGCGTAGCTGTGGATGTCGTAGGGCCAGCCGTGCAGGAGGATGACGGGTTGGCCGGTGGCAGGGCCGGCTTCCACGTAGCCGACATCGAGATCGCCGGCAGTCAGCTGATTGACCTGGCCCAGAACGTGTGCCGGCGTCGACGGAGGGGTCGGCGCCTGCGGGGCCGACGGGGACCCACATGCCGCCAAGGTGGCCACGCCGGCGGTGATCGCGCTGATGCGGCCGAACTGCCTTCTGCTCACGCGGAAGCCGGCGACGTCACCGAACGGTGTTGTGTTCATGCCTCCAGCACATCGCTGTCGTGTCATCAAGTCCAGCGATTGTTTTAGATAAGGGTCATCTCTCAGAGAGATAGTGTTCGGTATGGAGTTGCGACAGTTGGAACACTTCGTCGCCGTTGCCGAGGAGCTGAGCTTCACCCGCGCCGCCCAGCGTGTGCATGTCGTGCAATCGGCACTGTCGAGTTCAGTGGCCAAACTGGAACGCGAACTCGGGGTCGAACTCTTCGACCGCACACGGCAGCAAATCAGCCTCACCGCCGCGGGGGACCGGTTCCGTACATACGCCCTCGGCGTGCTGCGCGAAGCCCGAAATGCTGTTGACGTGGTCAGCGAATTTCGCGGTGAACTCTCGGGCACAGTCGATTTCGGCTCGCTGATCTCCTTCGGTCCGATGGACGTGGCCCGTGCGCTCGGTGACTTTCACCGCGCACACCCGCACGTTCGGCTACGCCTACGGCTGAGCCAATCCGGTGCCTCCGCGTACCTGTCCGCCTTGATCGAAGGATCCCTGGACCTGGCGCTGATCTCCGTACCCAACCGATTTCCACCACAACTCGAGATGCGGCTGCTGTTCGAGGAGCCGATGGTGTTCGTCTGCCGACCCGACCACCCGGTCGCAAGGCGACGACGCGTAAGCCTGGATGTACTCGGAACCGAGGATCTCGTGGGATTTCCTCCAGAGTTCGGACTGCGCCGTCTGACCGACGATGCGTTCCGTGCGGCGGGGGTGCAGGCGCGCACCCAGTATGAGGTTCCCGCGGGCTTCGCCGCCGTCGCCGACCTGGTCGCCAATGGCCTCGGCACGGCACTCATGCCGGCATCCGAAGCCCGTCGACTCGGCAATCTGACCGCCGTGACGTTGGAGATCGCGGTGATATGGCAGGTGTACCTGGCCTCGCCGCCGGCTGATCGCATGACGCCGGCAACGGCACGATTGGCGGACACGCTGCTCGACGAGGCAGTCCGGGCCCGTGCTCGCCGACACGGCACCCGGCCCGGAATAGATCACCCCTGATCCATGTAGCTCCCGTAAAGGGGTCGCGGACAAGGGAGTCAGTCAGTGGGGACGTTTGTCATTTCCGGTGGTACCGACGGCATCGGCAAGGCGATTGCGGCGAACCGGTTGAAGCTCGGACATGAGGTCGTGGTGATCGGGCGTGACACCGCGAAAGGCCAGGCATTCCTCGATTCCGCGGCCGATATCGGTGCTGTCGACCGGGCGCACTTCGTGGTCGCCGACCTCAGCCTGGTGAGCCAGACCCGCCGAGCGATCGACGAGATCGGCAACTGCATCTCCGAGATCGACGGACTGGTGCTGTGCGCTCGGCATTTCCGGACCACACGGGCAGTGACTGCCGAGGGTCTGGAGCACACCTTCGCGCTGTACTACCTGAGCCGATTCGTGCTCAGCCACCGCTTGGTGGGCCTGCTGGACGCGGCCGAGGCGCCGGTCATCCTGAATGTGAGCGGCCCTGGCAGCGGCACGGATTCGATCCGCTGGGACGATCTGGGCGGCGAGCACGACTACGAGCCGCAGCGCATTCTCGCCCAAGGCGGCCAGCTCAACGATCTGCTGGGGGTCGGCTTCGCCCGCAGGCGGGTGTCGCCGAAGACGCGGTACGTGTTGGTGCACCCGGGTGTGGTGAACACCGGGTTCTCCGGTGAGTACGACGCGGCCACGGCGGACCGGATCGAGCAGATACGCGCGACGGCGCAACCGGTCGAAGACGCGATCGTGCCGATCCTCGACATCCTGGATCATCCTCCAGCGGAGCCGCTGACCGCGGTCGTGGAGGGTAGGCCCATTGATGTGCACGGCCCGGCGTTCGACGCGGCACTCGCTGACCGGTTGTACGACCAGACCACCGTGCTGCTGAGCTCGCTGGCGTCGGCTGCCATGGGCGTGTCACCGGCCCGGCTCCGTCAGGTGCTCGACGCACCGGTGTTCGGGACGGTGGCCACCATCGACCCCGACGGTGCACCGCAGCAGTCGGTGGTCTGGGTCGGCCGCGACGGCGACGACGTGTTGTTCGCGGTTGCGACAGGCAGCCGCAAGGAACGCAACCTGCGGCGTGACCCGCGGGTGAGCATTCTGCTCAGCCCGCCCGACGAGCCGTACACATATGCCGTGATTCACGGCAAGGCGACGCTGCACACCGAAGGTGGCCACCAACTGCGAGATGCGTTGGCAGTCAAGTACACCGGGAAGACCTACGCCGAGGGTAACGCCGACGCCGCCGCCCGTTACGGGGATGTCGCGATGACCGTCGTACGCGTGACCCCGGAGCGCATCGTCGGCAGGCTCTGACCTCGCGGGAAACTCCTCGCCGAACTGCAGATCCAACACCGGGGATCGTGCCGGCAAATTGATGCAATGAGCGTATCGATCGATGCGAAATTGGGTTTGGACAGCGATTTGTCGGAGTGCCAATGTGATGTGGCCCGCGTCATATAAGGGCGGTTGAGTATCCCGCGACACTCAGGAGCACGATGACGGCAACCGATCGCGAGCCCGGTGGTTCGGCGCGTGTGGTCGGATATGCCTATCCGTGGGATGTCATCGGAGACCCGGGTTTCGTCGACCGAGCCCGGGCACTCGGAATCTCGCGGGTCGCGCTTGCCGCGGCGTACCACTCCACCCGGGCCGCGACTCCGCTGCACCCGCGCACCCGGCTGGTCACCGCGCGCCACGCCGCCTTGTACCGGCCGATACGCCCCGAGGCCTGGCCGAATCGACGGCTGGTGCCCGCGCCCGCGGATTGGGTGAACGATGACGACCCGTTCGGCCACGCCGCCGCCATACTGATCGACGCCGGGATCGAGGTGGCCGCGTGGATCGTGCTGACCCACTCCACTCGGCTCGGCGAGGCGAATCCCGATGTGGCCGTGGTGAACTGTTTCGGCGAGCCGTATCCCTACGCACTCTGCCCGCAGTCAGCCGAGGTGCGCGAGTACGCCGCCACGTTGGCTGCCGAGGCGGTGCGTGGCGTGCCTTGCTCCTCGGTCGTGCTGGAGGCCTGTGGCCAGCTCGGCATCGTGCACGGCGGGCACCACGAAAAGACCGAGGGCGCCTACGACGCGGAAACCCAACGGCTGCTGTCGATCTGCTGCTGCGTTGCCTGCCGAGACACCTGGCGGGCTCGGGGCCTCGACCCGGACCGGATCGTCGCGAGCCTGCGCGCCGGTGCACCCGACCACACCGTCCTGGACACGCTCCTGGCGATCCGGCATGCGGCCACGGATATGTTGCGGCACAGAGTGATCGACGCCGTGCGAACAGTCGCGCCGCTGGAGATCGCCTTGCACGCACAGCCCGACCCGTGGGCGACCGGAGCTCTACCCGGCTTGACGCCGACGGCGGCCGACGACGTCGATGTGGTGGTATCGCAGTGCTGGGCAACCGGTGGCAGTTCGATCGAGACGGTCCGCGACCTGGTGAAGGCCCTCGACGGGCGTGCCGTGCCTGCGTCGTACATCACCGTGCTGCCGCCGACCACCGAGGACTCGTTCGGGCCGCACGTCGCGGCTCTTCTGGAGGCCGGGGCCCGCGAGCTGCATCTCTACCATCTCGGGCTCGCTGGACCGGACCGCAGGCACCTGCTCGGCGAGGCGGCACGGTCGGCCCCGACGACATCAAGGATCTGAGAGAACGATGACACTCCTGAAACAGATTTGGCGTGGGCTGGACACCGTGTTCGAGGCCTTGGTCCTGCTGTGTCTCTGTGCCGTTCTCCTGGTGGTCCTTTGGCAGGTGTGGGACAGACAGGTCCTCGGCAGCACGCCCGGCTGGACCGAGGAGACCGCGCGAATCCTCATGGTGTGGATCGGGTTTCTCATGACCGCCCTCGGCTTCCGCGAGGGGGCGCACATCGCGCTGACGTTCGTCGTCGACCGATTCCCGCCCGCGACGAGGCGGATCGTCGAGTGGCTGAGCCCACTGCTGGCGTTGTTGTTCGGGCTCTACCTCATCTACCAGGGCATCAGCTTCGCCGCGGCCACCCGTTTTGCGACGCTGCCCGGCACCGGACTACCGCGCAGCGTCCTCTACGTGGTGCTGCCCGTGGCCGGGGCGATGATCTGCCTCTACACCGTCCTGCAGGTCTTCGGTGTGAAAACCCAGCGCTACCTGGGGACACCGGCCGACGACGCCCCCATCGACTGAGCTGGAGTTCGCGTGTCCATCGACCCCATCGCTGTGGGAATCCTCATCGGAGGATTCGCCGTGCTCATCCTGCTGCGCATCCCGATCGCCCTGGCGCTGGCGCTGGCGGCGGTTTTCGAGGCGTTCTATCTCGACCTGCCGCTGCCCATCGTCGGGCAGCGGATGGTCGCGGGCCTCGACATCTTCGCGCTGCTCGCCATCCCGTTCTTCATCCTCGGGGGCGAGATCATGGCCGCCGGCGGGATCTCCCGGCGACTGATCGCGTTCGCGAGTCTGTTCGTCGGCTGGCTGCGCGGCGGCCTGGCGATGATCAACATCGGTTCCAGCACCTTCTTCGGTGCACTATCGGGTTCGTCGGTCGCCGACGTCTCGGCCATCGGGTCGGCGACCATCCCGATGATGAAACAGAAAGGGTACGACGCCGATTACGCCGTCTGCGTGACCATCACCGGAGCCGCTCAGGCCGTGATGATTCCGCCCAGCCACAACCTGGTGATCTTCTCGATGGCCGCGGGCGGGGTGTCGATCGGTGCCCTGTTCGTCGCAGGCATCGTCCCCGGTCTGCTGATCGGCTTGTCGCTTCTGGTGCTGGCCTACCTGCTCGCCGTCCGCCGTGGGTACCCCAAGGAGACCCTCGTCCCGGTCAGTGAGGTCCCACGCATCGTGTGGGAAGGGCTGCTGAGCCTGCTGATGCCGGTGATCATCCTCGGCGGAATCCTCAGTGGCATCTTCACCGCGACCGAGTCCGCGGCCATCGGCTGTGTCTACGCCTTCTTCCTGACCTTCTTCGTGTACCGCGACATCCCGCTGTCGGGCTTCATCCCGATCCTCCAGCGCACCGCACGAACGCTCGGGATCGTGCTGTTCATCATCGCGGCGGCCGGGGCGTTCGGGTATTTCCTGACCTTCCTCCAGGTCCCCGAGGCGGTCACCCAAGCACTATTGGGCCTCTCGGACAACAAGATCGTCATCCTGCTGGTGATCAACCTGCTGCTGCTCGCGCTCGGCGCCGTGATGGACATGGCACCACTGATCTTGATCATGACGCCGATCCTGCTGCCGGTCGCCACGAGTATCGGGATGGACCCGGTCCAGTTCGGCATCATGCTGCTGCTCAACCTCGCCATCGGTCTCATCACGCCGCCGGTCGGCAACGTCCTGTTCGTCGGGGCTGCGATCGGCCAGATCTCGATCGAGAAGGTCTCACGGGCACTCCCGGTGTTCCTGGTCCCCATGCTCTTGGTGCTCCTGCTCATCACGTTCCTGCCGCAGTTGTCCCTGGCCCTACCGGGCCTGCTCGGCCTCTAGAAAGTGGGAATCATGACCGCTCAGATCCGGCGCCCCACAGCGTTCAGTCGGCGCACCGCACTCAAGGCCGGCGCTGCTGCGGCCGCGTCGCTGGCCGCAGTTCCCTTGGCCGCCTGCGGAATTGGCGGAAGCGGGACAGGGGCGCAGCACCGGTTCCGCCTAGCCGAGACCCACCCCGAGAACTACCCCACCACCCTCGGTGACAAGCGGTTCGCCGACCTGGTCCGGGAACGTAGCGGCGGTCGCATCGATATCCAGGTCTATGCCGGCGGACGCCTTGGCGAGGAGTCCGACATCATCGAGCAGGTCCAACTGGGCGTCATCGAGATGACCCGGGTGAGCTCCGCGCCGATGGCCGAGTTCGCCGGTCCCATGGGACTGTTCGGCCTGCCGTTCATCTTCGATGACGCCGACCACATGTGGCGGTTCCTCGATGCCGAGGACGGGGGCCGCAAGCTGCTCGGCGAGTTGGACCGTGCCGGGTTCAAGGGGCTCTGCTACTTCGATCCGGGCGCGCGCAGCTTCTACACGACCGACCGGGTGATCACCACACCCGAGGACGTGCGCGGGCTCAAGTTCCGCGTGCAACAGGCAGCGGTGATCATGGATTTCATCAGCGCGCTCGGCGGCTCTCCGACACCGATGAACTACGGCGAGGTCTACAGTTCGTTGCAGAGCGGTCTTCTCGACGGGGCGGAGAACAACGCACCGAGCTACTTCTCGGCGTCGCACTACGAGGTCGCGCCGAACTTCACGCTCGACGAACACATGCGCGTGGCCGAGATCCTCATCGTCAACCGAAGCGTGTGGGAGGATCTGCCCACCGAGGACCAGAACCTGTTGCAGCAGGCCGCCTTCGACGCGGTGCCGTACCAGCGAAAGAAGTGGAACGAGCAGGTCGACGCCGACATGCAGAAGCTGCGCGAGGCGGGGGTGACGATCACCCGCGTCGACGACATCGCGCCCTGGCGCGCGGCCACCAAGTCGGTCATCGACAAATACGGCGAGCAGTACGCCGAGTACCTGGACCGGATCGCTGCGTTGCGCCGGTCCGATCGGCCCTGAGACAGGAAGGAGCGTGATGACCCAGACAGTGCTCATCACCGGTGCGAACGGTGGTTTGGGCCGGTTGATGCGGCCCCGGCTGGCGCGGGAGGGACGAACGCTGCGCCTGCTGGACCTGGTCACTCCGGAGCCTCCCGCCGACGGCGAGGACGTGGAGGTGCTTCAGGGGTCGGTGACCGACGAGAAGGTGATGCGCGATGCCTGCGACGGCGTCGACGCCGTGATCCATCTCGGGGGTATCAGCGTCGAGGCACCGTGGCAGGACATCCTCACCAACAACATCGACGGCACCCGGGTGCTGCTCGAGCAGGCGCGCGACGCGGGCGTCGAACGAGTGGTGCTCGCTTCGAGCAACCACGCCGTGGGTTTCTACGGCAAGGAGGAGGCGGGTCCGGACGGTCTGCGCGCCGACATCTTGCCCCGTCCCGACACCTATTACGGTTTCAGCAAGGCGGCGCTGGAAGCGCTGGGTAGCCTGTTCCACTCCCGCTACGGAATGGATGTGACCTGCCTGCGGATCGGCTCGTGCTTCGAGAAGCCCTGGGACGCAAGGTCGCTGTGGACCTGGATGTCGCCGGACGACGGGGCGCGGCTGTTGGAGGCATGCCTCGCCACACCCGAGCCGGGATTCCGGATCGTGTGGGGCATCTCCCGCAACACCCGACGGTGGTGGTCCCTGGAGGCCGGCGAACAGATCGGCTACCACCCGCAGGACGACTCCGAGGTGTTCGCGCAGGACATCCTCGCCCACGTCGAGGAGTCAGGCCAGGGAGCCGACGTGCGGTTGGTCGGCGGCAAGTTCTGCTTCACCGAACTCGGCGCACCCCAGCATTAGATACCTCACGACCGGTGCACGGCCGGTTCGCGCGCGTAAGCCAGAGCCTCGTCCATGATCTCGAGGGCCCGATCGATCTCGTTGTCGGTGGCCGTCAATGGTGGTGCCAGGCGGAACGTGCCGCCCATACCGGGCAACTGGACGATGTTCATGTGCAGTCCGAGCTCGAAGCAGCGACGGGTGACCACCGCGCCGAGCTGATCGGCGCTCACACCCGGCGTGTCGTCGGCGGAGAGTTCCATGCCGAGCAGCAGACCCCGGCCGCGCACGTCGGCGACGATCGGGTGCCGGCCGGCCAGCTCGTCGAGCCCGGCCCGCAGACGCTGCCCGAGTTCACGCGCCCGCACGTCGAGACGGTCGCGCGACAGCACATCGAGCACGGTCAGACCGACTGCCGCCGGCAGCGGGTCATTGACATGCGTTGTGAAGAACAGGAATTCACGCTCGTGGGCGCGCTGCTCGATCTCCGAGCTGGTGATCACCGCGGCCAGCGGCAGGCCGGCACCGAGGGTCTTCGACAGGGTGAGGATGTCGGGGACCACGCCGTCGTGCTCGAAGGCGTACCAGTCACCCGTCCGGCACAGTCCGGTCTGCGCTTCGTCGACGATCAGCAACATCTCGCGTTCGCGGCACTTCTGCGCCAGTGCGGCCAGGTAACCCGGCGGGAGTTCGATGATGCCGCCGGAACTGAGGATGGGCTCGATCAGGCACGCCGCCAGACTGCCCACCGACTGCGCGTCGATCAGGTCGAAACCGAGATCGAGCTGCCGCCGCCAGTCGAGTTCACCGAGTTCGTCGGTGATGTCCGGGCGGAACCGGTGGGGCACAGGAAGCGCGAAGTTACCGGGTGCGGCGGGCCCGTAACCGCGGCGGCCCGCGCTGTAGGTGGCGTTGGCGGCAGCCTGCGTCATGCCGTGCCAGGATCGGGCGAAGGACACGATCTCGTGCTTGCCGGTGACCAGCTTCGCCATACGCACGGCAGCCTCGTTCGACTCCGCACCGGTGCTCAGCAGCAGCACTTTGTCCAGGGTCGGGGGCAGCGTCTCGGCGAGCCGGCGGGAGAGTTCGATGACCGGACGGCTCAGCATCCCGCTGTAGAGATGGTCGAGGTGAGCGATCTGCGACTGAACGGTGGCGACGATCTCCGGATGCGAATGCCCCAGGATGGCGCTCATCTGGCCCGACGTGAAGTCGATCAGCTCGCGGCCGTCCTCGGTGAACATCAAAGAGCCACGTGCCGAACCGATCACGGTGGGGGTGAAGCCGCCGCGCCCGGAGTACCGGACGAGGTGGCGCGCGTCGGCTTCGAGCTGCGAGACGGGGTCCATGCGTCACACGCTAGGACCCGGCGCTGTTTACGTCCAGCAACGATCATCCACTTTCCTGTTCGGTGGATCCGTACAACAATCAACAGGTGCTGAATCCGTGGCGACTTCAGATGCTGAGCCTGTTGGACACGCTCGGCACGGTCAGGTCGGTCGCAGAGGCGCTGCACCTCAGCCCCTCCACGGTCTCCCAACAGCTCGCGCTCCTGGAGGGCGAGACCCACACCCGGCTGCTGGAACGCGCAGGCCGCCGCGTGCGCCTGACCCCGACCGGACTGCTACTGGCACGGCGCGGACGGGAGATCATCGACCGGATGGCCGCCGTCGAGGCCGAGCTGCGGGAACTCAGCGACGAACCTGTCGGCACGGTCCGGCTGGGGCTGTTCCAGAGCGCGATCCCCACCTTGGGGATACCGGCATCCGCGCGTCTCGCCGACACCCATCCGCATCTGCACCTCGAGTTGATCGAACTCGAACCCCACGAGAGCGGGGCGGCGTTGCGGGCCAGCGAGGTCGACGTCATCGTCACCACCACGGACTACATGGAATTCCCGTGGGGAGACGATCTCGACATCGTCGCGATCGGCACCGACCCGATCGTGCTGGTGCTGCCGCAGGATCATCACCTGGGCCGCCGACCGGTGGTCGACCTCGCCACGTGCAGTGACGAGACGTGGGTGTGCGACCGGCCCGACTCCTACATGGCCGAACTCACGTTACGGCTGTGCCGCCAAAGCGGTTTCGAACCGCGCGTGGCAGGTCGGTTCAGCACCGTGTCGCTGTTGGTGCACCATGTGCAGACGCAGGGCTCCGTCGCACTGCTGCCGGCCCTGGCGGTCGGCCCGGAACAGAAGGTGCTGACCCGTGAGCTCACCCTGCCCGTGCACCGCAACGTCGCCGCGGCGTTTCGCCGCAGTGCGGCCCGCCCGGCCGTGCACGCCGTCGTCGACGCACTGCGCGACCACCCGGAGATTCCCGCGCTGACCGAGCGCTGACCTGGAAAGGCCCTCGGTTACGCCGATGCCAAGGCGGTACTCGTGGTGTGCGGAATGTCCTGAGTGCGTTCGCGAAAGGTGTTCCGGTAGACCTGCGGCGCGACGCCACTGAGCCTGCGGAACTGCTCGCGGAAATTGGCCGCGGAGGTGAACCCCACGTCACGGCCGATCCGCTCGACACTGAGTGACGTCCGCTCGAGTAGCTCTTGCGCGTGACGGATCCGCACGCCGGTGACCCACTGCATGGGTGTCTGGCCGGTCTCGGCCTGAAAACGGCGGTTGAGGGTGCGGATACTCGTCGCGGCGTGATCGGCGATGTCGGACAGGGTCAGCTCGCGGTGGGCGTTCTGCTCGATCCACACGAGCACCTCGCTCAAATGCGTCTTCTCACCGATCACGCTGGCAGGAGGCTGATTTCGGATGATGAACTGCGCCTGACCACCACTGCGGTGAAGTGGCGCCACCGCCATCTTGGCCGCGTTGGCGGCAGCGGCGGCCCCGTGATCGCGCTGCACCATGTGCAAACAGAGGTCGACGCCGGCCGACGCTCCCGCCGACGTGAGTATCCGCCCGGCATCGACGTAGAGGACGTCGGGATCGAGATCAACGGCCGGAAAATTGGCGCGGAACAGGTCAGCCGCGGCCCAGTGGGTGGTCGCACGCCGACCGTCGAGCAGACCGGTATCTGCCAGAACGAACGCGCCGGTGCAGATCGAGGCGATGGTGGCGCCGCTCGCATAGGCGTCGCGAAGGGCGGTGACAACCGGGGCAGGGGTCTGGGTCGGAAGGTTCTCGCGGCCGGGCACGATGATGGTGTCCGCATCGGCCAGTGCCTCAAGACCGTGATCGGTGGCGATGCGCAGCGGGCCCGCCGACACCGTCGGCTCGGTGCCACACACTTGGACGCGGTATCCATTCATACCGTCGGCCAGTCGAACTCGGCCGAACACCTCGATGGGAATGCTCAGGTCGAACGCGACGACGTCGGGGACTGCCAAGACCGCAACTCTGCGCATGACAACAGCCTAATGCGCGATGGCAAGATCGTCCTTTATCGCCGACATAATGCCAGTTGGTCCCCCGCGGAGTCGGCAATATCCCGGCGGGTGTTGGCCATCGGGCCGGTGTCGCTCACGATGAGCGCTCGATACGTTCGAAGTACTTCCGCTGCGAAAGGTGGTGCCCGATGCCGGGATCCGAGCCGTACGGCCGGCTGCAGTACCGAGAGATCAACGGTAAACGGATGGCCTACATTGACGAGGCCCGCGGCGATGCCATCGTGTTCCAACACGGCAACCCGAGTTCGTCGTACCTGTGGCGCAACGTGCTGCCGCACACCGAAGGGCTCGGCCGGCTCGTCGCATGTGATCTGATCGGGATGGGCGCGTCGGACAAGCTCGACGGTTCAGGCCCTGACAGCTATCACTACCACGAGAACCGCGACTACTTGTTCGCGCTGTGGGATGCACTCGATCTCGGTGATCGCGTCACGCTCGTACTACACGACTGGGGTGGGGCGCTCGGATTCGATTGGGCCAACCGGCACCGCGACCGGGTCGCAGGCATCGTGCACATGGAAACCGTCTCGGTGCCGATGGAATGGGACGATTTCCCCGACGAGGTCGCCCAGATGTTCCGTGGTTTGCGCTCCCCGCAGGGCGAGGAGATGGTGTTGGAGAACAACGCCTTCATCGAGGGGGTGTTGCCGTCGATCGTGATGCGCACCCTCAGCGAGGAGGAGATGATTCACTACCGTCGGCCGTTCCTCAACGCCGGCGAGGATCGACGGCCCACGCTGTCATGGCCGCGCGACGTTCCGCTCGCCGGTGAACCCGCCGAGGTCGTCGCCGTCATCGAGGACTTCGGTGAATGGCTGGCCACGAGTGACATTCCCAAGCTGTTCATCCGCGCCGATCCCGGGGTGATCCAGGGCAAGCAACGCATCCTCGACATCGTGCGCAGCTGGCCGAATCAGACCGAGATCACCGTGCCGGGAACCCATTTCCTCCAGGAGGACAGCGCAGACCAGATCGGAGAGGCCATCGCGTCGTTCGTGCGGGAGATCCGGGCGGGCGACAACCTTCACCGAGAGGCTGCACCTGAGATGAACTCGGCGAGTTGACGCGGCTGGGAGAAGAACGGGCAGTGGTCCGTGTCGAGTGCGAGGGTGCGGCGTGGTGGCTGAGCACGTTGCATACGGCGTTGGTGAGCGATGGGAATGGCGTTGTCGCGCAGGCATTCCACGTAGTCGCGCGCAACGGCGCCGAAGCGGTCGTCACTCAGTGCCACCGCGGTGAGCGCGGGCGCCGCAGGTTCCGGTCGGATACACAGCCTGGCGAGAGTGACGTCTTCGGCCGAACACTCGCTGTACAGCGCGGGCCGTAGTGCTTCGTCGGCGAGGAGCAGTGTCACTCCATCAGCAGACAGATAAGAGTTGCGCATCAATATGCTGTCTCCGCCCGCCGCGGCCTGGTCGTGCACACTGGTTCCGTTCGTCGGAAGATAGGCAGCGACGTAGACGAGTGCCTCGATGAGTTCCGGCCGTTGCTCGGCCACCTCGCTGATGACGGCTCCTCCCCGGCTGTGGCCGACCAGCACCGTCCGTCCGGGCTGCGCCTCCACGATGTCGACCAGATGGTCGCGCCACATGGCCAGCGATACCTCGGACACGGGGGTCATGTCCCGGCCCAGGGACGGAAGGTCAGGCATGACAACGGTGTGTCCCAGCGCTTCGAGCAGCGGTGCGACCTTGTACCAGCACCAAGCTCCGTGCCATGCCCCGGCGACCAGAACGAACGTTGTCAATCGCATCCCCCTCGTGCACGTCAGGCCGGCGTCGACTTGAAACGTGCACGTCGACGGGAACGTTCTCGACGGGGCTCGATTCACGGGGAAAGAAACCTCCGGAAGCGTTTCAAGCCGCGTCGTGGCGGCTACCCGCAGGAGCGGTGGCGTGGCTCACAACTGGCGAGTGCGCAGAAGGAGATCTTGCATGGCGGAAAGGGGTGCTCAACCGCGCGTCCCGAGGGGCCGGCGATTGTTCCTGCGCGCCATCCGGCACCTGTTCAAGCCCCTCCGGCCGGACGACTACCTCGAGTTGGTCAATCCGCTGTGGACCACCAAAGAGCTGCGCGGCCGGGTCGAGCGCATCGAGCCGCGGGGATCGGAAGCCGCGAGCGTTCTGATCCGACCGAGCCACGAATGGCCCGGTCACCTGCCCGGCCAGTACGTGCGGCTCGGTCTGGTGATCGACGGCAGATATCACTGGCGGGCCTACTCGCTCACGTCGGATCCCCAATCCGAGGACGGTCTGATCAGCGTCACCCCCAAGAAGGTGGACGGCGGTGTCGTGTCGCCGTACCTGGTGGAGAAGATCCAGCCCGGCGAACTCGTGCGCCTCGGAGAGATCGAGGGGCAGTTCACCCTGCCCGAGGCGTTGCCCGCCAAGATGCTGTTCATCAGCGCAGGCAGCGGCATCACGCCGATCATGAGCATGCTGCGCAGCCTCGACCATCGAGACGCCTGCGACGACGTCGTGGTCCTGCACTCGGATCGGACAAGGGAGCACGTCATGTTCCTGCCGGACCTCGAGGACCTGGAGCGTCGGCACGACGGGCTGCGCCTGGACGTGCGACTCACCTCCGAACGCGGCCGGTTCAAGCCACAGGAACTCGACGACGTGTGCCCGGACTGGCGAGAGCGCGAGGCATTCTGCTCCGGTCCAGGGGAGCTGCTCGATGCGCTGATCGACCACTGGGAGCAGCACGGCGATCGCGACCGCCTGCACTACGAGCGGTTCCAGCCCAAGATCGGTGGCGACGCCGGCGCCGGCAACGGCGGCACCGTCACCTTCCTCGACAGCGAGACCACCGCCGAATGTGGCGGCGGCACACCGATACTCGAAGCCGGTGAACAGGCAGGGCTCAAGCTCGCCTACGGCTGCCGCATCGGGATCTGCCACACCTGCACCGGCACAGTGAGATCCGGGAAGGTGCGCGACCTACGTTCCGGCGAGATCGCCGAGCCCACCGGCCAGGACGTCCGCATCTGCATAAACGCCGCCGAAGGCGACGTCGAAATCGAACTCTAGACCGCTCTGGAACAGAAGGGATCCTCATGGTCATCACGGCACCGAGTCCGCTGCACCGGCTCAGCGAGCAGGATCTCGAGAAACTCGCCAAAGAATTCGACGCCATCCACGACGAGGTGTTCGCCGAACTCGATGAACGGGATCGCCATTACATCAAGACGGTGATCTCGGTGCAGCGCCAGATCATCGTGGCCGGGCGCGTGCTGCTACTGGCGTCGCGATCTCGCACCGCGTGGGTGTTGGGCACCGCGTGCCTGAGCATGGCCAAGATCCTGGAGAACATGGAACTGGGCCACAACATCCTGCACGGGCAATGGGATTGGATGAACGACCCCGACGTGCATTCCTCGGTGTGGGATTGGGACACGGCCTCCAGCGCCAAAGCGTGGAAGCACTCCCACAACTACATCCATCACACCTACACCAACATCCTG
Source organism: Mycolicibacterium smegmatis (assembly GCF_001457595.1). Taxonomy (GTDB): domain Bacteria; phylum Actinomycetota; class Actinomycetes; order Mycobacteriales; family Mycobacteriaceae; genus Mycobacterium; species Mycobacterium smegmatis. Next base: position 6,880,381 of record NZ_LN831039.1, on the reverse strand, counting down.
GGCAAGGACAAAGATCTCGGGTACGAGATCATGCGGATCGATCCGCATCAGAAGTGGCGCCCCGGCAACCTCGGTCAGCCGCTCTACAACCTGCTGCTCATGTTGCTGTTCGAATGGGGCGTGGCGGTCCACGACACAGACATCGAAGGGCTCATCCGCGGCCAGAAGACATTCGCCGACCTCAAAGACGATTTCAAGGAGATCGGCGTGAAAGCCCGCCAACAGATCGTCAAGGACTACCTCGGGTGGCCGATGATCAGTGCCGGCGCATTCGCGTTGGCGCAGTTGGCCTTACGTGGGCGGTTGCCGCGACCGCCGCACAGCCGCCTCGGCAACCGGCTACGCCGCATCACCGGCAACCGCCGCGTGGGTACGGTGGCCGGTCTGCTCGACCGGCAGGTGGCCGGTGTCGAGAGCACCTACCTGCGGACCCTGGCGGCGAACGCACTGGCCAACGTCATCCGGAACGTGTGGGCCCACGCCATCATCTTCTGCGGACATTTCCCCGATCAGACGTGGACGTTCACCGAGGAGGAGGTGGAGAACGAGACCCGCGGCGGATGGTACGTGCGCCAGCTCCTCGGCGCGGCCAACATCGAGGGCAGCCCGCTGTTCCACATCATCAGCGGCAATCTGGGATATCAGGTTGAGCACCATCTCTTCCCGGACATGCCCAGCAGCCGCTACGCCGAGATAGCGCCGAAGGTGAAAGACATCTGCGAACGCTACGAGCTGCCCTACAACTCCGGGCCGTTCGGCCACCAGTGGTTCACCGTGCAACGCACCATCTTCCGGTTGGCCTTCCCGGGCGGGACGCCGCGACCCAAGCCCGGTCCGTACCGCAGCCCCGATCGCGAAAATGCCCCCAAGGGCCCCAGCGAAGCCGCGCGGTTCCGCGGCCGGGTACCGGCCGAGCATCCCGACGCCGGACCCGAACACGCGTCCGGCGGCGTTGCTGTCCAGCTACCGCCGCGCGGGAACGACTGAGCCGCTGAACGGGCGGCGGCTACGCCGGTTGCGGCATGGTGAGCACGACGCGGAACCGGGCTTCATTTCGCATCATGCGGTCGTATCCTGTCGCAGCTTCGTGCAGCGGCATCGGCTCGATCCACGGCCGGATGCCATGTACGGCCGCGAATTCCAGGGTGTCCTCGATGTCTGCGGCGACACCGGCGGGATGTCCGTGGACGGTTCCTGAGCTGTTGATCAGCTGCAGGGGCGTGACGTGCAGGGACTCGCCGAGGACGGCGAGGGTCAGCAGTTCACCGTGGGGAGCCAGTCCGTCGACGGTCGCGCTGATGGCGGCCGGGTTGGTCGCAGTTGCGGCCACCACCCGCGCGCCACCGAGTGCGCGCAACTTCTTCGCCACATCGTCGGCGGTCGCATCGATGTAGTGGTGGGCGCCCAACTGCATTGCCATGTCCGCCTTTTCGTTACCGCGGGCGATGGCTACCGTCACGAACCCCATCTTGGCGGCGAATTGAACTCCGAGGTGACCGAGTCCGCCGACACCGAGGATGGCGACGACGTCACCGGGACGGGCTCCTGACTCGCGTAGCGAGTGGAACATGGTCACCCCGGCACACGCCAGAGGTGCCGCATCGGTGGCGCTCAGTGTGTCCGGAATGCGGGCAAGTCCGGACTGGTGCACGACGAGCATTTCCGCATAGCCGCCCGGAAAGGCCGCCCCGGTCACCTTCGACCGTTCACAGTGGACGAAATCGCCACGGCGGCAGCGATAACAGCTTCCGCAGTAGAAGCCGAACCAGCCGACGGCGACTCGGTCACCGATCTGCCACTCCTCGACACCGGCGCCGATCGCGTCGATCTGTCCGGCCACCTCGTGTCCGGGTGTCACCGGGAAAACGGTGCCCGGCAGGTGCCCGGCGGCGATCTGCGAATCGGAGTGGCAGACTCCGCAAGCAAGCACGCGGATGCGGACTTCTCCCGGCCCCGGTTCGCGTACGGTCCGCTCGGTGATTCGTAGAGCGTCACCGGGTTGACTGACCTCGACGGAGCGGTACGTGACTGTCATGATCACTGCCTTTCGATGGAAGGGTCTGGAATGCTCAGCTGAAATCGAGAACCACGCGAAAACGCGCGTGTCCGGACATCATTCGTTCGTACGCCTGGGGCGCCTCGGTGAACGGCATGCGCTCGATCATCGGTGCGATCTGGTGGTTGAGGCTGAATGCGAGGTTGTCTTCATTGTCGATTGCCGAGCCTGTGAGGCTGCCGACGATGGTGCGGCCGCCGAAGATCAGGTCCGGGGTCTGTACTGGTATCGGGTCGGGGGCGGCTCCGACGACAACCAAGCGCCCGCGTGGCCTGAGCCCTGCCACCAAGCCGGCCATCGATTGGCCGCTGCTGGCCGTCGCGACGACGGCGGCCGCCCCACCCAATCGGGTGAGTCCCGCGGCGACGTCCTCGGTGGCACTGTCGATGTAGTGGTCGGCCCCCAAGGTGGCGGCCAGATCGGCCTTGTCGGTGCCGCGGGCTATCGCGGCAACCTCATAGCCCAATTTCTTCGCGTACTGAACGCCGAGGTGCCCCAGTCCGCCGAGGCCCTGCACGGCAACCAGGGTGTTGGGCGGTGCGTCGCCTGCGCGCAACGCGTTGAACACCGTGACACCGGCGCACAACAACGGTGCGGCGGTGAGCGCGTCGAATCCCTCAGGAACACGGACCAACGCGGATTCCCGCACATACAGCATCTCCGAGTACCCACCGTCGACCGTCGTCCCGGTCAGGGGCTGGTCGAGGCAGTTCACGAAGTCGCCCCGGCGGCAGTAGTCGCAGTGACCGCACTGACCGCCGAGGAAACCCACGCCCACACGTTCGCCGATTCGCCAACGCTCCTGGATCCCGCTGCCGACTGCGTCGACCACACCGACCACCTCGTGACCGGGAACGACAGGCTCCTCTGGATTCGGCCGCTGCCCCTCGACGGCGAGTGCGTCGCTATGACATACCCCGCACGCCAGCGTGCGTATGCGCACCTGCTCTTCGGCGGGGTCTCGTATCTCGCACTGCACCAGTTCGAATTTGCGTCGACCAGTGACCTGGTACGCACGGTATGAACTCATGAGGTCACGACACCAGATCAGCCATGGATGCGGTATAGGCGTGATGACCATCAGTCGGCCCATACAGATGACACGCCGACCGGTGGGGTTACGTGCACCGAAATCAGTCGAGTGACCTATGCCGGAGCACGCGCGTCCACACCACACTGGGCAGACATGGACGAACTGTCGAGCCCTCAGTCGGCACTGAGCGCGCTGCGCCCCGTGCTGAGTGCCATCACACCCGACGACTGCGGCCTACCCACGCCGTGCGCCGGGTTCGATGTCGCGGCGCTCGGAGAGCACCTGGTGGGAACCGTCAGGATGGTGGGGGCCGCCGCGGACGCCGGATTTGTGCGGTTTGAAGTCGTCAGTCACGACGATGACATCGAGGCCCGGGTGGCTGCGAGTACCGAAGCGGTCATCGCTGTGTGGCAGCGCCGCGGAACTGCCGGTGAGGTCGTTTTCGCGGGCCGGGTCATGCCTGCCCGGCTGGCGTTGGGCGTGCTGTCGGTCGAACTCGTCGTGCACGGTTGGGATTTCGCGCAGGCACTGCACCGGCCTCTCGGCATCACCGCGGCACACGCCGACTTCGTCCTCGCCATGGCTCGCCACATCATCACGCCGGCGAGCCGTGAAACAGCAGGTTTCGACGATCCCGTGTCCGTCGCCGCGGACGCGGCCGCGTTGGACAGGCTCGTCCCGTATACCGGACGCACGCCGAGAAGGTGGCCGTCGAACATGAAAAGCCGTTGAGAAGAAGGAAGATCCGAGATGATTCACTCACCCTCCACGCAAGCGCAGACGCAGTACGTACAGGGCCGGCGCGCGCGCTTCGCCTACCGCCGGTTCGGATCCGGAGCGGGAGTGCCGCTTGTGTTGGCGCTGCGGTTCCGCGGCACCATGGACCATTGGGACCCGGCGTTCCTCGATCGGCTCGCCGCAACGCACGACGTCGTCGTCTTCGACAACGTGGGACACAGCAAGAGCACCGGGACCCCGCCCACCACCATGGCGGAGCTCGCGGGCGGGCTGATCGACTTCGTCGGTGCCCTTGGTCTGGACGAGATCGACCTGCTGGGCTGGTCTTTGGGCGGCATCGTCGTCCAGGAAGTCGCACTTCAACGTCCTGAACTGGTGCGCAGGCTCGTCGTCGCCGGTAGCACACCCGGTGGGGGAGTGCCGGGAATGCCCGGGCCTGATCCGCGGATCTGGCAGGTGGCGACCAAGCCCGTCAACGACGACGAGGATTTTCTCTACCTGTTCTTTCCGGAAACCGAGCCTGGCCGCAAACTGGGTGTGGAATCGCTGAGGAGGCTCGACAGGCGCACCACTGCCCCCGACCACGTGCCGGTGTCGGCCGAGACGATGACGGCACAGCTGAAGGTGATCGCCTCGACCGGGTCGCGCATCTGGGACCGGCTGAACGACATCACCGTCCCGGTTCTGGTGGCCAACGGTGCACACGATCGCATGATCGACGCTTACGCGAGTTATGCGATGGCCGGCAGGCTTCCCGACGCCAAGATCGTTCTCTACAGCGACGCGGGACACGGCTTTCTGTTCCAGCACCTACCGGACTTCGCCCGCGAGGTCACCGAATTCCTTGCTGGGAACCGGCCCTGATCGCTAATTGAGCGTTACGCCGGTCAGTTCGATCGATACCACCAGTTGCTCGTGGATCGGGTGGTTGTCGGCGGCGCGAACGTAGATCATGCGGGTCCGCGGTACCACGATGCCGTCGATCGCGTCGTGGTCCGACACATATTGGGCGGCAGGCGAACCGCCCGCGATGTCGACTTCGTAGTCTCGGCGCCGGATGAGCCCGTCATCGTCGATGTAGAGCACCTGGTGTGAACTGTGGGTGGCGACGGTCGCGGGGTAGTGCACGTGCAGACGCCGCCACCGGCGGCCGTTCTCGGCCCACGGTTCGCCCTCCTCGGTCTGCACACCGGGCAGGGTGAGATTGAACGGCTCCGCTGTGTACGTCCACATCGCGTACCCGGTGAAGTACGCCAGTTGCAGTGCCGTCCAAGGAGTTTCCAGAGAATGCCCGGTGAAGGACGAGCGTGGTTCCTCCAGCACCTCGACAACGTCGCCGTCGAGGGTCTCTATTCCGACGCGACCCGGGGTGTAGGCGGTCTTCAGTCCCGGTGCGGTGAACGGACGCAACGACGTGCGTTGATCCTTGATCCAGACAGTGAACTCTCCGTCATCGACGATTCCCGGAACTTGTTTGATGTCCCAGATTGCACCACCGAAACTCCTGTGCGCGCTGATCGACGTCAGTTTCTTCCAACGGTCGAGGCCACCGTGGGCCCGCAGTGTCGTCTGGAGAAGGTCGCTCGTCATGGGCATCACGCTTCCACCGCGTGCCGGGTCCGGGTATCCGTGAGATGACTGCCGGACGTCGTTGCAGCTAGGTGGAGTGAGGATCCACCAACGCCACCTCTGCGGCGGCTACCGGCCGACCGTCGGTGCGGTGGAAGCCCGCGACGACCGGTTCGCCGGTGGCTGCCTCGACGAATCGGTAACGGGCACTGTCCTCCCGGGGCAGGTGGACGCGGCCCCACTGGCCCATCGCCGCCAGCACGGAAACCAGTCCACGTCCGGGTTCGGTGAGCACGTATCGGCTACGCCGCCTCTCACCAGGTACCTGGTAGTCCTCCACTTCCAGGACGCCAACCCTCACCAGTTCGGCCAGTCGTGCGCTGAGAACGTCCGACGCCACGCCCAGTGCGTCCCGGAACTCGGAGAACCGTGACCGCCCCAGCAGAGCTTCCCGGATGATCAGGGGAGCCCATGGCTGTCCCAGCACCGACATGGTGCGTGCAATCGGACACGCATCTTCAGACCAGGTATTTCGGCGCACCTGAACAGTCTAGCTGAGTTGGCCGGACCAACTCAGCTGTGCTACCTTCGGTGAGGTGATGGTGGGGCGATCCGAAGAGCTTGCCGCTGTCACGGATGTGTTGGCCGATATCTCCACTGGTGGCGCCGCGCTGGTGATCGACGGCGATCCGGGTATCGGCAAGTCCACGTTGCTGGCGGCTGCCTCGGACTGGGCGGTCGCCAACGGTTACGCGCGGCTGGGTTGTTCCGGTCTGCAGAGCCAGATGGAAATCGGATACGCCGGGCTGCATGAACTTCTTCATCCCTTGCTGGCGCAGGTCGACGCGTTGCCGCCGCGTCAGCGGGCGGCACTCATGACCGCGTTCGGACTCGAGGACGGCCCCCCGCCGGGTCGCATGCTCATCGGGTTGTCCGTGCTGGGCCTTTTGGAGGAGGCCGCCGGCAATCGGCGGCTGTTCCTGGTGATCGACGACGCGCAGTGGCTGGATCCGTCGTCGGTCGACGTACTGAACTTCGTGGCGCGCAGGCTCTCCAACGCGCCGTTGATGATGTTGTGCTCGACGCGTACCACGTTGGACGGCTTCTCGGTGCAGTTCGACGGTCTACCGCGACTGACGATGGGCCCCTTGGAGCCCGCTGACGCCGCTGAACTGCTCGCCTTGACGCTGCGTGACCCGGAGAGATCCGATCGAGTCGATGAGGTCGCTCGGCAGCGCATCCTCGAGCAGGCCAACGGCAATCCCATGGCGGTCATCGAGCTGACCATCGCACTCATCGAGAGTGGCGACGGGGCACCGATTTTCGCGGGTGAGCCGCTGCCCACCACCAGGCGCGTCGAACGCGCATTCCTGACACAACTCGGGCCGCTTTCCGATGAGAGCCGACTGTTGCTGTTGCTGATCGCGACGGGGAACGGCCTCCTCTCGGAGATCGACTGGGCGGCAGATCATCTCGGGTTCTCGCTGACAGAACACCTCGGGTCGCTCGAGGAGTCGGGTCTGATCACCGTCGCTGGGGGTCGAATCCAGATCAGACATCCGCTGATACGCTCCACCGTCTACGGTGCCGCGGCACTCGCGTCACGCGCTGCGGTGCACCGGGCCCTGGCGGCAGCCGCGACCGACCCGGCGAGGGCTGCATGGCATCGAGCGGAGGCAGCGTTCGGGCCCAACGAAGAGGTGGCCGCCGACCTCGAACGAGTGGCCGATCGCGCCCGGGTCCGCGGCGCCGGCGCGGAAGCCGCTGCGGCACTGCGACGGGCTGCGGCTCTCACCGATGATCCGCAGGAGCGATTACGACGGATGACGGTTGCCGCCGAGGTGGCCCGCAGTTCCGGTCTGATCGCCGAATCCGTCAGAATCCTGCGCGAGGCCGAACCGCTCATCAGGGAGCACGAAAGCGAGACGCCGCTGGCGATCACGCGATTCGTCCTGAATGCGACCGCCGCGACGCCCGGGCAGTCGGCCGACGAGCTTCTCGCCCTCTCCCGCAAGATCGCCGACGACGATCCCGGGCGACGGCAGTTGTTGTGGGCGGCCGCCATCGAATGCCGCATGCACGGCCTCCCGGAGCATTCACGCCGAGACGTCGTCGCGGAGATAGGCCGTCTCGACGACGATCCACACGACCCGCTGACCGCCATCGCCCTGGCCCTGGCCGACGACACCGGCAAGGGGGCGGGCCTGAGAGCCAGGCTTCCGCAGCTGGTCGACACGGTTGGCGACTCCCCGCTGCTGATGCTGTCGCTGGCCTTTGCGGCCGAGGCGGTAACCGATCGCGCCGGCGCGCTGAAATGCTGGACTCACGTGCAGAATCAGGCCCGCAACTGCGGCTCGCTGGCAGACGAATGCGAGGGGTTGCGCGGCGCGGCGAACATCCTGCTCACCGAAGGGCATGTCGAAGCCGCCGCAATGAGCGCACAAACCGCCCTGCACATGGCCGAGAGTATGAACATCGCGATGACCGCAGGTTCTGCGGCCGCCATCCTCGCGCGCGCTCTCGTCTGGCAGGGACAGGGCGAGCGTGCGCGTCACGTCCTCGACCGTGCTCGGCACCATCTCTCCCCGGCACCCACGATCCTTTGGAATGATGACGTCCACTGGGCTGCCGGCCTGGCCGCGCTCTGCGAGGCCGACCACACTCAGGCTCTCGGGCACCTCACGCAGATGACCCTGCATCGCACGAGTCGACGGTGGGCCATCGCCGATCTCGCAGAGGCGGCAGCCGGGGCCGAAAAAGCCGACATCGCCCGACCTCTGCTCGCCGAGGCCGAGGAACAAGCCGAGCGCCTGGGGATCGACAGCTTCCTCGTCCACCGCGCACACGCGCTGCTGGCTGACTCCGTCGCCGAATCCGAGGACCGTTTCAGGGCCGCGCTTGGTGCGGCGGAACGTACCGGCGCCGAACTGGAAAGTGCCCGTACTCATTTGCTCTACGGTGTCTGGTTGCGACGTCGACGCCGGATCGTGGACGCACGCGTGCACCTTTCGGCCGCTTTGACCGCCTTCGACAGAGCGGGCGCGGTACCTTTTGCCGAGCGCGCGGCTGCCGAACTGCGGGCCGCCGGGGTCACCTCGGCGCCTCGACCGGGTACCCACTCTGGTGCCGATGCCGGCGCCCTCACCCCGCAGGAACTGCAGATCGCTCAGATGGCCGCGGCGGGGATGACGAACCGGGAGATCGCAGACCGCATCTACCTGTCGCACCGCACCGTGGCCGCCCATCTCTACAAGGTGTTTCCCAAACTGGGGATCACCAGACGTAACCAACTGCACGCTGCGCTCGGTGCTCCTACCGGAATCGCCTGACCGGTCATCCGAGGGTTCGATGGGTGGCGAATGGCTACCTGAGGCCGCGGTGAACCACACAGGACTGCTCGACGTCGGTGACGCGGTTGAGAAGCGGTGCGGCACATACCCGAAGTAGCAGCCCGGATCAGGACGGCACCATCCACGACAGCACGGGTGAGGATTGCAGCGCCGTCAACGCGCACAGCAGGACCAGGAAACCGAGACTCCACAGGACCACCCGACGGAAGATGTCGCCTTCCCTGCCGTTGAGGCCGACTGCCGCGGCCGCGATGGCAAGGTTCTGCGGCGAGACCATCTTGCCCAGGACGCCACCGGAACTGTTCGAGGCGGCCATCAGAACATCCGACAGGCCGGCCTGGTACGCGGCGGTCACCTGAAGCGCGCCGAACAGTGAGTTCGCGGAGGTGTCCGATCCGGTGACGGCCACCCCGAGCCAGCCCAGGATGGGCGACAGCAATGCGAACGCCCCGCCCGCGGCGGCCATGAAGGTGCCGAGCGTGATCGTCTGACCGGACAGATTCATCACGAATGCGAGTGCGAGCACCGCCATGACGGTGAGGATCGCCCAGCGCAATTGGTGCAGCGTCGTCCAGTAGGCCCTGGCCGCTCGTGACACCGACAGTTTGAGTGCGACCATCGTGAGCACACCCGCGAAGAGCATCTGCGTGCCGGGAGTGGTCAGCAGGTTCAGGGTGAATTTCGTCATCGACGACGGATCGCCGTTGACGTCGACCACGTTGAGACCCGGCCAATTCCCTGCGAACGTCGCCGAATCGAGAAGGCTTTTGACCGCGGGGATCTGGCAGATCACGAAGACGCCGATGATGATCCCGTAGGGTGCGTACGCCTTGACGACGTCGGCGCGGGCGTCCTCGACGTTCTGATCTGGCTCGGGAAGGTCCGCACTGCCGCCCGTGCCGCCACTGCGGCCGTGCGGCGGCGGTCCGGTATGCGTGGTGACCGCGGCAGGCTCGGCGACTTCGGTGTACGTGTTGGCGGGTTGCCACACCCGGACCAGCGCGACCACCGCGGCGGCCGATGCCAGCGAAGCCACCACGTCGGCCAGTGGCACCGAGAGGAAGTTCGATGTGGCGTACTGTGCGACGGCGAACACCACGCCACAGACCACTGCCGCAGGCCATACCGCGCGCATGCCGCGGCGCCCGTCGACGATTGCCACGAGCGCCAGCGGGACGAACACCGCGAGGATCGGTGTCTGCCGGCCGACCATCGCACCGAGTGTGTCGAAATCCAATTCGGTGACCTTGCCCAGCGTGATGATCGGCGTGGCCATCGCGCCGAAGGCCACCGGCGCGGTATTGGCGACCAGCGCCAGCACGGCAGCCTTCAAGGGCTGGAAGCCCAGGGCCATCAGCATCACCGACGTGACCGCCACGGGTGTGCCGAAGCCGGCGAGCGCCTCGAGCAAGGCCCCGAACGAGAACGTGATGATGATGGCCTGGATGCGCTGGTCGTCGCTGATGGAGCTGAAGGAGCGCCGTAGCACATCGAAATGGCCTGTCTCGACGGTCATCTGGTAAACCCAGATCGCGTTGATCACGATCCACAGGATCGGAAAGAACCCGAAGGCCGCGCCCTCGGAGGCCGCCAACAGGGACTGTCCTATCGGCATCCCGTAGACGAGTACGGCAACCGCGATGCTGACGGCCAGCGAGATGAGCGATGCCTTCCAGGCCGTCATCTTGAAGACACCGAGCAGTACGAACAGCAGAAGGAGTGGGATGGCGGCAACCGCTGCACTCCAGGCGAGCGAGTTGACGACCGGATCGAGAACCTGCTGGTACACGGCCTACCCCCAGTAGTGGCGTGGATCACAACCAGCTCAGACTACCCACGATCGAGGCCCTCGGTAAACGCTTTCCCGGTAGTGCGTGAGGTGAACAGCGCTCAGCTAACTCGATTGGGGCACACCGTGTCCGACTCGGGACAGCCGCGCCGCGTGACTGCGGCGACGACGCGCGATGACCCCGGCGACGATGAGCGTCACCGCGAAGGGGACGAGGCTGATCGCGACCCCGAACGCGAGATCCGGATCGTCGAGGGTGATGGCATCCCAACTCGGACCCAGGAACTGCGCGGTTATCTGGAACGCCCAGTGGAAACCGATGTTGCTCCACAGATTTCCTGTGACGGCGCGCAGAACTCCGAGGGCGCATGCGAACGTGAAGAACAGCACGACGCGATCGACCGATTCTGCCGCGCCGATCGCCAGGCCCCACAGCGTGAACAGTGTCGCCTGGGCCGGTACGGCCACGGTCGAGGACCAGCGTTCGGCGACGTTGGCGAAGAAGTATCCGCGGAATATCAGTTCCTCGGGCAATGCCTCGTACAGGAAGACCAGGACGGTCAACACCGCGACTCCCGCGACCAGGCGGCCCGGCGAGGCGGCCACCGTCAGATCGGCCCATCCGAGTGCGACGACAACGGAACCGGCCACAGCGGCAGGCACGGCCCAGCACAGCACGCCGAGCGCAAACGGCCGCCACCCGGCACGTACGGACGTGAGTTGCAGCCCGGAGAACGGTGCCCGGTCGAGAAGCCTGCGGGCAGCGAAGATCGCCGGAACTGTCAGCACGGTCGCGCCGACGGCCCGCACGATGTGGGCGGGACGGCTGTACTCCTCGCCGAGGATTGCGCCCACCCCGGCACCGAGCAGCATCCAGATCGCGGTGACCCCGACGAACACCGCGGCGATCCGCACGGCCAGCGGTGGTCGGCCGGCCCCGCTGTCGCGTGGCACAGGCACGGCCGCCACGATACGACAACTCAATGCCCGCCGTGCCAGACCGTCATACTGACAACCGTGACGCCGGCGAAAAAACGGGACATATCACCGAAACGGGGATGGCTGTCGCCGAAGCAGCAACGCGCCTGGATCGCGTTCATGCGGGTGCAACTGCGGATGAGCTACGAGATGAACCGCCAGTTGCAGGCCGATTCGGGGTTGTCGCTGTCGGACTACGACGTGCTGGTGGCTCTGAGCGATGTCGGCGACAAGGGTATGCGGGTGAGTGATCTGGCCGCGCAGATCGGCTGGGAGCGCAGCAGGTTGTCACATCAGTTGCGGCGTATGGAGGAACGCGGCCTCACCGAGCGATGCCCGAGCCGCGAAGACGGCCGCACGAGCATCGTCGTCCTCACCGCGGTCGGGTGGCGCGCGATCCAGGAGGCCGCCCCGGGGCATGTCGACCTGGTGCGCAGCCTGTTCTTCGACCCGCTGCCCGAGAATCTGCTCGCCCCGTTCACCGCCGCGCTCGAGCACATCCACGTCAACCTCAATCACAACAGTTCGCTGCCGCCGGAACCCAGGTAATCGGTGACTCATCACCGCACGTAGCAGCCAACCAGGGCCGAGCGTGGGGCCCCTGCACGCTTTTCCAGTGTGATTCGTGCACAAGACCCACGGTGGGCACGAGTTCCTGCCCACCGGGGAATAGGTGACATATCACCTATGTTGCAGCGGGTGACCGTACGAACCACAGGAAGGCACCCTCATGGGACAACTCGACGGCAAGACGGCACTGGTCACGGGTGGCACCTCGGGCATCGGGCACGCGGCGGCCAAACGGTTGGTGCAAGAAGGCGCATATGTCTTCATCACCGGACGTGACCGCACGCGCGCTGAGAAGGCCGCCGCTTCGATCGGGGCGCACGGCGTACAGAGCGACGTCAGCAATCCTGACGAACTCGACGCTCTCGCAGCAGAAATCGCCGAATACGGCAAGGGACTCGACGTGGTGTTCGCCAATGCCGGCGGTGGTGACTACGCCACGCTCGCCGAGGTGACACCGCAGCACTACCGCGACAACATCGACCGGAATGTGGGCGGCACGGTGTTCACCGTGCAGAAAATTCTGCCGCTGCTCAACGACGGCGCGTCGATCATTCTGACCGGTTCCACCGCACCCGCCAAGGGAACTCCCGCGTTCGGGCTCTACGCAGCGTCGAAAGCCGCGATCCGATCCCTGGGCCGTACCTGGGCCGCCGAACTGGTCGACCGCAACATCCGGGTCAACACCGTCATTCCCGGCCCGATCCGCACCCCGGGACTCGAAGGTCTCGCGCCGGACGGGCAACGGGAACTTGACGGTTGGGCTGCCCAAGTGCCCATGAAGCGCCTGGGTGATCCCGACGAAATCGCCACCGCCGTACTGTTTCTCGCGTCGAACCAGAGCAGTTTCATGACCGGGGCCGAACTGGTCGTCGACGGCGGTCAGATCCAGATCTGATCCGGCGTCAGATCTTCCCGCCCGGGAACATCGTTCGCACGGCCTCGGTGATGTTCTCGCGCGCCGCGCCCGCACTGGTCGGGTCCAGGGAACTGATGGCCATCAGGTAGCGGTGGTCGGGTCCGATGATGCCGGTGGACACGTGCAACTGGTTGGCTCGGTTCCAGCAGCAGAACCAGCCCTGCTTGACCGCGACGGCCTCACCCGAGAGGCCGTCGGGGATGCCGAAGCGCTGCGGATAGCCGTCGGTTCCCGACGGTGTGAAGTGCGCGAGGTTGTCGACGATGACGTCGGCCTGCTCGCGGGGCAGGCCGCCGCCACCGTTGAGCAACATGTCGTAGTAGTGGACCAGATCGGCGGCAGTGCTCTGGGTGACGTCCCAGTGGCCGTTGTAGGGCGCGATGGTGCCGGGCAGGCCGTAACGGGCCTTGATGCGGGAGATCACGGCGTTCCCGCCCAGACGGTCCCAAAACATCTGTGCGGCACTGTCGTCCGAGGAGCGCAGCATGACGTCGAGAGACTTGCGGTCGGCGGGGGACAGCTCCGTCTTGCCCTCGGATTCCTGCAGGAGCAGGTCGTCGGCGATGAACAGCTTGACCACCGACGCGATCGGGAACGGCTTGTTGGAGCCGTTGGACACGACCTCGCCGGTGTTGCGGTCCAGCACGACGGCCTCGATCGTCGCACCCGATGCCGCCGCGTCGGCGGTGGCCTGCTGCATGCGCGCGTCGAGTCCGGCAAACGACGCGGGCGGCTGCACCGGAGGTGGCGCGGCCGGCGGGGCGACGGTTGCCTGGGGGGTGTGCTCGACGGCAGGCGGCGCACCCCCGGCCGGCGCCGTGCATCCGCTCACGAGCAGCGCCGCACAGGCGACAACTGCCATCCCTGTCATCACCGATTTCGGCTGTCGCCGACGCATAGGTCTCCTCCGATCGGATCCTGAACCAGGAGAGCGAGGTCAACGCTGTACCCAGCGCTTTTCCAGCCTAAGCGGCCCGCGCAATCGCGGACGATCCGGAGCCGTCGGGGTGACCGATCCACCACGCCTGAGTGACTGTGACGCGTATCACGTTTGCCGATCGTCAAGAGCGCCAGGAAAGTCCACCATCCTGCGGGAGGGACGAGTGGACATCCGTCAAGCCACTTCGTAGCCTGTCCGGGGCATGTACAGCCGGGCCGAGCAATGGGCCCCTGCAGTAAAGGATCGTGACAATCCGTATGACCGGGGTGCGCCGTTCACTTCGGCGAGCGGCGTGCGGTTTTGTCGCCACCTTCCTGGTTCTGACGTTCACGATCGGGGCCGTGCAGGCAGACCCGGCAGCGGACGCGATCGCAAAAGTGCAGGAGCTGTCCCAGCAGGCCATCAAGGCGCGCGAGGCCGTCACCGCCGCCCAACGCGATGCCGACGCCAGGCAGGCCGAGCAGGCCGCCGCCGAGGAGCGCCACCGCGTCGACCAGGAAGCCCTGGCCGAGGCCACCAGTCAGCTCGCGCCCCATCAGGCTGCTGCCGACCGGCTGGCGGCGATGACCTACATGAGCGGACGCACCGGCCAGATGGCCGCTGTACTGACGGCCACCTCACCCCAGCAGCTGATCGACCAACTCGCGCTGGAGCGCACGGTCGCCGCGGAGATCGCCGCTCAGATGAAGGGCTACCAAGAAGCCCGTGACCGCGCGCTCGCCGCGGCCGCGGCGTCCGAGAAGTCGGCTGCCGACGCCCGCGCCAAGGCCGAGCAGGCCGACGCCGTGCGCGCAGACCTGCAGGCCAAGTGGAAGGACCTGCTCAGTCAGATCTCGGCCGCCGAGGCGCAGTACGCGGCCCTGACACCTCAGCAGCAGGCGGTCGTCGACAACACCCCGCCGCCGAGTGCGCCGGTGGACCCCGCGATCGTCGCGATGCCCGGGCCCGCTCCCGGCGAGGATCCGGCCGCCCGCAACCTCCTGGCGATCCCAGGCGACATCCCCGAGGCGCTGCCGGTCGGTGTCGCGAACGAGACCGGGCTGCAACCCGCCACTGTGTACGTGGCTCGCGTCATCAGCATGCGGTACCCGCAGATCGCCGAGATCGGCGGTGTGCGTCCGGACTCCAAGCCGTGGCATCCGAGTGGCCTGGCGATCGACGTGATGATCCCGAACCCGTCCAGCCCCGAGGGCATCGCGCTCGGCAACGAGATCCGCGATTTCGTGTTGAGCAACGCGGGCCGCTTCAAGCTGCAGGACGTGATCTGGCGCGGCACGTACTACACGCCGTCCGGCCCGCAGGCGTCGGGCTACGGCCACTTCGACCACGTCCACGTCACCACGCTGCGCCGCTGAGCCGGTCCTCACCCGCCGACCTTGTCGGCCAGCCAGTTCGGCACCAGCTCACCGTCGTGCGCCTCGATCGAGCGCAATTCGGTGAGCGTCGGGTGCCCGGCCGCCAGCAGTGCGCTGTCGGTCCCGGGTTCGAACTCCTCTGAGATCTCCACTTCGGCCAGGCGCACACCGCCGTCGGAGACCTCGTCGACGCGGGTCTGCACCGCGCCTCCGCGGGCCAGCCACGCGTGCCGGATCGGCTTCAGCTCATCAGGTGGCACGTCCGGGACATTGAGGGACAGCACCGTGGGTTCTCGGGCCTCGAACAACAGGTCCAGCACCGGCGCGAGGAGCCCGGCGGCCGATTCCCAGTACCGCTCCCCGGTGGGGTGCAAAGCGACGTCGAGGGACACCGCCAACGCGGGGGTATCGCTGATCCTGGCGGTCAGCGCGGCGCCGACGGTGCCCGAGTGCAGGACGGCGCGACCGACGTTCGCGCCGTGGTTGATGCCCGACAACACCAGGTCCGGGCGCGGTGTGAACCACCCGTTCAACGCCGCCGCGACGATGTGACCGGGCTGTGCGTGTACGGCCCACGCCTCGATGCCGTCGAGTCCGGGAACCTCGCGGCGCTCGACGACGGTGCGGCCTTCGTGGCGCACCGCGGTGAGCGCAGCGCTGGCACCGCTGGCCTGTTCGGCGGGGGCGGCCACGATCACCTCGAGCCCGGCCTCACGCGCGGCGAGCGCCAGCGCATGCAGGCCCGCCGAGTCGATCCCGTCGTCGTTGGTCACCAAAGCGCGTGGCACCTGCTTCTCCTCTCGACTCCGAGCGTTACTTCCAGGGCCGCAACTCGACGCGGTCGGCGAGCGTCTCGACCGCTCGCGCACCGCCCGTACCCAATCCGTGGCGCACAACGTTGAGCGCGCCGCACGCCGCCCCGATCTGGAGCGCCTTGCGCAACGGACGGCCACGCGCCAGTGCGGCGACCATGCCTGCCGTCATGGAGTCCCCCGCGCCGGCCGGGTCGGCAGGCTCCAGCTTGGGCATCACGACCTCGACGACGGCGGCCTCGCCGAGTTCGTCGTCGTCGAACAGCGCGAGAGCGGGCGCGGCCCCGGCCCGTGAGACGACGATCGTGCACGCGCCGCCGTCCTCACGCAGCGTCCGCATGGCGGCGACGAGGTCCTTGGCGTCGTCGGACTTCGCCCGGCCGTCGTCGAGCAGTTCTTCGTGGCTCACCTTGATGAGACTCGGGTGACCGGCGAGCACCGCTTCCAGCCGCTCGCCTGCGAGATCGGCGGCCACCTTGCACCCGTTGGCGCCCAGGTCGGTGGACAACCGGCGGTACAGGTCGGCGGGCAGCACTCGGTCGTCCTGCGGTCCGGACAACAACACGCGACCGTGGGTGAGGCCCTCGGTCAACGTGAGTTCGTACAGGGAGTCGAGTTCGTGGCGGTCCAGCGGGGTGCCGGGGCTCTCCGCGACCACCTCGCGATCGCCCTTGCGACGGTCGTGCACGTAGGCCCCGTTGCGGGAGCTGACCGGGACCATGCGCAGCGTGACATCGGTGGTGGGCAGCAGATGCCCGAGCACCGATCCGGTCTCGCCGCCCAGCGCCGAGCACAGAACGGTCGGCACGCCCAGCGACGCCACCATGCGGGACTGCCATACCCCCTGACCACCCGCGTGTACGTGGATGTCATCCTCGCCGGAGCGGTCCTCGACCGTCACCGTGAGCACGGGTAACGGTGCGAAGATCACGACCGTGTCCGGGCTTGTCATGGCGAGGGGATACCCGTTTCGGGCTGTGATGTACGACACAGTCCTCGGGTATCTGTCACACCGGAGGGGCCGGCGGGCTCTCGAGGGCATGACTGCTCACAACAAAACCCACCGCGTCGTCGTCATCGGCGGAGGTTATGCCGGCACCCTGGCCGCCAACCGCCTGCAGCAGAACCCGGACATCGACATCACGCTCATCAACCCACGTCCTCAGTTCGTGCATCGCATGCGACTGCACCAGATGGCGGCAGGTGCGTGCGAGGCCGTCGTCGACTATGGGACGTTGCTGGGCAGCGGTGTGCGGCTGCTCGCCGACCGGGTCGATCGCATCGACACCGCAAACCGCAGGATCGACCTGGCGTCCGGTGACTCGATGGGCTACGACTATGTCGTCTACGCCGTCGGCAGCACGGCCCTGGTGCCGGAATCCGTCGAAGGCGCCGCAGAATTCGCGCACACGGTGGCCGAGTACGAGGCCGCCCAGCGGTTGCGCGCCACGGTGAACGCCCTCGCACCCGATGCGTGGATCACCGTCGTCGGCGCCGGGTTCACCGGCATCGAGGTGGCTGCCGAACTCGCCACCGGGGGACGTACCGTGAGCCTGGTCGCGGGCGCGCAATTGGCGCCGACGCTCGGGGGTCCGGCCCGACGGGCCGTGTCCCGGTGGATGGCCAAGAATGGGGTGGGACTGCTGGAGGACGCCATGGTCACCGAAGTGCGACCCGACGCCGTGGTGCTCGACGACGGCACGGTGTGGCGCAGCGACCTGACCATCTGGGCCGGCGGTTTCGGTGTCCCCGACCTGGCCTCGCGCAGCGGCCTGCGCACCGACACGCTCGGCCGGTTGATCACCGACGCGACGCTCACGAGCATCGACGACGATCGCGTGCTGGCCGCGGGCGACGCGGCGGCACCGTCCGGAAAAGCCCTGCGCATGGCCTGCTACACGGCAGGACCCATGGCCGCCACCGCCGCCGACACCATCCTCAGCCGCATCGCGGGCACCCCGCCCGAGGCGTTCTCGCTGGGTTACCTCGGATCCTGCCTCGGGCTCGGCAGGCGCTCGGCCGTCATGCAGTTCACCCGCAGGGATGACACGCCCCTCGACGTCCACCTCCGCGGCCGCGTCGCCGGAGCGGTGAAAGAGCTTGTCCTCAAGGGCATTCTGTGGAGCCTGCGCCGCGAGGGCAGGAAACCGGGAGCAACGTCGTGGCTCAAGAACGGCGATACCGTGACGTCACCGGCTCTCGTCGACGCGAAGGGATCCGGTCATGACGGCCCGATTGGATGACCACACCGAGCGGTTCACGATGTTGCGACCGCTGCTGTTCACCATCGCCTACGAGATCCTCGGCTCGGTCACCGAAGCCGACGACGTGCTGCAGGACAGCTATCTGAACTGGGCGAAAGTCGATCTGGCTGCGGTCCGCGACACCAAGTCCTATCTCGCGCAACTGGTGACGCGGCAGGCCCTCAAAGCGCAGCGCACCAGCGCACGGCGGCGCGAGAGCTACGTCGGCCCCTGGTTGCCCGAACCGCTGCTGCTCGACGACCGGGACGCCTCCGCGGATGTGGTGCTCGCCGAATCGGTGTCGATGGCCATGCTCGTGGTGCTCGAAACGCTCACACCCGACGAGCGGGCCGTGTTCGTGTTGCACGACGTCTTCGGATTCGACTACGCCGAGATCTCCGAGGCGGTCGGCAAGTCGACGGCCGCGGTGCGCCAGATCGCGCACCGCGCGCGCGAACACGTGCACGCGCGGCGCAAGCGGTTCGACCCCGTCGATTCCGACCAGGCCGCAGAGATCACGCAGCAGTTCCTCACCGCGGCCTCGACCGGCGACATGGCCGGCCTCGTCGCGCTGCTAGCGCCCGACGTCGTCACGATCACCGACGGCGGCGGACTCCCGGGTGCCGCCCGCCGTCCGCTGGTGGGCGCCGAGAGGGTCGCAGGCGCGATCGTCAGAGGCATGCGCCGCGACCTGCGGTTCGAGATCGTCACCGCCAACGGCGCGCCGGCCGTGGCTCTGCGGACCGACGAGGATCAGCTGCTGGGGCTGGTCACGCTGGAGATCCACGACGGCAGGATCACCAGCCTGTACGCCATTGCCAATCCCGACAAGCTCGCCGCCCTCGACGGTCCGCGGGTCATCACGCGTTGATGCTCACGCCGACTGTGCCACCGCGTGCTCGTCGAGTTTTTCGACCTCCACGAGATTGTCACCGTAGACACCGGCGTTGCCCAGACCGCAGTGGCGGTCGGCGGTGATGGCGTTGACGGTCGTGCCGGACGTCTTGCCCTGCCAGTGCCCGACATTGGCCATCACCAGACCCGGGATCAGCCCGGTCTCGTAAGCCGCGGGCCCCTGGAACGAGCCGCGGTCGTTGAACACGCGCACCATGTCGCCCTCGGCGATACCGCGCTCGGCCGCGTCGGTGGGATGGATGAAGACCTGCTGGCGGCCCTGCACCTTCTGTTTGTCCGCGGCGTTGCCGTACTGGCTGTTGAGGAACGCGTGCGGTTTGGGCGAGATGATGGACAACGGGTACCGCTGGGCCAGTTCGGGATTGGACTGTGGCGACTCGAACGGCGGCACATAGTCGGGTACCGGGTCGACGTACCCGCCGGGCTGCATGCCCTCGTACATCGACCGCCACACCGGGACCACGAAGTTGCCGCCCTCGGCCAGGCTCGACTTGAACTCGCACTTGCCCGACGGGGTGGGGAAGTTGCCCTCGGCGTGCGGTGCGCGCTTGTCGGGGGCGCCGACGGCCAGGCGCATCCAGCCCACCTCTTCGAGCTTCTCGTAGGTGATACCCGCCAACGCGGGGGCGTCCCAATCGTGGAAGTCGATCAGCATCTCGCGGTCGGTGCGGTTCCAGTACGCCATCGACTCCTCGTCGAACTCCATGGTTCTGGCCAGTCGCCGGAACAGTTCCACGTTGGGCACGCACTCGCCGGGTGGTTCGATCGCCGGCTGGTTCAGCGAGATGTACAGATGACCCCAGGTCACCATGATGTCGAGTTGCTCGGCCTGCATGGTCGCGGGCAGCAGCAGATCGGCGAATTTCGCGGTGTCGGTGATGAAATGCTCACTGACGACGGTGAACAGGTCGTCACGCATCAGGCCGCGCATGGTCTTCTCCTGCGCCGGGCCCTGTGACACCGGGTTGGAGTTGTAGACGAACAGCGACTTGATCGGCGGGTCCAGGTCCAGCTCACCGGTCAGCGCCATACCGAGGTCGAGTTCGTTGACCACGCGGGTGCCCTCGGGGATCCAGTCCGGGCGGCAGATCTCGCCGAACTTGGTGGGGAACTCCCAGATCGGCATCTCCATGGTGCCGCCGCCGACGTGCCGCCACGCGCCGACGAGCGCGGGCAGGCACGTGATGGCCCGGATCGCCTGTCCACCACCGCGGTTGCGTTCCAGCGCGACGCCCTGCCGGATGGCCGCGGGCTGCGTGGTGGCGTACTCGTACGCGAGCTTGCGGACGTCGTCGGCGGGGATGCCGGTGATCTCCTCGACGCGTTCGGGTGGGTAGTTCGCGGCGCGGGCCGCGAGTTCGTCGTAGCCGACGGTGTAGCGCTCGACGTAGTCGGTGTCGACGAGACCCTGCGCGATGATCTCGTGGATCATGCCCAACGCCAGTGCGCCGTCGGTGCCGGGCCGGATCGGGATGTGCCAATCCGCCTGTCGGGCGGTGCGGTTGCGCACCGGGTCGATGACGACGATCTTCGCACCGTTGTTCTTGCGGGCCTCCAGCAGGAACGGCCAGCCGTGCAGATTCGTGCTGGTCATGTTCATGCCCCAGACGATGATGTACTTCGAATACGCCATCGACTCGACATCCAGGCCGCCCGTGCCGCCGACGGTCATGTGCCAGGCGGTCGACGAACCCGACTCGCAGTAGGTCTTTTCTGCGACGGTGGCGCCCAGTCGGTTGAAAAAGGCGTCGCCCGAGGTCAGTCCGTTCAGGACGCCCTGGTGGCCCAGGTAGGCGTGCGGCATGATCGCCTGGGCGCCATGGGTGTCGATGATCTCGGTCCACCGGGTCTTGATCTCGGCGAGCGCCTCGTCCCACGTGATGCGCTCGAACTCGCCGGACCCTTTCGCGCCGACCCGGCGCATGGGGTAGAGCAGGCGGTCGGGCTGGTAGTGGTGTTCGTGGAAGTTCTTGACCTTGACGCACAATCCGCCGCGCGTCATGGGATGATTCGGATCACCTTGGACGTCAACAAGTTTGCCGTCCTCGACGTGGTAGAGCATCGCACAGGTGTCGGGGCAGTCGTGGGGGCAGGCGCCGCGCACGATCTTGAGTGTTTGCATGGGCGGGTGTCCTCTGAAGGGGGCTGCTGGCGCCTTCAGTAGAGATCACCGGTATGGCAACGCAATTGCGTCGAGATTAAAGTGATGTGACCTCAGGGGTGGAAATTCCACTGGCCGATGTCCTGGGCCAAGGCGTCGTTGACATCCACGCGGATGCCGCCGACCAACGGTCCGGGGTTCGACGCGGTGTCGATGGTGTGTTGATAGAGCACCGCCGCGGGGTGGATCTTGCCCTTCGACCACGAGCGGGTCTGCCAGGCCCAGGCCTTGCCGGGCGTGCCGGACCGCCCGATGACCCCGTCTTCGATGGCCCACTGGCACACGTTGACGCCGCCGTACACGCCGGTGCGCTGAACCCCGATCACGGAGTTGATGCCCCGGAACCATGGCAGCGCAAGGTTGTTCCAGGTCTGCCGGTCGATGTCTTCGTCGACGGAGAAGTAGATGGGTGCGTTCCTGGCGCCGCCTGCGGCGGTGTGCAGTTGCCATGCGGTCTTGGCGTCGGCGACGCCACCCGCGGCGCCGCGTCTGAAATCAGACGGCGCGGTTCCGCCCGGTTTGCCGTACTGGTAGTTGCTGACTATCACCAGGCCGGCCCGGGTCAGCGACTCGGCGTAGGGACGCGTGATCGGTTTGGCGCCGAAGGACGACCCGGGCCGCGAGGTCGACACGTAGTTGATGACACCGGCGTAGCCCGCGGCCTTGATGTGCTCGGCCGGAATCTGGGCCGCGGCGAAGTCGATCAGCTGGGGCGCGGCGGCCGATGCGGGGGCCGCTGACACGCCCGCACCCAGACCGGCCAGCACCGAGGCGGCGGCCGTGTAGCGCAGGGCGTCGCGCCGAGAAATGCCGCGCGATCTCTCCGCCGAGTGCTTCACGGCACGGATGTTAACAACGAGACAGCTGTTAACTCGTGTGGCTCGCCGATGCCTCAGTTGCCTGTGGGGTCGACACCTGCGTCGATGATGTCGGCGAGCCGCTGGAGCTGCCGCGCCAGGTGGATGCGCTCCTCTTCGGTGAAGGCCGCAAGCGCCTTGGACTGCGTGGCCCTTCGGTTGGCGCGCAGGCGCGTGAGCAGTTGTGCCCCGGTATCGGTCAACCGCACGAGGACCTTGCGTTCGTCGGCCGCCGAGCGCTCGCGGAGCACGAAGCCCTTGGTCTCGAGTTGCTGAATCATGCGCGTGGCATTGGGCGCGCTGACACCCGCCGCGGACGCGAGCTCGCTGACCGGCAAAGACTCCGTCGCCAGCAGCGGGTCCAGGAGCGACAGCTGCGCCAGTGACAGTCCGCCGGTGGCCGTCGGGTTGCCGCGCGCCCGTCGCATGGAGAGAAACAGCCGGTCAGCCGCCTCGGCCAACTCCTCCACGCCGGCAGCACCGGGCCTCGTCTCGCGTCCCGTCATGGACAGGAAGCATACGGCGCGCTACCGTTAACTACGCAATCATTAACTAGTTAATGAAAGGATGCGACATGAACCAGGCACGCATCGACGTCCACCACCACGTGGTGCCGCCGCAGTACCGCGAACTGCTCGCCGCACAGACAACCAATGCAGGTGGCCGGGCCACACCCGACTGGAGCGTCGACAGCGCCCTGGGCCTCATGGATTCGATCGGCGTCGAGACCGCGATCCTGTCCATCACGACCCCGGGTGTGGAGCCCGCTGAGCGGGCACAGCGTCCCGCCGTGGCACGCGACCTCAACGAGTTCTGCGCCGATGTCGTGCGGTCCGCCCCGGACCGGTTCGGATTCTGGGCCACCCTGACCCTGCCGGACGTCGACAGCGCGATCGGTGAAGCCGCCTACGCCCTCGACGAACTGCACGCCGATGGCGTCGTCCTGTTGGCGAACTCGGAGCGGACGTATCTCGGGGACCGCCGGTTCGACCCGTTGATGGAGGAACTGGACCGCCGCGGTGCCACCATCTTCGTGCACCCCTCGCACCTGCCCGGTGGTTCGATTCCCGGCATCAATGCGTACTTCGCTGACTTCCTGCTCGACACCACACGCGCGGCGATCAACATGGTTCTCAACGGCACACTGGACCGGTATCCCAACCTCCGTGTGATCCTGTCGCACGCAGGAGGATTCGTCCCCTTCATCGCCGAGCGCATCGCGACCTGCGTCCCGATCGAGCATCCTGACGTCAGCGTGGAGTCGATCCTCGACGGACTGCGGAAGTTCTACTTCGACACCGCGCTGTCGGCATCGGAATCCGCACTGCCGTCGCTGCTGGCCTTCGCCCGTCCCGACCACATCCTCTTCGGCAGCGACTTCCCGTACGCGACTGCCGAGATCGCGACGCGCTTCGCGAAGAACCTCGACGCCTACCTCGCCGATCACCAAGACGTCGACGGCGTGGCGGTCAACCGTGACAACGCGCTGAAGCTGCTCCCTCGGCTGGCGGTGGGTGCCGCACGCTGAGTTGATGGTTACCGACGCGTCGGAGGGGAACGTCGGGGGTAACAACCAATCATGTCGTCAGCACCTGTGGCCGAACACAAGTCGGGCTCGCTACGTCAGGCATTGCTCGGAGCCGGCATAGGCAACACCGTCGAGTGGTACGACTTCGCGATCTACGGCTTTCTCGCCACCTACATCGCCCGTGAGTTCTTCCCGAAGTCGAACGGCACCGCCGCGTTGCTCAGCACGTTCGCCGTGTTCGCGGTGGCGTTCTTCATGCGACCGCTGGGTGGGTTCTTCTTCGGGCCCCTCGGTGACCGGATCGGCCGCAAGCGGGTGCTGGCGATCGTGGTTGTCCTCATGGCGCTGGCCACTCTTGGCATCGGGTTGGTTCCCAGCTACGAGAAGATCGGTGTCGCGGCACCGATCCTGCTGGTACTGCTGCGGTGTGTGCAGGGGTTCTCGGCAGGCGGCGAATACGGCAGCGGCGCGTGCTTTCTCGCGGAGTACGCCCCGACGCGCCACCGCGGTCTGGTGGTCGCGTTCCTGGTGTGGTCGGTGGTGGTCGGTTTCCTGCTGGGTTCGGTGACGGTCACTGCGTTGCGGGCCGTGCTGTCCGACGAGGCGATGAACGCCTACGGGTGGCGGCTGCCGTTCTTCATCGCGGGGGTTCTCGGGGGCGTCGGCCTCTACATCCGGCTGCGGTTGCGCGACACCCCGGAGTTCGAGGCGCTGCAGGAGTCCGGTGATGTCGCCGAGTCCCCGATGAAGGAGGCGCTGCGCACGGCGTGGCGGCCCATCCTGCAGATCGCCGGTCTGGTCGTGATCCACAACGTCGGCTTCTATGTGGTGTTCACCTACCTGCCGACGTACTTCACGGCAACCCTCGGCTTCAGCGAGACGGGGGCGTGTCGGTGGCGGTGTTCGGAGGCACTGCGCCGTACGTGGCGACGTGGTTGGCCGACCGGACCGGCAACCCCATTGCCGCTGCGTTCTACGTGATCGCTGCGGCAATCGTGTCCCTTGCGACCGTGTTGACGATGCGCGAGACCGCCAACCGGCCGTTACGTGCGGTGGACGACCCTTCGTTGACAGGTGCTTCGACACCGACCTAGCCTTTGACTACAAACGTTGTCAAAGGAGGGCGCGATGAGCGTGACGATCCCGACGCGTCACCCGGATCGTCCGCGGCCGATCCCGGCCGGCATCCGCGCCATCGCGACCGCACTGGCGATCCGTCAGCCGACGCCGCAGGAGTGGCACGTCCTCGGCGAACGCCTCACCGTCGGCGACGAACCGATGGACCGTCTGGTGGAGTGGATGGCCGCCACCGGGATGGAGCAGACGCGCCCGCTGTTCGAGCGCGCGCTACGCGACGGCATCGCCTCCGTTCCCGACGCCCCGGAACCGCTACGCGAATTCTTCGGGACCTACGAGACCCTGCCCGCCTGGGTGGACATGGAAACCGTGCGCAAGGGGCAGCGCGCACTGCGCCGCGGCGGCGCCGACGGTATGTACATCGCCCGCGACGTCTCCCTGCTCGGCGGGTACCAGTTCTCGGGCTTCAACAAGACACTGCTGCGGACCGGCGCGCTGGAGAAGGGCTCCAACAAGCGTTTCGCCGAGACCATGCAGTGGGCCATGGATGTCATCGCCGAGGGCGGCCTCGAACCGCTCGGCGTCGGCTACCGGTCCACCATCCACGTGCGTCTCATCCACTCGTTCGTCCGTCGCCACGTGTCGGCCATGCCGGACTGGCGCGCCGACGAGTGGGGTCTGCCGGTCAATCAGACCGATATGGCCGCGACGCTGGTCGGCGCACTCGTCGCGCCCGCGGTGGGCGTCGCGGGGATGGGTGTGGTGCTCTCACCGTCGGAGTACCGCGCGGTCGCGCATCTCACGCGTTACGTCGGGTGGCTGATCGGCGTCGAAGACCGTTGGCTGCCAACGAGCTTCCGCGACAGCGTCCGGGTGCTGGCCCACACACTGTCGGCGCTGGCCGAGCCCGACGAATCGTCCAGGCAACTGGCCGCCCCCATGGTCCAGGATCCGTTGACCTGGCACTACGACACCCTGCCGGGGCTTCGTCGCAGACTCGCCCGGGCACAGCATCTTTCGATCACCAGCGCGTTCCTGGGCCGGCGCACACAGAGCGCGCTGGGACTGCCGACACACGCGTTGCCGTGGTACCCGCTGCTGCGCCTCCCCGTGAACGTCACGCGCAGTGTGGCCGCCCTGGCGCTGCCCGGCGGGGTCGAGAAGGCCGATCTCCGTGGTCAGCGTGAGCACCGGAAGTTGTTGCGCACCATGATCGGTGAGCAGGCTGAGGCCACCATCGGCGAGTCCGCGCAGCACGTCGGCCGGGTGGCCTGAGGGGTACACCTGGTTCGTCACGACGGCCTGTACGCGAGACCGACATCATGGTCGTTCTCCGTGCGTAGGTGAGTGTTTTCACGACCATGGGGTCGTTCTCGCGTACAGGGCGTCCTACAGGTATAGGTGCCGGTCCTCTCACCGAGCCGGCGCGGCCAGTTCGCGCAGCGCCGCCAGGAAGAGCTCGTCCATGCGCCCGGACAGTTCACCCAGCGTCGCGGCGCTCGCATGGCTGGCCGCACCGAACACACGTTGCAGCGCATCGCTTTCAGCCGCGGCGCCGATCGACAGGCACAAGCACGCAACCCCGTCAACACGCAGTTCCTCCAGCGCCCGGTGGGCGTCGGCCTCCGCGTAGCGGCCCTCGTACCCGTCGTCGTACGGGTGACCGTCGGACAGCACCAGCAGCAGCCGGTTCGGCGTGCCTGCCTCGACCTTGAGAATCTCGCCGGCACCGCGGATCGCCGCCCCGAGGCGGGTGTAATGCGCGGGTTGCAACTGGTTGAGGCGAGCCCGGGCCAGTGATGTGAAACGTTGGTCGAACCTCTTGATGGCGGGCAGGTGCACGGCGCTGCGACCCCTGGACCGGAAGGCGTACACGGCCACCCGGTCACCGAGATCTTCCAGGGTCGCGGCGATGGTCGCGGCAGCTCGCCGCTGATGGTCGTGCACGGCCAGACCGGCGGGGTCGGTATCGGTGGCCGATCCGGACGCGTCCACCAGGATCAGGACGCCGAGATCACGCGCGGTCCTGCGGTGTTCGACGTAGATGTGTTCCGGGGGCGACCAGCCCGACCGCAGATCCACCGACAGATCCACAAGCGCCTCGATGTCGAGGTCGTCGCCGTCGGCTCTGCGCCGCAATGCCTTCGGGCCCAGGCCGATCCGGGACAGCCGCTTGCGCAGTGCCTGGTCGGCGACCACGTGCGCGGCGGTGACGTCGGCGCCCGCGGTGAACGGGTAGTCGATCACGCGGCACCATTGGGGGCGGTAGCAGTTCCTGAAGACGTCCCATTCGGGGTGTAGGGCACCGCCCACGCCGACCGCGGCACCGGGGTTCGCGTCGTCGGTGAACCTGATGCGCGTCGGAAGAGGGCGGGCTTCGAGACCCGGCGCGCGGGCACGTCGCGCGCCGCCGGTGCGCAGTTCCGCGCCGCCGGAACTGCTGTCCGACGATCCGGGCGACGAGCCGAGCAGCGTGCGCAGAAAATCGCCCACCGCTCGTGAATTGAACAGCGGGTTGTCGAACAGCTTGAGGATCTTGCTCTCCTCCGACGGACCGTCGTCCTCATCGTCCTGCACGTGCTCGTCGGCGTGCACCTTGAAGTACAGATCCGCATCCGTGGGGCGTGTACCCGCACTCTCAGATCCGATCCGTAGCGGTTTGATGACGCCGAACCACGGCGGGGGATCGTCGACCCTCGTTCGGCTGCGCGCGACTTCGAGCGACTCGGCGGCGCATGTCGTCACCGCGCCGCCGACGGAGAGCCCGGCGGCAAGAGGAAGCCGCCGGGCCAGATCGGCAAGCACCCGGTGACCCTCGACAGCCAGATAGCGGCGCGCCAGCGCCGACCGTGCGCGCAATCCCCGGACCAGCGCGGGATCGAGACTGCCCGCGCCCAGCAAGCCGGCCTGCACCAGCACCTCGCGCCGGTGCTGTTCCATTGAGCCGCCGCTCGAAACGAACACCACGCGGCCATCGGTATGAGGCAGGCGTCCCGGCAGCGCCTCCGCGACGTCGACGGCACGAGCCGCCAGGTGGCTTGCCAGCAGGCGCAGTTGCGCCGGATCGTGCCCGGATGTCACGGCAGGTGTGCGTCCACGAGTTCACCGAGCGCACGGATGATGTCGTGATCGTCGGACAGTGCCTCGACGATCGCAGCCCGGACCGCGCGCCGCAGGGGCAACCCCTCGGCGACCAGACCGCCGGCGAGGATGAGCATGCGGGTAGAGGCGACCTCGCGCAGCGGTGAGCCGTCGATGTTGCGGATTGCGGCGCCGACGGACACCAGCGCGCGTGCGGTGTCCGCGTCGACGCCTGCCTCATGCGCGACGATCTCGGTCTCCACATGCGGTGGCGGAAAATCCAATTCGATGGCTATGAAGCGCTGACGCGTCGACTCTTTGATGCTCTTGAGCACACTCTGATAGCCGGGGTTGTAGGAGATCACGAGCTGGAATCCCGGCACCGCCGACAGTGTGGTGCCCAGGCGGTCGATGGGAAGTTCACGCCGGTGATCGGCCAACGGGTGGATCACCACGGTGGTGTCCTGGCGCGCCTCGACGATCTCGTCGAGGTAACAGATCGCACCCGTGCGCACGGCGCGCGTCAACGGTCCGTCCACCCAGATGGTTTCACCGCCCTTGAGCAGGAACCGGCCCACCAGGTCGGCCGAGGTCATGTCCTCGTGCCCCGCAACCGTGATCAGGTCGCGCCCCAGTTCGTGGGCCATCGATTCGACGAACCGAGTCTTGCCACATCCGGTCGGCCCCTTCAGGAGCACCGGGGTGCCGCGCCGGGCCGCGGCACGGAACACCTCGGCCTCGTCGGCCACGGGAACGTAGAACGGCGAACGGTTTTCGAGCACCACGGCGGCGTCACTCATGGGGAACCACAGCCGGCATCTCCACACCCTCGGGCAGGACGAGTTCGCCGTCGACGTTGATGTACCCCGAGTGTTTGGTGGGGATGGGCAGGTCCGGATGCGGGCACGGGCGGTCGGTGCCGTCACCGCAGATGCCCGAGGTGAAGTACGACCTCTTCTGCACATCCTCGGGCCACGGATCGGCGTGCGTCGACATGAACTGCGCGGGAACGATGTAGAAGGTGAAGAACGACGCGCTGATCGCGGCGAAGATCGCCAGGAAGCGGACCAACTGTTGCTTGGCGAAACCGCCGCGCACGTTGTCGAGTCCCTTCTCGACGACGGTGCGGCCGCGGTCGTCGGTGAAGAACCGCAGGCAGCACAGCGCGGCCTGTACACCGCCCCACATGAGGCCCTCGTAGATCGGCCACTGGTAGTAGGTGCCCGCGTTGATCGACAGAGACTGGATGGCGCCGGGGAACGTGTACATCCCCAGCGGCATGAGGACCAGGCCCTCCATGACGAAGTCGAAGACGAAACCCCACGCGAACGCGACGCCGATCAGGCCTTTGGTGCCAAGGTTGGGCCAGCGCTGCTGGGCCTTGCGCATGATCCAGCAGCCCAGGATCGTACACAGCAGCACTCCGTAGGCGTATCCGGAGACGTTGATGCCCAACGGTTCTGCCACCTGCGCGCCGGGCTTCTCGGGGGACATCCAGCCCGGTACGTGCGGCGCCCACGAGCCCATGTTGAACGCCCACGCGTTGTACGTGCACCACGTGTTGATGTAGTTGAGCAGCGGGTCCTGGAAGAAGAACAGCCCGGTGGACACCATGATCATGCCGTCGAGCGTGATCCGTCGTTCACGTCGCCACGGCCGGATGATGAACCACCAGATGGCGACCGGGAACAGCACCGGCGACCCGATCTGCCACATCATCAGGGCGATCTTCATGAAGGTCGGGGGATCGGTGGGCCCGGGATCCACGCGCGTGAAGTACGGGCCGGTTATCCAGCGGATCCAGACGTAGATCTGGAAGGCCAGGATGATGCCGCCCGCGGTGGCCCAGATCTTGACGCGTCGCGAGGGTTTGGCGGCAGGCGGCGCATCGAGGCGGCCCACGCTGCGCAGCGATTCGGTGGCCGCGGCCTTCTTGTCGGACAGTTCGCTCACTACAAAGCCTCCTCGTCGCGCGTCAGTGGCGCGGTGTCCGGAAATATACCCACGAGTATCTGAGTAACTCAATGGGTTCTCAGAATCCTGTGGCAGACTTCTGCCATGGTTGAGCGCTGGACCCGTGAGCGACGCCTCGAGCACACGCGCTCGCTGCTGCTCGACGCGGCTGAGAACGTGTTCAGTGAAAAGGGCTTCACCGCAGCGACACTCGATGACATCGCGTTCGCGGCCGGCTACACCAAGGGCGCCATCTACAAGCACTTCGCCACCAAGGAGGACCTGTTCCTGGCGGTCAGCGACCGCTATTGGCGGCGCTACTTCGACAACTTCGCCGAGGTGATGGCCTCGGCCGCCAGCGTCGGGGCGCGAGAACTCGACGAGATCGCGAAGCGGTGGCGTCAGCTCAGCGTCGACCGGGGCGCCGAGCAGGCCGCGCTCGGCCTGGAGTTCACCCTCTACCTCAAGCGCAACCCCGAGGCGCGCGACCGCGTCGCCGCCAAGAGATCGGAGGTGGTCGCGCAGTTGACCGCTTTCATCGTCGCGAGCATCGAGAAACTGGGTGCCACGCTACTGATCTCACCGGAGACCTTTGCCCACGCGCTGGTCGCGACGAGCGATTCGGTGGTGCTGAGCAGCGAACTCGACAACGTCGACCTCTACCGGCCGATGGTCGAGATGTACGCCTCGATGATCAAGTTGCCGACCTGATCAGCGCACACTCGTGAACAATGGTCCCGGTGAACGCCGGACCAGACACGCACGAACCCGACCCGTACATACGCGTCTACGCCTCCCGCGTGCACAACCTCAAGACCGTCGACGTCGCCGCGCCGCGCGACTCGTTCGTGGCGTTCACCGGCGTGTCCGGATCAGGGAAGTCCTCGCTCGCGTTCGGCACAATCTACGCCGAGGCCCAGCGCCGTTACTTCGAGTCGGTCGCGCCGTACGCGCGCCGATTGTTGTTGCCGCAGGACGCGCCGAAGGTCGACGACATCACGGGCCTGCCGCCGGCCGTGGCGCTACAGCAACGACGTGGGACCGCGACGTCACGATCGACCGTCGGCACCGTCACCACACTGTCGAACCTGCTGCGCATGCTGTTCTCCCGCGCCGGGACCTATCCGCCCGGTGCGACGGAACGCCTCGACTCCGACGCGTTCTCGCCGAACACCACCATCGGGGCGTGCCCGCAGTGCCACGGCCTCGGCCGCATCCACGAGGTCACCGAGGAGACGCTGGTCCCTGACCCGTCGCTGACCATCCGTGAAGGCGCGGTGGCGGCGTGGCCGGGCGCCTGGCAGGGGCAGAACCTGCGCGACATCCTCATCACACTGGGCTACGACATCGACAAGCCGTGGCGCAAACTGCCCAAGCGGCAACGGGAATGGATCCTGTTCACCGAGGATCAGCCCACGGTCGAGATCGACCCCAGCCAACACCCCGTGACCGCGGACTACTACTACAACGGCACGTTCTCCAGCGCCGAACGGCACGTCCGCCATACGCTGGCCAACTCGCAGAGCGCGGCGATGCGACGCCGGGTGCTGCAGTACGTCAACAGCGTCGACTGCCACGTCTGCGACGGTTCGGGCCTGCGTCCCGAGGCGCTCGCGGTGACGTTCGCGGGCCGCACCATCGCCGACCTGGTGGCGTTGCCGTTGACCACGCTGGCCGAGGTCCTGACACCCGCGGCCACCCGCACCGAGTTCGCCGCGGCCTACGAATCGACCGAGTCGGGCGAATTCACCGAGGTGGCGACCATGATCGCGGCCGATCTGGTGGCCCGCATCGGGGTGCTCGTCGACCTCGGGCTGGGATACCTGAGCCTGAACCGACGCACACCGTCGGTGTCACCCGGCGAACTGCAGCGCCTGCGCCTGGCGACCCAGTTGCGGGCCGGACTGTTCGGCGTGCTGTACGTGCTCGATGAGCCGTCGGCAGGCCTGCACCCCGCCGACGCCGAACCGCTGCTCGACGTGCTGGACCGCCTTCGGCGCGCGGGCAATTCGCTGTTCGTGGTCGAACACGACATGGACGTGGTGCGACGCGCGGACTGGGTGGTGGACGTCGGTCCCGGCGCGGGGGAGTGGGGCGGCGAGGTGCTCTACAGCGGCCCGGTCGCGGGTCTCGCCGACGTCGAGTCCTCGGTCACGCGGCGCTACCTGTTCACCGACGGCGCGCAGGCCGACAGATCGACGCGTACGCCGGTCGGCGTGATGCGCTTGCGCGGCATCACATTCCACAACCTGCACGACGTCGACGTGGACATCCCGCTGGGCGCGTTCGTCGCGGTCACCGGTGTTTCCGGATCGGGAAAGTCGACGCTGGTGTGCAAGGTCCTCGGCGACGTGATGGCCAGGCAGTTGGGCAAGTCCGTCGAGACCCCCGACGACGCCGGCGACGGTGAGGCCGAACTGCTCGACATCGACGTCGACGCCAGTATGGGTGTGTCGGTCGAGGGCGCCGAGATCATCGATCGCCTCGTCACCGTGGATCAGCGGCCCATCGGACGCACCCCGCGATCCAACCTCGCGACCTACACCGGTTTGTTCGACGCGGTCCGAAAGGCATTCGCCGACACCCCGGAAGCACGCAAGAGAGGCTGGAGCGCGGGCCGGTTCTCGTTCAACGTCGCGGAGGGCCGCTGCGCCACCTGTCAGGGTGAGGGATTCGTCGCGGTCGAATTGCTGTTCCTGCCCGGCACCTACGCGACCTGCCCGGCCTGCGGCGGTGCCCGCTACTCCGACGAGACACTCGAGGTCACCTACCGCGGACGGACCATCGCCGACGTGCTGGCGCAGACCGTGGACGAGGCCGCCGAGTTCCTCAGCGATCTACCCGGCGCGGCAAGAAGTTTGACGACGCTGCGCGAGGTCGGCCTGGGCTACCTGCGGCTGGGACAACCGGCCACCGAGCTGTCCGGCGGTGAGGCACAACGCATCAAGCTGGCCTCTGAGCTGCAGCGCGCCAAACGCGGCCACACCCTCTACGTGCTCGACGAACCCACCACCGGATTGCACCCGGCCGATGTCGAACTGCTGGAACGTCAACTGCACCGCCTGGTCGATGCAGGCAACACCGTGGTGGTGGCCGAGCACGACATGTCGGTGGTGGCGAGGGCCGATCATGTCGTCGATCTGGGCCCCGGTGGTGGCGATGACGGCGGCACGGTGGTGGCGGCCGGGACCCCCGAGGTGGTCGCCGCGTGCACCGCGAGCCGCACCGCGCCGTACCTGGCCGCGCGCCTGGCCGGGGCGTGACCGGTTGTGAATAACATGTGTGTAATTCGACGTCGGTGCAGCTCAAAGGCATGAGGGGCTGTGGACAAAGTCCTGGGGATCAGGTGCCGTAAAGGTGCAGCGCACGTGCGGCCTCCGTGGCCACCTCACCGCTGAGCGTCGCGATCGGCGGGCCGCCGCGCTGGTGGATGACGTTCGCCAAAACGATCACGTAGGTGTCCGACCCCGGGTCCATCCACATCGAGACCCCGGTGAACCCGGTGTGGCCGAAGCTGCCGACCGGGAGCACTGTGCCGCGTGGTCGCGAGTGGGGCGTGTCGATGTCCCAGCCCAGACCACGCAGATCCGGTCCGGCGCCGGGCTGCTGCGGTGTGGTCATCAATTCGACCGTGGCCTGCTGCAACGGAAAAGTGCTGGGGCGGTTGGCCCGTCGGTCCAGTAGTGCCTGCGCGAACAGGCCCAGGTCGTGGACTGTCGTGAACACGCCTGCGCTCCCGGCCACCCCGCCCATGCGGCGTGCCGTCGGGTCGTGCACGGTCCCGCGCAGCGGCAGCCCGAAATGCGGGTTGATGCCAGGAGTGTCCTCGTCCAGCGCGGTGGGGGCGACGCGAGTCAGCAGGCCGGTGCTCCAGGAATCGGCCGGGCAGTCGGTCGCCCGCGGTCCGTCCGGGTCGGAAACCAGTGCGTTGCCACGTATCTCGTGCGGTCCGCACGCGTTCGCTGCGGGCAGGTAGTACGTGTCGGACATGTGCAGCGGTGCGAACACATGCTTGCGCACGTAGCCGTCCAGGGATTGTCCGGTGATCTTCTCGACCAGGGTGCCGAGGATGATGAACCCGATGTCGGAGTAGTGGAACATCGCGCCGGGCTCGAACACCACCCACGCGGCCAGCGCACGCTTGACGCCCTCGGCCTTGTCGGCCGCGGTCAGCCCCCACGGCCCGTCCAGGCTCAGGTCCCCCGCGATACCCGACGTGTGAGTGAGCAACATGCGCAACGTCACCCGCGCGCGGCGCGGATCGGCGGTGGGGTTGAAGTCCGGCAGGTACGTCTGCACGGGCTCGTCGAGGCGGATCTTGCCCTGCTCGTAGAGCTGCAGGACGGCCGTGGTCGTCGCGATGCTCTTCGTCAGGGACGCCAGGTCGAAGAGGGTGTCCTCGGTCATCGGTTCGGCGGGTGACGGGGAACCGTCCAGGCCCGGCTCGCCGTCGAGCTTGCGCACACCGAACGCCTCGCGGAACACGATCTTGCCCGCGTGCCCGATCTGGACCACCGCACCCGGCAACCGGCGTGCCGCGACGGCGGCGTCGACGAGCCAGGTGACCGCGGAGAAGTCACCCGTCGGTGTCACGGGCTGGGTCACCTGCGGCGGAGGCGCGGTCGGCGAGGCGGTGGCCGTACTGGTCGGCGGGACCGGTTCGCGGGGCGCGGGTGCGGGCCGACCGCACGAGGTGGCCACCGCGACAGCACCGATGGCGCAGAGCACCAGAAGGCGCGACCGGGACAGCCTCACCGATCGACGGTAACGCGCCGCGCGTGACGCAGTGGCGGCCTGCGGCGCGTTGTTCCACCGTGGCGTTACGCGCGGCGCCGCCGGGCGACATGAGGAGCTTGATCGAAAAAGTCCGAAAAACTTCGCGAAAGCGCTTACGCAAGCGCTTGCGCGCCGTCTAGTGTGATGCACAGCACGCGGCGCGCCCGGCGCCGCACCAGGACGAGGGAGTCCAGATGTTCAGAAAGGTCACCAGAAACACCCGCACGGTCGGAGCTGCCCTCATGGCAGGCTCGCTGGTTCTCGGGATGACCGCCTGCGGCGGCTCCGGGTCCGACGGCGTGAAGGTCGGTCTGATCACCAAGACCGATT
Organism: Mycolicibacterium smegmatis; assembly: GCF_001457595.1. Taxonomy (GTDB): domain Bacteria; phylum Actinomycetota; class Actinomycetes; order Mycobacteriales; family Mycobacteriaceae; genus Mycobacterium; species Mycobacterium smegmatis. Next base: position 6,845,354 of record NZ_LN831039.1, on the reverse strand, counting down.
CGAACCCCTACTTCGTGCACCTTCGCGAGGCCGCCCAGGCGCAGGCCGACAAGGACGGCGCGCAACTCATCGCGGTCGCCGGGGCGTTCGACGGCGACAACGAAGGCCAGGTCACGGCCATCGAGAACATGGTCGGTCAGGGCGTCAAAGGCATCCTGATCACCCCGAACTCCTCCACCGGCGTGCTCGACGCCATCAAGAAGGCACGTGATGCGGGCGTCGTCGTCATCGCGCTCGACACCGCCACCGACCCCGAGGACGCCGTCGACGCCACATTCGCGACGGACAACAAGGCCGCGGGCGTGGCCCAGGGCAAGTGGGTCAAGGCGGCGCTGGGCAACACCCCGCCCCAGGTCGTGATGCTCGACGGCACGCCGGGCGGCACCGTCGACACCTTCCGCCACGACGGATTCCTCGAGGGCTTCGGTCTCACCGACAACTCACCGGAGATCGTCGGCCAGGAGAACACCAACGGCGACCAGACCAAGGCCCAGACCGCCATGGAGAACCTGCTGCAGCGCGCCCCGGGCGTCAACGCGCTCTACACCATCAACGAGCCCGCGGCGGCCGGCGCCTACCAGGCGATCCAGGCTGTCGGTCGCGCAGACCAGGTCACCATCGGGTCCATCGACGGAAGCTGCACGGGTGTCGCGGATGTGAAGGCCGGAAAGATCGGCGCGACGGTCATGCAGTTCCCGGCGAAGATGGCCGAGCTGGGTGTGCAGGCGGTGGTCAAGTTCGCCGAGGACGGCACCAAGCCCAGCGGGTTCAACGACACCGGGTCAGAGCTCATCACCGACAAGCCGATGCCGGGGCTCGAGTCGAAGGACACCGCATGGGGCGAGCAGAACTGCTGGGGCTGAGATGGCCGAAACCTCAGAGACCGTTGTGACCGCAACCGCTCCCGCGACGCCACCGCCACCGGCGGCCAAGCGGATCAACGTGGGCACCCTCCTGCGTGAACCGCTGGTCGGCCCGCTGGTGGCGCTCGTGATCGCAATCATCGTCTTCAGCTCCATCTCGAACTCGTTCCTCAACCCACAGAACGTGTCGCTGATCCTGCAGCAGTCGGTGGTCGTCGGCATCCTCGCCGTCGGCCAGACGCTGATCATCCTCACCGCGGGCATCGACCTGTCGATCGGCGCGGTGGCCGTGTTCGGCACGATCGTGATGGCCCAGACCGCAGGCTCCGGTGGGCCGTTCCTCGCGCTGGGCGCCACGCTGCTGGTGTGCGTGGCGTTCGGCGCGATCAACGGCGGGCTCGTCACCACCCTGCGCCTGCCGCCGTTCATCGTGACGCTGGGAACCTTCACCGCGATCCTGGCCGGCACCCGGTTGCTCGCCGGGTCGGAGACCTACCGCGTGGAGCCAGGCCCGCTGACCTTCCTCGGCACGTCGTTTCGCATCGGGTCGTTCTCCACGACGTACGGCGTGGTGGCGATGCTGCTGGTGTACGCCGTCGTGTGGTACGCGCTGTCCCAAACCGCATGGGGCAAACACGTTTACGCCGTAGGCGGCAATCCGCAGTCGGCAGACCTGCTCGGCGTCAAGTCCGGCCGGGTGCTGTTCTCGGTCTACCTCGTCACCGGGGTGATCGCCGCGATCGCGGCGTGGGCCGCGCTGGGCCGCATCCCGAACGCCGACCCCAACGCGTACCAGAACGCCAACTTGGAGACCATCACCGCGGTGGTCATCGGCGGCACCAGCCTGTTCGGCGGACGCGGCGGTGTCGGCGGCACGCTCGTGGGCATGCTGATCGTCGCGGTGCTGCGCAACGGCCTCACCCAGGCCGGCGTCGACAGCCTCTACCAGAACATCGCCACCGGCATCCTCGTGATCGTGGCCGTTGCGGTGGATCAATTCGCGCGGAGGAGATCACGGTGACCGGTACAGCAAGCGCACCCGTTCTCGAAGCCCGCGGGCTGGTCAAGAGATACGGCAACGTGACCGCGATCAACGGCGCCGACTTCGAACTGCGCGCCGGGGAGGTCCTCGCGGTCGTCGGCGACAACGGTGCCGGAAAGTCCAGCCTGATCAAGGCTTTGGCGGGGGCCATCGTGCCCGACGCGGGACAGATCCTGATGAACGGCGAACCCGTGTCGTTCCGGAACACCCGCGACGCCCGGGCCGCGGGCATCGAGACGGTGTACCAGGACCTCGCGGTCGTGCCTGCCCTCGACATCGCCTCGAACCTGTATCTCGGCCGCGAGGTCCGTCGAAAAGGCGTCGCGGGCAGGCTCTTCCGCCGGCTGGACATGCCCAGGATGCGCCAGGACGCCTCGCAGCACCTCGCGGACCTGAAGATCGGCATCAAGTCGGTCGGCCAGGCCGTGGAGACACTGTCCGGTGGGCAGCGCCAAGGCGTCGCGGTGGCGCGGGCCGCGGCGTTCGGCCGGGGCGTGATCATCATGGACGAACCCACCGCGGCCCTCGGCGTGCGGGAATCCGGTCAGGTCATCGACCTGATCAAATCGATTCGCGACCGCGGCATCCCGGTGGTGCTCATCAGCCACGACATGCCGCACGTGTTCGAGGTGTCCGACCGGATCCACATCCACCGACTCGGGCAGCGTGCCGGAGTCGTCGACCCGAAGAAGCGCTCGATGTCCGAGGTCGTCGCGCTCATGACCGGTGCGGAGGAGCCGACCGATGAGGAACGCGCCGGTCTCTGAGGAAAACCCGCGGCGGGCCCCGGTCGGGGTCTTCGTCGGGTTGGCGACGCTGGATGTGATCCATCGCATCGCGAAACCGCCTGCGGTGAACGAGAAGATCACCTCGGCCGCGCAGTTCGTCGCCGCGGGTGGGCCTGCGGCAAACGCCGCGGTCACCTTCGCCGCACTGGGCGGCGAGGCGACGCTGGTGACGGCCCTCGGTGATGATCCGGTTGCTGATCTGATCCGCGCCGACCTGACCGTGTGCGGCGTGAGCGTCATCGACGCGACAGCGGGTTCGGTTCGGCCCGTGCCCGTCTCGTCGGTCGCCGTCGTCGAATCCACCGGCGACCGGTCGGTGATCTCGTCCGATGCCGTGACGTCGGACGCAACGCCGCCGGAGGACCTCGGCGACCACGTGGACACCGCCGACGTGGTGTTGGTCGACGGCCACCATCCGCTGTTGGCCCGCGCCGCCGCACAGCACGCGTACGAGCGCGGGACCACCGTCGTCGTCGATGCGGGGCGATGGAAACCCGTGATGGCCGACCTCGTCCCCTACGTCTCGGACATGGTGTGCTCCGGTGACTTCCGCACACCCGGCGCCGACACCTCGGACGCCACGGCTGCGGCGTTGGTGGAAAGCGGTGTCCGCACCGTGGTCATCACGCACGGCGGCGATCCCGTCACGTGGTGGTCCGGCGGTGAATCCGGTGAGGTGCCGGTGCCGCCGGTGACGGTGGCCGACACCCTGGGTGCCGGTGACGCGTTCCACGGCGCGTACGCCTACTATTCGACGCGCTCCGACAGCGGTGTTGCCGAGCGCATCGATCGCTCGTCGCGCGTTGCGGCATTACGGTGTTCGGTGGTCGGGCCACGGGCGTGGTTGAGCAAACTCCCCGATCAGATTCGAAAGCGAGAACGGTGACCAACGTGCAGGACGTGCAGGAGGCCACACTGGACCAGATGGTCGAGTGGGCGAAAGCACTCGTCGTTCCCGGCGAACGCCGCATCCTCGGCCTCACCGGCGCGCCGGCGGCCGGGAAGTCCACGGTCGCCGAACAACTTGTGGCCGCGCTGGGACCGGAGGTCGCCGTTCTGGTTCCCATGGACGGCTTCCACCTGGCCAACGAGGTGCTGATCGACCTCGGCCGGCGCGACCGCAAGGGCGCACACGACACCTTCGACGACGGCGGGTACGCGCGGTTGATCGCTACGCTGCGGGCGCAGCGCGTCGGTGACCCGGTGGTGTACGCACCGCGGTTCCACCGGGAGATCGAGGAGTCCATCGCCTCGTCGATCCCGGTTCCGTCGACGGTGCCGCTGGTGGTCACCGAGGGCAATTACCTTCTGCTGGACCGTGATGCGTGGCCGACGGCGCGGTCGTGCATCGACGAGGTGTGGTTCCTGACGCTCGACACCGAGGTCCGCCGCGACCGCCTGCGGCGTCGTCATGAGGCGTTCGGGAAATCCCCGCAGGACGCCGAACGCTGGGCACTCGGGCCAGACGAGCGCAACGCGCAGCTGATCGAGTCGACCGCAGGTCGCGCGGACCGGATCGTGCGTGTGCCGTGACCACGATGGATGACGTCGCCCGGCTTGCCGGCGTGTCGACATCCACGGTGTCGCACGTGCTCAACGGCACGCGCAAGGTCAATGCCGAGACCCGGCTTCGCGTCGAGGAGGCGATCGAGCAGACCGGGTACCGGCGCAATGTCGTCGCGCGGGCACTCGCCGCCGGACGCACCAACACCGTCGGCCTGTCTATCTCGGCGCTGACCAACCCCTACTTCGGGAGCCTGGTGCACGCCGTCGAGCGGGCACTGTCCGACGCCGGGTACGTGCTGATCGTCGGTGACTCCCACGACGAGGCGGAATCCGAGAAGCGCGTGGTCGATTCGCTTCTCGGCCGCAAGGTCGACGGCATGATCGTAGCGCCCGCTGCCGGGTCGGAGCGCGCCTCCCTTCCTGAGATCGCGCGTGCGGGAACGCCTCTGGTGCTCATCGACCGCGGCGCCGACATCGAGAGCGATCAGGTGGGCCCGGAGAACGAGTCGTCGGCGAAGGCATTGACCGACCATCTGCTCGACATCGGGCACACGAGGGTCGGTGTGGTGCGTGGTCTCGCCGGGATTTCGTCGACCACCGAACGTTTCGACGGATACGTCGCGGCGCTGTCCGATCGCGGGATCGACCTCGACGCGTCGTTGATCGTCGACGGTGAATCCAACACCGAGGCCGCCGAGCGCGGCGTGTACGCGCTGATGTCGAGCGCCGATCGCCCGACCGCGCTGGTGTCGATGAACAACGCCATGACCATCGGCACCCTCAAGGCGATCCGCCGTCTGGGACTGTCGATCCCGGGGGATGTGGCGTTCGTCTGCTACGACGACTTCGAGTGGTCGGATCTGTTCGAGCCCAAGCTCACCGCGGCCGCGCAGGACGTCGAGACCATCGGTGCCACCGCGGTCGAACTGTTGCTGCGACGTATCCAGGGGGATGACGGTGCAGCGCAGCACATCCGGGTGCCGACGACGTTCCACCACCGCAATTCGTGCGGTTGCGCCTGACACTCATCCACTCACGCACCGATCGCGCGGGTGAACGCGTCGAGCATCCGGCCGGGCATGGTGCCCAGGGTTGCGCCCTGTTCGTCCTCGACCGCGGTGAGTGCGGCGACCTCGGCATCGGTGAGGCGGTCGGATACTTAGGCCGCCGAGATGTTGTCGCGTAGATGACCGGTCGAGGTGGTGCCCGGGATGGGCACGATGACGGGGGATCCGCACGATCTCGGGGGACCGTTGCCGACCCATCAGCCGGGGGAGCCGCTGGGTGCCGGTCGCGCCGGGAAGCACACCGACGGCGGTTTCGAACAATGTGAGCACGGCCCTCCCGCGCGCGGCGAACGCCATGTCGCACGACGTCACGAGTTCCACCCCGGCGCCGGTCGCCCTGCCCTCGACGACCGCGATCGTCGCCTGCGGCACCGTGCGCAGACGCTCGAAGAGATCCTGCAGCAAAGTAAGTCGGACCGGTTTCGGCGGTACGCCCTCGCGCGGCGCCAAGAACAGCGACAGATCGGCATGGCCGAGAAAGAAGTCGGGACCGGCGCTGCTGAACAGGACCACCCGCACGCTGCGGTCGGCGCGCAGATCATCCAACAACGCGCTGCACTCGCTGATCATGGTCTGGTCGAACAGGTTCATCGGCGGGTGGTCGAACACCACCCGGAGAACCGCGCGGTTCCGCACGAGGCGGAACCGCGTGTACTGCCGGTCCGGCACATTGGCTCCTTCGCTGGTTGGGCTGGCTGGTTGGGCTTGCCTGCGTTTCCAGTCAACGTCGATTGCCACCGGGTGGAAACGGGCGAAGGTGCCGTGTGCTGCCTAGGTCGAATTGGGCTACCCACGGGCAGGACCTGCGACGATCCGCGTGCGACCCTGGGTTCATGGAGCAACGGCCGGTGGAGGCGCTGCCGCAGGCGCTCGCGGGTTTCTTGCGTGCTGCGCGGGCACGGCTGCGGCCCGACAGCGTCGGGCTGCCCGCCGCGGCGAGGGTCGCCGAGCGGCGGGTACCTGGTTTGCGGCGCAGCGAGGTCGCGGCGCTGGCCGGCGTGAGCGTGGACTACTACACGCGGATGGAACAGGGCAAGGTGCGGTCGGCGTCGGACGCCGTGATCGCGGGACTGGCCGACGCGTTGCAGCTCGACGAGACAGAGCGGACGTACCTGTTCGACCTGTTGTCGCGACGAGACGCCCGAATTCATCGCGCACCCAAGGCTTCTCGGGCGAAAGTCCGGGCGACCATCCGGGATCTCGTACGGGCCGTACCCGACCGGGCCGTCTACGTCCTCGGGGTCGGCATGGAGGTCCTCGACATGAACGATCTCGCGCGGGCGCTGCTGGCCGACTTCACCCGCAAGACCGGCAACGCGCGCAGCCTCGCACACTGGGCGCTGCTCGATCCGGCGGCGCGCACTCATTACGTCGACTGGGACACCGTGGCCGCGAACGTTGCTTCCACCTTGCGGCGGCACTTTCTGGACCACCCTGAAGACGCGCGGTTGCAGACACTGATCGGTGAGCTGACCGCCAAGAGCCCGGAGTTCCGGCGCGGGTGGGCCGACCATCGCGTGTTCGAGCTGTCGCACGGGATCAAGCGGCTACATCACCCGGTGATCGGCGATATCGATCTGCACTTCGAGGTGTTCCCGGTTTCGGGCAGTCCCGGGCAACAATTGGTCGTCTACCAGTCGCAACCGGGTTCACCCGCGGAGGAGTCGCTGCGGATCCTGGCGTCGTGGGCCGCCGACAACGGCACCGGAAGGTGATCGACCATTCGAGAATGACGGTTCACATCTGCGGTCAGCTGAGCTAACGTCTCGATCACTGTCCTCTATCCAGGTTGGGTGGCTGCATGACTGTGACCGGCGAGCGTCCCGAGATCATCCTCACCGACGTCGACTTCAACCGCCGCGACCACCCCGATCGGCCTCTGCGGCCCATCCCGCCGGGCCGCGACCACTTCGCCGACCAGTGGCGCCGCATGCGCGAGATCATGTTCGGGGAGTGGATCGACGTCGACAAAGAGGTCGAACCCAACGAACTCACCCGCCTGCGCGACGACTACTTCTGGCAGGGCGACGAGCACATGATCGGCGTCGTCGACGCCTTCGAACGCATCGGACACGAACAGGGCCGTGCGATGTTCGAACAGGCGCTGACACAGGGCATCGACACCGTCGAAAACCCGCCGCAGGAACTCGTCGACCTCTTCGAACACCTCGACAACCTGCCCAAGCAGTTCGATCTTGTTGCCGCCGAACGCGGCCGGATGCTGGCGATGTCGAGCACGATCGCCGCGACCACGATCATCCGAGCGTGGGCGGTGTACGAGACCGCGATGACCGGCGACATCTCCGCGGCCACCGGGGCGACCGGACGTTTCGCCGACGACGGACCGCGGCGGTTCATCGAAACGGCCCGGGTGTTCGCGGAATTCACGCTGCCGGAGATCTTCGACCGGCACTCGGAGGCCTTCTGTGACGTCGTGCGGGTGCGGTTGATGCACGCGCTGGCCAGCCGTGGTCTGCGGCGCAAATGGGGTGACGACCTGTATCTGAAATTCGGCGAACCGATTCCGGTGACGTCGCTGCTCGGATTCGGCAGTGGCATGTTGCTCGGCCGCCTGGTGGACCACGCGTTCGGCCGCAAGCTCACGCCGCAACAGTTGGAGGATCTCGCCGAGTACTCGTCGTTCTCCGGCCGGTTGTGGGGCGCGCCCGAACGTCTCTACTCCCCGAACGGGATCGAGCTGATCAAGTCGCTCAACTACGTTCTCGCCCGCGGTGGCAACCCGTCACCGTGGCGCGCCGAACTCGTCGACGCCGTCGCGGGCCCGGAACATCTGCAGACCCTCACCGACACACTGCCCGGCCTGCTCAAGAAGGTGATCTACAAGTACGCCAACACCATCACCGCCACCATCGCGTTCGCGCCTGCCGGCGTGGTGTTCGGCTACGGGCAGATCGAGGCCATGCTCAAGGACACGATGTTCGAGCCGCTCGGTTACGACATCCGCCGCCGGGTGAAGAACTTCGAGCGGCTGACCAAGCTCAACGTCCGCGTCGCGATGCTGGCCGACCGCGTTCCGTGGTCGAATCCCATTCGCGAGCACCGCAAGCGGACCGGAGCGGCCGCCCGCGAGCGCATCGCGATGCTCGACAAGATCGCCGCGGGCCGCCAGATCCCGCTGACCTACACCCACCACGACCGGTCGACATCGGGTGAAGGCTTCACCGGATAGCCGACCGGTCGTGGGGTGAATCAGCTTGCGACCAGGTAGACCGCCGTGGCCAGCACGAACGACATGAACCCGATGGCTGTGCCGACCACAGTCCACGTCTTCAACGTGGTGACCGTGTCGAAACCGCAGAAGCGGCCGACCAACCAGAACCCCGAATCGTTCACGTGCGAGAACGTGATCGAGCCTGCGGCGATGGCGACGACGATTGCTGCCAGCGCGACACCGGTCAGGTTCAGCTCCGCGACCGCCGGGGCCATGATCGAACCCGCCGTGGTGGCCGCGACCGTGGCCGACCCCTGCGCGACGCGGAAGGCGATCGCGATGAGGAAGCCCGCGAGGATGACCGGCAGCCCGAAGGCGTCCAGGCCGTCGGCGAGGGTCTTGCCGATCCCGGTCTCGGTGAGGATGCGGCCGAACGCCCCGCCCGCACCGGTGATCAGGATGATCGAGCAGACCGGTGCCAGCGCGTCGTCGACGAGGTCCTCCAGTAGCCCGCCGATCCGTTCGTTGCGGCGCCGGCGCGGCCGGATGTACAGCAGCACCATGGCCAGCAGCACGCTGATCAACAGCGCGATCGAGGTGGTGCCGATCAGGCGTGAAAGCTGGAAGAAGATATTGTCTTTCGTCACCGCGCCATCGGCCTCGAGGGTCGAGAACACCGTGTTGAAGAAGATCAGCACCAACGGAAGCAGCAGAACCAGGATCACGGTCCAGAATCCGGGCCGCTCGTCCTCCGGATAATCCTTGGGTTCACCGAGCAGGTTCGGCACCGGCATGTTCGGGTAGCGCTTGGCGATGATGAGGCTGAGCCGGTAGCCCGCGAGGTACCAGGTCGGCAGGCCGACCAGTAGCGCGACGATGACCACCATGCCCACGTCGGCGCCCATCACCGTGGCCGCGGCCGTCGGACCGGGGTGCGGCGGGGTCAGCGCATGCATCATCAGAAACGCGCCGATGGACGGCAGCACGTACAGCATGAACGATCCGCCCAGACGCCGTGCCACCGTGTAGATGATCGGCAGCATGACGATGAAGCCGGCGTCGAGGAAGATCGGGAACGCGTAGAACAGCGACGCCACGGCAAGTGCCAGCGGCGCCCTCTTCTCACCGAAACGGTCGAGCATCTTGTCGGCGAGAACCTGTGCGCCACCGGTCATCTCGACCAGTCGCCCGAGGACGGCGCCGAACCCGACAAGTAGCGCCACGCTGCCGACGGTGTTGCTGAAGCCGGCGATGACGACATTGATGACATCGCCCATGCTGATGCCCGCCGCAAGGCCGGTCAGCACACTGACGACGATCAACGAGAAGAACGCGTGCAGCCTGACCTTGATGATCAGGAAGAGCAGAACCGCAATGGCGACAAGCGCGATGACGACAAGCAGGGCGGCAGGCCGCTCCGCAAGGGTTATCTCGTCCATGGGGACCCTTCAGTTTCGGTGAGCGGGAAGGCGGCCGACACAGGAGGCGACGGCCGGTCGAGCGGTGTCAGGCGCCCTTGGGGGCCGGTCCGAGTTCGCGCAGCAGTTCGCCCATGCGCGAGTAGGCCTTGTTGCGGTATGCGATGACCGCAGCCTTGGTTTCGTCGTCGAAGTCGCCGGTCCAGCCCTTGCCGTTCTTGGTGCCGTAACGGCCGGCGTCGACGTTGTCCGTGAGCAGCTTGGGGGTGGCCATGCGCTCACCGAATGCGTTCTCCAGGGTGTGGTAACCCTTGACGTACACGTCGAGCCCCGCCTGATCGGCGATGGCGAACGGGCCGAAGAACCCGAGCCGGAAGCCGAACGTGGTGCGGACGATGGTGTCGACGTCCTCCTTGGTGGCCACGCCCTCTTCGACGATCAGCGTCGCCTCCTTGAGCAGCGCGTACTGCAGGCGGTTCAGCGCCATACCCGGGGTGTCGGCCACCTGGGCGCCCTCACGTCCGGCACGTGCCAGGAGGTCCTTGACGGAGTCGATCACCTCTTGGGTCGTGGCCTCGCCCGCGACGAGTTCCACACCGGGGATGAACGGTGCCGGGTTGGAGAAGTGCACGGTGAGGAACCGCTCCGGGTGGGTTACCGCGTCGACCAGCACCTTGACCGGGATGGTGGAGGTGTTGGTGCCGATGATCGTGTCGGGGCGAGCGCTCGCACACACGCGCGCCAGCACTTCCTTCTTGACGTCGACGTCTTCGAAAACGGCCTCCATCACGTAGTCGACGTCGGAGACGGCGTCGTCCAGGCTGTCGCTGGCCGTGAGGTTGCTCATGATGGTGTCGGCGCTGCCGGGCCCGAACAGGCCCTGCTGCTCGAATTCCCGTGCCTCCCGGTCGAGGCGCTTGAGCGCCTCCTGGGTGGCCTCGTCGTTGACGTCGGCGATCTGGACCTTGAATCCGTTGAGGGCCAGCACCTGGGCGATGCCGCCGCCCATGTACCCGGCGCCGACGACTGTGACGGTGTTGATCTTGCGCATGAGATGTCCTTCGAAGGTGGTGGGATCAGGCGAGTGCGGAGGTGAGAACCTGCAGGATGTACTCGCGGTTCTCGGCGCACACGCCGAGGGAATCGGAGCCGTAATGCTCACAGCAGAACGGGCCGGTGTAGCCGAGTTCGAGTGCCAGACGGATGATCTGGCGGTAGTTGACGTAGCCGTACTTCAACGGCAGCGGCGCGGAGCTGTAGGCGCCGGTGGCCGGGTCGAAATCGCGCGAGTAGTTCTTGATGTGCCAGAAGTTCGAGTACGGAAGCACTTTCGCGTACATCTCGGACGGGTGGGGCATGGGCCGGTGCAGCCGGACCAGGTTGCCCAGGTCGGGGTTGAGGCCCACGGCGTCGTGGTCGACGTCCTTGATGAACGCCACCGCGTCATCCGGGGTGCCGATGTAGGTGTCCTCGTACATCTCGAGGCTCAGCTGAATCCCGTTGGTGCGGGCGTGATCACCGAGTTCCCGGACGCGTTCGATCGCGAGGTCGCGCAGGGCGGGGTCGTCGACGTGGCCCTGTACCAGCCAGAACCAGATCTGCTTTTCCTGCTCGGGGGTGAGCGCCTGCATGAAGCCGGTGTTCACGATGGTCGCCCCGAACGAGGGCGCGAGGTCGATGAGCCGGTGGGCGTCGGCGAGGTTCTTCTCGCCGTTCTCGACATCGACGATCGAGCTGCGGGTCATCGAGATCGACGAGATCGCCAGGCCCTCGTCGGCGAGGACCGTGCGGAACTCCTCGATGCGGCTGTCCGACAACGCCGCCAGGGGAACCCAGGCGTCGGTGGGATCGATGTGGTCGAAGCCCAGTTCACGCACCTGGCGCAGTTGCTTCGCCCACACGCCGGCCGGGGCGTCCTTGATGTGGCCGCCGTCGGGCGCTCGGTTGCCGAATCCCAGCATGTTCGCCGCGATCGGCCAGGTGTGAGCAGAGTACATCCCTGGTCCTCCAAGTGGTTTGTGTCACAAATACGTCGCTAAATCACATAGGATATAGGGGTACGACCCCGTTATGTCAACGCCGGGTAAACTTCGCTTCCTGATTCAGCGACGTCTGACGGCGCAAAACTTGCGCCCGGCGCATTCGGCAGCCAATGGGACCGCGCGGATGCGAAAGAGGCGTGAGTGTGGAGAACGAAGCGAGGGCAGGCCTGCGATCCGACATGAGAACCGATTCGGACACCGACGTGGAACCAGGCCGGGACTCCGAGGCGCGGCCGGTGCGCAGCACGCTCGTCGACCAGGTCTACGAGCGACTGATGGAGCTGTTGCTCAACGGCACGCTCAAGGCGGGCGACCCCGTCAGCATCGACGGAACCTCCCGCTACCTGGGTGTTTCGCAGACCCCGGTGCGTGAGGCGCTGGCCCGCCTGGAGTCGACGGGTCTAGTTGTCCGTGTCGCCATGCGCGGATACCGGGTGCCGGAGATGCCGGACGCCAAGGAGATCGCCGACATCATGGACGCCCGGTTGCTCATCGAGCCCCAACTGGCCGAACTCGCGTGCAACCACGCCGATCCCGAGTGGCTCGATGCGCTGGCGCAAGCGGTCGACGAGCAGGAGCGCGCACCGCACACCGCGGACGCGGCCGCGATCAGGCGCTACCACCGCGCTGACGAGCAGTTCCACCGGCTGATCGCCGAACGTGCAGGCAACGCTGCACTTCTGCGCGTGTACGACGCACTCGGTGGGCACGGCCAGCGGTTCCGGCTGTTCATCGGGGTGGGGGTGCAGGACTCCGAGTTCGCGATCGCCGAGCACCGGGAACTGCTCGAGGCGTTCCGCCGTGGTTACGGGCCCGAGGTGTACCGCATCATGCATGGGCACATCAGCAGCGTGAAGCGGCGCGCGTTGTCCGAACAGGCCAGGGCCGAGCACGCCTGGACCGCCCGGGTACAGACTTAGTGACCCAAATCCTATAGGATCGTGGCACGCGTACCGAGTCACGCAGCGCCCGCTGCGCCCCGATCGGTCCCATTTGCCAGAAGGACGGAACAATGACGTACCTCCTGAACTCTCCGGACGACTTCGCCGACGAGGCGGTGCGCGGTCTCGTGGCCGCCAACCCCGATCTGCTCACCGAGGTGCCCGGCGGTGTCGTGCGGTCCACCGAGACACCGAAGGGACAACCCGCGCTGGTGATCGGCGGCGGTTCGGGCCACTACCCGGCCTTCGCAGGCTGGGTCGGCCCCGGCATGGGCCACGGCGCGCCGTGCGGCAACATCTTCTCCTCGCCGTCGGCCTCCGAGGTCTACTCGGTGGTGCGCAACGCCGAGAACGGCGGCGGCGTCATCCTCGGGTTCGGCAACTACGCCGGTGACGTCCTGCACTTCGGCCTGGCCGCCGAGAAGCTGCGGCACGAGGGCATCGACGTGCGCATCGTGACCGTCAGTGACGACATCGCCTCCAACAGCCCCGAGAACCACCGCGACCGCCGCGGCGTCGCGGGTGACCTGCCGGTGTTCAAGATCGCCGGTGCCGCGATCGAAGCCGGTGCCGATCTCGACGAGGCCGAGCGCGTGGCGTGGAAGGCCAACGACGCGACCCGCTCGTTCGGCCTGGCCTTCGAGGGTTGCACGCTGCCCGGCGCGACCGAACCGCTGTTCCACGTCGAAAAAGGCTGGATGGGCGTCGGACTCGGCATCCACGGTGAACCCGGCGTCCGCGACAACCGCCTCGGCACGGCGGCCGAGGTCGCCGACATGCTGTTCGACGAGGTGACCGCCGAGGAACCGCCGCGCGGTGAGAACGGGTACGACGGCCGGGTGGCCGTGATTCTCAACGGCCTGGGCACCGTGAAGTACGAAGAGCTGTTCGTCGTGTACGGCCGCATCGCCGAACGCCTTGCGCAGCAAGGATTCACCGTTGTGCGCCCGGAGGTCGGAGAGTTCGTCACCAGCCTCGACATGGCCGGTGTGTCGCTCACCATGGTGTTCCTCGACGACGAACTCGAACGGCTGTGGACCGCACCCGTCGAGACCCCCGCCTACCGCCGCGGCGCGATGCCTGCCGTCGACCGCACACCACGCACCACCACCTGGGACGCCGCGGAGACCACGATCCCGGAGGCGAGTGAGGGCTCGCGCGAGTGTGCCCGCAACATCGTTGCCGTTCTTGAGACCTTCCAGCAGGTGTGCGCCGACAACGAGGCCGAGCTGGGCCGCATCGACGCGGTCGCCGGCGACGGTGACCACGGCCAGGGCATGTCGTTCGGTTCGCGGGGTGCCGCGCAGGCCGCGCGTGACGCCGTGGACCGCAACGCCGGCGCCCGGACCACGCTGCTGTTGGCCGGTCAGGCGTGGGCCGACGCGGCCGGCGGAACCTCGGGTGCGCTGTGGGGCGCGGCGCTGACCAGCGCCGGCGGCGTCTTCAGCGACACCGACGGCGCGGATGAACAGGCCGCCGTCGACGCGATCTGTGCCGGGATCGATGCCATCCTGCGCCTCGGTGGCGCGCAGCCGGGTGACAAGACGATGGTCGACGCCGCCGTTCCCTTTCGCGATGCCCTGGTGAAGGCCTTCGACACCCAGGCCGGACCGGCGATCACCAGCGCCGCCCGGGAGGCGCGCGAGGCCGCCGAAAAAACTGCGGACATCACGGCTCGACGTGGCCGCGCGCGGGTACTCGGGGAGAAGAGCGTCGGCACGCCCGATCCCGGGGCCTTGTCCTTCGCCATGCTGATGAAGGCGCTGGGCGAGCACCTCACCCGGTGAGCGGCCCGACCGACCACAACAACTCAGAGGAGAAGGAGAGCACCATGGCGTTGAAGATCGTCATCGGCGGCGACAACGCCGGATTCAACTACAAGGAAGCCCTGCGCAAGGACCTCGAGGCCGACGACCGCGTCGCGTCCGTCGAGGACGTCGGCGTCGGTGGTGTCGACGACACCACCTCCTATCCGAACGTCGCCGTCGCTGCCGCCGAGAAGGTCGCACGCGGCGAGGCCGACCGGGCTCTGCTGATCTGCGGTACCGGCCTCGGTGTCGCGATCGCGGCCAACAAGGTCAAGGGCATCCGCGCCGTTACGGCACACGACGTGTACTCCGTGCAGCGGTCCGTCCTGTCGAACAATGCGCAGGTGCTGTGCATGGGCGAACGCGTCGTGGGACTCGAGCTGGCGCGCGCCCTGGTGAAGGAGTGGCTGGGCCTCGAGTTCGATCCGCAATCGGCGTCCGCCGCGAAGGTCAATGACATCTGCGCGTACGAGGGTGCCTGACGCTCGGGCGCTCGGCGCCGCACAGCTGTGGATCGGCACCAGCTGGAAGATGAACAAGGGGCTCGCCGAGTCGCGTGGTTACGCCCGCGAACTGGCCGAGTACGTCGCGGCGAAGCCGCCGGCCGGCGTCCAGCCGTTCATCATCCCGTCGTTCACCGCACTCACCACGGTGCGGGACGCGCTGGGCGACGACTCGCCCGTGCTGCTCGGGGTGCAGAACGCACACTGGGAGGACCACGGCGCATGGACCGGTGAGGTCTCCGTCGCGCAGGCGAAGGACGCAGGCGCGCAGATCGTCGAGATCGGGCACTCCGAGCGTCGTGAGCATTTCGGTGAGACCGTCGAGACCACACGGCTCAAGGTGGCCGCGGCGCTGCATCACGGTCTGGTGCCGCTGCTGTGCATCGGCGAGAGCGCCGAGACCAAGCAGGCCGGTGAGTCGTCGCGCTTCATCCTCGAGCAGGCCGCAGGCGCCCTGGAGGGTTTGACCGACGAGCATTTGGCCCGCGTTCTCATTGCCTACGAGCCCATCTGGGCGATCGGCGAGAACGGTCGCCCGGCGACCGTCGAGGAACTGCGGCAGCCGTTCGATGATCTGGCACGCGAATACGGGTGTCGCACAATGGGATTGCTCTACGGTGGGTCGGTGAACACCGACAACGCCGAAGATCTGCTGGGCATCGATCACGTCACGGGGTTGTTCATCGGACGGGCGGCCTGGCAGTTGCCCGGTTACGTGCGGATCCTTGAGATGGCCGCGGCTCACCCCAAGGCCAAGGCCTGATCCACCGGTGAGTGCACCGTCGGCCGGTAGGTGAGTTCCTGGGTGCGGCCGTCCAGCGTGCGGGTCTCGATGAGTTCGAGATCGAAATCGGCTGCGCCACGCAGGATCGGATCGTCGCCGGTCTGTCCGGTGACCACGGGGAAGATCGTCACCTGCAGGTAGTCCACCAGGCCTGCGGCCATCAGCGCGCGGTTCATCGACAGGCTGCCGTGTGAGCGCAGCGGCACGGCCGACTCCTCTTTGAGCCGGGCCACGACATCGACGGCGTCACCGTGTGCGACGGTGGCGTCCGGCCATTCCAGCGGCTCCTTCAGTGTCGAGGACACCACGGTCGCCGGCAGGTGGCGCATCCGGGTGACCCACGGATCGAGCAGATCCTGGTCACCCGCGGCGAGCAACTCCACAAACGTGCGATAGGTGTTGGCGCCGAACACCATCCGCTGATCTGCTTGGTACAGGGCGAGGCGGCGCGCGAGCAGTTCGGGGCCCTGTTTGCCCCAGTAGCCGCCCCACTCACTGCTCGCGCCGCCGAAGCCGTCGAGGCTGGTGAAGACGTCGAACGTGTACGTGGCGGTCATGGCGCTCTCCTCGAATCGGTGCGATCACGTACCAATGCAGACGGCAATGCGCGGCGAAACTCATCGCGGGCCCTAGCATGGGGCCGGTGCACAAGCCATCGCTCGTGGCCGCCGCTCTGCTTGTCGGTCTGACCGCCGCTCCCTTTGAAGTCCCTGTCGCCGGGGCCGCACCCGTGTCGTCGCTCGATCAGGTGCTTTCCGACGCGGTGGCCGCCGACGGCGTTCCCGGGGCGATCGCCGTCGTCTACGACGGCCACACACTCAGTCGCCACTGGGCGGGTGTCTCCGACGTCGCCACCGGCGCGGAGTTCACACCGAACACGCACGTGCGCGCCGGCAGCGTCTCGAAAGTCTTTGTCGCCGCGATGATCCTGCAGTTGGTGGCCGAAGGCCGCATCGATCTCGACGCGCCGATCGAGGTGTACCTGCCCGGGCGGGTCCGCGGCGAGGGTATCGACCCAGAGGCCATCACGGTGCGCCAGGTGCTGCGTCATCAGAGCGGGCTGCCGGAGTATTTCGATTCCGTCACCGACGTGCCCACCGAACCGGTCACCGGCGAGCAACTACTGGACATGGCGTTGACGCGGCCCGCCGGGTTCGCCCCCGGCGAGAAGACGGTGTACACCAACACCAACTACGTCGTCGCGGGCCTGATCGCCGAGGCGGTCACGGGGACACCCGTCGCCGATGAGGTGACGCGGCGCGTGATCGTGCCGCTGGGGTTGCGCGACACCTACTGGCCAGCGCCCGACGACACCGGCCTGCGCAAACCGTTCGCGCACGGCTACGAGAACAAGCACGGGGTGCGCACCGATGTCACGGACTTCAACGCCTCGGCCGCCGGGATGTCGGGATCGTTGGTGTCCACGGGCGAAGACATGGCCGTTTTCGTATCCGCGTTGCTGGCCGGGCGGGTCGTGCCTCCCGCCCAACTGGCCGACATGATGGACACCGTCGAACTCGATTCGCAGGGACAGCGGTACGGCCTCGGCCTGGGCAGTATCGACCTGTCGTGCGGTGTGCGGGTGTGGGGCCACAGCGGTGGCATCCCGGGCTTTCACACCCTGATGATCGCGCCGCAGGGCGGCCCCGCACTGACCGTGACGGTGACGCAGGACCCCGAGACCGGCGATCCGCTTGAGCAGGCGGCGGAGGCGTTCTACTGCACGTGAACCCACCTGTCGGTGCCCGGTGCTACCCATATGGGCGAACACCGACATGGAGGTAGACAATGACGCGCACCGCGCCGGTCCGGATCGTCAGTGACAGTCTTCTGCTGGGCCCGGTGAGGGTGACGTTCCAGCGGACGCTGCGCATCCCCGAGACCGGGCTGCATCCGCTGCCACCCGGTCTGGGCCGGTTCCCGCTGCGTCGCGTTGAGGACTATCCCGACACCGCACCCGTCGAATGGCTCGCGCGTGGCGGCATCATGCTGCAGATCTACCAGCGTGAGGCCATGTGGCTGTCGTTCGACTCCGACCAGCCCACCGCGTTGCAGGTGGGTGTGGGCAAGGTGTGCGCGGTGAGCGGCCTGCCGTGGATCGAGCGCCTGATCGGCGACCCGCAGAACTACGTGGCCCTGCCACGTCAGCCGTGGCTCGACGGCATCAACGCGGGCGAGGGGTTCATCCGCCAGTTCGTGGCCGTGCCACTGGGTTCCGGCGCGACCGTCGAGGGGCAGGTCACCGGTGAGGAGACCCATGGTGGTGTCCAGTTGCGCGCGGTCGGTCTGACCGCCGAGGCGCTCGAGACGTGGCGCGCCGAACAGGCCGCCGCTGAGGAGCCGTCTGAAGTCGAGGACTGCCACGACGGCCCGCTGATGTGCGCGCCGCCGACGGCGGATGCGGCCATGGGCCTGGGCGCCGGCGGCCGGATGCGCCAGGAGGTGTACGCCGACAACCGTCCGCACACCGACTACGACGAATCAGGTGCGCTGCGAGTGTTCGTGCACCTGTGTTCTGCCGCGCAGTGGACGGCCATCACGGGCGAGGTGCCGCCGCCCACGCCCGTCGACCGTGACGCATACGTTGAGGCGGGCCTGCCATGGTTCGACTACTACGACGCCGACGCGCGTGACCTGGCAGCCTCCGAGGTGCTCTCGCGCGTGAAGAGCGTCGGGGAGAAGCTCGACATCGACGATGATCCGTTCGTGCCGGTGAAACCCGGCACGGTGATCCCGATCGGTGGTGCGAGCGCGGACACGGTCTCCGACGGGACGTGGTAGTCGCCTGACGGGCAGACCAGTGCGATCAATGTGACGAATCGCGCCCTGCGGCACACAGCAATGTGACATTGTGTGTTGTCACATTGCTGTGTTGCCGGGTCGAGGGAGAGTCGTTCGCAGTGAAACGGTCGCGAAGTCGTCTGAGGGGCAGAAGGTTTCGGTACGGATTCGCGGCGGCGGCGCTCGCCGGCGGGATCGCGTTCGCGCCACCGGGAATCGGCTGGGCCGACTCCACCGAGTCCACCGACTCCGGGGCGGCATCGACATCGAGTTCGACCTCGGCGAGCAGCGAAGCCTCGTCGAGCGCACGTCGTGCCTCGCAGACACCATCGCGAGCGGGCACGACCATCCGCGGGGATCGCGCCGGCAGCCGACCGAGCACCGGCAGACCGTTTCCCGGTCCCCGGCTCAAGAAGTCCGAGACCCGCATCTCCGACTTCTCGGACCGGATGAAATCCACGCTCGACAAGACGAAGTCGCGTTGGACCCGCCCCGAGCGCAGACCGAAGGGCACAACCACACCCGATGCGCCCGCCCGGCCTGTCGTCACACGGGCCGACCCGGTCGCGGCCGCGCCTGAACCCACGCCGCCGACCACACGCGACGGACACCGGCAGTCGCTGACGGCCATCGTCCGAGAAGCCCACCGGCCCGAGCGGCGCCTCACCCTCGCTCCCCGCACCGCTCACGCGGTTGCCGCAACACCGGCGGCGCCACCATCTGACGAGGCGCCGCTCGCACCCGTCGCGAGCACGGCCGCCGTCCAGACCACACCGACTCCGCCGCAACCACTCTCACCGGCCGCGCAGCTTCGTGCGCTGCCGGGCCGCGTCGTCAACGCGGTACTGGATGTGTTGGACTTCACCTCGTCGGCGAACAGCCCCACCCTGCCGGTCAGTCTGGCGCCGGTCAACGATCTGATCTTCGGGACGTTCCGCGAGATCGAGCGACTGATGGGGCTGCACGACACTCCGCCGGAACAGCCGGTGGTGCCCGCGATGGTCTACGACGGTCCCACCGATCGACCGACACCCACTGTGGCGCAGTTCCTCAACGCATCCACCGCGGCGTATGTGCTCGGCGCGACGCCCGGCGGCCTGAAGCCCTTCGTGGTCGACGGTGAACAGATGCAGTCCACCGACATCGTTTCCGGCATGGTCGGCAAGGCGTGGGTGACACCGGAGGGGCAGATCATCATCGCCTACCAGGGCACCACGGGTGGTTCCCATCTGCTGTTCAACCCCATCATCGTGATCCCACAGGTGATCGCCGATCTGCAGGTGGTGTTCACGGGCACCACACCGCTGGCATTCCACGACGCGCTCGACTTCGCGCAGCAGGTACGGGCCGAGGCCGCCCGCCAGGGCTACAGCGATGACGACATCTTCGTCACGGGCCATTCACTCGGCGGTTGGGAAGCCCAGTACGTCGCACAGCAGACCGGGCTGGCGGGCATCGGATTCGAGGCACCGGGCATCAACACCACGGTCCCCGGCAACGGCGCCGACTCGATGTTCGTCAACATCGGCACCTACGGCAGTTCCGCGCCGTACATGGCCACGGATCTGCCTGGGCTGCAACCCTTCATGCCGCCCTACGTACCCGGCGGCGGCAGCAAGCCGCACTACGGACCCATCGTGATGATCGGAGATCCGGCCGCCATGACGCCGCTGTACAACGCCTCCACGCTGTGGGGCACGAGCGTGACCGGCAGCGTCATCTTCCTCGTCGATTACCTGATGAACTTCTTCCAGTACCACCTGCCCGGCGTGCAGGCCTACCACCTCGACGTCACGCCCGATCCAGGTGTGGTGCCGTTCCTTGGCACGGCACGCGGACCGGTGCACGAAGGTTATGGCGAGCTGACGATTCCCGAACTGCTGGCACGCGCGTCCGACGACGGCATCCTGTTCCAGCCGTGACGGGCGGTCGGGTCAACGTGCGCCCGGCAGCACTTCGATCACACCGTGCCCCACGAACGAGACGTCGCCGCCGACCTTGACCGTCTCGACGTAGTCGGTGCTGCCCTCGGCGAGTACACGCAGAGTGCTGGGACGACCGGTGTACTGCCCCTGCCGCAGCACGAAGGACTCACCGCCGCTGACCAGGCCGTGGCGCAGGCGGTAGGCGCCGATCACCCCCGCGGCGCTACCGGTCGCGACGTCCTCGATGATGCCGTCGTTGTTCCAGTGCCGTACCTCGACGGCGGATTCGTCGAACAACACCGCGAACTGGGCGCCGAATCCACGCAACATCTCGGTGATGTCCCGAGATATCCGGCCCCGCGCCAGGGCGCCCGGGCCGACGGGGACGATCAGGTAGCGAAGCCCCGTGCTCACCACCTCCATGGGCAGGTCGGCTGCGAGGTCGTCGGGCACAAGATCGAACGCCGCGGCGACCTGATCGCGGTCATCCACCTGGCCCAGGAATTCCGGAGTGCCCTGGTCGAGCACACCCGAGTAACCCGCGGCCGTGGATTCTGTGGTGATCTCGACCGTCGCGGCGGCCAGTTGGAACCGCCAGGTGCATGGCGTGGCGATGCCGGAGCGTCTGTGCAGGACCGCGGCCGCGCCGATGATCGGGTGCCCGGCGAACGGCAGTTCGTCGAACAGATCGAAGATCCGCGCACGCACGGTATCGGGTTGATCGGTGGATTCGAGGAAGATCGCTTCGAAGTGCCGCATCTCCTGGGTGATGCGCAGCATCTGTTCGCCGCTGAGACCGCGGGCATCGGGAAACACCGGCAGGCTGTTGCCGCCGAACGGGACCCGGCTGAAGACGTCGACGTGACTGTAGGCGAGATCCATGAAATCTCAGTGTTGCACGCGCCGGTAGTCTGCGGATGTGCGGCTGAGTACAGCGGAGCGCGACCGGGTTTTCGACGCGGTCGCCCACGAACGCCGCGGGATCGCGGATCTGATCGACGGCCTCACACCGGAACAGTTGGCGACGCCCAGTCTGTGCGGCGGCTGGGATGTGAAGACCGTGGCCGCGCATCTGGTGAGCGATTTCTCCGACGGTTTCCGGGGTTTTCTCGTCAGCGGCATCCGGCACGGCAACATGGACAAGGGCATCGACGCCCTGGCCCGTCGGCGTGCGCAAGCCTCCGCGGCCGAGATCGCCGAGACGTTGCGCACCCAGGCCGATTTTCGCCTGAGCCCACCCATCACCGGGCCGCTGTCCGGGCTCACCGACGTGCTGGTCCACGGTGCGGACATCCGCATCCCGCTGGGGCTCGCGCACCGGCCCGATCCGGAACACGTCGCCTGGGTGCTCGACTTCCTCACCAGCCGAACCCAGTTCGGCTTCTTCCCGCAGCGGCGCCTGCGCGGCCTCGCGCTGCGCGACGAGGACACCGGGCGGACGTGGGGTGCGGGTCAGGAGATCCGAGGCCCGGGCGCGGCGGTGATGCTTGCCGTGTGCGGGCGTACCGTCGCACTCGACCGGCTCACCGGACCCGGCGTGACGGTGTTGCAGTCGCGGCTGCCGTGAGCGCGCGAGCTAACGCGACAGGGACGATCGTCGATAAGGACAACATGACCGCATTCCGTGCCGCCGGTGCCCTTGTTGTGGCCCTGACCGTGCCCTGGTTGTTTCCCGGCACTGCATACGCCGAGCCGGTCGCGTATCTGGACTGGGCCCCCGTACAGCCGTCGCCCACATGTGGCGGCACCGTCCGCGGTGAGGCCATGGTGGTGCCTGTGCAGGTCGACTACCAGGTGCACGACGGGGTGCGGGTGACCATCAACTACGACGCGGGCATCTACGACGGCTCGTGCACGATCACCGTGACCGCCGACTGGAAGAACCTCGACACGGGCGCTTCGGGGAGCGAGGACATCACCGCGGTGTCCACGATCGACGGGCACTACGGTTTCATCGGGTACGCCAACAAGACCATCGACCCCGGCAGCGGGACGGTGGTGGTCACCCTCAGTTCGCACCCGGGCCAGGAGATGCGGGTCACCCCTGAGTAGGGCCCGTCTGCTCATCGGTCGGTGAACTGCGGCGAACGTTTCTCCAGGAACGCGGTCATGCCCTCGGTCTGGTCGTTGGTGTCGAACATGGCGTAGAAGGCTTCACGTTCGTATCGCATGCCCTCGGACAACGGCCTCTCGAACGCCTCGTTGATCGCGTCCTTGACCGCCCTGCTCGCCGGGCGCGACATGCTCGCGATGCGCTGCGCGACGGCGAGGGCTTCGTCGAGCAGAGCGGCAGCCGGGATGATGCGGCTGACGAGGCCCACCCTCTCGGCCTCTTCGGCGGTCAGGCTGCGCCCCGTGAGGCACAGGTCCATGGCCTTGGCCTTCCCGATCGCCCGCGCGAGCCGTTGCGTCCCACCGAGACCCGGCAGGATGCCGAGGGTGATCTCGGGCAGGCCGAATCTGGCCGTGTCGGCCGCGATGACCAGGTCGCACAGCATGGCGAGTTCGCAGCCACCGCCCAGGGCGTAGCCGGCGACCGCCGCGACGATCGGTTTTCGGACCTGCGTCAGAGAGTCCCAGCCCGACAACAGGTTTCGCTCCCGCGCCTGGTGCGGGGTGAGGGTGACCATCTCGGCGATGTCGGCGCCGGCCGCGAACGCACGCTCAGAACCGGTCACCACGATGGCGCCGATCTCGGGGTCGGAATCGAAATCACGTGCGGCATCGAGGACCTCGGCCTCCAGCGTTTGATTGAGCGCGTTGAGCGCGTCCGGCCGGTCGAGGCGGATTAGGCCCACCCCGGCCACCGGCCGGCTGTTTTCATTGTTGTGTAGTCGGTCACGGCTCGGCGGGCCTCTCCGGGGTTGGCGATGTCAGAACGGTTCGGTCAGTTGTCGACGGCGGTGGTGAGCCACTCGCGGAACGCGCTGAGCGCCGCGGAGGGCCTGCGCTGCGCATGCCAGACGAAGTAGTAGGTGCGGCGGCCCTCGTCGAGGACGAAATCGAACGGCATGACGAGAGACCCGTCGGCAAGTTCCTTCTGCACCAGCGCCTTCTGCGCGATCGCGACGCCGTGGCCCTCGATGGCGGCCTGATAGGCCAGCAGCGACGTCTCATACCTCATCCCGCTGTATGCGCCTGATGTATCCACCCCGGCGGCCTGTAACCACCGGGCCCAGTCGTCGATCCGTGCCAATGAGTGCAGCAGTGTGGCGTCGGCCAATGCGGCGGGATCGGTGAGACCGGTTCGCGCATGTGGCGCCACGACCGGGACCAGTTCGTTGGGGATCAGCGGCTGTGTGCGTACCCCGGGCCAATCGCCGTCGCCCAGTTGCACGCCGGCATCGAGATCCTCGCGTTCGAGGTCGATCGGCGCCGGTGACGTGGTGAGCTGGACGTCGATCTCCGGGTGCAGGCGGTGAAAGCTCGCGAACCGTGGGATCAGCCACCGCACCGCGAATGTGGCGGGGGAGCGGATCTTCAGCGTCGTGCTCCGCGCCCCGGGCCGCACCGCCTCCGTGGCCTTCTCCAGGGCCGTGAACAGCGGCCCGATCTCGGCCAGATAGCGGGCCCCCGCGGGCGTCAGCTCCAACCCGCTGGGGGCGCGGTTGAACAGGCGCACGCCCAGGAAGTGCTCCAGCGCCCGTACCTGGCGGCTGACCGCGGCCGGTGTGACCGAGAGTTCGGCCGCGGCCTTGGAGACGCTCAGCAGCCGGCCCGTCACCTCGAACACCCTGGTGGGATTCAAGGGTGGTAGCTGGTCCCGTCGGGCCATCACGCCCGACAATCGTACGCGGGTTCACAGCGTCTGGGGTTCGCGCCGGACGGAAAGTGCCGACCGGGCCGAGATGTCGTGACGGCGGGACCGTTCGGAACGCAGACCCCAAAACAGTGTCACGGCCAGGCACGGTATGAGTGACGCGATGGAGTATCCGACCCCGGCCAGTTGGTTCCCGGTGGCGTCGACGAGCGACAGGCTGATCAACGGGAGGAAACCGCCGAACAGGATGTTGCCCAACTGCTGGGCGAAACCGAAGCCAGTGGTGCGACTCTGTGGCGGGAACTGTTCGGTGATGAATGCGGGCAGTGGGGCCATGACCATGGCGGTGAGTACGGCGAGCACCGAGATGAGCGCGGAAACCGTGACCCACGAGGACGACCCGACCGCAGTGCGGATACCCGCGAAGGCGGGATACGCGGCGAGCATCCACAGCACGATGCCCGTCAGCATGACGCGGGACCGGCCGACACGGTCGGACCATGCGCCGAACAACGGATAGCACGGTGCCGCAATGACAATCGCGACGGCGAGGCACAGGTTGGTGTGGGTCTGGTCGACCTCGAGCACATGCTGCAGGAAGTACAGCATGTAGATGATCGAGGTGTACAGCGTGACCGACGTGCCGCCCTGGGCACCGAACATGCCGAGAAGGATCGACTTCCAGGAACTCCAGGTGCGGACGGTGTCCAGCAGGGGTGTCTTCGACAGCTGCCCGGAATCCTGAAGTGCGGTGAACACCGGTGTTTCTTGCATCCGCAGTCGAATCAGGGTGGCGACCAGCACGATCGGTGCCGAGACCAGGAACGGCACGCGCCATCCCCAGCTGGTGAACGCCTCGTCCGACAGGAGCACCTTGAGCAGTGACACGAGCACGAGCGCGAACAGCAGGCCGACGGTCGCGGTGCTCTGCAGCACGCTCGTGTAGCGTCCCCGGCGTTCGGCGGGAGCGTGTTCTGTCACGTACACGACGGCCGATCCGTATTCGCCGCCGAGTCCCACGCCTTGGACGATTCGCAGGAACAGCAGCATCGCCGGTGCCCATACCCCGATCGCGGCGTAGGTGGGCAGGCACCCGATCGCGACCGTCGCGACACCCATGACCGCGAGGGTGAAAACGAAGGTCTTCTTACGGCCGATCCGGTCGGACATCGGGCTGAAGATCACCGTGCCGAGCGGTCGGGCGAGGTAGGACACCCCGAAGGTGGCCGCGCCCAGCAGCATCGCGACCGTCCTGTCCCCGGCGGGCAGGAACAGTTCGGTGAGCGTGCCGGTGAGGGCGACGTAGACGAAGAAGTCGTAGTACTCGAGCATCGCACCGATACTCGACGTGCTCAGGATCTGCATGATCCCGGTCTTGGATTCTTTGCCGGACACGGTATCTCCTCGTTGAGATGATCAGTTTCTCGCGGCAAGGAACTGTTGAACCCTGCTGCGGTGTTCGTCGCCGCACAGCAGGATCGCCTGCATCGACGCGGCCATTTCCAGTGCGGCCGGAAGCCCGGACTCGGCAGATTCCCGAACCAGACGTTTGGCCATCCGCAGCGCCTGTGGCGGGTTGGCCGCGACCGTGCGGGCCAGGGCCAGGCACTCCTGGTCCAGGTCCTCGTCGGGTACCACCCTTGAGACGATGCGAAGCTCATGTGCAGTTTCCGCCGTGATGAACTCGCTGGTTAGCGTCAGTTCCATCGCCTTGGCGACCCCGACGATCCGCGTGAGGAACCAGGCCCCGCCGATTCCCGACACGAGACCGAGGCGCAGGAAGCTTTCGGCGAACCGCGCGGATTGCGCGGCGATACGTACGTCGCACATCAGCGCGAGATCGAACCCGGCGCCCACGGCCGCACCGTTGACGGCCGCGACCGAGGGCACCTCGAGCCCGTGCAGTGCCCGGGTGATCCGGTGCAACCCCGCGCGGAGTCGATGCTGGACCTCGGCCGCGGTGCCGGCCATCAGATCTGTGCCGCGCGCCATGTCTTTGACGTTTCCCCCGGTACAGAAATGCCGTCCGCTCGATCGGATCAGCACGCAGTGCACGTCGGGCATGGCGTTGGCCCGTTCGAGCGCATTCGCAACGGCATTCGTCATCGCGACGTCGAGCGCGTTGCCGGTGTCGGGTGCGTCGAGGGTGAGGGTGAAGACGCCGTCGGCGACGTCGGTGTGGACCAGGGATGTGCTCATCGGAACTCCTCAGCTCGCGGCTCGGGATGGTGCGACGTCGTTGACGACGCCGTGTTCGATCAGGGCTGCCACCTCGTCCTCCGAAAGTCCGTATTCGGCAAGCACTTCCGCGGAATGCTGGCCGGGTGCCGGGGGTGCGGTGTCCGGCGGGGCGGCCGGCTGTGACGGGCCGAGGACCAGGCCCGGTGTATCGATCGGACCGATGGGTCGGTGCAGACCGCTCGCGGCGTATTCGGGGGACGCCACGACCTGCCCGTATCCGTTGACCGGGGCGCACAGGATGTCCCGTGCCGAGAGGACGTCGAGCCACACCTGTGTGGTGCGGGCCCGCAGCAGACGGCCCAACTCGGTGCGCAGGGCCGGGCGGTTGCGGACACGGTCGTCGTTGGTGGCGAAGCGGGCATCCGAACTCAGGTCCGGTGCACCGAGCGCGTCGCACAGCGCGTTCCAACGCGCGGGGTCGTACGCGGCGATCATGATCCAGCCGTCGGCCGTCGGGAGCGCCTCGTTGGGTGCGGCGTACGGGGCGGCGCTGCCGAGCCGCTGGGGTTCGGTACCCGAGGCCAGGTAGGAGGCGAACCCGATCTGCTGCAACAGGATCGTCGCGTTGTAGAGGCTGACGTCGAGATGCTGTCCGCGTCCGCCGTCGCGCACCTCGTGCAGTGCGGCGAGCACGGCTATCGACGCGAGGTAGCCGGTCACCATGTCGGCCGCGGGCACCTGGACCTTCGCGGGCCCGGACTCGGGCTCACCCAGAGTGCTCATCAGCCCGGTGACGGCCTGCATGATCCCGTCCACACCGGGGCGGTCGCTGGCCGGGCCTGCCTGGCCGAACGCGGAGATCGAGCAGTAGACCAGTGCGGGGTTGGCCGACGCCAGCGTGTCGTACCCGAGGTCGAGGTCGGTCATGACACCGGGCCGGAAACTCTCGACGACAACGTCGGCCTGGCGGGCCATGCGTCGCGCCGCGCGTCGGCCCGCCGGCGTCTTCAGGTCGAGGGTCAGGCTGCGTTTGTTCCGATTGACGCTTTGCCAGATGACACTTTGCCCGTCGCGCCATGGCGGGCCGATGCGGCGGCCGATCTCACCGGTCGGCGGCTCGACCTTGACCACGTCGGCACCCAGGTCGGCGAGGGTCATGGTGCACAGCGGACCCGCGACGACGTGGGTGAAGTCGAGCACGCGAAGCCCCCGCATACTTTGTCGGAACATTCTCTCCAGATTTCCTCGACGAGTGATCGTTCGGTGAGATCAAGTTAAGGAGAGGTTTCCGGCAAAGACAATCGACTTTATTTGCTGGGGGGCTTTGACTTTTTGTTAACGCGACTCAGCGCGCGAGCAGCTCCCTGACGAGGCCGTCGATGAACTTGTTGTCCTCGGGATTGGCGTCACCGCCCGCGAAGTGGCCGTAAATGCCTGGGATGACCCGCAATTCGGCATCAGGGATGTGCTTGACCGCGAACTCCTCGTCCTCGGGCGGGAAGTACAGGTCCTTCTCGGCCGGTGCCACGATCATCTTGGCCTTGATGGTCTTCAGCGCCGCGACCTGATCGCCGTGGAACCCGCGCCCCGGGGTGTTGCCCACATTGCCGTTCTGCCACGTCCACAGCATCGCCAGCAGGTTGTTGGGGTCGCGGCGGTCCAGGAAGAAGCCCTCCCAGAAACCGACCAGGAAATCCTCCAGCGACGAGTAGCCCATCTTCTTGTACTCCTGGTGCCAGTAGAACGCCTGGGAAAAACCCCATCCCGCGTACACGCGCGCCGCGGCGCGAATGCCCTTGGTCGGTTTCTCGGTGTACCAGCCCTCGTTGAACGCGGCGTCCGCGGTGAGCGCGGACTTCACGCCTTCGAGGAACACGATGTTGTGCTCGCTGGTCTTCGACGACCCGCAGAACGGCAGCGCGCGCTGCACCATGTCGGGATAGCTCACGGCCCACTGGTAGGTCTGCCCGGCGCCCATCGACCACCCGGTGACCAGGGCGAGGGTCTCGATCCCGAACGACGTGACGAGCTTGTGCTGCACCTCGACCTGGTCGTAGAACGTCACATTGGGGAAGCGCGCGGCGTTGTACGGCGGCGGCGTGTTCGACGGCGAGGTGGACAGGCCGTTGCCCAGCATGTTCGGCACGATGATGAAGTACTTGGCCGGGTCCAGCGCCTTGCCCTCACCGATCAGCCACTCGTTGTCCCAGTGCCGTCCCGAGTACCAGGTGGGATAGACGATCGCGTTGGACTTGTCGGCGTTGAGTTCACCGTAGGTCTTGTACGCGAGCTTGGCGTCGCGCAGCGTCGCGCCGTGCTGCAGGGTCACGTCGCCGAGATCGAAAAGTTCGTAGTCTTGCGGGAATTCGTCCATCGCACGCCACCTTTGCGTCGTCGCCTGTAGGTGCCTTCTCGAAAGGCCTTGACGCATCGGATCGTAACGAAGGTTACGGACAGTTGTTGCGGATCGAGGAGAAGGGTTTCGCCTTGCGCACCACGTCGTCGAGCGCGGGCCCCGAGCCGTCCATCGGCAGGACGGTGCGCTTGCTGATCCGCCACCGGCCGTCCGCGCGGGTGAGCGACCATCGATTGGCGAGCACGCGATGGATCCGGAACCCGGTGGACGACCCGTGATTGGGCAATTCACGCTCGGCACCGTCGTGGTCGGGGGTGATCAGTGCGAGGTAGGACGTCGCGGTCGCGGTGTCGCCGTCGAGTTCGATGAGCGGCAGGCTGCCGAAATGCGCGAGGCCACCGGCGATCGCGGCGTGGTGCGCCGCGTTGCCGACCAGGTCGACCATGGCTGAGACCCCTTGTGCCCCTGCAAGCCCGGGTCCCCGGTCGAAGACGAAATCCTCGGTGTAGATCCCCTCGATGAGCTCGGGTTCACCCGTGTCGGCGCTGATCGGATGCGTCGCGAGCAGCCCATAGATGGCCAGCGTGTCTTCGATTGTGCGCAACCGGTCTTCGAGCGTTGCGGATTCCGGCATGAGGTGCTCCTGTTCTCGACGTGGGATCAGGCGAACAGCCCGACCATCTTCTCGGTGTCGTAGTACCCGATGACCTCGGTGATGTGGTCGCCGCTCACGCGGATGACCCAGCAGTACTGCATGCCGGCGTCTGTTCCGTTGACGCCCACCACGTTCTCGGTGTGGAAGCGCACGGCGGCCCACTCGCCGTCGATGATCATCTGGTCGACCTGGGGGCGCATCGGGGTCGCGAGGCGATCGTGCAGGCGGCTCAGGACCTTTTCGCGGTACTCGGTCTTGCCGTGATACTTCCCCGCGACGGGCGATGTACCCGTGGCCGTGAAGACGACATCGTCGGACAGTCGGTCGAGAAACGCCTCGCCGAAACCCGACTGTTTGGCCGCGGCGAAGAGATCCCGCAGGACCGTGGCGGTGCTTATGGTCATTCCCCCCAACCGAAAATTACAACTGACGAGTTGGAGTCTGGCACCGCCGCGCGGAAACTGCAACTGGCCAGTTGGATTTGGCGGCGACGCTGCCTTCCGGTGGCAAGGGACGGATGAGGAGTGCGTTTGAATCCGAGCCCGGCAGGCTACTTGGGAGCCCATGGTGGCAAGTGGCCGCGACACGGGCGGCCGGACAGGCCCTGCACTGACAGCGCACACGACAGTGCGCGCGTCGAACCGCGGGGCCTGACCCATGCCCGCGGACACCGCCATCCACTTCTTCCTTCAACTGGCCGTCATCTTGATGGCCTGCCGGTTGGCGGGCCTCGCTGCGCGGCGGATCGGACAACCGCAGGTGGTGGGGGAGATGATCGCCGGGGTGATCCTCGGCCCGTCACTGTTGGGCCGGATCGCCCCTGACCTGCAGAGCCTCCTGTTCCCGCCGGGGATCACCAACGTCGTGCTGTACACGACGGCGCAGATCGGCCTGGTGCTCTACATGTTCATCATCGGGCTGAACTTCGACGTCAACCACGTCAAGCAGCGCGCGGGGACGGCCGCGGCG
The DNA here is from genome assembly GCF_001457595.1 of Mycolicibacterium smegmatis. Classification (GTDB taxonomy): domain Bacteria; phylum Actinomycetota; class Actinomycetes; order Mycobacteriales; family Mycobacteriaceae; genus Mycobacterium; species Mycobacterium smegmatis. Next base: position 6,814,793 of record NZ_LN831039.1, on the reverse strand, counting down.
GTGTCGGCCACCGGAACGTTTGCTCCGTTGGCGCTCGGTGGCGTCGCGGCGATACCCCTGCTGGCGCACGGCGGATTCTTCGGAAACGGCGTCAGCGTCGGCATGGCGATGATGTTCCTCGGCGCGTCGGTCGCGATCACGGCGTTCCCCATGCTGGCGCGGATCATCTTCGAAAAGCGGCTCTCCGGAACATCTTTGGGCACGCTCGCACTGGCGTGCGGTGCCACGTCGGACGCCATATCGTGGTGCATCCTGGCCATCGTCCTCGCGGTGTATCGCAACAGCCCCGTCATGGCGGTCGTGGCAATCGTCGGCGGGCTGGTCTACACGTTGGTGCTCCTCACGCTGGGGCGACGGGCGTTCGCGAAACTCGGCGACGCCGCTGAGGCGCGGCAGGCCATCACCGCACCGATGCTCAGCACCGTGCTGATCGTGCTCATGGCCTGCGCCTGGCTGACCGACACCATCGGCATCTACGCGATCTTCGGGGCGTTCATCCTCGGTGCGGCCATGCCGTCGGGATTCTTCGCCGAACGCCTCACCGGACGCCTCGAACCGTTGACCACCACATTCCTGCTGCCGCTGTTCTTCGTCTACTCGGGTCTGAACACCCAGATCGGGCTGGTCAACACCCCGGGTCTGTGGGCCGTCACAGCGGGTCTGCTGGTGGTCGCGGTGGTCGGCAAGGGCGTCGCGTGCGCGGTCGCGGCCCGCCTGAGCCGGGTGCCGATGCGCGAGTCCCTGGCGCTGGGCTCGTTGATGAACGCCCGGGGCCTGATCGAACTGATCCTGCTCAACATCGGGCTCGAGGCCGGCGTCATCACGCCCACGCTGTTCACCATCCTGGTGCTGGTCGCGATCGTCACCACCCTGATGGCCTCGCCGATCTTCGAGTTCGTCTATGGACGGCACCGCACCGCCGGGACCGGCGACACCACGCCGCAGCGCGTCCCGCAGCCCAGCGCTTAGCCCCCGTTCAGGATGGGTATCCGTGCCGCCATGCGTGCGCACATCTCACACCTGGACCCCACGACGCGGGAGGCCCTCGCCACACGGATCCGCAACCAGTTGTCGCGCGCCGACGCCGCCGGCACCGATCACGACGTCGCGATCGTGGGCGGCGGTGCCGCGGCGCACACCCTGGCGCTGCAGCTGCGCCGCGAACGTCCGGGCACACGCGTGGTGATGATCGCTCCTGAGGTGCGGCCGGTGCCGGAGATGACGCACACCGTCGGCGAGTCGACGGTCGAGATCTCCGCGCACTACCTACGGGACCGGCTCGACCTGGCCGACCATCTGAACACCGCGCAGATCCGCAAGATGGGGCTGCGGATGTTCTTCTCCCACAACGGAAACACCGACATCACCGAACGGATGGAGCTGGGCGGCTCGTCGTTCGTGCCGCAGGTGACCTACCAGATCGACCGCGGACGCCTGGAGAACGAACTCCATCGCCGATGTGTGGCCGCGGGTGTGCAGGTCCTGTGCGGGCGAGTCCGCTCGGTCGATCTCACGACGCGCACCCTCACCTACCAGTGTGACGACGCGACGGCCACCACCACGGCACGCTGGATCGTCGACGCGTCGGGACGCAACCGGCTGCTGGGGCGCGAACTCGACCTCAAACGCACCACCGGCCACCACTGCAACGCCGCCTGGTTCCGCGTGGCCACCGAGATCGACGTCGGCGCGTGGAGCGACGACCCGGCGTGGCAGGGCCGTCTGGTCGAAGGTGAGCGCGCGATGTCCACGAATCACCTCATGGGAGACGGCTACTGGGTGTGGCTGATCAGGCTCGCGTCGGGCGCCACCAGTGTCGGGATCGTCGCCGATCCCGACCACCACGCCTTCGACCGGTTCAACACCCTGGACAAGGCAAAGGCCTGGCTACGCGAACACGAACCGCAGTGCGCCGCGGTGCTCGCCGATGACGAACATCAGATCCGGGATTTCCGGGTGATGAAGCACTACAGCCACGGCGCGGCCAAGGTCTACGACGGCCGCGAACGGTGGTGCCTCACCGGCGACGCCGGCATCTTCCTGGACCCGCTGTACTCGTCCGGGCTGGACCTGGTCGCGATCGGCAACGGCCTGATCGCCGACATGATCACCCGCGATCTGGACGGCGAGGACGTCTCGGCACGAGCCCAGATCAGCGACACCCTGTACCGGTCGCTCACCGACATGTGGCTGCGGGTGTACCAGGACCAGTACACGCTGATGGACACCCCGGCGGTGATGTCGGCCAAGATCATCTGGGACGTCGCCTTCTACTGGGGGTTCATCGGCCTGCTCTACATGAACAACCGGTACGCCCGCGTCGCCGACGATCCCGAGTTCGTGCCGCAGCTCGAAGGTCTCATCGCGCTGAGCAACCGCATGCAGTCCTTTTTCCGTGAGTGGGCCGCTGTCGAGGACCGGGCGACAACGGTGCCGTTCGTCGATCTCTATGCGCCGCTGAATTTCATGGTGTCACTGCACACCGCGATGGCCGAACCCAGCGTCGACTTCACCGGACAGTTCGCCACCAACGCGACGGTGCTGAGACAACTGGCCGGTCAGCTCGCCGAAACCGTGCTCGCGCACAAGGCCAGTCGGTTCGACGACGACGGCGTCGTGCGCATGGTCCAGGCGTGGCAACGCGACAGCCTGCTGCGGGACCTGCGCGCGACCTACCGCCGCGAACAGGCCACGAATCCGCTGAGCAGCGATTGGATCATCACCGCGTCGCCTGCCCTGGCCACCGGGTGAGAAATTCCTGCTCAAGCGGGTACCCATCCAGACCCACCGCGGCAACGAACTACTCGCAAGCCGTGTCACGCGACGAGGGAGTGCCGATGCCGAACACAGATCACACGAGCCGCCAACCGCTGGCAATAGTCGGGATCGGCTGCCGGTTCCCTGGGGGCGCAGACTCCGCGCAGCGGTACTGGGATCTGTTGTGCAACGACATCGACGCCACGCGTGAGGTACCGGAGAACCGGTGGAACGCCGCCAAGTATCACGACCCCAACCCGGCCAAGATCGGCAAGATCGTCACCCGGCGCGGCGGATTCCTCGACCAGATCGACCAATTCGACCCGCAGTTCTTCGGAATCTCGCCCAGAGAAGCTCATTCGCTCGATCCGCAGCAGCGGTTGCTGCTGCAGGCAACGTGGGAGGCGCTGGAGGACGGCGGAATCCCGGCCGACGAACTCGCAGGTACCGACGTGGGCGTGTTCGTCGGCGGTTTCACGCTGGACTACCAGCTTCTGCAGAACCAGGGCCGCACCAGCCGTTACCGGTTCAAGCCGCACTCGGCCACTGGGATGATGATGACGATGCTGGCGAACCGGATCTCGCACGCCTTCGATTTCCGCGGGCCCAGCATGGCGATCGACACCGCATGCTCGAGTTCGCTTGTCGCAGTGCACCTCGCGGCCCAGAGCATCTGGGACGGCGACTGCGATGTGGCGCTCGCAGGCGGTGTCAACATCATGGTCGGCCCCAACACCGCGATCGCGGAATCCAAGAGCGGGTTCCTCAGTCCCGAGGGACGCAGCAAGGCATTCTCCGATACGGCCGACGGCTACGCCCGCGGTGAAGGCGGCGCCGTCGTCGTCATCAAACCGCTCGACCACGCGCTACGCGACGGTGACGACATCTACGCGCAGATCCTCGGCACCGCGGTGTCGCAGGACGGGCACACCGACGGCATCACCGTGCCGAACGAAGAGGCGCAGGAAGCCGCGATCCGGATGGCTTTGCAGCGCGCGGGCATCGAACCGAACGACGTGGCCTACGTCGAGGCGCACGGCACCGGGACACCCGTCGGCGACCCCGTCGAGATGCGGGCCCTGGCAGGCGCTTTGACCACCGACCGGGATGCGACGCGTCCGCTGGTGATCGGCTCGGTCAAGACCAACATCGGTCATCTCGAGGCCGGAGCGGGCGTCGCGGGACTCATCAAGGCCGCCCTGATCGTCAAACACGGCCACATCCCGGCCAACCTGCACCTGAAAAACCCCACCCGGCACGTGTCCCTCACCGAGCTCAAGCTCGACATCCCCGCGATCGGGCGGCCGTTCCCCGAGTGCGGCCGGCGCATCGCGGGGATCAACTCGTTCGGGTTCGGCGGCACCAACGCCCATGTGGTACTTGCCGAACCGCCGGCCGTCCGCCACTCCGCGGAGACCGGCGACCACAGAGTGCTGACCGTACTGCCGATCTCGGCGCGCAGTGAAGAGGCCCTGGTCGCCACGGCAGGTCGGTTGGCCGGGCACCTCGCGGCCCACCCGGAGGTCACGCTGGCCGATCTCGGTTACACCCTCAGCCACCGCCGGGCCCACCTGAACCACCGCCATACCTTCGTCGTCGACAGCATCGACGAGGCGCGCCGACAACTGCAGGCCGTCGCCGACGGCGGGCAGATCTCCGCCGGACGGGCAGGGGAGGCCCGGTTGGCGTTCGTGTGCACCGGGATGGGGCCGCAATGGTGGCAGATGTGCCGCGGACTGCTCGACGTGTTCCCGGTGTTCACCGACAGCATCCACCGAACCGACCGGGAGCTGTCCCGGTACGCCGACTGGTCGCTGCTCGAAGAGCTCACCCGTGACGAAACCTCGTCGCGCATGGGAGAAACCGAGTTCGCGCAGCCCGCGAACTTCGCGATCCAGGTGGCCCTGGCCGAACAACTCGCGCACTTCGGGATCACGCCGGACGCGGTGATCGGCCACAGCGCCGGCGAGGTCGCCGCGCACCACATCGCCGGACTGCTCACCTTCGAACAGGCCGTCCACGTCATCTACCACCGCAGCCGGCTGCAGCAGCGCACGACCGGACAGGGCCGGATGCTCGCAGTCGGACTCGACGCGGAAACCCTCATGCAGACCCTCGACGAGAAGATTCTCGACCAGTTCGGGCGCCGCGTCTCGGTCGCCGCGATCAACAGTCCCTCGGCTGTGACCGTGGCCGGCGACGCCGACGTGCTCGAAGACATCGCGCGTCACCTCGACGAGGCGCAGATCTTCAACCGGTACCTCGCGGTCAAGGTCCCGTACCACACGCACTACATGGAGACCATCAAAGACGACCTGCACACCGCGTTCGCGTCGCTGTCATCGAAAGCCGCGACACTGCCGCTGTATTCGACGGTGACCGGCGAACTGCTGGACCGCTATGACGCCGGTGCGGCGTACTGGTGGCAGAACACCCGGGCCACGGTGTTGTTCGAACCCGCGATGCGGCGCATGCTCGACGACGGATGCACCCACTTCGTCGAGCTGGGACCGCATCCGGTTCTCGCCGCGTCGATCCTGGAAAGCGCGGGCACACAGCGTGTCTCGGTCGACGCGTCGCAGCGGCGGGGCCAGGACGATGCGCGCACGCTGCTGAACTGCGTGGGCGCGCTGCACAGCCGCGGACACGTGGTCGCGTGGGACATGGTGCAGCCCCGCGGCGGCGCGCACCCGGTCAAACTCCCCAGCTACCCGTGGCAGACCAAGCGGTTCTGGAACGACACCCACGAGGCCGAGGAAGCGCTGTTCTACCGGCCCGTGCATCCCCTGCTCGGCCAGCCCGTGCGGGCCGTACACCCCACCTGGGAAGCCGAATTCAGCACGCTCACCGTGCCGTTCCTCGCCGACCACCAGGTGCAGGGGAGCGTGGTGGTCCCAGGCGCGGTGTACGTCGAGATGGCGCTGGCCGCCGGACGTGAGACCTACGGGTCCGACCTCAGCGTGGACAACCTGGTGCTGCACCGCGCCGTGATCCTCGACGACACCTGCGACCCGGTCATCCGCACCACCGTCGACCAGGACGACGGCTCCGTGGAATTCGCCGCGTTGATCGCCACGTCCGACTCCGACCTGAAATGGGTGATCACCGCGACGGCCGAACTCAACACGTTGCCCCGCGCGCCGCGCGCGGGGGACACCGGCGGCGGTGCGGTCACGTCGACCGACGGAGACACGTTCTACCAGCGCACCCAAGCGCTGGGGTTCGACTATGGCGAGGCCTTCCGTTCCGTGGCGAGCGTGACGGCCGGTCGTGACTGGGCTGTCGCCCAGATCGACATACCCCAAAGCATCAGCGCAGACGTCGACACGTACCGGTTCCATCCGGCGCTCATCGACGGTGCGTTCCAAACCCTGTTCGGGGCACCGTTTTCCGGGCAGGAAGAGAACACCGATCCGTATCTGCCGACCCGCATCCGGCACTGCGCCGTGTACGGCCCACCCGCAGAACACATGACGGTGCGGGCGCGGGTGCTCTCGGCCACCCACGACGCCGTCGAATGCGACATCACGATCACCGATCCGTCCGGCGGCGTACTCGCGGTGTTCGACGGGTTCACCGTGCAGTCCCTCAGCGCGTCGTCGCGCATGTCGGCCGATCACATCGACAAGGGCCTGTTCGCACTCGAGTGGTCACCGGTCACCGACACTCCGGACACGGCGCACGGCGACGAATCGACATGGCTGATCCTGACCGACAACGGCGGCGTCGGCGAGGCGATCGCGGACGGCCTGCGCCTGCGTGGCCATCACGTCCACACCGTGGCACACTATCCCACCGGCGAGATCGACTGGCCCGACATGCTCGCCACGCACCTGTCCGGCGAGCGCACCGGCCTGATCGACTGCTGGCCACTCGAGGTCACCGATGCGGCCACGGACCCGGCAGGGACGGCGACCGTGCTGCGGATCGTCAAGGCACTCGCGACGCTCGATGGCGTCACGCCGCGCCTGTACCTCGTCACGGCCAACGCGCAACCGGCCGCGGGCACCGAACTGACCGGCACCGAACTGACCGGCGTGGAGCAGGCCGCGTTCTGGGGACTCGGACGCGTCATCGGACACCAGGAACTCGGCGAGTACTGGGGCGGTCTGATCGACATCGACCACGCCGACGCACCATCGCGCACCGCCGAACAGATCTGCGGGCACGTCCTCGGCGATGGGGCCGAGGACCAGATCGCACTGCGGGGCAACCAGATCCTTGCCCCGCGGCTACGCCCGTGCAGTGGGCTGACCAAGCCGTTCCCCACCAAGCTGACCGCCGACGCGACGTACGTCGTCACCGGCGGAGCGGGAGCCCTCGGTCGTGTCGTCGCCACCTACCTCGCTGAGCGCGGTGCCCGCCACATCACCCTGCTCGGACGCAGCCCGATCCCGCTACGGGACCGCTGGGCCTCGATCACCGAAGATGACGCCCACCACGCGACGGTGGACGCCATCCGGGCGATCGAACGCCTCGGTGCTCACGTGAGCACCGCAAGTGTCGACATCACCGACGGCGACCAGGTGCGTGCCTGGTTGCGCGAGCACACCGGCAGCGGCGGGCGGCCCGTCCGCGGCATCGTCCACGCCGCGGGCTCGGTCAGAGACCAGCTGTTGGTGAACATGGGCGAGGACGACTTCGCCGAGGTGCTCGCGCCCAAGATCACCGGAACCCGTGTGCTGCACAACGTGTTCGAGGACCATGATCTGGAGTTCTTCGTCATGTTCGGGTCGGCCGGGTCCACGATCGCCGCACCGGGGCAGGGCAATTACGCGGCTGCCAACGCGTTTCTCGACGCGTTCGCCCATCACCGGCAGGGCCTCGGACTGCCGGCCCTCACGATCGGGTGGGGCCCGTGGTCGGTGGGCATGGTCGAGGAACTCGGATTGGAAAAGGTATACGCGCAGCGCGGAATCGAGCTCATCACGCCGGCGGTCGGGGCGCGGATCATCGACCGCCTGCTGAGCCAGTCGGTGCCTGCCGTGGTCGCGATGAACGCCGACTGGTCCCGCGCGCGGCAGGTCGGCTTCGGTGGGCTGGTGCCGAAGATGTTCGGCGAGTTGGGAACCGCGGACACGGTCGGCGGTCAGGACGGGGTCGGGCCGTCGATCCTCGAACTGCTCGCACACACGGCCGACGCCGACCGTCCGGCCGTGATCGCCGAGCAGGTACGTCGCCTCGTCGCTGCGGTGTTCGACTGCGCGGTGACCGACATCGAACCCGACGACATGCTCGACGACATCGGGCTGGATTCCATGATGGCCATGGACTTCCGGGTGCGGATCAACTCGGCCTTCTCGATCGACCTGCCGGTACTGGAGATCCTGCGCGGCGTCAGCGTCAACTCCCTGTCCGCGCGGATCCTCGCCGAACTGCGCGACATCCACGGCGTGGCACCGGTCGAACCCGACACCGGGGAAACAGCGAGTGAGCCCACCACCACCGACGACGACGTCGAGCGGCTCCTGCAGGACCTGTCGGAGGCCGAGATGCGGCAGCTGCTTGCCGAGCTGGAAGCGTCCGGAACCGAAGCGGGAGGGGCGATCTCGTGAGTGCGGCGGTCGAGGTGCGCGGGCTGTCGAAGAGCTACGACCGACGGCCGGCTGTCCGTGATCTCGACCTGGACGTCGGATACGGCGAGATCTTCGCGATCCTCGGGCCCAACGGGGCCGGGAAGACCACCACGGTCGAGATCCTCGAAGGCAACCGGCGGCGTGACTCCGGGGAGGTCCTGGTGCTGGGAGAGGACCCGGGACGTGCCGGGCGCCAGTGGCGGGCCCGCATCGGCATCGTGCTGCAGGAGGTCAGCGATGCGGGGATGCTCACGGTGGGTGAGACCGTGCAGATGTTCGCCGCGTGCTACGGCACCGCCCGCGCGCCCGCCGACGTGCTCGAACTGGTCGGCCTCAGGCATGCGTCCCGGTCACGCGTACGCACGCTCTCGGGTGGGCAGCGGCGCAGGCTCGACGTCGCGCTCGGCATCATCGGCAGGCCCGAACTGGTGTTCCTCGACGAACCGACGACAGGTTTCGATCCCGAGGCGCGCCAACAGTTCTGGGAACTGATCCGGCTGTTGGCCGCCGACGGCACGACGATCGTGCTGACCACGCACTATCTGGAAGAGGCCGCGGCCCTGGCCGACCGCGTCGCGGTCATCGCGGACGGCAATGTGGTGGCCGTGGATTCGCCGACCCGGCTGACGCGCCACGTGGACACCGCGGCGACGGTCCGGTGGATGGAGGGCGGGCACGTCCACGAGGAGCGCACCGAGTTCCCCACCGAACTGATCCGGCAACGCAGCCGCGTCGGGGCCGAACTCGCGCAGCTCACCGTGACGCGGCCGTCGCTCGAAGACGCCTACCTGCACCTGATCGGCCGGACCTGATGTCGATCAAGCACGTCTCGAGTCCACCGTCGCAGCACACCGCCGCGCCCGTGCCCTCCGCGGTGCGCATCGGGTTCTCGCGTGTGCTGCCGGAACTGAAGATGTTCTACCGCAGGCCCGAACAGATGGTCCTGACCTTCTCGATGCCCGCGGTGATCTGCCTGCTGCTGGGCTCGATCTTCTCGGATCCGCTGCCCGTCGGCGGCGTCAGCACCGGCGCGGTGATCGCGGCGAGCATGCTCGCCTACGGAATCCTGTCGACGTCGTTCATCAACCTCGGCATCAGCATCGCCGCCGATCGCGACACCGGTGCGCTGCGCCGCCTGCGCGGCACACCCACCACCGCGACGTCGTATTTCATCGGCAAGATCATGCTGGTCGCGATCGTGAGTTTCGCCGAGGCCGTGCTGCTCATGGCCGTCGGGGTCCTGGTGTTCGGGCTGCGCCTGCCCGCCGATCTCTTCGGCTGGTTCACCTTGGCCTGGGTGTTCGTGCTCGGCGTCGTCAGTTGCTCACTGCTGGGGGTGTTCATCAGCAACTTCGCAAGCAATGCGGTGGCCGCCGCGGCGCTCACCAACGGGCCCGCGGTGGGACTGCAATTCCTCTCCGGCACATACGTTCCGCTGATGGTGCTGCCCACGTGGATGCTGGCCATCGGATCGCTGTTCCCGGTCAAGTGGATGGCGCAGGGTTTCCGCTCGGTGCTGCTGCCGCCGGAGCTGGTGGCGATCGAACCGGCGGGCAGCTGGGAGCACTGGCGGATCTTCCTCGTGCTGATGGCGTGGTGTGTCGGCGGGCTGATCGCCTGCCGCGCGGTGTTCCGCTGGTCGGACCGGGACTGATCGGGCTCGCTACCTCTTCTCTGCGAGTGTGGCGGTCACGGCGGCCTGCACCCCCTGCGCGGCCGCGATGATCGGCTCGACGGAGCGCAATGTGCGGCACAGCACGAACGCGCCCTCCAGGGCCGTCAGGGTGATGACCGCCAGTCGCCTGCTGGTTGCCTCGTCGACGTCGAGTTGGCCGAACCAGCGTGCGAGACCGGCGAGCCAGTTCTCGAACACCGTCGCGGACTCCTGCCGCAGCACTTCATTGGTGCTCGCCACCTCCAGCGCGATGGTTTCGATCGAGCACGCCTCGGAGTAGTCCTGAGACTGCAGGAGCCGGCCGGCGCTCTCGAACAGCTGGGGGATGCCGGTGGCCGGGTCCGTGTCTGCCAGTTGCGCACCGACGAATTCGCCGTAGCGGATGCCCTCCGATCGGATGACCTCGACGCTGATGGCTTCCTTGCCCCCGGGAAAATGGTGGTAGATCGAACCGAACGGGGCCTTCGCCGCCCCCGAGATCTGTTTCAGCCCGGTGGCCGACATGCCCTGGCGACGGTACAGCTCCGCCGTGGCCTGCAGGATCCGCTCCCGCGTGCCCAACTCTGCCAACTTCGCCTCCTTGCATGGTCGTGCACATCATCCTAGCCTGTACTGAATAGAACGATCTATCTAGGAGTCGTCATGCCGGTGATCGAGCTTCCGTCGGGACCCATCGCATACGAGGACACCGGCGGTGACGGACCGGTCCTGGTATTCGGTCACGGTCTGCTCATGGATGGCAGGCAGTGGCGCAAGGTCATACCGCTGCTGCCCGGATATCGCTGCATCACACCGACACTGCCGATGGGTGCGCACACGGCGCCGATGAGGCCGGATGCCGACCTGACCGAACAGGGTGTGGCGGGCATCCTCGCCGACTTCCTCGATGCGCTCGACCTGAAGGACGTCACCCTGGTGCTCAACGACTGGGGCGGCGGGCAGTTCCTGATCACCGACGGCCGCGACGCGCGGATCGGGCGCCTGGTCCTCGCATCGTGCACCGCGTTCGACAACTACCCACCCGCACCTGCGCGCCCGGCCGCGGCGCTGTGCCGGCTTCCGGGCGGTGGACGGTTGCTCACCAAGATGTTCGGCACCAGGTTCTTCCGGCACAGCCGCCTGGCGTACGGCGCGTTGAGCAAGGCGGGGCTGCCCGACGGGTTGTTCGACGAATGGTTCCGGCCTGCCGTCGAAAATGCCGCGGTGCGACGCGATCTCGTCAAATTCGCCACCGGCGCGCCGCCACGTCGTCGCCTGCTCGAACTGTCCGAGCGGTTGCGGACGTTCACCAGGCCGGTGCTGGTGGTGTGGGCACGCGAGGACCGCATGATGCCGCTGGACCACGCCGACCGCCTCGTCGAACTCTTCCCCGACGCCACCAAGGTGATCGTCGACGATTCCTGGACGCTCATCCCCGAGGATCAGCCCGAGGTGATGGCCGGGGCGCTGCGGGAATTCGTCGGGTCATCCGCACAAGAGGCTTGACAACGTACAACCAGATGGTTGTACGTTGTGTGGGTGACCGTGATCGACGAGGACCGGGCCGACGCGCTCTTCCACGCGCTCGCCGACCGCACGAGGCGCGACATCATGCGCCGCGTCCTGGCCGGCGAGCAATCGGTCTCTGCGCTCGCGTCGAAGTACGACGTGAGTTTCGCGGCGGTGCAGAAGCATGTGGCGGTGCTGGAGAAAGCCGGCCTGCTCACCAAACGGCGCCGTGGTCGCGAGCAGCTCGCCAGCGGCGACGTCGCCACAGTGCGGTCGGTGAGCCAGATGCTCGCAGAGCTGGAACAGATCTGGCGCGGCCGCATCGCGCGTATCGACCAACTCATCTCATCCGAACCGCTCAAGGAGGACTGACATGCCCGTGACCGATGTGAAGCACGACCTCGACACACTCTCCCTGACCATCACGGCCGAGTTCGCCGCGCCGGTGACGCGTATCTGGCAGATCTACGCCGACCCGCGCCAGCTCGAAAAGGTCTGGGGCCCGCCGAGCCACCCGGCCACCGTTGTCGATCACGACCTGCGGCCAGGTGGCCGGGTCACCTACTTCATGACGGGCCCGGACGGCGAGAAGTACGCCGGCTACTGGGAGATCACGGCAGTCGATGAACCGCACAGCTTCTCGTTCCTCGACGGGTTCGCTGACGAGGACTTCAACCCCAACACCGACCTGCCCGTGTCGACCAACGTCTATACGTTCACCGAACACGACGGCGGCACACGTGCGACCTATGTGGGCACATATGCCTCCGCCGAGGCGTTGCAGCAGGTGCTCGACATGGGCGTGATCGAGGGTGCGTCGTCGGCCATCAACCAGATCGACGCGCTGCTCACTGCGTGACGCCCACCCGCACGTCGGGCGCGCCGAGGCGTGCGGCGTCCGCGGTGTAATCATCGAGCTGGTGCTGGGATTCCCGCTCGGCGGCCACGCGGGCGTCGTAATGCTCGATCTCCCGGGCGATGTCGGTCTGACTCCACCCGAGCACCGGTGCGATCAGGTCGGCGACCTCCCGCGCGGCGGCGACTCCGCGGTCGGCCACCTCGATCGAGATCCGGGTACGGCGGGTCAGCACGTCCTCCAGGTGCCGCGCCCCCTCGTGGCTCGCCGCGTAGTACGCCTCCACCTTGAGATACTCCGGAGCGCCCGCCAAGGGAACACCGAGATCGGGTCGATGCGCGATGATTTCGAGCAACTCGTCGGTCAGGGTGCCGTAACGCCCCAGCAGATGCGCGACCGTCGTCACCGCCAGACCGGTGTCCTCGGCGGTGCGACGGCGCGCGTTCCACGCGGCCGGGTAACCGTCCGCGCCGAGCAGTGGCACGCGCTCGGTGCACGAGGACGGCACGGCACGACCGAGACCCCTGACCGCGAGATCGACGGCATCCTTTGCCATCACGCGGTAGGTGGTGTACTTGCCGCCTGCGATGACCGTGAGGCCGGGAACAGGGGAGGCGACCGCATGTTCGCGCGAGAGCTTGCTCGTGGAGTCGGACTCCCCGGCCAGCAGCGGGCGCAACCCCGCGTACACGCCGACCACGTCGTCCGCGGTGAGCGGATCGGCGAGCAGCGTGTTGACGTGCCCGAGCAGGTACTCGATGTCGGCGCGGCTCGCCGCGGGGTGCGCCAGGTCGAGTGACCAGTCGGTGTCGGTGGTCCCGACGATCCAGTGGCTGCCCCACGGGATCACGAACAGCAGGCTCTTCTCGGTGCGCGTGATGATGCCGGTCGACGCGTTGATCCGGCTGCGGGGCACCACGAGGTGCACCCCTTTGGACGCCCGCACGCGGAACTGGCCCTGACCACCGGCCATGCCCTGCGTCTCGTCCGTCCACACCCCGGTCGCGTTGATGACCTGCTTTGCGCGGACCTCGAATTCACGTCCGCCGTCCAGATCGCGTACCCGGACGCCGGCCACGCGCTCGCCGTCGCGTACGAAACCCGTCACCCGGGTGCTGTTCGCGCACGCCGCGCCGAAGTGTGCGGCCGTGCGCACGAGCATCATGGTGTGGCGGGCGTCGTCCACCTGCCCCTCGTAGAACCGGATCGCGCCGCGGATCGCCGGACTGCCCGACGGGAACGATTCGAGTGTCCTTGCACGGCCCAGATGTTCGTGGTGGCCGGGCACACCGCGTCCCGCGCCCATGACGTCGTAGACACCGATACCCAGACCCGCGTAGGCGCGGTCGAACCGCGTCTGCAGCGGGTAGATGAACGGCACGGGCCGGGCCAGGTGCGGGCACAGCGTGTTGAGCACCAGCGAGCGTTCACGCAGTGCCTCGAACACCAGCGAGAAGTTGAACTGCTCGAGATAGCGCAGCCCGCCGTGGAAGAGCTTGCTCGACCGGCTCGACGTGCCCGACGCGTAGTCACGTGCCTCGACCAGTCCGACCCGCAGCCCGCGCGTGGCGGCGTCGAGCGCGGCGCCCGCGCCCACCACGCCGCCACCGACGACGAGGACGTCGAACTCGTCACTCGCGAGCCGGTCGAGTGCCGCGGCGCGACGAGCCGGACTCAGCGGATAAGCACCCACGGTCACTGGACGTCCACCCAATCAAGTGTGCGCTCAACGGCTTTGCGCCAGCCGGTGTACCCGGTGGTGCGCTGCTCCTCGGTCCACTGCGGGTCCCAGCGGTGCGACTCGTTCCAGTTCTCGCGCAGTTCGTCGGTGTTGCGCCAGAAGCCGACCGCCAGGCCCGCGGCGTAGGCGGCGCCGAGCGCGGTGGTCTCGGCGACCACGGGCCTGCTCACCGGGACACCGAGGATGTCGGCCTGCATCTGCATGCACAGGTCGTTGACCGTGACCCCGCCGTCGACCTTCAGAACATCGAGGTGCACACCGGAATCGGCCTCCATGGCCTCGGCGACGTCGCGGCTCTGGTAGCAGATCGACTCCAGCGTCGCGCGCGCCAGGTGCGCGTTGGTGTTGTAGCGGCTCAGTCCGACGATCGCGCCGCGCGCATCGCTGCGCCAGTACGGCGCGAACAGCCCGGAGAAGGCGGGTACGAAGTACACACCGCCGTTGTCGTCCACCAGGCGTGCGAGGGATTCGCTCTCGGCCGCGGAGTCGATGACGTGCATCTGGTCGCGCAGCCACTGCACGGCCGAACCCGTCACCGCGATCGACCCCTCCAGCGCGTACACCGGTGCGTCGTCACCCAGCCGGTAGCACACCGTGGTGAGCAGACCGTTCTTGCTGCGCACCGGGGTGGTGCCGGTGTTGAGCAGCAGGAAGTTGCCGGTGCCGTAGGTGTTCTTGGCCTCGCCCGGCGCGAAGCAGACCTGACCGAACATGGCCGCCTGCTGGTCACCCAGGTCGCCGGTGAGCGGAATCCCGCCGTACGGACGGGAACTGGTCGTGGTGCCGTATCCGGCCGGATCCGACGACGGCCGGATCTGCGGGAGCATCGAGCGGGGGACACCGAAGAAGCCGAGCAGTTCGTCGTCCCAGTCGAGGGTCTCCAGATCCATCAGCATGGTGCGGCTCGCGTTGGTCACGTCGGTGACGTGCACACCTCCGGACGTGCCACCGGTCAGATTCCACAGCAGCCACGAGTCAGTGGTGCCGAACAGTGCGTCGCCCATCTCGGCGTCCTCGCGGACGCCCGGCACGTTCTCCAGGATCCACTGGATCTTGCCGCCCGCGAAGTACGTCGCGGGCGGCAGACCCGCCTTCTCGCGGATCACATCGCCGCGGCCGTCGCGGTCGAGGGCGGCCGCGATCGAGTCGGTGCGGGTGTCCTGCCACACGATCGCGTTGTAGTAGGGCCGCCCGGTGCGCCGGTTCCACACCACGGTGGTCTCGCGCTGGTTCGTGACACCAAGTGCGGCAAGGTCGCTCGGTTGCAGCTTGGCGGCGTTGAGCGCGCTCTGCACCGCAGAACTCGACCGTTCCCAGATCTCCACCGGGTTGTGCTCGACCCAGCCCGGACGCGGCAGGATCTGTTCGTGCTCCAGCTGGTGGCGGGCCACCTCGTTGCCGGCGTGGTCGAAGATCATGAAACGGGTCGACGTGGTGCCCTGGTCGATGGCACCGACGAAGTCAGCCATGGGAAGTCCTTTCGGGAGAGGGGAGATCAGACCGCGGATGCGGCTGCGGTACGGGAGGTTTCGTCGTCGAGCATGGGTGGGTCGGCGGGCAGGAACCGTTCGATCAGGTAGCGGTAGGCCGCGGCGCCGACGAGCGCGCCGATCAGCGGCCCGACGATGGGCACCCAGAAGTACAGCAACCCGGTCTGGTCATGGAACGCCGTGCTGTACCCGGTGATGTAGGACGCCAGGCGCGGCCCGAGGTCGCGCGCCGGGTTGATCGCGTACCCGGCGTTGGTGCCCCACGCCATGCCGATCCCGACGACGACGAGACCGATGATCACCGGCGCGAGCCGCGTCCACGGACCGTGGTTGCGCGCGTCGGTCAGCGCCATCACGAGGAACAGCAGGATCGCGGTGCCGACGATCTGATCGAGCAGTGCGGTGCCCTGGCTGATGGGGAGCGCACCGTTGCCGGGAAGTGTCGAGAAGATGCCCTGCGTGGCGATCGTGTGATCCGGATCGACGTTGGCGATGGCTTCGCTGTAGGTGACGCGCACGATCAGCGCGGCCGCGAAGGCGCCGAGTAGCTGAGCGATGCTGAACGGAAGCACCTTGCGCCACGGGAAGTCCCGGAACACCGCCATCGCGAGGGTGACGGCCGGGTTGAGGTGTGCACCGCTGATCCGCGCGGCGGTGTAGACGCCGAGGATCACGCCCAGACCCCAACCCCACGAGATCGAGTCGTGGTCGCCGAGTGACCCGTCGCCGGTGACCACCTGAGCGACCACGCCCACCCCGAACAGGATGAGGATGAGGGTGCCGGCGAACTCGGCGCAGAGTTCTCCGACGAGTGTTCGTCGTGACATGTTGGTCTCCTTGGCTCTTCGAACCGCATGTGTTGTGCGTCACACGAGGCGTGCGTTGTGAACCTAGAAGCCAGAGGTCGGCCGGGCATCACCCGTCGTTCGGCATCGCCGAACACGGCCCCGGTCGACAATGCCGACCCTCGGGGTCGACATGGTCGAACGATTTGGTGATCCTGAAACTTGTGCCAGGCACTGTGCAGTCCGTGGAACGGGCCGCGGCGATACTGCAGCTACTCGGGATCGAAGACGAGTCCCTCGGGCTCGTGCAGATCGCGGGTGCACTCGGTTTGGCGAAAGGCACCGCGCACGGGTTGTTGCGCACCCTGCACGGTGTCGGCTTCGTCGAACAGGATGCGTCCGGGCGGTATCGACTGGGCCCCGATCTGTTCCACCTCGGTTCGACCCAACTGGATCTCAACGAACTCAAGGCGCGCGCGCTGAACTGGGCCGACGCGCTGGCCGCCCGCACCGGGGAGGCCGTGCGCGTCGCGGCGTTCCGCGCCGGCCGGGCGGTGGTGGCCCACCACGTGTTCCGGGCCGACGCCACCGCGCAGGTGCTGGAGGTCGGCGCGACCGTGCCGTTGCACGCCAGCGCGCTCGGCAAGGTGCTGCTCGCGTTCGATCCTGGCGCGGCGCGCAGCCTGGGCGCCCTCGACAGCCTGACGTACCGGACCATCACCAATCGTGCCCAGTTGCAACACGAACTGGCCGACACGCGCGACCGCGGCTGGGCCGCGTCGGTCGAGGAGGAACAGCCCGGCGTCGCGAGCATCGCCGCGCCCGTCCGCGACCGCGGCGGCTACGTGGTGGCCAGCATCGGCATCAGCGGTGACGTGGAGCGGCTGTGTGACCACCGGGCACGTCCCTTGGAACGGCTCGCCGAACTCGTGGTGCGCGCGGGCCGCTCGGTGTCGCGCGAGTTCGGCCACGGGCGGGAACTGTGACCGAGCGCTACATCGCCGCGCTCGACCAGGGAACGACCTCCACCCGCTGCATCGTCTACGACCACCACGGCAGGCTGGTCTCGGTCGCGCAGCGCGAACACCGCCAGTACTACCCGCGGCCGGGCTGGGTCGAGCACGACCCGACCGAGATCTGGGAGATCGTGCGCCGGATCATCCCGCAGGCCCTCGCCGACGCCGACGTCGAACCGCGCCAGATCATGGCGCTCGGCATCACCAACCAGCGCGAGACCGCCGTCGTGTGGGACCGCCACACCGGCAAGCCCGCGCACCGCGCGATCGTGTGGCAGGACAACCGGACCGCGGGTCTGCTGCCGGCCATCGCGGCCGAACTCGACGACGAGACTTTGCTCGCGCGTTGCGGTCTGCCGCTCGCGACGTACTTCTCCGGACCGAAGCTGCGTTGGCTGTTGGACAACGATCGTGACCTGCGCGCCCGCGCCGAGAGCGGGGATCTGCTGTTCGGCACCGTCGATTCGTGGTTGCTGTGGAACCTCACCGGCGGCACCGACGGCGGCGTGCACGCCACCGACGTCACCAACGCCAGCCGCACCATGCTGATGAACCTGGAGACCCTCGACTGGGACGACGAACTGCTCGCGGGCATGCACGTACCGCGACGCATGATGCCCGAGATCCGGCCCACCAACGGGCCGTTCCCGTCGACCGTCGACCCCATCGCGGGCATCCCGATCACCGCGGTCATCGGTGATCAGCAGGCATCCCTGTTCGGCCAGACGGCATTCGAGGCCGGCGAGGCAAAGTGCACGTTCGGCACCGGAAGCTTCGTCCTGCTCAACACCGGCAAGGACATCGTGCGGTCGCAGCGTGGGCTGCTCACCACCGTCGCCCGCAAGTTCGACGGTGAGCCCGCGGTGTACGCGCTGGAGGGATCGGTTGCCGTGGCCGGTGCGCTGGTCGCGTGGTCGCGCGACAACCTCGGCCTGGTGAAGACACCGGCCGAGATCGAAACGCTCGCGCGCACAGTCGAGGACAACGGCGGCTGCTACATCGTGCCGGCCTTCTCGGGCCTGTACTCGCCGTACTGGGCCACCGAGGCGCGCGGTCTGGTGGTCGGGTTGACCTCCTATGTCACCAAGGGGCACATCGCCAGAGCGGTGCTGGAAGCCACCGCATGGCAGATCCGCGACGTCATCGACGCGATGAAAGACGACTCCGACATCGCCGTGCGCTCACTGCACGTCGACGGCGGTATGACGGCCGACAACCTGCTCATGCAACTTGTCGCCGACATTCTCGACGCGCCCGTCGTGCGGCCCATGATGGCCGAAACCGTCGCTCTCGGAGCGGCTTACGCAGCCGGTCTGGCGGCGGGCTACTGGCCCGACCGCGCGGTGCTGCGGTCCAACTGGCGCCGCGCGGCCGAGTGGCGGCCCAGCATGGACCCGACCCGCCGCCAACGTGAACTCGACGACTGGCACCGCGCGGTGCAATTGGCGATCAGTTGGGGCGACGGACGCCGCGAAACCGTGTGAGAGGCCCGCGGGGGAACTGACCTGTCAGGGTCGCGTCAGGTTCGCTTCGGCCCACTCACGAGCCGTCGTCGTCTTGATTCCCCTGGCGGCATTGAATGTCCGCGACACCGGCCATGCCACGCCGACGCCCTGTGCGAACACCGCGCGGTATTTCTTCATCGTGTCGTCGGGGTCGGCCGCGAGTTCGGTGCGCAGATGCTCTGTGCTCCAGGGGATCCGCTGTACTTCGGTGTGCAGCACGTCATCGACGATGTCGGCGAGCTGTCCGTAGCTGATGGTGTCCCCGGCGACGTGGACGACCTGATCGTCGATGCGCGGCTCGGCGTAGAGGATCTCGGTGGTGAGCCGCCCGATGTCCTCGGGTGTGGTGAGGGTGACCTCGGTATCCCAGTCACCAAGCGCGTGAACGGTGTTCGACGGCAGATCGACCACGCCGAACGCGGGTTCGAACAGGAAGCTGGTGAACATCCCGGTCGAGACGATGATCCAGTGCGTTTTGTCCTGGCCCCGCAACAGATCCCGTACGTCGAGTTGCTCGTCGAACAGGTTCTGCGGGCTGCCACGGCCGATGAGGTCGTAGTCGACACCGAACTGCCACGGCAGAAATCGTGCGACACCAGCCTCGATTGCGGCCCGCGCGAGCTTGCGCTGGGTCCCCGGCCCCGCGGCGAAACCGATGCAGCTGACCACCGTGTCATACCGGCTGAAGATCGTCGCGAGTTCGGCCACCGATGCGCTTGTGACATCGGCATATTCGACGGCAACGTTCTTGGTCGCGAACTGGGCGACCTGGCGGCCACGGTCCGGAGCGGCCGAACGCCGCAGCAGCACCGTGACCGTGTCGTGGCGGCCCGTGTCGCGGATGCGTGAAGACAGCGCGTCGATGACGGCAGCCCCGAGCTCACCGGCCCCGATGATCAGATAGTTGACGTGTTCGTCGAAACCCATGCGCGATGCAACGCGCCGAGCACCGGATCTCTTCCGCGTTGCGGCCGGTTGGTCAGCTGAAGCGGATGTTGGCGGTCGCCAACCCGAAGATCTTGCGGCCCCCGGACTTCGCGGCGACGATCACCACACCGGTACGGGTTTGGGGATCCAGCGACTTGATGCGCCCGCTGTACTCGATCTCGGTGCCCTCGGCGGGCACCACGGCGGGCTGCGACAGCCGCACCGCGTAACGGGTGATCGCGCCCGGGTCCCCGGACCACGACGAGACGAACCCGGCGCCCAGGCCCATGGTGAGCATGCCGTGCGCGATCACGTCGGGCTGCCCCGCGAGCTTGGCGATGTTCTCGTCCCAGTGCAGCGGGTTGGCGTCGCCGGCAACGCCTGCGTAGTTCACCAGGTCGCCACGCGACAGGCGCGCGGTGTGCACCGGCAGTTCGTCGCCGACCTTGAGGTCGTCGAAGTTCAGCGAGTTCGGCGTGCGGGTCGCGCCGCCCTGGGCGATGCGGAGTTCGCCCTCAGGACGCACGGTCTTCTCGTAGGGGGCGTTGGTCTCCTCCACACCGAGCATGTTGATGCCGTGCATCATGACGCCCTGCACGGCCGGGCGGATCGCGGGATCGACGTCCTCGGCCGTGATGCCGACGACCGTGGTGTGCAGCGTGTGCACCACTTCGCCCGCGGTGTCGGTGAATGTGTTGGTCACGGTGATGAGGTCACGGCCGGCGATCCGGCGCACCGAGGTCAGCTCGATGTCGATGCGCAGTTCGTCGCCCTCGACGATCGGGCGGTGCTGCTCGAAGACCTCTTCGGTCTGCAGGTACATGTCGTAGCCGACGACGACCGATTCGAACATGCGCTGATTGCATGCCATGGCCGGCGCAGAGGTGAACGTCAGCGGCGCGATCAGGCCGGGATGCCCCAGGTCAGCGGCGGTGGCGAGGTTCCAGTGCGCAGGATGGTAGTCCTGCACGGCACGGGCGAACTCGCGTACCTTCTCGCGGCCCACCAGATAGGTGTCTTCCATCTGGTAGTAGTGGCCGACCCGCGATTCGAGCGTCGACGTATCTGCTGGTGCGGTCATGGATCTGCTCAACTTTTCTATCGGCGTGTGCGCTCAGAGCGACCCAAGCACCCTAGCGTGCGAGCCGTGAACCGCCGAAATGCACAATCCGTCGGCCGGCGGGATGTTCCGTATACCGCAACACCGGCCGACGGCACCGTCGTTACCCAATCCGGATGTCCGCCAACACTTTCCCGTGCGAACCGGGCGTTGGTGTCACCGCACGGCGAAATTTGACCCAGCCGTCACGCGCCGGTTTTTGTCCGACAGATCACAGCAAATTCCCCGATCTGATCGTCGAGTGGTGTTCCCTGGGGGATCGGCAGGTTGAAACATCAGAGGGCAAACTGTGAAAAGGCGCGATCACACCGCGTATCCGCCGCCGTCGACATACAGCGTCGAACCCGTCACGAAGCTCGCGCGCGGCGAGGCGAGGAACAGCACGGCCTGCGCAATCTCCTCGGGTGCGGCGGTGCGCCGCAACGGCAGCCCGGCTGCGACGTCGTCGATGAAGTCACCGAGCTGCTCCAGCGTCGTGGGTGTCCGCGTCGGCCCCGGCGAAACACTGTTGACGCGAACGCCGTTGGCCCCGAACTCGGCGGCCCACGTCCGGGTCAGCGATTCCAGCGCCGCCTTGGTGGCGCCGTAGACCGACGTGCCGGGGAACCCCTTGTGGGCGGCCAGCGTGGTGATGTTGACGATGCTGCCGTGGCCGCGCGCCACCATGCCCTTGGCGGCCGCGGCGACCAGGAAGTAGGTGCCACGCACGTTCGTGTCGAACAACTGCTGGAACCCGGCCACATCCTGGTCGAACGTCGACGCCTGCGGATAGATCCCCGCGTTGTTGACCAGGATGTCCACGTCGGGGGCCTGCGCGGCGAGGTCGGCCACCGAATCCAAGTCGCCGAGGTCGGCCTGCACGAACCGCGCGCCGTGCCCGATGTCGGCGGCGGCCTGCTCACCGCGCTGCGCGTCGCGTCCCGTGATCACCACGTCGGCGCCCTCGGCGGCCATCAGACGCGCCGATTCCAGGCCGATGCCACTCGTGCCGCCGGTCACCAACGCGGTCAGTCCTTCAAGTTCCATGCGAGGTTCAATCGCGCAGGCCCGGATTTCCTTCCCGGCCTCGTTTGGCACACCCGCACGCCCGACGCTAGGTTTCGTCGGGTGAAGTCCTCAGCTGCACGTACAGCCACGCGATGGATCGCTCCCTTCTTGGCCGTGACGGCCCTGGCCGGCGCCGGCGCGCTCGCCGAACCGGTGCGCCCGGGTGCCGCGATCGAGGTACGCCTCGCCAGCGACGGGAACCCGCTCGCCGGGCAGACGTTCTATGTCGACCCGAACTCCAAGGCGATGCGCGCGCTGAAGGGCAATCCCAGCCCCGAGCTGGAGATGATCGCGAACACGCCGCACGCGTACTGGATGGACAACGTGTCGACGTTCGCGGTCGACGCCAAGTACATCCAGACGGCGCAGGCCGCGGGCACCATGCCGATCCTGGCGTTGTACGGCATCCCGAACCGTGACTGCGGCAGCCTCGCGGCGGGCGGCTTCGGCTCGGCGGCGGCCTACCGGGGATGGATCGACGGCGTCGCCGGTGCGATCGGCTCGGGTCCGGCCGCGGTGATCCTCGAACCCGACGCGCTCGCGATGGCCGACTGCCTGTCGCCCGACCAGCGCCAGGAACGTTTCGACCTGATCCGCTACGCGGTCGACACGCTGACCCGCAACCCCGCCACCGCGGTGTACGTCGACGCCGGGCACTCGCGCTGGGTCAACGCCGAGGACATGGCCGCCCGGCTCAACGAGGTCGGCGTCACCAAGGCGCGCGGATTCAGCCTCAACACCGCCAACTTCTTCACCACCGAGGAAGAGATCGGCTACGGCGAGGCCATCTCCGGGCTCACCAACGGTTCGCACTACGTCATCGACACGTCGCGCAACGGCGTCGGACCCGTCGACAGCGACTCGTGGTGCAACCCGCCCGGACGTGCGCTGGGGTCGCCTCCGACCACCGCGACCGCGGGCGCCCACGCCGATGCCTACCTGTGGGTGAAGCGGCCCGGCGAATCCGACGGTGCCTGCAACGGGCATCCCTCGGCGGGCACGTTCGTCAGCCAGTACGCGATCGACCTCGCACGCAACGCCGGACGCTGACGGTCACACCGTCCAACCCGTCAGCTGCGGCCACGTCTCGACATCGGTGCCGTCGCGGCGCAGCTTGACGTAGGCATGCCCGCGGTCGGCGGCCTCGGCGGTCCTGTCGATGTACACCCGTCGCGCCTCGTCCTCTGCGCCGCGCATCAGGACCTCCTCGTCGCGCGGTTCGCCCTGGCTGTCGGGATCGGCGATCACGACCTCCCAGTTGTCCTCCATGCTCCGCCGTGTACCCACCCCCTCCCGCCGAAACCGCATTCCGTCAGGAAAAGTGCGAGTAGAGGCCTGACGGAATGTCGTTTCGGCGGAAGAAAAGGGGTGGCGGCTAACCTTCGTGCGACACGCCCCGACGATCACCGACGATTGCCGACACCAGGAGCAGCGATACATGAGCACCACTGTCCTCGACGCCACCGACGCCGCCGGATCCGCCATCGAGGAGGCTGTGGCCGTGTTCATGCTGCACCCCGAGACGTTCGCCGAGAGCGTCGCGGCGGGCTACCAGAACCCGCTGGCCGGCTACGTGGCGGGCCGGGGCGGTGTGCTGGGCGACACCACCGGTGCGACGGTCGCCGCGGTGTTCGCGGTGTTCGAGCCGGCCGGGCTGTCGGCTTTGTGGGACGAAGGCGTCGCGGTGCGCGGCGCCGCGGGCGCCGCGCAGGTGTACTGGGAGCAGGCCGCCGCCTTCGGCCGCAAGTACCTGGCCGGCGCCGAGGGCCTGGACCGCCTGGCCGCACTGGGCGAGAAGGTCGTCGCGGTCACCCCGACGGTTGCGTTGCCGCTGTTCGCCGGGTGGCGGACGATGCCGCTCGCCGGGGACGCGCCCGCCCGGGCCCTGCAGGTGATGTTCGTGCTGCGGGAACTGCGCGGCGGTGTGCACTTCAACCTGCTGGCCCTCTCGGGTGTCACCCCGGTCGAGGCGCACATGCTCAACAAGGGCCCGCAGTACACCGCGGTGTTCGGCTGGCCCGAACCCTATGCCGACGGCGCGGACAAGCTGGACCGTTACGACGAGATCCGGCAGGAGACCAATCGCCGTATGTCCGAATTGCTCTCGGCCGCACTGGATCCCGCCGAGATCGACGAGCTTGCGCGCGTGAGCGCCGCAGCGCTGGCGACGTTGAAGGCCAACGTGCCGGGCTGAGCGCCCTGGCGCCCGCCGTACGGTGGTCTCGTGTTCTTCTTTCTCTTCGGCTACGGCACCAAGCAGAAGTTCCTCGGGGCAGGAGAGATCCGGACGTGCCCGCGCTGCCACAACACCACCCAGTGGACGCGCATGGAGGAGTTCAAACAGTTCTCGTTGTTCTTCGTGCCGGTCGCGAGGTGGAACCGTCGTCAGCTCGAGGTGTGCGGGATCTGTGGTACCACGGTCGGCGACGTGCGCTGACAGTTTGCCGTGTCATGCGCGGGCGATGAGACCATGGGGACCATGACGGCAACGCTTGTCGCGAAGAATGTGGCCGGCGGATTCGCCCATCGCACCCTGTTCGAGGGGCTTGACCTGACTGTGGCGCCGGGCGACGTCATCGGCGTGGTCGGTGCCAATGGTGCAGGCAAGAGCACGCTGCTGCGCATCCTCGCCGGCGACCTCGACCCGCTCGAAGGTGCGGTGAGCGTCGCACCGGCCGACGCCTTCGTCGGGTGGCTGCCGCAGGAGCACGAGCGGGTGCCGGGGGAGACGGTCGCGGCCTACGTCGCTCGCCGTGCCGGTTGTGCCGACGCGACGCGTGCCATGGAGGCCGCCGCCGCAGCCTTGGCCGATAGAACCTCGAACGCCGACCCGGCCGTCGATCCGGCAGAGGCGTACTCGGCCGCACTGGATCACTGGCTCGCCACGGGAGCGGCCGATCTCGACGAACGACTGCCCGCGGTGCTCGCCGACCTGGGACTCGACACCGAGATGGTGCGGCCGGACTCGACGCTCATGACTGCGCTGTCGGGTGGGCAGGCCGCTCGCGTGGGCCTGGCGGCCCTTCTGGTGTCGCGCTTCGACATCGTCCTGCTCGACGAGCCGACCAACGATCTGGACCTCGACGGTCTCGATCGGTTGGAGGCCTTCGTCCGCGACCTGCGCGGAGGCGTGGTGCTGGTGAGTCACGATCGGGAGTTCTTGGCGCGCAGTGTCACCGGCGTGCTCGAACTCGACCTCGCACAGAACACCAACACCCTCTACGGCGGCGGGTACGACAGCTACCTGGAAGAGCGTGAGGTCAACCGCCGTCACAAGCGTGAGCAGTACGACGAGTTCGCCGAGAAGAAGGCCGATCTGGTCGCACGGGCGCGGGTCCAGCGGGAGTGGTCGAGCCAGGGTGTGCGCAACGCCATCCGCAAGGCACCCGACAACGACAAGATCCGGCGGCGTGCGGCCACCGAGTCGAGTGAGAAACAGGCGCAGAAGGTACGGCAGATGGAAAGCCGGATAGCTCGCCTCGAAGAGGTCGAGGAACCGCGCAAGGAGTGGGTTCTCCAGTTCAGCATCGGTGCGGCGCCACGGTCGAGCACGGTTGTGGCCACGCTCGACAATGCCGTTGTACGCCAAGGGAATTTCGTCCTCGGGCCTGTCTCGTTACAGGTGGACGCGGGTGAGCGTATCGGCATCACGGGGCCCAATGGTGCGGGCAAGTCGACGTTGCTGCGCCTGTTGCTGGGGCGCCAGGAGCCCGACGAGGGGCGTGCCAGTCTGGGCGCGAGCGTCGCCATCGGTGAAATCGACCAGGCGCGTGCGCTTTTCACCGGAACCGCGCGGCTGGTCGACCGATTCGAAGAGTTCCTGCCGACGTGGACGACGGCCGACGTGCGTACCCTGCTCGCAAAGTTCGGGTTGCGCGCCGACCACGTGGAGCGCGAGGTGGGCCGGCTGTCACCGGGCGAGCGGACCCGTGCCGGGTTGGCGCTGCTACAGGCCCGCGGCACCAACGTGCTGGTTCTCGACGAGCCGACCAACCATCTCGACCTTCCGGCCATCGAACAGCTTGAGCAGGCTCTCGAGACCTACGACGGGGCACTGCTCCTGGTGACGCACGACCGTCGCATGCTGCAGAACGTCCGCCTGGACCGCCGGTGGCTGGTCGACGGTGGGCGCGTCACGGCCGTGTAGTCAGGGTACGACCACAATCTTGCCGGTGGCATGACCGGTGCGGCTGGCGTCGAGTGCGGCCGCGGCTTCGTCGAGCGGGTAGGTGGCGCTGATCGGAACGGTCAGGCGCCCATCGGTGATGAGCGCGACGACGTCGGACAGTGCCTTGCTGAGCGAGTCTCCCGCGCCGCCGGCGTGGACCTGGATCCCGGTTCCGGCCTGATCGAACGCGACCAGGGTGAGAACCCGCTGGGGGTCGCCGGTCAGTTCGATCGACAGCGGGATCTCGCCACGCCCGGACGCGTCGAGGACGGCGTCGACGCCCTGCGGAGCCGCAGCGCGTACCCGTTCGAGCAGTCCGTCGCCGTAGGTCACCGGTGTCGCACCGATCGACCGCAGGTAGTCGTGGTTGCCCTCGCCCGCGGTGCCGATGACGCTGACGCCCCGGGCACCGGCCAACTGCACGGCGAACGTGCCGACACCGCCCGCTGCGGCGTGGACGAGCAGCGTCTCACCGCTCTTCAGATCGAGCCTGTCCAGCACGGCGTGGGCCGTGCCGCCCGCGCCCGCGAGCGAACCCGCGACGTCCCAAGTGATTTCGCCGGGTTTGCCGATGAGCTCGGCAGCCTCGGCGAGGGCGTACTCGGCGTACGCGCCGGTGGCCGAGCGACCCAGGACCTCGTTGCCCACGGCCCACTCGGTGACTCCCGGTCCGACGGCGTCGACGATCCCGGCGACGTCGGATCCGACGCCAGCGGGCAAATCGACGGGCATCAGCTCGCGCATGAAGCCGGCGACGATCTTCCAGTCGATCGGATTGAGCCCGGCCGCCCGCACCTTGAGCCTCACCTGGCCCGGGCCGGGTTCGGGTGCCGGGGTGTCCACGACGGTCAGTACGTCGGTGTCGCCGTATTCGGCAAACTGCACGGTGCGCGGCATTTGCGCTCTCCAATCGGGGCGGCGAACCTGGTGCCTACACAGACCGTCACATTGTGGTTTTTATTCCACCTGCTGGCATACCGATCGGGCGATGACGCATGCGGTCGCGGCAGGTTTTGCTCGACCGGAAAGGGCCGACGAGGTCGTACGATGCCAATGTGGCTGACGATCTCGTGATCTCCGGTGTTCCCTTCACGCACGACCCGTGGGTGGCGTCCCAAAACCGCTACGACGCCATGCCCTACCGGCGCGTAGGAACCTCCGGGTTGCTGCTGCCCGCGATATCGCTGGGGCTCTGGTACAACTTCGGCGACAACCGGCCCTTCGACGTGCAACGCGCCGTGCTGCGGCACGCGTTCGACCGCGGCATCACCCACTTCGATCTCGCCAACAACTACGGACCGCCCTACGGTTCGGCCGAGGAGAACTTCGGCCGGATGCTGCGGCGCGACTTCAAGCCGTACCGCAACGAGCTGATCATCTCCACCAAGGCCGGCTGGGACATGTGGCCGGGTCCGTACGGTCAACTGGGCAGCCGCGCGTATGTGCTTGCAAGCCTTGATGAATCGCTCGACCGGATGGGCATCGACCACGTCGACATCTTCTATTCGCACCGCATCGATCCGGTGACGCCGCTCGAAGAGACCATCGGCGCGCTCGACACCGCGGTGCGCGCCGGGAAGGCGCGCTATGTGGGGGTCTCGTCCTACTCCGCCGCCAAGACCGCCGAGGCGGCCGAGATCGCCAAACGTCTGGGCACCCCGCTGGTGATCCATCAGCCGTCCTACTCGCTGCTCAACCGCTGGATCGAGGGTGGCCTGACCGACGAACTCCGCAAGGCCGGCATGGGTGCGATCGCGTTCACCGCACTCGCGCAGGGCCTGCTGACGGATCGCTACCTGCAGAAACCGGCCTCCGACATCGATCGCGCCACCGCGCGCCCGACGTTCGACGACGACCTGGTGACCGATCAGGTGCGCGAACAACTCCGCGGCCTGGCCGAGATCGCCAAGCGCCGCGGTCAGACGCTCGCACAGCTGGCACTGGCGTGGGTGCTGCGTGACCCGGCGGTCAGCTCGACGTTGATCGGCGCGTCCAGCGTCGAGCAGCTCGACGAAAACCTCGGCGCGCTGGACAATCTGGAGTTCAGCGACGAGGAGCTCAGCCAGATCGACCAGTACGCAAAGGATTCCGGTATCGACCTGTGGCGGCAGAGCTCCGACGTCTAGGCGTCAACGTGTCGCGTTGCGCGCCAACGTCGTGCGCGTCTCGAGCGTGTTCTCCAACGTGAAGGTGACGAGGCCGGGCAGGTAGCGGTCGTCGTGGAACTCGATGACCTCGCCGTCGGCCGCGCGTGTGGTGCGGCGCTGCCGCAGCAGTGGAGTGCCCTCCGGCACTTGAAGGTTCGTGGCGTCGACCGGATCGGCCCCGACGGCGTCGATGGTGTGCGATGCGGTCGCGAGTTGGACGCCGCGCGACTGCAGGAAGGCCCAGATCGAGCCGGAATCGCAATCGAAGTCGAACAATGTGCGTCCGACGCGTTCGACGAACGCCGCCCGCTCGAGCATCGCGGGGGACCCGTCGAGCAGACGCAACCGGAGCAGTTGCACCACGGGGGATCCCACTTCGACGTGCAGGCTCGCCGCGGCGTGCTCATCGGCCCTGCGCAGGCTGAGTTCGAGAGTGTGCTGTCCGGGTGTGCGTCCGATCGAGTGCGCCCACGCCGAATACGACAGCAGGGTGTCGAAGGGCTGGCCCACGGCCGTCGAACACACCACGGGCGGCTTGCCGGGGCCTCCGGTGATCAACCCCTCGGCGCGCAGCGTCGTGAGCGCCTGCCGCACCGGGCCCCGCGACGACTTCCACTGTGCGCACAGCTGGGATTCCGACGGCAGGGCCGTCCCCAACCCCAACTCGCCACGACGGATCCGGTCACGGAGATCCCGAGCGATCTGGACGTGCAGTGCCTGCGCCACGCGCCTGACTATACAAGTGGGGGCGGCGGGACCATGCGGGTGCTCAGGCCGGGTTGAACTTCGAGTACTCGACGAACGTCCAGGTCAGCGGTATCGCAGCATCGATCTCGACGACCTGCTCGAGGTCGAAGTCGACCACCTGGCGCTCCCAGTCCGTCCGCGCGTGTCCGGTCAGGTGCAGTGTGGAGCCCCGCTCCCAGTCGACGAACAGCAACCCGGCCCGGGAATCGACCTCAAGGTTGCCGAGCGTCATGTACATCAGGTTGCCCGAGTATTCGGGCCATGACAGACGGCAGGCCGACGACGTGGTCACGAAGCCTGGGTGGCCGCCGCGGTGCGATGCGTCCGTCCCGTGCGGATCCGCCTGGGTGGCGATGAAGAACGTGTCCGACGACTCGATCCACACCCGCTGCGCCGCAGTGAGTTCGGCGCCGACGGTGCGGCTGGGAGGCGGCAGTGCCGGTGCATCGGCAGGTTCGCGCATCTGGATGTACTTGGGGCAGTTGGCATATACCTGATCGGTCTCGACGATCAGGCTTTCGCCGTCGCGCGTGGCGATGCCGTTGACCCGCATGCGTTTTCGGCTGGTGAAATCGATGATCAGCATGCCGACGGCGCATCCGGTGTCGAACGCGCCGGCCAGCGGATCCAGCGGCCCGGGAACCGCGGCGGCCACCACGGTGGTCTCGCCGCGTGCCGACAGGAACCCCGGCGGTCCGGTGAGCGGCCCGGCCCAGACGCGTCCCGCATCGTCGCGGGCGCCGACGACGGCCAGGCGCTGTGCGCTCATGAACTCGGCGGCGACCGTCGGGATCGTCTGGCCGACGTGCGCGGATCCCCACGGCCGCCCGGACATGCCGGACCGGCCCTGCAGGGTGGTTTCGCCGGGGTGTTCCATCACGACTCCATCAGAAGAAACCGCAGGTGGGGGCGTCACCGAAGGGCGCTGCGTGAGCACCGACGACGTCGGCCCCGGTAGCCGAGTAGATCTCGATGCGCGTGCCATCGGGGTCGGTGAAGAAGATACCGCCCGACGACGCACCCTCCTGGTGGGGGACCACGCCGCCGTGCAGGACCTCCGCACCCGCGTCGCGCACACGCGCCTCGGCCGCGCGGACGGCGTCGATGTCGTCGACCAGGAACGCCAGGTGATGCAGGCCGGGCCGGTCGGTGGCGAAGACCCCGCTGCTCTGCTCCCACAGCGTGACCGCGAGTGCGCCGTCGGTGCCGAGGAACGCGAATCGCTTGTCGCCGTCGGTGTGTTCCCGCAGGACGTCGAAGCCGAAGACCGTTTGGTAGAACGACTTCGATCGGGACAGATCGGTGACGTTGATCCCGGCGTGCCCCAGTGCGAAACCAGCCATGTGGAACCCCATTTCTAATGCTTTGCAAACTTCTGACGCATTAGAAGATAGGCATATGTTTCTAACGCTGTCAATGGGCGCGTAACATTAGAAGGATGCAGAGCTCGTCCGGTGGTGCCCCGTTGCTGGGCGAACCGGTGGCCATCGAGTTCGCCAACACGACGTTCGCCGTGCGGGGGCGCCCGGCCGAGGGGCTCGAAACCCCGGAGATGCTTACGCAATGGTTGCGGGACAACGGCTTTGAAGTCCGGGAGGTCACACGACGCGACGTCGACGCCGCGCGGACGTTGCGGGCCGCGATCCGCGACATCGCGGCGGCGATCACCGGAGGCCACGAGTGGGATGCCGACGCCGTGGCGACCGTCAACGCGTACGCCGCCTCACCGCCGCGGTGGCATGAACTCGCCTTCGACCCGGAACCGCACGTGGTGCAACGCAGCTCCGGCAATCCGGTCGAGACCGCGCTCGGTGTCATCGCCGACAACGCCGTCGGGATTTTCGGTGGCCCTCTGCGCGACCGACTGCGTGCCTGCCCAGGTCCGGGCTGCGTCCTCTATTTCCTCACCGACGGGCGCCGGGAGTGGTGCAGCAAGCCGTGCGGTAACCGGGCCCGGGCGGCACGGCACTACGCCAGAACAGCTGGAACAGCCAGAACATCCAGAACACAGCACCCGCGACCGTCCTGACCGAGATGTCGTGCAGAATGCCGGGATGGGCGAGAGCCGAAACCACGAGCTCGCGATGCGCATGGCCGATCTGGCGCGTGCCGTCGCGAGTCCACGCAGCCTGGCCGACGTCCTGACCGGTGTCACCACCGCCGCCAAAGAGCTCATACCTGGCGTGGACACCGCGGGTGTTCTGCTGATCGGCCCGGGGAACACCTTCGAATCGCTCGCGGCACTCGACGAACTCCCTCACGCGCTCGACGAGCTGCAGATGCGGTTCGACGAGGGTCCGTGCCGACAGGCCGCGCTGGCCGATCTCGTGGTGCGCACCGAGGACTTCCGTGCTGAGCAGCGGTGGCCGCGGTACTCGCCTGCGAGCGTCGAGCTCGGGGTGCTCAGCGGACTGTCGTTCAAGCTCTACACCGCCGACCGCACGGCGGGTGCACTCAACCTGTTCGGGTTCAGCCCCATGAACTGGGACGAGGACGCGGTGACCACCGGCACGGTGCTGGCCGCGCATGCCGCGTCGGCGATCGTCGCGAGCCGCCAGGAAGAGCAACTCAAGACCGCGCTGCTGAGCCGTGACCGCATCGGCCAGGCCAAGGGCATCATCATGGAGCGCTACAAGGTCGACGATGTGCAGGCATTCGAGATGATGCGGCAGCTGTCGCAGCACAGCAACACGCGTCTGGTCGACATCGCCGGGCAGATCATCGAATCACGGTAGTCAGAAGATGCCGCTGTAGGCGTTGAGCGCGGGCTGTCCGCCGAGGTGGGCGTAGAGCACCGTCGACGACGGCGGGATCTCGCCGGACCGCACCAGGTCGATGAGCCCGGCCATGGACTTGCCCTCGTAGACCGGGTCGAGGATGACGCCTTCGAGGCGGCCCGTGAGCTTGATGGCGTCGATGGTCGACTGCACCGGGATGCCGTACAGCTCGCCGGCCCAGCCCTCGAGCACCGTGATCTCGTCGTCGTGCAGGTCGCGTCCGAGCCCGATGCGATGCGCGGTGTTGCGCGCGATGCGCGTGACCTGCTCACGGGTCTTGTCGATCGTGGCCGACGCGTCGATGCCGATCACGCGGCGCGGCCGGTTCTGTCCGGCGAAACCGGCGATCATGCCGGCGTGGGTGGATCCGGTGACGGTGCAGACGACGATGGTGTCGAAGAAGACGCCGAGTTCCTGCTCCTGCCGCTGTACCTCATAGGCCCAATTCGCGAAGCCGAGGCCGCCGAGCGGATGGTCGGATGCGCCCGCGGGGATGGCATACGGTGTGCCGCCTGCGTTCTTGACGTCCTCGATGGCGTTGCGCCAGCTGTCCTTGAACTCGATGCCGAAACCCGACGCGTCGAGCCGGACGTCGGCGCCCATGACGCGCGAGAGCAGGATGTTGCCCACCTTGTCGTTGACCGAGTCCGGCCAGTCCACCCACTTCTCCTGCACCAGAACGGCTTTCATCCCCAGTTTGGCCGCCACCGCCGCCACCTGGCGGGTGTGGTTGGACTGCACGCCGCCGATCGACACCAGGGTGTCGGCGCCCTGTGCCAGCGCATCGGGGATCAGGTACTCCAGCTTGCGGGTCTTGTTGCCGCCGTAGGCCAGGCCCGAGTTGACGTCCTCACGCTTGGCCCAGATCTGTGCGCCGCCGAGGTGTTTGGTGAGGCGTTCGAGGGGGTGGATCGGGCTGGGGCCGAACGTGAGCGGATAACGCGGGAAGTCGTCGATCGCCATGGTTCTCCTGACTGGATGCGGATTCACCCTGACGGGCCGACGCCGTCAGGCTGAGGAATGTGCAATATATTGCACATTCCTCAGTGGCATTGTCAACGGCAAGCGTGTCTGTGTGAACGCTGCGAGAGGGCATCGATGCGGCGACCGTGCAGCTACGGCGGAAGATCGGCTCGGATCTCGCCGTGGCGGCACGGTCGATGGAGCGATACCTACGCCGGCGCGTGTGGACGGCCCGCTGCCGGGCCGATCAGGGACTCGGCTGCCGGGAGGCAGTCACGTCCGATGCGGCGGCGAAGCCTCTTGCGGTCACGCTTTGTCAGTGCGTGGTGCCGGGCGACGAGAGTGTCGAGTTGTTGCCAGCTCAGGCCGTCGAGTTCGCCGTCGGTGTCGTGGGTGGCGATCACCACCGCGCCGCGCAGCAGCGGGACGTCTTTGGGTGTGAAACCGGTGGTGGCCAGGAGCAACTCGGTGGCGACGCGGTTGGTGCGGCGCTGGCAGTGGAGCAGGGCCGGGCTGAACCAGAAGTCGAACTGCCGGTCGGTGCTGGTCAGGCTCTGCAGGCCGTGGCCGCGGACCAGGCGGGTGATGTCGGCCGGGGTGTATGCATCGGTTTCATAGGTCGCGCCGGAGGCGCTGAGGTACAGGACGGTGTTCATGAGCGTGTTCCATTCGACTCTTTCTTCGTGACTGTGGGCGCGTTGTTCGCGTCTGTTATCAAAGTTACCCCTGTGACAGTTGGGACAAACTCTCGTAACAAGTAGGCCACAGACCACCGACAGGCGGCGCCCAGCAAATGGCGATATACGATACGTCGCATGCCGGTGCCCATAGAGCGCGGTAAGCACCGTAGGTCGCTGCTGCGCGATCAGGCCTACGTCTCCATCCGGGACGCGATCGTCAACGGCACCCTGGCGCCCGGCGAGAAACTGCGCGATCCCGAACTCGAGGAGTGGCTGGGCATCAGCCGGACCCCGATCCGCGAGGCGCTCGCGCGGTTGGAGACGGCAGGCCTGGTGCACACCACGCCGGGGCGTTCGACCGTGGTCGCCGCGATCGAACCGCAGGCCGTGCTCAACGCGCAGAGCGTCGCGGCCGCGATGCACGCGCTGGCCGTCCGCACCGCGGTGCCGCTCATGGACAAGAGTGACTTCGACGCGATGACCGCGGCCAACCACGCTTTCGCTCAGGCCATTTCGCGTGGCGATCCCGAGGCCGCGATGCGCAGCGACGACCATTTTCACGGCGTGGCGGTGCAGGCCAGTGGCAACGAGGTGATCGAGCAGGTGCTCGAACAGGTCACCCCGGTGCTGCGGCGGCTCGAATATCTGCGTTTCTCAGCGCTTTCCGGTCGCGAATCCATCGAACAGCACCGCAGGATCGTGAGCCTGTGCCGCAAACGCGACGCCGAGGGCGCGGCCGCCGCCACCGAACAGAACTGGCAGACGCTGTCTCAGGTCGTCGAGAAGTTGGCGGCCGAGGAGACGGACACCAACCGGTGACCGGCCTCAGGTCCCCAGGTGGACCTGCACGCCGCGGCTGCGGAGTTGGTCGAAGCTGTAGCGGAATTCGCCTCGTCTGCCGACCGAGACGATGTAGAGGTCCTCACCTTCGGTGACGGGGAACGCGAAGGTGAACCGGCACTCCGCGGAGCCGCCGGTCCCGCGGCCGAGCGTCGTGGTGGTCAGGATCTCGCCTTTGCCGTTCTTCACGGTCACGTCGGTGTCGGGCCCGATGTCGGAGTAGCCGCTGTTTCCCGTGCACGAGGATCCGTCGACGGCAATTCCTTCGGCACCCAGACTGTCGGTGAGCACGAAGATCCCGGACACCTTGACGGTGTCGAGCACGTGGAAGCCCTGGGCGAAATGCGGACAGAACGTGTCGACGGCGATCTTGTCGGCGGGCAGACCCTGCTGCGGTTCGCCGTCCTCCAGACGCCGGCACACCTGATGCCCGTGCGCGATGGCGTTGGCGTCGGAGTTGAACTGGTTCATCAGCCCGGTGTCACGCAACGCCGCGAGGTAACCCGTCTCGGGTGGTGGCGGCGGACGCCGGTGTGCCACCAGCAGACCCCACGCCATGGCGGCCGCCATCACGATGATCGCGGTGACGGCCCCGGTGGTGATCCACGTCGTGCGGATGCTCGACCGCGAGGCGGGCAGTTCGATGTAGTCGGGCAGCATCTGACCACCGGTCGGATCGGAGGCTTCGTGCTTGCCGTTGCGCACCCGGTTGGTCGGACGCCCGGCCGTGTAATAGCGACCCTCGTAGCGTGCGGTGGGGTCCGGGCGCCATCCGGACAGCGAGACCGACGACTCTGCGCGTCCGCACCGGCTGCACGTGCCGTCGGCCGCGACCTCGAAGCCACAGTACGGACAGCTCATCGGCATCCCACCGGCGTGGTTCGCATATGTCGATTGTCGGCCAGAACCGCCGTCGGTGGCCACGCTTGGCGAGCAAGCACACGCGTTCCGCCTTGGCGCAGCGCCGAAATCATCGACACCGTATCGGTCGAATCGCCCGCCCAGCCGATGTAGCCGGGTACCCACCAGCGCGTTCGCCCCGCGGTCGTTACGGTAGCGCGAGGATCTGATCCGCTGGACCACGCCCGTGATCAGGCAACTGTCGACCGGGCCGGCCGGGGAAGTCGCGGATGTCGCGCACGATCGGTCACCGACGGCCTAGATTGAGCGCCCATGGCAGGTGAACGCGGCAGAGGCAGGGTCACGTTGCGTGATGTGGCCCTGGCCGCGAACGTGTCGACGACGACCGTGTCGGATTCGTTGAACGGCAGTGGGTCGCTGCCCGAGAAGACCCGCCAGCGCGTCCGCAAGATCGCCCTCGAACTGGGGTACCGCCCGAGCGTCGCGGCGCGCTCCCTGCGCAACGGCCGTACCGGCATCCTCGTGATCGCGATGCTGCCGAGCGATGTGGACGCCGAGTCCCTGTGGCACGTCGACTATTTCATGCGCGTGATGGCGGGCGCGGCGATCGAGGCCAACCAGCGGGGTTTCTTCCTCGCGGTCGCGCCTGCCGCCATGCAGCTCGACGTCGCGCACGACGGGCTCATCGCCGTCGATCCGGCCGAAGGCGACCCGCTGGTCGAGTCGGCCCGGCAGCGCGGCACGCCGGCGAGCACCGTGGGCCGCACCGCGTCGGATGCCGCGAGCTGGGTCGACAACGACTGGGCGGGGGTGGTCGGCGACGTACTCGACCACCTCGAACGCGGCGGAGCCCGCAGGCCCATGCTCATCGCGCCGGATTCCGCGGCGTCCTACATCGGCTCCGTGGAGCGTGAGTTCGTGTCAAGGTGCCGGCGGCACGGGTACGCGCCGCGCAGCGCGCGCATCGCCGGTGCGTTCAACCCGGCGGCGGCCCGCGCCGCGGTGCGCGACATCCTCGACGGCCCCGACCGCCCCGACGCGCTGTTCGTCGGGCTGGACCAGCTCGCGCTCGCCGCGGAGCTGGCCGCGACGGACCTGGGGCTGCGCGTTCCCGAGGACCTCATGCTGGTCAATCTCGGTGACGGTGCCGCGGTGGCCCTGGCGCCCGTGCCCATCTCGGTGGTCGAACTGCACGCCGAGGAGATGGGACGCGCAGCGGTCCGGATGCTGGTGGACCAGATCGAACAGAACGCCGAGCCGCGCCACGAGGTGGTGCCCGCTCATCTGGTCGTGCGCGCCAGCTCGCGCGGCTAGCGTCATCCACTTGTAGCGAGCGGTAACAGGAACGTTACTGTGGCGGCCATTTCACGACACACGCCATCCCTACCTTTCAGCGACAGAAACGTTCCTGCGCGTGCAGGAGCCTCGCCGAAGGAGCGCCTGTGGACGACATCGCGACCCGCACCACTGCGGATACGCCCACCGCCGCCGGACCGATGCGACGTGAGTTCAGCATGTGGTCGGCAGCCATGCTGGGGTTCGTCTTCGTCTCGCCGATCGTGGCCATGTACATGGTCTTCGGGCTCGGACTGGCGGCGGCCGGACCCGGATTCTGGTGGGCCCTGGTGGTCGTGCTGATCGGGCAGGTGCTCATCGGTGTGACGTTCGGTGTGCTGGCCTCGAGGTGGCCCATGGCCGGCGGGGTCTACCAGTGGTCGCGGCGTCTGCTCGGGTCGGCCTACGGGTGGTTCGCCGGATGGGCCTACATGTGGACACTGCTGGTCACCCTGACGGCGGTCTCCTACGGTGGCGCGCTGTTCGCGGCCGCCGCGTTCGATCTCGACGCGGAAAACCAGAAACTCATGACGTTCGTGGGGATGGTCATCCTCGCCGGTGCGGTGCTGATCAACGTGCTGGGCCGGGTGGCCGTGCGCATCGTGGGCTTTCTGTGCCTGGTCGCCGAGGTCACCGGATCGGTGGGCATCGCCATCTGGCTGCTGTGCTTCCACAAGGTCAACAGCGTCTCCTCGCTCGGCAGCGCCGTGAGCTGGCCGCCCGACACCGCCTTCATGGCAACGCCTTTCGTGCTCGCGGTGATGTTCGCCGGATGGTCGTTCCTCGGCTTCGAGAGCGCCAGCACGCTGGCCGAAGAGGTCGGTCAGCCCAAGCGCGACATCCCCAAGGCGATCGTCGGATCCCTCATCGGTGTCGGACTCGTCGTGCTGTTCACGTGCTTCGCTTTCCTGATGGCCATGCCCGAAAGTGCCGTCAACGACGCCGATCCCGTCGCGGCGACGCTCACCGCGTACCTCCCGGCGCCGGTTTTCAAGGCCGTCATGATCCTGTTCGTCATCGCGTACTTCGCCACGGTGGTCGCGATCAGTTCGGCGGTGTCGCGCATCGTGTGGTCCTACGGACGCAACGGTGAACTGCCGGGCAGCCGGCACCTGAGCCGGCTGCACCCGCGCATCAACACCCCGACCACCGCCACCGTGGTCACCGGCGCCATCGGCATCGCGCTGTACCTGCCGTTCCAGAGCGAGCAGATCTATACGCTGCTGGTCACATTCGTCACCGCAGGCTTCTTCATGTCGTTCGGGTTCCCCATCGTGGGGTTGGCGATCAGCAAGCTCCGGGGCACCTGGGACCCCACCGAACCGACCTTCCTGGGCCGTGCCGGACACGTCGCGGGGTGGCTCGCGCTGGTGTGGGTGATCGTGGAGACCGTCAACGTCCTGTGGCCCCGCACGGGCGACCCGTGGGTCGACTGGGCGCCGTTCATCGTCACTGCGGCACTGTTCGTCATCGGCCTCGTCATCCGGGCCCGCCTCGGGCTCAAGGAAACCTCACAGCAAACCCCAGAGCCCGCGAACGCCTGACAAGTGGATAACAAGAAAGTAGTGATACTGCAGTGAAAGACAAGAAGTTTCACCTCGGCTGGTTCATGAACTTCACCTCGGACCTGTGGACCGGGCCGTTCGAACAGGCCGGCGGTGCGCCGTGGGACGGGCAGTTCTACGTCGAGATGGCCAAGAACCTCGAACGCGCCTGCTTCGACTTCATCATGATGGAGGACAAGCTCGCGGTGTCCGAGGCCTACGGCGGCACCAAAGAGACTGTGCTCAAACACGCATTCGGCATGGTGCCCAAACACGACCCGGCACCGCTGGCGACGTTGATCAGTGCCTCGACGCAGCATCTCGGTGTCGTCGCCACGTTGTCGACGCTGGGGTATCCGCCGTTCCTGCTGGCGCGTCTGTGCTCGACCATCGACCACATCTCACACGGCCGGTTCGGCTGGAACATCGTCACCAGCGCCGAGAACGCGGCCGCGCAGAACTTCGGCCTCGACGAGTTGCCGCCGCGCGAAGACCGCTACGCGATGGCCGACGAGTACATGGATCTCGTGTACCAGCTGTGGGATTCGTGGGAGCCCGACGCCGTCGTCATCGACCGCGAACGCGGCGTGCACACCGATTTCACGAAGGTGCACGAGATCAACTTCCACGGCAAGTACTACAAGTGCCGGGGCCCGCTCAACACCGCGCCGTCCCCACAGGGACGCCCGACGTTCCTGCAGGCGGGCGGGTCACCGCGAGGCCGTGACTTCGCGGCCAAGCACTCCGACGCGATCATCACCCTGGCCGACGGCGTCGACGGCATGAAGGCCTACCGCGAGGACATCCGCGGCAGGGCCGCGGCGCAGGGCCGCAACCCCGACGAGATCAAGGTCATGTACCTGGTGATCCCGACGCTCGGTGAGACCACCGAGGAGGCCGTGGCACGGCGCGACCGCTTGACCACGTCGCAGGCGTTCGCCGAGCAGACCCTGTCGCTGCTCTCCTCGATCACCGACATCGACTTCTCGCAGTTCGACCTCGACTCGACGCTGCCGCACCTGACCACCAACGGTGAGCAGGGCTCACTCGACAAGTTCCAGCAGTCCGGATCCGGCAAGACCCTGCGCGAGTTGATCTACGATTCGGCGGATTTCTGCTCGTCGTACCCGCTGTGCGGCACCCCGTCGTCGGTCGCCGACGAGATGGAGTGGCTGATGGACGAGGTGGGTGGCGACGGCTTCCTGATCACGCTGCACAACCAGGGCGTGAGCCGCAGGCACGTCATCGAGGTCACCGACGGCCTGATCCCGGAACTGCAGCGGCGCGGCGTGGTGCGCACCGAGTACACCCAGAACACCCTGCGCGAGACGCTGCGGGAGTTCTGAGCGCTAGCCTCACGGAGTGACTGACTTGCGCACCGTCGATGTGGCGGTGGTCCAGGAACCCGCGGTGGCCGGCGACGTCGCCGCCAACGTACGCCGTGCGGTGGCGGCGCTCGCCAAGCACCCGGGCGCGGACCTCGTCGTGTTCCCCGAGTTGTTCCTGTGCGGATACCGACTCGACGTCGTGGCCGACGCCGCGATCGAAATGATCCCCGAGCCGGGGCCGGTGGCCGACCTGTGCGCGGCCGCCGCCGCGCACGACACCGCGGTGGTCACCGGATTTGCCGAGCGCTCAGGCGATCTGGTGTACAACTCGCTGCTGTGCATCGACCGCACCGGTGCGGTGGCAGGGGTGTATCGCAAGACGCACCTGTTCGGTGCGGAATGTGAGGCCTTCGCGACCGGGGACCGCCTCGAGGTCATCGAGGTGGACGGGCTGCGGGTCGGGCCGATGATCTGCTTCGACGTCGAATTCCCGGAGATCGCACGCACATTGGCGCTCTCGGGGGTCGACCTGTTCGTCGTCTCGTCGGCCAACATGTTCCCGTATCACCACGACCACCGTGTCGCGTGCCTGTCGCGGGCGTTGGAGAACCGCACTCCGCTGGTCTACTCCAACCTCATCGGGGCCGAGGCCGGGCTGACGTTCGTCGGCGGTTCGAGGGTGGTCGACGCAGGCGGGGAGCTGCTCGTCGAATGCGGCGGCGAGGTGTCGGTGGCGCGGTGCCGGGTGACACCGGCCACCGCCACTTCCACCGAAGACGACGTCGACTACCTGCGCCACCGGCGTCCGGAGTTGTATCGCCTGAAGTGATCAGGCCGGCAGCCGGCGGCGCGCCTCGGCGACCAGCAGCCACACGGCCGAGATGAGGAAGTAGAGCGCACCGAACGCGGCGTAGGGCGCGATGTCGGCGATGCCGGGGACCTCGGGTGCGTTCGCCTGCTTGAGGAATGTCACGCCGACAAGTGCGGACTGCGCACCGCTGAGGATCATCGCCCACTGTGCGCCATGGCCCTTCCAGCGGCGCACACCGGTCGCGAGCTGGAAGATCCCGGACAGGGATGCCCACACGCCGAAAACGCCGAGCACGGCGTTCATGCTCATCGCGAGGCCGATCGCGACGGCCACGGTGGTGAGCAGGCTGACCGCCACGTTGAGCGACTGCGTGGGGTTCTGGGTCAGGCCGCCGGTGCGTTGCGCGTCGATGTAGTTCGCGACCGCGTCCCACGCCGGGTAGATGAGCAGCAGCACCGCGGCGACCGTGGACACCTGGGTGCCGACGATGAACGCGGCGGCCACCCAGACCCCGGCGACGGCGGCGCGCAACAGGTAGTAGGTCTGCAGCCACTGGTCGTCGGTGACGGCTGTACTCGGGCGGGGGTGCTGAGTGGTGTGACTGGCCATGGGTTTCCTGTTCGTAGTCGAGCGGTTTTCTATCTACCAGTAGGTAGGGAGTTGGTGGCGCACGGAGGCGCAGGCCGGGCGGGCAGGGGGTGGGTCGGGGGTCGGTGTTGCGGTCGGCTCAGGCGGCGAGGCGACCGACGAGGGGCGTGGTGATCTCGCGGAAGATCGCGGGGTCGCCGTAGGCGCGTGCCGAGAGCATCGCACCGTGCATGGTTGCCATGAATGTCTCGGCCTCGGCGTGAGCGGTGGTGGTCAGGGCCACGGCACCCATCCTGGCGCCGCGTTCGAGCGCCGAGGTCAACCACGCCGACAGCGCACGGAAGTGTGCGCGCAACTCCAGCACGAGTTCCTGCGGCAGGACCGGTATCTGCGTCGCGAGCAGCGCGCATACACAGAAGCTCGTGGTGGGATCGCCTACGCAGGACTCCCAGTAGCCGACGTAGGCGCGCAGCTGGTCGACGGGGTTCGGATATCGGCGTTCGAACTCGGCGATACCGGCCTCGACCTCGGCGCGGTAGTTCTGCAGAAGCGTGCGGACCAGATCGACCTTGGTGGGGAAGTGGTGGTGGATGCTCGCCTTGCGGATGCCGATGACGGCGGCGATGTCGGCATAGCTGAAGCCGTTGTACCCGCCGATGATGATCAGTGTGCGTGCGCAGCGAAGGATCTCGTCGGCGGTGTCGGTCGTCGCGGGCATGTCGATAGACTACCTATTGGTAGGTAGACGCACAAGCCTTGGAACTCGAGCGGGGCGCGATGGGGTTAGCGTGACGGCATGGCTCATCGACGCAACGGTCGACCCAACGGGCGGCTCAACGGGCGACCCGATGGGCGCCCCAGCGAGTTGGGCGCTTTCCTGCGGGCGCGTCGTGACGCGGTGACGCCCGAGGACGCCGGCCTGGCGGCCGGCGCGGATCGCCGGGTGCGTGGACTGCGGCGCGAGGAGGTCGCGCTGCTCGCCGGGGTGAGCACCGACTACTACCGCAGACTCGAGCAGGGACGCGAGGAACATCCGTCGGTTCAGGTGCTCAACGCGCTCGCGCGGGCACTGCGCATGGACGCCCCGGCCACGGCTTATCTCATCGGGTTGGTGCACCCCGCGCCGCACGCGAAGATCAGGGAGCCCAACCGGACGGTCTCGGCGGGGATGCACCTGATCCTGGAGCAGGGCCTGCACGTGCCTGCGCTGATCGTCGATCCCGGCCTGAACATCCTGGCCATGAATCCCTATGCGACCGTGCTGTACGACGGGTTCGGGCAGACCGACAACCTCGCGCACATGGTCTTCCTCGACCCGGCGGGCCGGGACTTCTACGTCGACTGGGACGAGGTGGCGACCCAGGTGGTCGGGAACCTCCGCGCGGGCCTGACCACGTTTCCCGACGACCGGCGTATCACCGACGTGGTCGACGAGATCTCGGGTTGCAGCGCGGTGTTCGCGTCGCTGTGGGACACCTACACCGTGCGGCCACGCACCAGCGAGGACAAGACCTTCCGGCATCCCGAACTCGGTGTGCTGCACCTGCACTACGAGTCGATGGAAGTCGCCGACGCGCCGGACCAGCGATTGTTCGTCTACTGCCCGTACCAGGACAGCACTCAGATACCCGCGGTGCCCGATCGCGACAGCCGGGCCACCTCGTCCGCACTCAGCTGAACACGGGCAGCGGCCAGGTTCTCCTCCAGATGCTTGCGTTGGGACGTGCCGGGGATCGGCAGCATCACCGGCGACACCCGCAGCAACCACGCGATCGCCACCTGCTCCACGGAACATCCGTGTGCGCGGGCGATCTCGGCGAGGACGTCACCGGCCTGTCCCAGACCACCCTGTGCGACCGGGGCCCAGGGGATGAACCCGAGGCCGTCGCGTTCGCAGATGTCCAGCACCGCCTGGGAACTGCGGTCGATGACGTTGAATCGGTTTTGCACCGTGACGATCTCGGCGATCTGATGCGCCTCGGCGAGCTGTTCCGGGGTGACCTGTGACAACCCGATCGCGACGATCTTGCCCTCGTCCTGAAGTGCCTTGAGTTCACCGACCTGGTCGGCCAGCGGCACCTTGGGGTCGATGCGGTGCAGTTGGAACAGGTCGATCTGATCGAGCCCGAGCCGGCGCAGGCTCATCAGAGCCTCTTGCCGCAGGTACTCGGGACGCCCCACGGGCGGCCATGCCGCGGGGCCGAGGCGCTTTGGGCCCTCTGCGGTGTCGATCACGTCGGGACCGTTGCGGGTCAGACCCGCCTTGGTCGCGATGACGATGTCGTCGGCATACGGGTACAGCGCCTCCCTGATGATCTCCTCGGCGACGTACGGCCCGTAGGAGTTCGCGGTGTCGATGAACTGCACGCCGAGTTCCACGGCGCGCCGCATGACCGCGATGCACTCGGCCCGGTCGGCGGGTTCACCCCAGATTCCGCGTCCGGTGAAACGCATTGTGCCGAAACCGAGGCGTGACACGGTCTTTCCGGCGATCTCGAAGGTGTCGCGATGCACAGTGGCGGTCATGGGCGCCCTTTTCCTACTCAGGTCGTTCGGGTGGTTCGGTCCCAAGCTAGGTCCGCGCCGCGACGTGTGAGGGGGTGCGTCTCGTCCCCCCACTCTCAAACGCTGGTGATCGGCACGCGCCGTTCGCGGTCCGATCTGGGCC
The DNA here is from genome assembly GCF_001457595.1 of Mycolicibacterium smegmatis. Taxonomy (GTDB): domain Bacteria; phylum Actinomycetota; class Actinomycetes; order Mycobacteriales; family Mycobacteriaceae; genus Mycobacterium; species Mycobacterium smegmatis. The sequence continues at coordinate 6,771,353 of NZ_LN831039.1, read as the reverse complement.
ACACGTACGGCAGGTCATCGGGGACACCGGGAAAGTAGGGGCCGTAGTGCACCGGATCCTTGCGCAGCAGCGAGGATTGGTGGCTGAGGTGAAACGCCTTGTCCCCGAGCCACGGTGGCAGATCGTGAGTGCGCGCCAGCGCTTCCTGGTCACGCACGGTGGCCAGACCCGTTCCGGTCTGCAGGTGGGCGAGAAGCGTCGCGGTGCTGGCGTCCTGATGACCGCGGGCGATCCATTCCTCGCAGACCACAAGGCCGTAGCGCACCAGGGCCTCCTCGTAACCCGCCCACATCGCCGCGGCCGGGTGATGCCGCCACCCGTACCCGGGCACGGTGAGCGCACGCAACACCTGGATGGTCTCGGCGCGCTGCTTGCCCAGCCGTCGTGGATCGAGCACGCGCGCGGTATCGGCGAAATCCGGACAGGGAAGGAAAGTCTGCACAGATCAGACGGTTTCGTCCGCTGTACGGTTGGTCGCGGCGCGCGCGACGAAGTAGAGCACCACACCGACGGCCATGAGGATTCCCGCGAACATCCACACCTTGGCCGTCTGCTGCGTCATCAGCAGCACACATGACGCGACGCCGAGCACCGGGACCGCCGTCCACACCCGGAAATGATCGTGCTCCACGGTGTCTCGGCGCAGCACGAGGACCGCGATGTTGGTAGCCGTGAACACGAACAGCAGAAGCAGCACCACGGTCTCGGCCAGCGTCGACAACTCGCCGATCGCGGTGAGCACCATGGCCACCGCGGTGGTCGCGACGATCGCGACCCACGGCGTGCGCCGCTTGGTCAGCACGCGGCTGAGAACGCTTGGCAGCAGACGATGTTCGGCCATCCCGAAGGCCAGCCGGCTCGCCATGATCATCGTCAGCAGGGCGCCGTTGGCGACGGCGATGAGCGCGATCGCGCTGAACACCCAGTCGGGCACTCCCAGGCCCGACTCGGACACCACCTCGAGCAGGGGCCCCGAGGAGGCGGCCAGCTCGTCGGGTGCGAGCACCGCGGCACTCGCCATGCCGACGAGCACGTACACGACGCCGGCGGTGATGAGCGACCCGAACAACGCCGCCGGATACACCTTGCTGGGGTTGCGGATCTCCTCGGCCACGTTGGCCGACGTCTCGAACCCGACGAACGAGTAGTACGCGATGATCGCGCCTGCCAGGATCGCCACCGCAGGAGCCGTGCTCTCCGGGAACTCGCCGAGCCTGCCGAGATCGCCGCGTCCGCCACCGACCATCACCGCACCCGCGATGATCACGATCAGCAGGCCGCTGAGTTCGATGACCGTCATCACGACGTTGCTCTTGACCGACTCGCTGATGCCGCGGGCGTTGAGCGCCCCGACGAGCGCGAGGAACACGATCGCGGCGGGCACCGCGGGCACGTCGATGAACGTCGCGAGATAGTCACCGGCGAACGCCAGCGACAGACCGGCCGCGCTGGTCACGCCCGCCGCCAGCATGCTGAAGCCGACCAGGAACGACACCAGGGGCTGCTTGAAGGCCCGCTCGGCGAAGACCGCGGCACCCCCGGCCTTCGGGTACTTGGTGACGAGCTCGGCGTAGGACCCCGCGGTGAGCAGGGCCAACATCAGCGCGGCGAGCAGTGGTGCCCACAGTGCGCCGCCGACTTTGCCCGCCAGCACGCCCATCAGCGCATACACGCCTGCCCCCAGCACGTCGCCGAGAATGAACAGGAACAGCAGCGGCCCGGTGATCTTGCGGGCGAGCTTGCTGTCTGCCGTGTCCCCGGTGTGCTCGTGTGCTGTCGCCTCTGCCGTCATCTCGTCCTCCGTGTTCCCTCGCGATCCCCTCGTACCGCGCAGGGGACGGTGAGGGGTACCCCGACAAAACCATCGGTAAGCGCACAGCGGCCGATTTCGGGTACGTTGATGCCTGAACAACCCACGCGGGAGTGCACACCGAGTGCGCTGAGAGGACGGCTGAGGGCCGTCGACCGTATGAACCTGTCCGGGTAATGCCGGCGTAGGGAGTGTGAACTGATGACCGATGTTTCCCGATCCGATTCCGGGCCCTTCGTCCCACAGGACCGTCCCCGCACCTACCGGTGGCGCGTCGTCGACATCGTGGTGGCCAGCGTGCTCGCGGTCGCCGCTGGCCTGGTTTTCGTGATGTGGAACATCGCGTCCAACCCGATCGGTGCGCCGCTGTCGGCGGCGCTGCCCGGACTGCAGGCCCTGCTCGGGGGCGGGTGGCTGTTCGCCGGTGTGCTCACCGCACTGGTCATCCGCAAGCCGGGCGCCGCGCTCTACGGCGAACTGGTCGCCGCGACCGTGTCAGCGCTGGTCGGCAACCAGTGGGGTGTGCTCACGCTCGAATCGGGACTGGTCCAGGGAATCGGCGCCGAACTCGTGTTCGCGGTGTTCCTGTACCGGGTGTGGAACCTGCCGGTCGCGATCCTGTCCGGTGCGGTCGCCGGGCTCGCGCTGGCGATCAACGATCTCATCCTCTGGTACCCCGGGTCGGCAGCGGCGTTCACGCTGATCTACACGGTCTCGGCCGTCGTGTCCGGCGCGCTCGTGGCCGGGGCGCTGTCATGGTACGCGGTACGGGGCCTGGCCAGGACCGGCGCCCTGTCCCGGTTCGCGTCCGGCCGCACCGCGGCAAGATGAGCACACCGCAGGGCGGCGTCGCCGTCACCGCATCGGGTTGGTCCTGGCGTCACGCCGGACGCCCTCGCTGGGCGCTGCGGAATCTCGACGTGACCATCGAACCCGGTGAGCGGGTGCTGCTCCTCGGTGCCAGCGGATCGGGAAAGTCGACACTTCTGCACGGCCTGGCCGGGGTGCTCGGCGACAGCGAGGACGGCGATGAGGCGGGACGCCTGCTGGTCGACGGGGTGCCGCCCGCGCAGCGGCGCGACCGCATCGGCATGGTCCTGCAGAACCCGGACTCGCAGGTCATCCTGTCGCGCGTGGGCGACGACGTCGCGTTCGGCATGGAGAACTTCAACGTCGCGCCGCAGGCCATCTGGCCGCGCGTGCGCCGCGCGCTCGCCGCGGTGGGGTTGGCGCTGCCGCTCATGCACGACACCGGCCATCTCTCCGGCGGGCAGCAGCAACGTCTGGCGCTCGCAGGCGTGCTCGCGATGGACCCGGGCCTGATCCTGCTCGACGAGCCGACCGCCAACCTCGACCCGGCAGGCGTGCTCGAGGTCCGCGACGCTGTCGCCGCGGCCGCCGAACAGACCGGTGCCACCCTGATCGTCGTCGAGCACCGCACCGCGGTGTGGCTTCCCGTGGTCGACCGGGTGATCGTGCTGGGTGCGGCAGGCGAGATCGTCGCCGACGGCCCGGCCGCGGAAACTCTGGCACAGCAACGTGATCGGCTGACCCGCGCCGGGGTGTGGGTGCCCGGGGCCGAACTGCCGCACATCACCCGCGCGGGTGCCCCCGGGCAGGCGTTGCTCTCGGCCGCCGACCTGGCCGTCGGGTACCGCGGGGGACCGGTCACCGAACGCCTCACGTTCGACATCGACCGGGCCGCGACCACCGTGGTCACCGGACCGAACGGCGCCGGGAAGTCCGCGCTGGCACTCACACTCGGCGGTCTGCTGCCGCCACGCGACGGTCGGTTCTCCGCCGAGGCCGCTTTCGCGCCCGCACCGCACCGGCGTGAGCCCGTGCGCTGGCGGTCCCGCGAACTGCTCACCCGCATCGGCAGCGTGTTCCAGAACCCCGAACACCAGTTCCTCACCGGCAGGGTGCGCGACGAGTTGGCGCTCGGACCGCGTGCGCTCAAGCGCGACCCGGCGTCGATCACCGCGGTGTGTGACGCGCTGCTGGAGCGGCTGCACCTCACCGAGTTCGCCGACGTGAACCCCTACACACTGTCCGGTGGGCAGAAGCGGCGCCTGTCGGTGGCCACGGTCCTGGCGACCCAGCCCGAGCTGATCGTCCTCGACGAGCCCACCTTCGGGCAGGACCGCACCACGTGGGAGGAACTGGTGCGCCTGCTCGCCGAGATCGCCGACGAGGGCACCGCGGTGGTCGCCGTGACCCACGACCTCGACTTCGCCGACCTGCTGGCCGATCGGCACATCGAGATATCGGCGCCCGAGGCCCTTGCGAAGGCCGGCCGGTGAGCATCACCGTCGACGGTGCGCCCATCCGGCGCGTGGGCATCAATCCGGTCGCGAAACTCGCGGCCGCGCTGGTGATCGCGCTGGGCCTGGTGCTCAGCGTGGACTGGGTGTCGGCCGCGACCGCGCTGGTGCTGGAGATCGTCCTCATGCTGGTGCTGAAGGTGCCGGTCCGCACGCTGCTCACGCGCGGTGCGCTCGTGCTGCTGGCCGCCGCGCTCACCGGCGTGACGATCCTGCTGTACGGCGAGCAGAGCGGCACCGTGCACTGGCATTTCCTGCTCATCACCGTCAGCGACGGCTCGATCTCGCTGGCGTTGGCCACATTTCTGCGTGTGCTGGCCATCGCGCTGCCGTCGGTGATCCTGTTCATCGACACCGACCCGACCGAACTCGCCGATGGGCTCGGGCAGGTGTTGCGACTGCCCGCCCGGTTCGTACTCGGCGCGCTGGCCGGGTTGCGCATGGTGGGGTTGCTCGGTCAGGACTGGCGGTACCTCGGCTATGCGCGCCGGGCACGAGGGGTCGCCGACCAGGACCGGCTGCGCCGTTTCGCCGCACAGGGTTTCGCGCTGCTGGTCTCGGCGGTGCGCCGGGGATCGATGCTGGCGACCGCGATGGAGGCCCGCGGGTTCGGTGCCCACCCAAGAAGAACTTGGGCCCGGCCGTCGCGGTTCGGTATGCGTGAATCCGCGCTGATCCTGGCGGCTTTCGTGATCGCGGCCGCGGCGATCTCGGTGTCGGTCGCCACCGGGCACTGGAATTTCATTGGCCACCGCTGACATCCTGGGCGCCCTGGGCGGTGACGCGCGCACGGTCCTGATCGACGGGCGATCCGGGTCCGGCAAGACGACGCTGGCCCGGCAGTTGAGCCAGGCCTGGGAGTCCAGCGTCGTTGTCAGCCTCGACGACATCTACCCGGGCTGGGACGGGCTGGCCTGGGCCGTCGAGCACATCCGCGAGGCCCTGCTGCAACCGCGAGCGCTCGGACGCGCCGGCCGGTGGCGGCGCTGGGACTGGGTGAGTGGATGCCCGGCCGGGTGGCACACCGTCGACGCTCACCAGCGGATCATCGTCGAGGGGGTGGGCGCCCTGACCGCGGCGAACCGCGCGCTGGCCGATCTCGGAATCTGGCTGGAGGCCCCCGAACCCCACCGCAAGCGCCGGGCACTGCTGCGCGACGGTGACACGTACGCACCGCACTGGGAGCGGTGGGCGAGGCAGGAAGAGGAGTTCATCGCGCGGTATGACCCGCGCTCGTCGGCCGACTTGGTTCTGGCAACCTGAGTCCCGGATTCTCGTGCGTAACGCCACGGCGGAAATCTGCCGAATTTTCCGCCGTGACGTTACGAACGGCGTTACCCCGCCTGGCGATCGGCGTCAGACAGCTGAAGTCTGCTCGAGCGGCTGGTCGAGTACCTTGAGCCTGCCGAGGATCGGGGTGTCCGGAACCGTGTTGAGCCTGCGCCGCAACCGCAGATCCATCAGATAGGCGCGGTAGAAGCACTTCAGCGCGAACGGGTTGACCACATCGATCACACGTAAAGCCTTGAGCAGCAGCTCGTATCGTCGCTGATCGGCGCCGCTCCACGACCAGCCCATGAGTTCCCGGAACCGGGGCGGCAGGCTGCCGCGGGTGCCGAAGGAGAACAGCCCGCCGAGCGGTCTGGTGACGATCCGGGCCGGCACGCCCCAGGCCTCCTCCAGGAAGCGGAGATTCGCCAGCGAGATCAGATCCTCGCGCACCTCGGGTGCGATGGAGAGTTCATCGAGTTGCTGCTCCCAGTACTGTGTGAACTGCGCCCACGTCTGGGGCCAGTCGCTGTGTCTGACGTTGACACCCGTGGCCAGAGGAGCCGCCGCGACCGTGAGACGGTCCAGTGTCGCGGTGTCGAGCGGCCCGTACAGCAGTGTGTACTGGTCCAGGTAGTACCGGAAAAGGCATGCGGCGACCCACTTCTGGAGACGTTGCGCGTTGCCGCTGTAGCGGACCGGGCTCTCGGGTGTGGAGTGCACGGCTGCGTGGACGAGTGCGAGTTCGCGGCGGTAGGCGTCGCGGTCGTCCTCGCTGCCCATCACGGCCAGGGCCAGGTACTGCCCGGTGGTGCGGGCGCGTTTTACCGGGCGGCGGCGCGGGCTGCCCGAGACGACGCGACTCTCGTTGACGCCGTGGCCGACACCGGGCAGCGCCAGCTGCATGATGATGTTTGCCACCTGGTTGGTCAGCCCCACCACGGTCAGCAGATCCGCGAGTTCCTCCGGCGTTCGCCTGCCGACCATGACCTGCCCCCTTTGGCGTCGAGTCGTGCCTATGCCTTGATCGTGACACAAATCCGCCAAAACTGCACACACTTGTTCTCACTTTTCCGGAAATTGCCGACTGTGCGCTGGTGGCGGATTCACCCCCGACTTTCCGCCCTGGTGGCACGGTCGAGATGCGCGGTCGGTCACGCACCACCACTCAGCGGCCGTGGTCGATGGCGTTTCCGTCGTCGGCAGTGAAGCATTCAAAAAGATCGGCAACTCTTGCGATGCGTCACCCGCCACAGGCCTGAGGAGGCAACGACCGTGACATCCGACGTGACACTCGTGCACGACAGTGCGTACTTCGACGATCTGAAGATGCACTACGTGCGGGCCGGGGCGGGCGAACCGGTGGTGCTGCTGCACGGGTGGCCGCAGACCTGGTACGCCTGGCGCAAGGTGATCCCGCTGCTGGCAGGGGAGTTCGAGGTCATCGTCCCAGACCTGCGGGGGTGCGGTGACACGTCCAAGCCCAGTGGAGGCTACGACAAGAAGACCGTGGCCCACGATGTCCGCAGGCTGGTCGAGACCCTGGGACACTCGGCGGTGCACGTGGTCGGTCATGACATCGGTGCGGCCGTGGCGTATGCGTACGCCGCACAGTGGCCTTCCGAGGTGCAGACCATGACCTTCATCGAGAGCAGCCTGTCGGGGTTCGGACAGGAAGAGCTGATGGACGTCGCCAACGGCGGCAGTTGGCATTTCGGCTTCAACATGGCCGGCGACATCTCCGAGGACCTGGTGCGTGGACGCGAACGTCTCCTGATCGAGTACTGGATGCGCCGCACCACGGTGGGTGTCGTCGACCCGACGTCCGTCGAACCCGACGCACTCGACGAGTACGCGCGAGCCATGGCGCAGCCGGGTGGGCTGCGCGGCTCGTTCGCGCTCTATCGGGCGATTCCTCAGGACAGGGCGGACAACCGCGAACTGGGGCGCACAAAACTGGCGATGCCCGTGCTCGCGGTCGAAGGCGAACACGGGCAGGCCGGCCACAGCACCGAGACCATGAAGAAGGTTGCTGATCACGTGACAAGTGCGGTGATCGCGCGGGCGGGGCACTACCCGGCCGAAGAGAACCCCGCAGAGCTGGCTGCGGCGCTGCGGGGGTTCCTCCTCGGCGGGTGATCAGCGTTGCAGGAACGCCTCGAGTTCGGCCAGCACCACGTCGGGGCGTTCCTCGACCACCCAGTGTCCGCAGTCGGGAATCGAACCGCCCCGCACATCGGTGGCGAATTCACGCAGCACGTCGACCATCTTCGGGCCCCAACGGTGTTCCCCGCCCAACGCGAGGACCGGGACGGTCAGCGGCTCGCGGGCCAGTTTGCGGTTGTCGTCGGCATCCTGGGCGAAAGCCCGGTACCACTCGAGCGTGCTGCGCACCGCGCCGGGCTGTGCCAATGCGTGCGCGTAGTGGTCGACCGCCGCGTCGGTGAACGCATCCTGATTGGCGGTGCGGCCCCGCAGGAAGTACTCGACGTAGCCGCGTTCACGTCCGGCGATGAGGAACTCCGGCACGTCGCGGCACTGGTGGAATGCGAAGTGCCAGGCCAGCGGATCGGTCAGGATCCCGTCCCACAGTGACGCGCCCGGGATCGGCACGTCGAACACCGCGAGCCGGGTGACGGTGTCGCGATGCGTCGCCGCCCAGGCGTAGGCGAGCATGCCACCGATGTCGTGGCCCACCACCTGCACCGTGTCGAAACCCAACTTCTCGCGAAGGATGTCGAGCTCCTCGGCCATGGTGACCTTGTCGTATCCGAGCAGGGGTTTGGACGAACCGCCCGCACCCTTCAGATCCACCGCGACCACGGTGTGATGCCGTGCCAGGTCCTCGAGGATCGGCAGCCATTCCTGCCAGGTTTGCGGCCAGCCGTGGAGCAGGAACACAGCTGGGCCCGAACCCGCGATCACCGCGTGTAGCGACACGTCGGGTCGCACCTGCTGTCGAACGTGGCGTAACGCCACCGAACCGGATGTGGTCATTTTCGGGCTCCATTCATGGTGTTGTCGGGCGCCGGGGTGATCCCGGCGCGCTGAGAGGTCACTGCTTTGATCGCCATACAGAGCGCGCCGATCGTGATCGGGATGAGCAGTAGAAGAAAGACTTGCTGCAAACTCACTCCAAGGCTTGCCAGGGAGGTCCCGATACCCGCGCCGAGCACGGCGCCGACACGGGACATCCCGGCAGCCCAACTGGTGCCGGTCGACCTGATATCGGTCGGGTAGAACGTCGTCGAGACGGCGGTGTAACCCGTCGAGATCGCGTTGGTACACATGCCGAGCACGAAGATCAGCGTGCCCAGCACGACAGTTGTGTTCGGGGAGACTGCGATCGCGGCGGCTGTTCCGCCACCGAGCACGCTGGTCCAGACCAGGGTGATGTGGGGCCCGAAGCGATCCTGGATGAATCCGATTGCGGCGCAACCGACCGCGCCGCCGATCTGAAGCGCGGTGCTGAGTATCGAAATGGAACCCGTGGCGAACCCGGCGACCTTGAACAGATACGGCAACCACGTGTTGGTGAGGTAGATCGAGAACATGACGGCCATGAATCCCACCCACAGTGTCAGGGTTCCGATGCGCAACTCCGGGGTGAGCAACGCGCCGATCGGGTAGGCCCGCGGGCGCACCTTCTCATCGCGCACGAAGACACTGCCTGCGTCTGCGGAGCCGGGTTCGATGGCGTTGCAGTACCGCCTGAGACGGGCAGGGTCGTGTCCCGAGTTCGCGAGGTAGACCGGCGATTCGGACAGCAACGTCCCGACGCAGACGAAGATCACTGCCGCTGCGGCCCCGCACCCCAGGATCGCGACCCGCCACCCGAACGTCTCGACGACGAACGGCACCACGACCGCGCCGATCGCGGCGCCGCTGGGGAATCCTGACCAGACCACAGCGACGATCGAACGGCGCCGTGGAGTGGGGACCGTCTCGGAGACGAGCGCGGCGACGTTGGGCATGGATGCGCCCAACCCGAATCCGGTGAGAAGCCGCAGCAAGCTGAAGGTGAGAACTCCGTCCGCCGCTGCCGTGAGCAACGTGGTGGCGGCGAATGATCCTATGGCCCAGACTATTACATATCTACGGCCGAACCTGTCGCCGAGCGGCCCGCCGAGCAGTGCGCCTACGCCGAGCCCGATCAGCCCCGCCGTCACCGCGGGCGCCAGTTGTGCCGTGCCGATTGCCCAGTCATCCTTCAACGCGGCGGACAAGAACCCGACGACCGTGACCTCCAAACCGTCGACCACGATGCAGAAGAAGCACAGCACGAGGGTTCGGCGCTGATGCCCACCAATGGGATTACGATCGATCAGGTCGCGGATGGCGATGTGGACTGCAGTGGCCACGACGGTTCCTTTCTGAGTGAGGCCGCGAGCCAGGATGCTCACAGATAGCTCACAGTGCGCCTCGCGCAACCATTTCGGCAGCAGAGGCTGTCACTCAGTGGTTCCGTCGCTGACTTCGGGATTAACTGGGACATCAAGCCTGTGACCGGATTTCGCAGCACGCTGCGCGACTTCGATCACGGCCAGGCTGGCGGCGGCATCCTGGACGGTCACCAACGGCGCGGCGTCACCGCGTGCGACGGCGATGAAGTGTTGCAGCTGCCGAGTGTAGGAGTCGCCGGCCCCGATGCTCTCGTACCGTCGCGACAACGGCTGGTACCAGTCGGATTCGCCCTGATGGTAAAAGCGCGCGAGTTGCGGGAAGGTGAGGGAACCGGTGGTACCGGCAATCGACCATGCGGGAATGTCCGGGTTGCAGGGGAACTGGGGATCATCCTGTGTCGCCTGATCCCAACCCCAGGGTGCGACGGCAGAGTCGGACAGGATGAACGTACCGATCGCGCCGTTGTCGAACCCGACGATGACGGCTGCGGTGTCCTCGACCTCGAATCCGCGTAATGCGTTGCTGCTGACCGCTTGAACGGTGGTGATCTCGCCGCACAGATATCGCGCCAGGTCGAGGTCGTGGACGAGGTTGATCAGCATGACGCCTGCGCCGGTTTCGCGGCGCCACCGCTGCTCGAAGTAGTCGTCGGACTTCTTGGTCAGCCACATGCCGTTGACGGCGACGAGTCTGCCGATCGCACCGCTCGCGATGAGGTCCCTGGCCTTTGACACAGCCGGATGGTGTCTGCGGTGATGACCGACCAGAACCACTGCGTCTGAGTCGCGCACGGCCGCCACCAGGTCTGCGGCCTCCGCCGCGGTCACCGCGACGGGTTTCTCGAGCAATGCGGGTATGCCGGCCTCGATGGCCGCCAACGTGGTTTCGACATGCGCGCTGTTCGGGTTGGCGATGATCACGGCCTCGACACCCGATGCCGCAAGAAGATCGTGATGACTGTCGAAGTGCGGCACGCCGAGCTTTCCGGCCAGGGTTCTGCTGAACGGGTCGGCAACTGCGACGACGGTCGCATCCTGTTCGCGTGCAACGTATTCTGCGTGCTTGGTGCCCATGACACCGGCACCGATGATTCCGATACGGAGAGCATGTCCGACCACGGTTGACACTCGATTCTCTAGTTTCCGGTGGGCGCAGTGCGTGTGAAGACACCGTCACCGGCGACCCATCCCGCGGCAGCGACTGTGCCGAGCGTGCTGAACATGATCTCCTCGGCTACCACGGGAAGCGGAAGTAGTTCCAGCGCATCGGAAATCGGCTCGACAGACAGCGGCGGCAACACCGCCGACACGTCGGAGATCGCGCGGAGAAGTCCGACGATGTCCAGTTCCCCGCGGCCAGGGTAGGTGCGCAGGTGCCGGGCCTCGCGCGGCAGTGACACACCGTGGCGGGCCGCGACATCCGAAAGCTGCAGTCCGGCAACCCAGCCGAGATCCCCTGCCGTCAGGTCGGCCGCGACGTCACCCGAACGGAAGAAGTGCACGACGTCGAGCACCACCTTGGCGTTGGCCGCGCCGGTGCGCTGTGCCAGTCCGATCGCCTGCCCGAGGTTCTTGACCTGGCTGTAGGGCATGAACTCGAAGGCCACCGGTAGAGGTTTCAGCCGCTCGCAGATCTCCGCGAACTGCTCGGCGATACGTGCCGGTTCGCCCGTGAAGGCCGCGACGTGCACCCGGTCGGGTGTGAGTGCGTGGGCGAGATCCTCCACCAGGGAGTTCGCGTGCCGAACCGGGCCGTCGTCACCGAGCCGGATCAGTTCGAGTTCGGCGACGCGCAACCCCGCGTCGGTCACGCGGGCGCTGATCTCGTCGAGGCCGATGCCTCTCTCCAACGCGGACACACACTGCCCGACGGTGAGACCGATGCCGGTGAACCCGCTGGCCGACGCGGCTTCGATGATCGTGGGGAAGGGCCGGTCCCGGAAGCAGATGGCGCCCATCGATAGGTGCGCCGGGCGCGCCAGGTGCGTCGGCCCGGTGCTGCTCACGACCGAGACCGTGCGGTTTGCGCGGCGAGGAGCCCGCGAGTGGCCTCGCCCAGGATGCGGGCCGCGGCATCGAGTGGCTGCCCGGCGAGCTCCTCGGTGGGGGCCTCGACCGACAGCGGGATGCCCGCGGGCAACGCCGCGATGAGGCGCTTGAGGTCGAGTTCACCCGTACCGGGGATCATCCGGGCTCTTCGCGCCTCACGGCGCAGTGCCTCGACGGTGGTCGGTGCCGCTGCAGGGCCGTCACTGATCTGCGCATACGGCAGCAGCGACGCCGGGATGGCCGCCAGCACATCCCACTCTGCCCCGGCCCGGAAGAACTGCAGGAAGTCGACGAGGACGGCGAGATTCTTGCGACCGACGGCGCCGATCACGTCGACGGCATCGGCGAGGTTGGTGATCGCCGAGTACGTGATGAACTCGATCGGCAGGGTCAACCCGTACTCGCCGGCGAGGTCGGCGAACCGCCCCAGTCGGTCGATGAGCCTTGCACGTTCGTGGTCGTAACCGACGGTCAGCAGGTATTGCACACCCAGTTCGGCCGTGGCCTCGAGCGCCGGGATCAGACTGTCGACGTCGGTTTCCGGCCGGATCCACACCGCTTCGACGTCGAGCAGGCGCACATCGCGTTCCCGGAGGTGGCGCGCGAAGCGCCGACGCATCTGCGGGTCGCCGACGAGATCGAAGACCGGCTCCCCGGGTTCGACGGGCACCATGCGCACACCGCACATGTCGAATCCGCCCGCGGCCGCGGCGTCCGCGAGTTCGAACGGTGTGGCATCGAGCCGTGTGAGGTGATGCAACGAAAGATGTTGTGTTGCAGTCGGTTCCGGCATGGGCTTGGAAATCCCTCTCTGCTGGGCCAACAGGATCCGATCGGTCGTATCCCGTTTCTGTGACTGTAGGCGCGGCGGCAGAATCTGCCCTCCCTCCGCTGCCGCTCAGTGGCAGCCGACTGTGTCCTGTGTTTCGGCGCGGGTCGCACCATGCAGTGCAGCACATCGAGTCTTCACACCCACCCACACATTTGGAGGTCAAATGCCGAATCCAGAATCGGACCGGATCGCGATCCGCGCGCTGATCGAGAACTGGGCCCTCTGGCGCGATGCCGGCGACTGGGAGCGGTTCGCGACGGTGTGGCACCCCGTGGACGGCTGGATGAGCGCCACATGGTTCCAGGGACCGGCAGCGGAATTCATCGAGCAGAGCCGCCGTGGTTTCGACGCCGGCGTATCGATCCTGCATTTCCTCGGCGGGCACACCGCCGACGTCGTCGGCGATCGCGCGGTGGCCCAGACCAAGATGACGATCAGCCAACGGGCATCGGTGGATGGTGTGGAGGTCGACGTCACCTGCACGGGCCGCTTCTACGACTTTCTCGGCTGGCACGGGGACAGCTGGACCATCGTGCGTCGTCAGCCCATCTACGAGAAGGACCGGCTGGACGTGGTCGACCCGTCGACCACGCTGGAGCTCGACGCCGATCTGCTGAGGCGGTTCCCGGCCGGTTACCGCCATCTGGGCTACCTGCAGACCAAGGCAGGCTTCACGGTGAAACCGGGCCTACCCGGTCTGAAGGGTGAGGCCGTCGAGCGCCTCTACCAAGAGGGCGAGAAATGGCTGGCCGGATCGCAAACCGCGGGAGATCCGCGATGAGCGTCGCCGGACTGCACGAGGAGAACTCGGCCGAGGTGGTCGTCGACAGTTTCCGCGACACCCCCGACGAGCGGCTCAAAACCGTCCTGAGCAGCCTCGTCGAGCATCTGCACGCGTTCATCAGGGACGTCGAGCCCACCCACGCCGAGTGGGAACGGGGCGTCGAGTTCCTGACCGCCGTGGGGCACATGTGCGACGCGACCCGCCAGGAATTCGTGCTGCTCTCCGACGTGCTGGGAGTGTCGATGCTCGTCGACGTGATCAACAACCGCAGATCCGAGTCCGCCACCGACACCACGGTTCTCGGGCCGTTCCACATGGTCCCCTCTCCGGCACGCGATCTCGGCGCCAACATCTCCCTCGACGCCGTGGGAGAGCCGTGTGTGTTCGCCGGTCAGGTCCGGTCGGTGGGCGGGGACCCGTTGGCGGGCGCCCGCGTCGACGTGTGGCAGGCCAACGGTGCGGGCTTCTACGACGTGCAGCAACCCGATGTGCAGCCCGAACGCAACCTCCGCGGCCTGTTCGTCGCGGACCACGAAGGCCGGTTCTGGCTGCAGACGGTGGTCCCGCGGTACTACCCGATCCCCGACGATGGTCCCGTGGGCCGACTGCTGGCAGCCACAAAGCGCCATCCCTACCGGCCGGCCCACATCCACGTGATCGCCGACGCCGAAGGTCACGCGCCGGTGACCACCCACGTGTTCGTCGAGGACAGCCCGTACCTGGACTCCGACACCGTGTTCGGCGTGAAGCAGTCGTTGATCCGACCGGTGGTCGTGGTGGACGACCCGACGCGCGCCGAGCGTTATCGGGTGCCGAATCCGTTCCGACTCATCGAATTCGACGTCGTCCTGGACCCGGTGACGGCATGATCCGCGACTTCACGCACGAAACACATGCGGCGCGCGTGGTTTTCGCGCCGGGTGCGGTGAACCTACTGCAGCGCGAAGTGACGCGACTGGCGATACGCAGGCTGCTCGTGGTGTGCACGCCCCGGCAGGCCGGGCTGGCGCAAGCGGTCACCGCACCGCTCGGCGAGACGGTCGCCGCGATCCACCCGCATGCGGTGATGCACGTCCCGCGCGCGGTCGCCGACGCGGCCGTCGCCAAGGCCCGGTGTGTGAACGCCGACGGGTGCCTGGCCATCGGAGGTGGATCGGCGATCGGCCTCGCGAAAGCCGTTGCCCGCGAAACCGGTATCCCGATGGTCGCAGTGCCCACGACTTACGCCGGTTCGGAGATGACGACGGTGTGGGGTGTGACCGATGCCGAACGCAAGAGCACCGGCCGTGACGAGCGTGTGCTGCCCGCCACGGTGGTGTACGACCCGGAACTGACCCTGCCGCTGCCGCCTGCGACCGCGGTCGTGAGCGGGTTCAACGCGATCGCGCACTCAGCGGAGGCCCTGTACGCACCGGACTGCTCGCCGGTGACCGCGCTGGTGGCGACCGAATCGGTGCGGGCACTCATCGAGGCGTTGCCCCGCCTGGTCGCGGAGCCCGACGATCTCGACGCGAGGTCGGAGGCGCTGTACGGGGCGTGGCTGGCGGGCATGACGCTCGGTGCGACCACGATGTCGCTGCACCACCAGCTGTGCCACATCCTCGGCGGCACCTTCGATCTCCCACACGCAGAAACCCATACCGCGGTCCTGCCCCACGCGCTGGCGCTCAACCTCACGGCCGCACCGCACGCCCGCGCCGCCTTGCAGCGCGCGGTCGGCGCCGACGACCCGGCTTCGCGACTGTTCGAACTGGCCCGGGACCTGGGGCCCGAGATGGCGCTGAAGAATCTCGGCATGCCTGAGGACGGTATGGAAACCGTTGTGCGGCAGGTACTCAGCGCGCCGTACCACAACCCGGTCCGCGTCACGGAAGCCGACCTGCGCGGACTTCTCAGCAACGCCTTCGCCGGCGTGATTCCCCGCCCCGCCACCAACCCGACCCTACGATAAGGATCTACGATGCCACCCACCTTGGAGCTGCAGAGCGTCATCGACCGTCACCCCGTCGGACGCCTCCAACGACGAGTGCTGATGTTGTGTTTCGGCGTACTGGTCCTCGACGGAATCGACGTCGCCGTCGTGAGTTTCATCGCCCCGTCACTGATCGCGGACTGGGGTATCTCCAAGGCCCAGCTCGGGCCCGTGGTGACCAGCGGGCTGCTGGGGCTGGCGGTCGGTTCGCTGGTCGCAGGTCCGCTGGCGGACCGGTTCGGCCGTCGCAAGATCATCATCGGGTCGCTGGTGTTCTTCGGTGTCATGTGCACCGCGACGGCACTGACGAGCGGAGTGGTCGCGTTCTCGATCCTGCGGGTGCTCACCGGATTCGGTCTGGGCGCAGCCATGCCGAACGCGACGACCCTGGTCTCCGAGTACGCACCGGCGCGGCGCCGCAGCGCGATGATGGCGATCACCTACTGCGGTATGACGCTGGGCTCGGCGATCGCGGGTTATCTCACGAGCGTCATCGTGGAGATCGCGAGCTGGCACTGGGTGCTGATCGTCGGCGGTGTGCTGCCGGTGGTGTATGCCGTGGTGGTGGCCGTCGCGTTGCCGGAGTCACCGAAATACCTGGCCCGTGTTCCGCAGCGCCGCGCGGAACTCAGCACACTCATGAGCAGGATTGTCCCGGACCATATTCCGCCCGACGCACAGTTCACGCTCGACGAGCCACCGGCAGGCAACCGCGCACCGTTCGTGGCTCTGCTGGTGCCGCGCTTCCGGTTGGGCACCCTGACCATCTGGGTCGGCTTCATCGCCGCGTTCTTCATCGTCTACCTGATGAACAGCTGGCTGCCCATCCTCATGACCGACGTCGGATTCGCCCTGAGCACGGCTGCCACGATCGGCCTGCTGCTGCAGGTCGGCGGCACGATCGGCAACATCGGGATCGGCTGGCTGATGGACCGGTTCGGCCTGCACCGCATCGTCGCGATCGGGATGGGCTGCGCGGGTGTGCTGTTGGCGCTCATCGCGGTCGCTCCTCAGGAGGTCGTGGTCATCGGTGTCCTGATATTCGTGCTCGGTATGTTCACCAACTCCGTCGCGACCGGGTTCCCGATCCTGTCGGCGGCGTTCTATCCGACCGCGATTCGCGCCACCGGCACCAGTTGGGCCACCGGCGTCGCTCGGTTCGGCGCCATCGCAGGGGCCGCGGCGGGGACGGTGCTCGTCGCCTTCGGCATGCATTACCAGCAGGTGTTCCTCACTCTGTTGATCCCCGTGGCGGTCTGCATCGCGGCCGTCGTCACCAAGGGCAGGAAGGCGCGTACCGCCGGTCGCGCCCAAACGGCATCCCCGCGGTCGACGGAGGCGCAACTGCCCGCATGAGGGCAAACGAGAGCCGCCCCGGTTGGACAACCGGGGCGGCTTTCTCGTGAGCGGTCAGATGCCGGCCAGCAGGTCGGCGAGTTCGCCGGGGCGGTGCACCATCGGGGAGTGGTCGCCCGGCAGCGACCGAACGCCGAACGGATTGTCGGGCGTGAGTCGGTCTGCCTCGGCGATCATCAGGTTCTGGGTGGTGGGCGCCAGCGCCCGGTCACCGTCGAGTCGGATGTAGGTGCGGGGGATCCGTCCCCACCGTCGCGGGGTGACCGGCACCGGGGCGCTGAGGCTCGCATACGGTTCGTCGGGATGCAGCAGATGGCGCCATCCCTCGGGCGCGTCCGGTGGCATATCGGTGAGGAATGCACGCCGGATCGCGTCCACCTCGATCGCATCGGAGGACAGCGGGTTCAGACGATGAGCGCCGAGGTTTGCCGGATCGGAGAAGATGGGCAGCGCCACGACATCGGCGTTCTCAGGTGCGTTGATGTAGTCGGTGAAGCGTGGGCGTGCGGCAGGCACGAACGCCGCGAGATACACCAGGTGGTCGACGAGTTCGGGGGCCTTCTCGGCCGCCAGCGAGGCCGGGCCGCCGCCGGCGCTGTGGGCCACGAGCAGCACACGCGCGAAGCGGCTTCGGACTTCCGCCAGGGCATCGACGACCGCGTCGGCGAGGTCATCCATCGTGATGTCCGCGAGCGCGGACTTCTCGGTTTCCAGCCCTGGCTGGCCCGCGGTCAGGTAGCCCGACGGTACCGGTGCGTCGAGTCCGTGACCGGGAAGATCGACGGCAATGCTCGCGACGCCTCGCCGAGCCAGGCCGCGCTGCGCGGCGGCCCAGTGGAGCGACGAGTGCCAGGCGCCGTGAACCAACACCGCCAGCGTGCCGGAATTCCGGGAATCATTCACTTGTAGGTCCTTTCGTTGTTCAGACAGCGGTCAGTCCGCCGTCGACCATC
The DNA here is from genome assembly GCF_001457595.1 of Mycolicibacterium smegmatis. Classification (GTDB taxonomy): domain Bacteria; phylum Actinomycetota; class Actinomycetes; order Mycobacteriales; family Mycobacteriaceae; genus Mycobacterium; species Mycobacterium smegmatis. The sequence continues at coordinate 6,753,601 of NZ_LN831039.1, read as the reverse complement.
AGTTCGGTACCGGTGATGTACGAGGATTCGTCGCTTGCCAGGAACAGCACCGCGTCGGCGACCTCCTGCACGTGGCCTTCACGCTTCAACGGCACCCCGTCGATCTGCTTGGCGCGCCACGCCGGATCGGCGGAACCGCGCGAGGTCTGCATCGGCGGCAACATCCCGGGTGCGACGGCGTTCACGCGGATGCCGTCGGCGGCGTAATGCACTGCCGCAGTGGTGGTCATGGCTTTCACCGCGGCCTTGGACGCGCCGTATCCGAGGTGGACACCGAGTTGGCCGATGTGCGCCGATATCGAGGACAGGTTGACGATCGACCCGCCTCCGGTGTGCTTCATCGCGGCCGCGCCGTGTTTGATACCGAGGAACACACCGCGGGCGTTCACCGCGATCAGCCGGTCGAAGAACGCGGTGCTGGTGAGGTCGGGGTCGAAGGTGCCACTGATACCCGCGTTGTTCACCAGGATGTCGAGGCGCTCGTATCGGCCGAGCACGTCCTCGACCGCGCAGGCCCACGCCGTTTCGTCGGTGACGTCGAGGTGGACGAAATGAGCCGTGCCGCCGGAGGTGCCGATCTGTTTGGCCACCTGGAGGCCGTCTTCGTCGTCCACATCGGCGATCACCACGGTGGCGCCCTGCCGGCTGAAGGTTTCCGCCGTGGCACAACCCATTCCGTTCGCCGCGCCGGTGATGAGGGCGATCTTGCCTGCTAGCCGCATGGGTTCGGCTCCTTTCCGGGTGACATATCGGGGGACATCTCGAGGAAGTGGTGCAGGGCGTCGAGCACCGCCTGCGGCGCCTCTTCGGGTACGTAGTGCCCACCGGGAACGGGTGTTCCGGTGACCGCTGCCGGATCCGCGTGGTGCTCACGCCAGATGCCCAGCACGTCGGCGCTGGCGAGCGCGCCCTCGGCGCCCCACAACAGCAGCAGCGGACACTGCAACCGCACACCGCGTGCATGGTCGGCGTCGTCCAGCGCGAGATCGGTGGTGAAACCGGCGCGGTAGTCCTCGAACGTGGCCGTCAGGTGTGCCGGATCGGAGTAGGCGTCGACGTAGTGCCGGAAGGTCGGCTCGTCGACGGCACCCGATTCGAGCACCCCGCGCAGGAAGTACCGCAGGTAGGCCTCGGTGTTGCCGGCCACGAGCAGTTCGGGGAGGTCCGGTTGCAGGTGGAAGAACCAGTGCCACATCGTGGTTGCGGACTGCCGGTCGAACGAGCGCATCACGACCCGTGTCGGCAGCACATCGAGCAGAGCGAGCGCGCTGATCTCCGACGGACGGTCCAGTGCCCACCGGTGCGCGACCCGCGCCCCTCGGTCGTGTCCGACGACGACGGCACTGTCGAGACCCAGGTGCCGCAGTAGCGCACTGAGATCGGCCGCGGTGGTCTGCTTGTCGTATCCGGACGAGGCAAGTCCCGACGCGCCGTAGCCGCGCAGATCCGGCACGATCACGGTGTACCGCTCGGCAAGCGGGCGCGCGACTTTCCGCCAGCACTGCCCGGTCTGCGGCCAACCGTGAAGCAGGACGATCGGTTCGGGTCCGTCCCCGATGATTCGGTACGCGAGGTCGACGTCGTTGACGGTCGCGGTGCGGATCTCCTCGTGCAGCATGTTCTCCCTTTCAGGTCAGGTCGACGCTACGGCGGATCCACGGCGACCAAGAACGACTCGGTGCCACTGAGCGGCAGCGACCGCTGTGCGGGATGAGCCGCGCAGGGACAGCATGGTGCGGTGACCGATCCGACCGGCAGAACCCGACTGTTGGGCGTCGTGGGCGACCCCGTCGCACAGGTGCGCGCACCCGAGCTGTGGGGCACGGTGTTCCGTGAACTCGGTGTCGACGCGGTGTGTGTGCCCTTCCACGTCCGGCCCACCGACCTGGAAGCCTTCCTCGACGGGGCACGGCGATGGCGGAACCTGGACGGGTTGCTCATCACCGTGCCGCACAAGGCGGCCGCGATGCGGTTCGCCACGGAACTGTCCGACCGCGCACGGCAGGTGGGGGCGGTCAACTGCCTGAAGGTCGGTGAGAGCGGTGGTTGGGTGGCCGACATGTTGGACGGCGTCGGCTTCGTGACCGCGTTCGAGGGCGGCATCGGCCCGGTCGGCGGGAGGCGTGCCCTCGTGGTCGGTTGCGGGGGAGCGGGTTCTGCCATCGCGCTCGCCCTTGCCGACACAGGTGCGAGTGCGGTGGATGTCTCCGACGTCGACGGCGCACGTGCGAATGAGCTGGCGGATCGGGTGTCCGCAACGGGGGTGTTGTCACGACCGGTGGCTGCGCTCGGGAGGGGCTACGACCTCATCGTCAACGCCAGTCCTGCGGGTATGCGCAGCACCGATCCGCTCCCCGTCGATCTGGACGGTGTCGGTGGCGATGCCGCGGTGGCCGACGTGATCACCGAGCCGGCCGTGACACCTTTGATCAAAGAAGCGACGCAGCGCGGATGCGCGGTGCAGGTCGGGTCACAGATGACCGACGCGCAGGTGGGCGGGATGGCCGACTTCTTCGGTTACACAGCTGCTTTCGCGGACCCGTTGCGTTAGAGCAGGCTGCGCGAGATGCCCAGCGCCGCCGTGCGCACCGCGGGGGCCAGTCTGTCCAGATGCGTGCCCGAGTGTGTCACGATGCTCACAGCCCCGGACAACCTGCCGGCGTGGATGATAGGGCTGGCGACCGAGATCGCGCCGAGCGTCATCTCCTCGTATGAGTAGGCGAGCCCGGTCTGCCGGACGCGTTCCAACGCCGATGCGAGACGCCCCGGTTCCGTGATGGAGTGGATGGTGCTGCGTTCGAGCCCCTGTGCCACAACGGTTTCCAGCAGTGTGCGGGGTGAGAAGGCGAGGAGGACCTTGCCGACGCCCGTGGTGTGCAGGGGCAGTCGTCCGCCGACATGGGTGACCGTGGGCACGGACTTGGTTCCGGTGATCTTCTCGAGGCACAGCGCCTCGAGCCCGTCGAGGACGGCGAGTTGCACGTTCTCGCGGGTTGCCTCGAACAGGTCGTGCATGTGGGGCAGAGCCGCCTCACGAAGGTTACGGGCCTGGGGTGCAAGCGATCCCACCTGCCACAGGCGGACCCCGATCCGGTAACCCCCGCTCGAGAGCCGTTCCAGGCCACCCCACTCGGTGAGCTCGGTGATGAGCCTGCGTGCGGTGGACAGCGGAAGATCGGCGCGTTGCGCGATCTCGGTGAGGGTGAGTTCACGGTGATCGACGTCGAAGCAGTCGAGGACCGCCAGCAGTCGGCTTCCCACGGTCGCCCCGGGGACGCTGGTGTTGCCTGCCATGCAGGCCTCCTTCAACTCTGTCGTACGTCGACGGTCACCCCATAGGATCGCGCGTCTGCCGCCGGTGCGGAATACCTGTGGCGAACCTTCAGATGGATCGGACCGTGTCCGCGACGGTGTCCAACGCCCGCAGGACGTCGTCCTCGGGTCCGGGTTCGAGGTGGAACAGGACACGGCCTGCGCCCGCGTCGAGATACGCCGAGGCCACCGACGCGTCACCGGGCACACCCGAGACCGTGACGCCGAGATCGCCGCGGCCCTGTTCGGTGAACCACTTCCTGGCGCGTGCGACGTCTGCGGGCGTCGACAGTTCGGCGAATGGCAGCCATCCGTCACCGAACCGGACGGTGCGGGCGAGTGCGGCTTCGCTGGCCCCACCGACGAGGATGGGGACAGGAGCAGAAGGGCGGGGACGGGCCACGACCGGGCCGAAACGCACCTGTGTGCCCGAGAATTCGGCCTCATCGTCGGACCACAGGGCTCGCAGCGCGCTGAGTTGTTCGTCGAGTTTGGCACCGCGCCTGCGCGGGTCGGCGCCGTGGTTGCGCACCTCGTTCAGATTCCAGCCGACCCCGACGCCGAGGACCACGCGGTTCCCCGACAGTGTCGCGAGCGACGCCACGGCCTTGGCCGTGTGCAGCGTGTCGCGCTGCGGCAACAACGCGACACCGGATCCGATGGTCAGTGTCGACGTCGCCGACGCGGCGTATGCCAGCACGACGAACAGGTCGCGGATCAGCGGAAGCCGGGCGCGGAACGCGGGATCGACCGCATCGGGCGTATCGGCCGGGAAATACGAGTGGTCGTCGAACAACAACCAGTCGAATCCGCGCTCTTCGACCGCGCGGGCCAGAACATCCGGGGCGATGCCGCCGTCGGCAGAAGAGGTCGAGATCCCGAAGCGAGGTGCGTCCGTCACTCTCGCCTCAACCGCCGAGACGGTGCCGGTGTTCCCCGCTGGAGTTCAGTCTGACGACGATGTCGACTCGGCGACGACGTAGACCTGCTTGTTGACGAACTCGTCGATGCCGAGCGTGCCGAGTTCGCGGCCGAACCCGGACCGCTTGATGCCGCCGAACGGGATGTCGGGGCCGTCGCCGGACGGGGTGTTGACGTTGACCATGCCGGCTTCGAGGCGGCGGGCCACGGCTTCGGCACGGGCGGTGTCAGCGCTGAAGACCGACGCCCCCAGGCCGAAATCCGTGGAGTTGGCCAGCGCGACAGCCTCTTCCGCATCGGCGACGCGGTAGACCACGGCGACCGGGCCGAACAGTTCCTCGGTGTAGGCCCGCATCCCGGGGGTCACGCCGGTGAGCACGGCCGGGGTGAAGTACGCCTTCGGCTCCTCGGCCAGCACGCCGCCGGTGTGCAGCGTCGCACCCTTGTCGACCGCGTCGTCGACCTGGGCGGCCAGGTTCTCGGCCGCTGCCCGCGACGACAGCGGCGCGATCTGGTCACCGGTGAAAGCCTCTGCCGCGGCGACCAACTCGGTGACGAAGTCGTCGTAGATGGTGTCGAGGACGATGATGCGCTTGTTGGAGTTACACGCCTGTCCCATGTTGTGCATGCGGAAGTTCCAGGCGGTGCGGGCCAGTTCCTTCGGGTCGCCGTCGAGCACGATGAACGGGTCCGAGCCGCCCAGCTCGAGCACGCATTTCTTCAGGGACTGCCCGGCCAAGCCCGCGACGGCCGCACCGGCACGCTCGGATCCGGTGACCGAAACTCCCTGCACACGCGGATCGGCGATGATCGTCGCCACCTGATCGAACGTCGCGAACAGGTTGGTGTACACGCCTTCGGGCACGCCGGCGTCGCGCATCAACTCGGCGAAGGCCAGCGCGCACTGGGGAACCGACTCGGCGTGCTTGAGCAGCATGGTGTTGCCCAGCACCAGGTTCGGAGCCGCGAAACGCGCGATCTGGTAGACCGGGAAATTCCACGGCATGACGCCGAGAAGCACACCCACCGGTTGCCGCCGGATCACCGCCTGCCCGCCGGTGAACGTCGGAATCGGTTCATCGGCGAGCAGGCCGGCGCCACGGTCGGCGTAGAACTCGAAGATCGATGCGGAGAACCGGGTCTCCCCGGCGCCTTGACCGCGTTTCTTGCCCATCTCCAACTGTGCCAACTTCGCGAAGTCGTCGGCACGTTCGCGCAGGAGCTTTCCCACCGTCCGCACGACGTCGGTGCGTTCGTCCAGAGGCGTTGAGCGCCAAGAACGGAACGCCTCATCGGCCGCGGCGATCGCCGCAAAGACCTGATCGTCGGTGGTGGTGTCGAACTCTGCGAGAACGTTGCCGGTGGCCGGGTTGGTGCTCCGGTACGGCGGCTGGGCGGTGGCGGTCAAGACATCTCTTTCGATCGTGAGCGAGCGGGCGGGCGGGCGGCGCGCCTACTTTGTCGGAATGGCGTCGGAGTAGGGCGCCGTGCTGCGGTCGTGCAGGGGGTGGACGGCCATGTAGACCAGGCCGGTCACCACGACCACGGCCGCGGACAGCGCGACGATCCAGTTGTCGAACCAGGGTGCGTCGGGAGTGCGGGGCCACGCCATGTTCACCATGGCGGTGATGCCGTAGACCAGCGCCGCGATGTTGACCGGCACACCCCACCTGCCCAGCGTGTACTTGCCCGACGGCACCCAGCCCCTGAGGCGGGCACGCAGCGCGGCCAGCACGACCATCTGGAAGCCCAGGTAGATCCCGAAGGCGGCGAAGCTGATGATCTTGGTGATCGCGTCGGTGGAGACCTTCGACCCGATGATGATCACGGCGGGCACGATGGCGGCCAGGATCAGCGCGTAAGGCGGGACGTGGCGAGAAGCCGAGAACTTCTTGAGCAGGCTGCTGCCCATGATCATGCCGTCACGGCCGTACGAGTAGGCCAGGCGGCTCGCGGCGGCCTGCAGGCTCATCGCGCAGGACAAGAACGACAGCAGCACGATCACCAGGATGACCTTGGAGCCGATCGGACCGAACGCCTCGGTGAGCACGGTGCTGACCGGGTCGACGTCCTCGCCGGCGATCACCGCGGGAATGTCGGCCACCGCGAGAACCAGCGACAGGCACACGAAAGTGGCTGCGGCACCGCCGATGTAGATGGTGCGGCGCATGGCCTTGGGGATCAGGCGACCCGGATCGCGCACTTCCTCGGCGACATCGCCGCAGGCCTCGAAACCGTAGTACTGGTAGACGCCGATCAGCGCCGCGGCCGCGAAGGCCCACAGGTAGCTGCCGTCGCCGCCTGCGCCGAAGCTGTCGAAGATGACGCCGAGGTTGTGCTCGCGGTGCGCGATCAGCAGCCAGCCACCGACCACCAGGGCACCGATGATCTCGGCGGTGAAACCGATGATCGCTGCTTTCGCAAGCACTTTCGTGCCCATGAAGTTGATGATCGTGGCCAGGGCGAGCAACACCAGCGCGAACGCGATGGTGTTGTTCACGGTGGCCTCGATGCCGAACGTGGCGGCGATGAACGGGCCGGAACCGTAGGTCACCGACGCGATCGTCACCAGCAGGGCCACGAGGTACACCCACCCGGTCATCCAGGCGTATTTGCGTCCCCACAGCCGGCGTGCCCACGGGTACACCCCGCCCGCCACCGGGAACTGGGCCACGACCTCGCTGAACACCAACGCGACCAGCAGCTGGCCGACGCCGACGATCACGAGGCTCCAGATCATCGGCGGGCCGCCGGTGGCCAGCGCGTAGGCGAACAGTGTGTAGATACCGACGACCGGGGACAGGTAGGTGAAACCGAGCGAGAAGTTGGCCCAGGGGCTCATATCCCGCTTGAACTCGGATTTGTAGCCGAGCTTGTCCAGATGCGCGGCGTCCGAATCGGACGCGTGAGCCCCTTCCGAGGGACTGACAGGGGACTTGGAAATAGACATCAGCCTGCTTTCTGCTGGAGGTGCTGCGCCAAGTGAGCGAAAAACTACAGTCCTATTGTTTATCCGGCAATAGGAACGGCAGAATTCGTCGCAAATCGGGTAGATTGCCGACATCTCCAGACGCCACTTCGGCGAATCGGTCCCCGCCGGGATCGCCCACCTGTATCTCGGAAGGAGAACCGCCGGTGTCGCTGTCGCCGCTCGTCGCGCCCGAGGCTCCCGTGGGTCGCGCCGACGAGATCGTGCAGCGCATCACCGAGGCCATCCATCTGGGTCTGCTGGATGACGGTGAACGCCTGCCGGTGGAGGTCGACCTGGCCGCGCAGTTCGGCGTCGCCCCGATGACCGTGCGCGAGGCGCTCGCGACGCTGCGTGAACTCGAGCTGGTGGAGACCCGCCGCGGGCGCAGCGGTGGGTCGTTCGTCCGCAGGCCCGCAGGGCCGCCGGTCGAGAAGCTGACCGCCCGGCTTGCCGCCATGAGCGCCTCTGACCTGCGAGATCTGTTCGACGAGCACACCGCGATCGCCGGTCAGGCCGCCCGATTGGCCGCCGAGCGGGCCGCGCCGTCGACCGTGCGGCGGTTGTTCGCGCTGACCGATCAACTCGACACCGCGACGTCGCTGCGTGACCGGATCCGGGCCGACAGCCGGTTCCACATCCAGGTCGCGGTCGCCGCCCAGTCGGCTCGCCTGGCGCGCCGCGAGGCGAACCTGCAGGCCGAGGTGTCGGGCCTGATCTGGTTACCGATCGGGCCACCCATCGATGTGGCCGCCTATGTGGAGGAGAAGCACGCGATCTCTGCTGCCATTGCTGCCGAAAACGCACAGGAGGCCCGCCAGTTGGCCGAGGCTCATGTGATGGGGCAGCTCGCGCGGCTGACCCAGATCAACCTGGATCTCACGACGAAGGAGGCCGGCCGATGAGTGGAGATCAGCTGGCCGAGCTCTTGGCCAAGGAAGCCTCGGACGCGCTCGAGCCGCTGTTCGGGCTGCTCGAGAGCATCCGTGAGGACGTGCTCGCCATCAGGCCGCCGCGCGCGCCGCTGACCGAGGCGCACTTCAGTGGGCTGCAGCGCCGGCTCGCCGACGTGTTGCAGGGCCGCCACGACGTATGGGGCATGGGGTTCATCGCCGCACCGTTCGTGGTCGAGGGCAAGGAGCGCTATCTGGCCTGGTGGCAGCGTCGCGGCGACGACCGGGTGGCCCGGCTACGGCTCAACTTCGACCCGACCAGCGTGGACGTGTACGACTACCTGCAGATGGACTTCTACCAGCTGGCGCAGCGTGGCCAGGCCCGCGTGGCCTACGGCCCGTATGTCGACTACAGCGGTTCGGACATGTACACCATCACGGCCACGGTCCCCGTGGTTGCCGACGAGGTGTTCCTGGGCATCGCGGGTGCCGACCTGGTGGTCGGCGAGGTCGAGCGCAACCTGCTCGCGGTCCTGCGTCAGACCGCGCGCGACGCCGTCGTGGTCAATACCGAGCGGCGCGTTCTGGCCGCGAACACGCCGCGGTGGTTCGTCGGGTCGAGGCTGCCGCAGATGCCGGAGCAGAGCGCGAATCCGGGTCCCGACGAGTTCCGTGAGGTGGCCGAAATGCCGCTGGGGACCGGCTGGGTCGTTGCAATCGCATGATTTCTACCGGTGAGTAACGCAGTTCTAACAGGCGTAATGGAGCCTTAACAAAAACCCCGAAAATTGACAGTTGTCGACCTATTGACTTTAACAATCTACTTCTAGAGTATTTAGTGACCGTTCGGTCGCGAACCCTTGGAGGTAGCACTGATGTCGTCGACCACCCTCGACTCAGTCCCCAGTTTTGATGTCACGGACCCGGCATTCTCGATCACCTCGGACGAGGTCCACGAAGCCCGCGAGAAGAGCTGGTACGCAACGACGCCCTACGGGCTGGCTGTATTGCGCTACGAGCAGGTCAACCGCCTGATCAAGCACCCCAAACTGCGCCAGGGCAGCGCCGCGTGGCCTGCGCACAACGGCGTCACGGAGGGCCCGTTCGCCGAGTGGTTCGCCAGCTGGATCCTCAACAAGGAAGGCGAGGAACACCACCGGCTGCGCCGGCTCATGAACCCCGCGTTCTCGCCCAAGCTGATCGGGTCGCTGGTGCCCCGATTCCAGGCGCTGGCAAACGAACTCATCGACAACTTCGCCGAACCCGATCGTTGCGAGTTCGTCAGCGAGTTCGCCGAACCGTACGCGGCGCGGGTCATCGCGATCATGCTCGGCCTGCCCGAAGAGGAGTGGAAGGTCATCTCGACCGAGTCCGCGACCATCGGCCTGGCCCTGGGCGTCACGCTGCGCGAGGACCTGCCCAAGATCGAGGCCGCCGTGCAGCGGTTGTACGAGTACAGCGACGAGTTGATCGCGGACCGCCGGGCCAACCCGCGCGACGACTTCATGACCACGCTGGTCAATGCGTCGCGTCCGGACGACGGCAGGCTCAGCGACAAAGAGCTGCGAGATGCCATCCTGCTGCTGATATTCGGGGGCTTCGACACCACCCGCAACCAGCTGGGCCTGGCGATGCAGACGTTCATGAAGCATCCGGACCAGTGGCGTCTGCTCGGCGAGCGTCCCGATCTCGGCGGCAAGGCCGTCGAGGAGGTCATGCGCGTCAACCCCACCGTGCGGTGGGTGACCCGCGAGGTGGTCGAGGACTTCGAGTACGAAGGCGTGACGCTGAAGGCCGGCACCACCGTGCACCTGTACAGCGAGTCGGCAGGCACCGACCCGCGCGTGTTCGAGCCGGGCTTCGACATCACCGCAGAACGCAAGCCGCACTTCGGTTTCGGCGGTGGGGTCCACCACTGCCTCGGCCACTTCGTGGCCCGCTCGGACATGAGCGAGGCGCTGCCGCTGCTGGCCCGCCGCCTGCGCGACCCGCATGAGTTGCCCGGCGCCACTTGGCTGCCCGACTCGGGCAACACCGGACCCAACACACTGCCGATCGGTTTCACCCCGGCCCCCTGAACGAGCCCCCTGAACGCTCCAACAGCCCAACCCAAAGGATTGATCATGCGAGTCTCCGTTGATCTCAACCGCTGTCAGGACCACGGCCAGTGCGTCATCGCCGCCCCCTCGGTGTTCTCGATGACCGACGACGGCGTCCTCGAATACATCAGCACGCCTTCGGAATCCGAGCGGTTCGCGGTCGAGGAGGCCGCTGACGTCTGCCCGCTCCAGGCCATCACGATCGAGGACTGATCACCATGACCATCACACCCCTTGACGCGCACCGGCAGGCCAACGCCACGAGCCCCGACCTCGCTGCCGTACTCGAGACCATCGCCGAACGGGGAGTCGAGTTCGTCTACTTCCAGGCCGTCACCATCACGGGCCGGGTCGTGGGCAAGGTCGCTCCCGCCAAGCACTTCGAACGCCTCGCCGTCAGGGGTGTGCAGCAGCACCAGACCGCGGTGGCCAACCTGCAGGGCACCCGCGAGGGTGTGCTGCTCGCCGGTGGCGTGAACGCCCCTGAGTACACCGCGATCCCGGATCTGGAGACCTTCGCGGTGCTGCCGTGGGACACCAGTTTCGCGCGAGTGTTCTGCCGGTTGTACGAACCCGATCACCTGGCCGAACGTGCAGGCGCCGAATTCGCCTGTGACTCCCGCGGGCTGCTGCGGCGCCTGCACGCCGGTTTCACCGACCGCACGGGTCTGGAGCTGCGCACCGGCTGCGAGCCCGAGATGACCTGGCAGGGTGAGGGTTTGGAAGCGCAGTTCCGCCCCGGGTCAAGCCCCGCCTATCACATCGAGCATCTCGAGCGGAACCGTCCGATCGTCAAGAAGGTCGTCGAGTACGCCCAGGCGCTCGGCCTCGACATGATCGAGGGCGACTACGAGGACGAGTTCCAGGTCGAACTGAACTTCATGTACGACCGGGCCGATCTCACCGCCGACCGCCTGACCACCTACCGGCAGATCTGCAAGCAGGTGGCACGCGAGCTCGGCATCCAGGCGAGCTTCATGCCCAAGCCCGCCACCGGAATGATGGGGAACGGTTGCCACCACAACTTCAGCCTGTGGCGCGACGGTGTCAACGTGCTCGCCGAACCCGGCGTCACCGAGTTGCACCTGTCCGAACTCGGCCAGCACGCGCTCGGCGGCCTGCTCGCGCACTCGGCCGGCGCCATGCTGATCAACGGCTCCACGGTGAACTCGTACAAACGGTACTGGGACGCAGGACAATTCGCGCCGTCACGCATCAACTGGGGCCTGGACAACAAGACCTGCACCGTGCGGTTGTCGGCTGTCGGCCGCCTCGAGTACAAGCTGCCCGACGCCGCGGTCAACCCCTACCTGTCGCACGCCGTGATCCTCGCGGCCTGCGAGGACGGCATGAAGAACGAGATCGATCCGGGTGCGCCGACCCAGGGCTCGTCCTACGACGCGCTCGTCGACACCCGGTTCCCCGCACTGCCGTTGACGCTCGGCGAGGCCATCGAGGCGTTCCGTGCCGACGAGGTGCTCACGCAGGCGCTCGGACCGGACCTCTCCTCGCTGCTCATCGACTTCCACGCCGACGAGTGGGCCAGGTTCTGTGGATATGTGACCGACTGGGAACGCGAAATGTATTGGAGCGACGCACCGTGACCGAGACGACCACCCGTGCCCCCTTGCGGCTCGCCTGCCTCGACGCCGAGGCCCCGCCGCTGTTCTCGCTGTGGACCCCCGAGAACGGACGCACGGGATACGAGCCCGGCGTGGCCGAGGCGCTCGGCGCCGAACTCGGCAGGTCCGTCGAATGGGTGCGTGTGCCCTGGGTCGACATGATCCCCGCCGTGCAGCGCGGTGACGCCGACGCCGTGTTGTGCGGCCAGGGCATCACCCCCGAACGGCAGGCGCAGGTGGACTTCACCAGGCCCTACGCGATCTTCCACGAGGGCGTGCTGATCCGCCGGGGCACTGGGATCAAGAGCCCCGAGGACCTCGTGGGCCGCAAGGTCGCCGCGATCGAGAACAGCACCAACATGAAGCTCGCGGAGACCTTCACGGGCGCCATCCCGGTGCCGTTCGGCGCCGGTTCGGACGACGTGTACGCCGACATGCTGGCGGCGCTGCTGGCCGAGGAGGTCGACGCCGTGGTCGACGACGACGTGGTCTTCGTGCCGCTGGGTGCGACGCACCCCGACTACGAGCTCGCCTTCACGGTCAAGACCGCCAACAAGTGGGGCATCGCGGTGTCCAAGGACCGGCCGGACACCCTCGCCGAGATCGACGGTGCGCTCGAACGTCTGATCTCCTCGGGACGTCTGCGTGACGTCTGGAAGGAATGGCTGCCGACCCTCGACTACCCCTTCGGCGAGTGAACCGCCCGCTGATCGCGGTCCCGGGCCGGCGGGCCGAGAGCGTGCCGATCCTGCGGTTCTCGGCGACGCTGGCCGCCGAGGCCATCTGCGAGGCGGTGTGGGCCGCCGGCGGCGAGCCCGTCATCCTGCACGGGCCCGCCGCCGACCCGCTCGCCGAACTGCCGCAACGCCTCGCGGCGTTCGACGGCGCACTTCTGCCCGGCGGCGCCGACGTCGAACCGTGCCGGTACGGCGCCGACCCGGCGCCGCAGACCAAGGACACCGTCGCGTTCCAGGACGACTTCGACCTGGGCCTGACCCGCGCGGTGCTCGAGCTGGACCTGCCGACCCTGGCGATCTGCCGCGGATTGCAGGTGCTCAACGTGGCGCTCGGCGGCACCCTGGTACAGCACATCACCGAGACCACCACGGCGCACCACAACGCCATCCACCCGGTGTGGGTGGTCACCGGGTCGCGGCTGCACTCGATCGTGGGCACCGAGACCGTCGACGTGTCGTCATACCACCACCAGGCCATCGACCGCCTGGGCGCAGATCTCACGGTGACGGCCGTCGCCGCCGACGGGGTGATCGAGGCCGTCGAGCACCGGCGGGCCGATATCCTTGCCGTGCAGTGGCATCCCGAGGACCGGCACGCCACAGCTGACAGCGACGCGGCCCTGTTCGCCGACCTGGTGGACCGGGCCCGCAAGAGAAAGGAATCGCGATGACCATTCGGGTACGTCGTGAAGACGTGATCCCGAACCCGTGCGAGCCCACGTCGGTGCGTGCGCACGTGTGCGTGGTGGCCTCGTTGAACTTTCCGGGCATCAACGAGCACGACGCCGGACTGGTCAGGCGGTTCACCCGCACCGCGCTTGCCACCCTGGTCTCACTCGGCGCGTCGTTCGAGCTCTGGGACACCACGCAACCGCTGGAGAACCCCGAGGCCGCAGCGGATTTCGACGGTCTGCTGCTGCTGGGCGGCGGCGATGTCGACGGGTCGTGTTACGGCTCCTGCGAACCCATCCCGAACTCCTACGGTGTCGATCTGCGTGCCGACCGCGACGCGTTCGCCGTGATCGCCGCGGCCGAGGCCGCCGGTCGCCCGATCTTTGGGATCTGCCGGGGATCGCAGTTGCTCAACGTCGCGCGCGGCGGGTCGCTCATAGGTGACATCGTCGACTACAAGCTGCACCACGGCGGACCCGGTGAACCGGTGTTCGTCGACGAACCGATCGACGTCGTGCCCGGTACCCGGCTGCGGTCGATCCTGGGCACCGACCGCGTGATCGGCCGCAACGGCCACCACCAGGCTGTCGACCGCCTGGGCCGCGGCCTGGTCGTGGCGGCCCGCGCACTCGACGGCATCACCGAGGGCGTCGAGGATCCCGACCGCTTCTATCTGGGCGTGCAGTGGCATCCCGAGGACACCGACGGTCCCGAGGCCGACCGGATGCGGTTGTTCGGCGCGTTCGTCGGCGCGGCCGAACAGGCCCGCCAGTCACGGGCGTTGGCGGCGGCGCCGGCGGAGTGATCACCGCGCGCGGGCTGGCACAGGTCGAGTCGCTCGGCCTGTCGCTGCTGGCCGGCGCGCAGGGCGCGGACCGGGAGATCGCCTGGGCCCACGCCAACGAGTTGCGCGATCCCACACCGTATCTGGCGGGTGGCGAGCTCGTCATGACCACCGGCATCAACATCGGTGCCGGAGCCGGCGAACAACGCGACTACGTCGCACGGCTGTCGGCGGCGGGCATCGCGGCGCTCGCCGTCGACACCGGCACCACGCTGCAGGAGGTGCCCGCGGCCGTGCTGGCCGCAGGCGACGAACTGGGGCTGCCGGTGCTCGAGGTGCCTGCCTCGACACCGTTCATCGCGATCGCCCGCGTGGTGATCGACGCCGTCAAGGCCGACGAACTGAGCGCCGTGCAGCGCATGGTCGATCAACAGCAGGTGCTGGCGCGGGCCACACTGCGCGGCGGCATCCCCGCGGTCGTCAACGCTCTCGCCGAATGCCTCTCCGCGACAGTCGTCGTCGCCGACATCGAGGGCCGCATCCTGGCCACCCGTGGTGCGGCCGACCAGCGATTGGTCGAGGTGCTGGAGGCGTCACGGCGCGCCGGTGCGCGTGCGCAGGCCGGCGTGGTCGCCGACGCGGATGGTTATGTCACCGTGCAGACCCTGCGCGCCGCACAGCCCGTGCGCGGGCATCTCGCGGTGCGCACCGAGCAGCCGATGTCCAACTCGCAGCGGTTGCTCGTCGCGCACGCCGTATCGCTCATCTCGATCGAACTGGAGAAACCCGCGCGGGTGGTCGACGCCGAGGACCGGCTGCGCTCCGCCGTCACCCGCGACATCCTCTCGGGCACCGGCACCACCGACAGTGCGGTGTTGCGGTACTTGGGTTTTCAGCCCGACGACGAGGTGGTCGTCCTGCTGCTCACTGGGTTCACGCCGCTGTTGACGGCGCAGGACGATCTGGGGCAGCGCCTCGCACCGGCCGGGTCGTACCTGATGACCAGCACGGGCGACGAGTTCGCGATCATCGTGCACGCAGCCCGGCGCAGGCGCGTCTATGCCGCGGTCGAGGAGTTCGGACGTGTCACCGGGCGCACCGTCAGAGGCGGGGCCAGCCAGCCGGTGCGCCTCGCCGATGCGGTCGTCGGGGCCGAGCAGGCCAGGATCGCAGCGCATTCCAACTCCCGGCGCAACATCACCGAGTTCACCGAGGTCAAGGTGTTCGGCACGTTGCTTGGCGGGCGCAGCACCGCGGAACTGCGTGTGCTCGCCCAACCCATCGAGCCTCTGCTCGCAGGAGGCGACGAACTGATCGACGCGCTGACGGCGTTCCTGCGCCACAACGGTCAGCTCGAGGCCGCCGCGAGTGAACTCCAGATCCATCGCCACACCATGCGAAACCGGATGCGGCGCATCAGTGATCTGCTCGCCGACGACCTCGGCACGGCCGACACCCGTGCCCAGCTGTGGCTCGCGATCCGCGCGTGGCAACTGCTGGTGAGCCGCGAACGGCCCGGCCTCAGCTGAGCGGAGGCGGGCTGTTGCGGTAGGTCACCGGGGTCGCCGACAGCGTGATCGGGTTGGCGACCTGCGGAGTCGGACCGTCGGGCATCTGCACCACGGCCTCGATGCCAAGTTCCTCGGCGAACGCGAACGCCTCCGACAGGTCGTTGATGGGTCCCGCGGGCACCCCGACCGCGGTCAGTTCGTGATACCAGTGGTCGGCGCCCTTGGCCTTGAGCGCGGCCTCGATCAAGGGACACAGCACGTCCCGGTGGGCCACCCGCTGCGGGTTGGTCGAGAACCGCGGGTCGTCGGCGAGGTCGGGACTGCCGATCACCGCGGCGAACGCCCGGAACTGCTTGTCGTTGCCCACCGCGATCGCGATGGGCCGGTCGGCGGTGTCGAAGGTCTGGTACGGCGTGATGCTCGGATGCCGGTTGCCCATGATGCCCGGCACCACACCGGCGCCCAGATAACCCGACGCCTGGTTGACCATCGACGACAGCAGCACCGAGAACAGGTTGGTGTCGACCCGCTGGCCCTCGCCCGTGCGGTCGCGGTGCGCCAGGGCGACCAGGATGCCGCTGAGCGCATGCATACCGGCCAGCACATCCACCAGTGCCACACCGGCTTTGGTGGGATCGCCCGGTTCGGTGCCGGTGACGCTCATGAGACCGCCGACGGCCTGCACCAGCAGGTCGTAGCCCGGCAGGGCGGCCCCGCCGCCGTGGCCGAATCCCGTGATCGAGCAGTAGATGACGTCGGGGCGGATCGCGCGGACGTCGTCGTAGCCGAGGCCGAGTTTCTCCATCGTGCCCGGTCGGAAGTTCTCGACCACGATGTCGGCGCGGCGGATCAGCTCACGCGCCTGCTCGCGTCCTTCCGTGCTGCCCAGGTCCAGTGCGACCGAGCGTTTGTTGCGGTTGACCGAGTTGAAATACGTTGCCACGCCGGTCGAGTCGTACGGAGGGCCCCACTGTCGGGTGTCGTCCCCGGTGCCCGGCCGCTCGATCTTGATGACCTCGGCGCCGAAGTCCGCGAGCATCATCGTCGCGTACGGCCCGGCCAACACGCGGCTGAAGTCCGCGACGACGACGCCCTCGAGTGCGGCCGCGCTCATACGCCCGGCCGCCCGCCCCGCAGGTACACGGTGGTGGTGTGGGTGAAGAAATCCCGTGCCGCGGCCCCCTGTTCCTTGGGGCCCAGACCGCTCTTCTTGTCGCCACCGAACGGCACATGCGGATCGGCGCCGGCGGACTCGGAGTTGACGTGCAGCACACCGACGTCGATCTGCTCCATGGCCTGCAGCACCCGGGTCACATCCTGCGTGAAAATCGCCGCGGACAGGCCGAACTCGCTGTCGTTGGCGAGCTCGAACGCCTCGTCGGCGTCGGCCGCGCGGCGGACCGCCAGCACCGGTCCGAACAGTTCCTCGCTCCACACCTTGGCCGGGGAACCGTCGAGTTCCAGCACGGTCGGGGCGATGAAGTACCCCTCGGCGAGCGGGCCTTCGGTGTAGGGCCGCCCACCGGCGAGCACCGTGGCGCCCTGTGCGACGGCAGTGTCGATCCCGGCCAGGATCGACGCGCGGGACGCGTCGGTGATCACCGGACCCATCTCGGTGGCGTCGTCGGTGGGGTCGCCGACCCGCAGTGCGCGGGCCCGTTCGACCAGTGCCTCGGTGAACTTGTCGGCGATGCCGTCGGTGACGATCAAACGGGATGTGGCGGTGCACTTCTGGCCGGTCGACCGGAACGCACCCAGCATCACCTGTTCGACGGCCACGTCCAGGTCGGCGTCGTCGAGCACCACGGCGGCGTTCTTGCCGCCCATCTCGGCCTGCATCGGGATGCCGCACGTCGCGGCCACGGACGCGAGACGACGGCCCACCGCGGTGGATCCGGTGAACGTCAGACCGTCGATGCGGGGATGGTCGACGATCGCGGTTCCGGTCTCGGAGTCACCGATCACCAGATTCAGCGCACCCGCGGGCAGACCGGCCTCGGTGAGTGCCTGCGCGAAGCGGATCGCCAGCACCGGAACGGTGCTCGCGGGCTTCCACACCACGGTGTTGCCGTACACCAGGGCAGGCGCGATCTTCCACGCCGGAATGGCGATGGGGAAGTTGAACGGGGTGATGACGCCGACCACACCGAGTGGCTTGCGGGTCACCAGGATCTGTTCGCCGGCACGGGGTGACGAGAAGATCTCGCCTGCCTGCCGGTCGCCCTCGTTGCCGTAGTACCGCAGGATCTGTGCGGCGCGCTTGACCTCACCGATGCCCTCGGCCTTGGTCTTGCCCTCTTCGGTGGCCAGTTCCAGACCCCAGGCCTGGGCGTTGCGGTCGACGATCTGCGCGGCGGCCAGCAGCACCGCACCACGCTGGTGCGTCGGGGTGGCCGCCCATGCACGGAACGCCTCGGCGGCGGCCGCGACCGCGGTGTCGACCTGCGCGGTGGTCGCGTTGTGTCCCTCGGCCACGATGTCGCCCGGGTGGGCCGGGTTGACGCTGACGACGACGTCGCCCGCACCGGCCACCCACTCGCCCGCAACAAGGTGGTTGATGGTCACCGGGGTCATGCGCGGAACGCCGCCTTTCCGGTGAGCGCCTTGCCGATGGACAGCAGATGCATCTCGGAGGTGCCCTCGTAGGTGAGCACCGACTCCAGGTTGTTGGCGTGACGCAGCGGCGAGTACTCGAGCGTGATCCCGCTGCCGCCCAACAGGGTCCGGCACTCGCGGGCGATCGCGATGGCCTCGCGGACATTGTTGAGCTTGCCCAGGCTGATCTGCTCGGGGCGCACACCCTCGGCGTCCTTGATGCGGCCCAGGTGGATGGCCAGCAGCATGCCCTTGCCCAGCTCGACGGTCATGTTGGCCAGCTTCTCCTGCGTCAGCTGGTAATTCGACAGCGGCTTGTCGAACACCTCGCGTGACTGCGTGTAGGCGATCGTGGTCTCCAGGCTGTCGCGTGCGGCGCCCAGCGCGCCGAACACGATGCCGAACCGGGCCTCGTTGAGGCACGACAGCGGAGCCGAGAGGCCCTCGGCCAGCGGCAGCTGGGCCGACGCGGGCAGGCGCACGTTGTCGAGCACCAGTTCGGAGGTCACCGAGGCGCGCAGCGAGAGCTTGCGGTGGATCGCGTTGGCGGTGAATCCCGGTGTGTCGGTGGGAACCAGGAAGCCGCGGATGCCGTCGTCGGTCTGCGCCCACACCGTGGCGACGTCAGCCAGGTTGCCGTTGGTGATCCACATCTTGGTGCCGTTGAGGATCCAGTCGCTGCCGTCGCGGCGCGCACGGGTGCGCATACCGGCAGGGTTGGAGCCGAAGTCGGGTTCGGTCAGACCGAAGCAGCCGACGGCGTCGCCCGCGGCAAGGCGGGGCAGCCACTCGTTCTTCTGCTCTTCGGACCCGTAGCGGTAGATCGAGAACATCGACAGCGAACCCTGCACTGACACGAAGCTGCGGAAGCCGCTGTCGCCTGCCTCGAGTTCCATGCAGGCCAGGCCGTAGCTCACGGCGTTGGTGCCCGCGCAGCCGTAACCCTGCAGGTGCATGCCCAGCACACCGAGATTGCCGAACTCCTTAGCGAGTTCGCGTGGGAGAGTGGCCGATTCGAACCAGCCCTCGATGTTGGGCTTCAGCCGGGTGTCGACGAACTGTCGCACGGTTGCGGCGATGTCGCGCTCGTCCTGGTCGAGCAGGCGGTCGGTGTCGAACAGCTCGAGCGGGGCGTAGGTGGACTTCTTCGTGGGTGCGGTGAGGGTCATGGTGAGCTCCTGGTGATTTCTAGAGGGCGGCGAAGCCGTCGCGGATGACGCCGAAGGCGTCGACGAGCAGTTCGTCGGTGATGGTCAGCGGCGGCAGGAAACGCAGGACGTTGCCGAAAGTGCCTGCCGTCAAGGTCAGTACACCGTTGTCGTGGCAGTGCTTGGCCAGCGCGGCGACGGCTTCCTTGTTGGGTTCGCGCGTGCCGGGCTTGATCAGCTCGACGGCGATCATGGCGCCGCGGCCGCGAATTTCGCCGATGAGGCCGGTGGTGGAGGCGATGCTGCGCAGTTCTGCCACGATCACCTCGCCGATGGCGCGGGCGCGCTCGATCAGGCCGTTCTGCTCGATCTCGTCGAACACGCCGAGCGCCGCGGCGCACGCGACGGGGTTGCCCGCGTAGGTGCCGCCGATGCCGCCCGCGTGCGCGGCGTCCATGATCTCGGCGCGGCCGGTGACCGCCGCCAGCGGCAGGCCGCCGCCCAGGCCCTTGGCGGTGGTGATGAGGTCGGGGACCAGGTCCTCGTGCTCGCACGCGAACCACGCGCCGGTGCGCGCGATACCGGTCTGCACCTCGTCGGCCACCACCAGGATGCCGCGCTCACGGCAGAAGTCGGCGACCTTCTGCAGGAACCCCTCGGCGGGAACGATGAAGCCGCCCTCGCCCTGGATGGGTTCGACCACGACGCAGGCCACCTGATCTGCGCCGATCTGCGCGTCGATCAGGGTGGTGAACAGGTCGAACGCCTCGGCCGCGCAGTTTTCGGGCCCCGACGGCCACCGGTAGGGATAGGCCATGGGCGCGCGGTAGACCTCGGGGGCGAACGGACCGAACCCGTGCTTGTAGGGCTGGTTCTTGGCCGTCATGGTCATGGTGAGCAGCGACCGGCCGTGGAAGGCGTGGTCGAACACCACGACCGCGTCGCGACCGGTGTGGGCGCGTGCGTACTTGACGGCGTTTTCCACGGCCTCGGCGCCCGTGCTGAACAGCGCGGTGCGCTTCTGGTGATCGCCCGGGGTCAGGGCATTGAGACGCTCGGCGACCTCGATGTACGGCTCGTAGGGCACGTTCAGGAAGCACGTGTGCGTGTACTGCGCGAGTTGGCTGCCCGCGCGCGAGACGACCGCAGGTGCGGCGTTGCCGACCGTGGTGACCGCGATGCCGCTGCCCAGATCGATGAACGAATTGCCGTCGACGTCCACGACCACGCCGCCGCCTGCGGCGGCGATGTAGACCCCCGCCCCGCTCGCCAGGCCGGCCGGGAGCGCGGCGTTGCGGCGTTCGGCCAGGTCACGGGACCGTGGGCCGGGGATTTCGGTCAGGATCCGGCGGGCCTGCTGCAGATCGGGTCCGCCCGTCAACGTGGCTGTCATGACACGAAGCCTATGGAAGCGAGCAGCCTCACGCGCATCTCCGCGATGGACAACCGTCGGCCTGGACGTGTACACCGCGTCCATGAAGGAACAAGTACACCCCGCCTGCTACGCCGCCACGACTACCGCGTGGACATCGCGGGCAGCTTCGGCGTCAGCCAGTACCTGCACTTCTACACCGACGTCGAGGGTCTGAGGTGGCCCACCGCGCGGCGGGCGTACCTGCGCACCGACGACGGGATCATCCACCGCGACCGGCTGCTGGTGTCGTTGGACTTCTCGGAGTTCCGGCTGTCGACAGCCGAAGATTCGTCTGCCTGACGACCTCGGTGAGGTCGGTGTAGGGCTCGTCCCAGGGATCCTTGAGCCCGAACCCGCGATGTGGATTCTCCAGCCAACCGCACCAGTGCCAGCCCAGGCACCACCGCCGCGCGGTGAACGCCTCGGCCGCCGCGGCGTAGCCGGCGCCGCGGTCACGCTGGTCGCTCGCCCAGCCCGTGCGGTCCGGGCGCATCACCGTCGGGCACCAGTTGCCGGTGTCGGCGATCAGCACGGGCCTGCCGGTCCGCACATGCCAGCGCTCGATGATCTCCAGCGCGGCGTGGAGCCGATCGGCACCCGGCCCCGGAAAAGTCTGCACCGACAGCACGTCGACGTAGGGCGCCGCGGCGTCGAGTACCGCGTCGGGCACCGGATGCCGGGTGCCGTAGCGATCCCCCAGGATCAGATGGTGCGGATCGTGCCTGCGAATGGCCTCGGTGGCGGTGCGGTAGTAGGCGTCGGCTATCGCCACGAGCTCATCGGGCGGGTACCCGGCGCCTGTGGGATGGCGGCCCCAGCACGGTACGTCGACCAGGAAGTACCCCAGTAGGTTCGGGTCGTCGGGACGGCACGTGATCCTGGCGAGGTGGTCACACCACTGCGCGAACGCGGGCCCACGCGGGTCCCGGTACGCCGGATGGCCGTTCCAGTGCTCGATCTCGGCGACCCGCAGCGACAGTGTGTACGGGATCCCGAGCGCGGCCACGTCGTCGGCGGGAAGCCCTTCGGAGTGGCCGAGGTCGACGGCACCTCCGTCGGTGGCCAGCCCGGAACCGCTGACGTACTCCGATGTCCAGCCGAGCGTGTTGAACCCCCACGACGTCATCTCCGGCACCAGGCCCTCCCGCAGCCAGCGTCGCCGCGATGCCCCGTATCGCGCCGTGAAGATGCCCATGTTGTGCGGGTAGCGCAGATTGGTGTCGTCGGCGTGGACGACGCCGATCGACAGGAACGGATCACCGTCGGGGCCACGGAACCGCCATCGTCCCGCCGAGTGGTCCAGCGTGAACCTCACGCGGAGTGTTCTCGCAAATAGCGGACCATCCCGATGACATCAGCCGGCACCAACCGGCCGATCGCGCCGCTCGAGTAGACACTGACCGTGACGCGCCCGGCAGGATCGAGGACGAACCCCGTCGACTGCAGGTGCAACGGTTCGGCGTTGACGAAGGCGCCGGTCTGTTCGGCGACCGTGCGGGCGTCGGCGCTGTGCCCGACCGGGAACCGCAGTCCGTGCTCGGCGATCAGTTTCGCGGTGGTGGCCTCGTGGTCGACCGACATCGCCACCACGTCGATCAGGTTCTCGCGCAGTTTGTCCGTGGCATGGTCGAAGGCACGTAGCTGGGCGACACAGTAGGGGCACCACGCGCCGCGGAAGAAAAGCACCACTCCGAAGCGGTCTTCGAAGTGGTCAGGCAGGTCGATGGCCGGGGCCGCAGGTGGCGTCACACGAAGGTGCGGGAACTTCTTGCCGGGATGTAGCAGGCTCATACACATTGGTGCCCTGCCGGACGGGTCTTCTTACGGCGAAAGTTTTCGGGTCACACGGTAAGACCGGGCCGCGTCGGGGGGCACGAACCATGCGAGAGGGTGCCTCGTTGATTCCGACGACGACGATTGTGAGGAGCTTGGGTGGACGCCGAGTCCCGCGAGTGGTTGCGGCTTCTCGACGCCGGCGCATGCCCTGCTGACCGCAGGACCGCGATCGAGCGCCTGCACGAGAGGCTGTTGCGGGTGGCCCGACGCGAAGTGCACCGGCGTCACACCGCCATCACGGGCAGCGAACTCGACGACATCGCCCAGCAGGCCGCGTCCGACGCGACACTGTCGATCCTCGGCAAGCTCGACAGCTTCCGCGGCGAGAGTCGCTTCACCACGTGGGCGTACAAGTTCGTCATCCTCGAAGTCGCACACAAGATCGGCCGCCACCACTGGTGTCATCCGCCCGTGGCGCTCGACACCGAGGACTGGAACCGGCTGCCCGAGCGCTTCGGCATCGATCCGAGCGAGCACGCCGAGGCCGCCGAGTTGTCCGCGGCGATCAAGCGCGCTGTCGAGGCAACCCTGACCGAGCGGCAGCGGCAGATGTTCGTGCCATCGTCATCCAGGGCACACCGCTGGACGCTCTGGTCGTCAAACTCGGTGTGAGCCGGAACGCGATCTACAAAACGATTTTCGACGCGCGACGTAAGATCCGCGAATTCCTCGTCACCAACGAGTATCTGACCAACCACGTGGCATTGGAACGACCGTGACCGAATGGACCCGAATTCAGCGGTTTCTCACGACCGATCCGCGCGACGTCGGTTGCGATGAGGCGATGGAGGTTCTGCACATCTACGCCGAACTGCCGGTTGGCCTACGCGCCCACCGGTATCCGGGGGTCGCTGCGCATCTGTGTGCGTGTGGCCCGTGCGCGGAGGACTTCGACGGACTGCTGGCCGCCATCGCTGCCGAAGACGCCGGAGTCGAAGGAGCTGATCGATGACCATCACCGCCGCGGACCGTGTGCTCGCAGATCGCATCACCACAACCGGGCAGATGATCTGCCGGTACGGCCTGGTGATCGTGCTCGCCTGGATCGGGGTGGGCAAGTACGTGAAGATGGAGAGCCGCGTGCTCATCGAGCACAGCCCGCTGATGAGCTGGCTGTACGACTTCCTCAGCGTCACCGCGGTCGCGTACTGCCTGGGCACCGCTGAGATCGTCGCCGCGATTCTCATTGCTGCGCGCCCGTTTTCGGCACGTGCGACGGTGATCGGCAGCGCGATGGCCATCGTGCTGTTCCTCGGCACGCTGAGCTTCCTGTTCACCACCCCCGGCGTCATCGCGACCCATGCGGGTCCGATTCCGGTGCTGTCCGGGATGCCGGGGCAGTTCCTGCTCAAAGACCTTGTGCTGATCGGGGTCTCGGTGTGGAGCCTCGGAGAGGCCCTGCATGCCCGCGCGCAGTGAAGGCCGCTACCGACGTGGCGGGGGCGCCACCAACTGCGATGCCACCGGTTCCCACACCCTGACGCCCGAGGCGTCGGTGACGACCCGGCCGAACGGTTGATCACCGAAATGGAACGCGAATCCGACGGTGTCAGGCCGGTCGAGCTCGGTGAGCAGGCGAAGCCGGGCGCGTAGGACACTCCCGTCGTCCGGGTCCACCGACGACAGCCAGTGCAGATGTGAGAGCTGGGCCGGCGTATGGAACGCGTCGCCGAACACGACGAGTCGCTGACCGGCGGCCGAGGTGACGACGTAGGAGGTGTGGCCCGGCGTATGACCACCTGTGACGACCGCGTGCACACCCGGCACGACCTGCTCCCCGTCCTGGACGGTCACGACGTCGTGCTCGCCACCGGCCAGTCGCGTGATGGCGTCCCACGGTGCCGTCGGATCGTCATTGCGCTCGGCGGTGCCGTACGGCGCGAGTTCGTCGGCCGCCACCACGTAACGCGCGTTGGGAAAGGTTTTGGTGCCATCGGTGAATGCCCAACCGGCATGGTCGAAATGCAGGTGCGTGAACGCCACCACGTCGATGTCGCCGGGTGGCACGCCGAGCGCCCCGAGCACGTCGATCAGCGAGCCGCAGTCGACGCCGCCGAACGACAGTGTTTCGGTCATCCGGCCGACGCCCGCGTCGATCAGCACTGTGGACCCGGCGATCTCGACCAGAAGACCACCGGCGCTCATCAACAGCTCCCCGCCGGCGGTCACCAGCTCCGTCCAGGCGTCGGCGGGGACTGCGGGGAAGAAGACCTCGGGGCGCAGGGCGATCACACCGTCCACGACGTAGGTGACGGTGATGTCGTCGAACGTCAGGCTCCGGACGGCGGCACGGTCCCCGCCGTTGCCGATGGTGTTCTGCTCGAGTGGCGGCATGGTTCCTCCTGCGGCACGTGGTGCGGTGTTCTCTCGAAACGTTTCTCGAACGTTTTGTGAAACGTGGTGAACGGGAGTAATTCGCATGCCGTTGTCGATATAGAGGTATGTCGAACGTTGTATGTCAGGGGGCGCGATGTCCACGCTGCTGCAGCTGAGGGCCTTCGTGGCGGTTGTGGAGACCGGTAGCTTCACCTCGGCCAGCCGCGAACTGGGGCTGTCGCAGCCTGCCGTGAGTCGTGCGGTCGCCGCGCTGGAGAAGGAGCTGGCGCTGCCATTGCTGGTCCGCGAGCGCGGCGGCGTATCGCTGACCGAGGCGGGTGAGCTCGCATTGGGGCATGCCAGGGAAGCCGTCAGCCATCTCACCGCGATGCGCAAAGATGTTGCGGCGCTGGCCGGATCGCTCACCGGAACCCTGACCCTGGCCAGCCTGCCGAGCGTGACCGGGACGCTGGTCGCGCCGCACGTGCGGGAATTCCGGGAGCGTCATCCGGCGGTCGCGGTCCGGCTTCTCGAGGGCAGTGAGGAGGAGGTGCGGGACTGGCTCGACCGGGGCGCCGCCGAAGCCGGTGTGGTGAGTCTGCCCGTCAAGGGCCTCCAATCCGCGGTGCTGGGTGACCAGGACATGGTCGCCGTGGTCCCGGCGGACAGCAGGCTCGCCGGGTGGGACGTGGTCGATTACGTCGAACTCGCCAAAGAGCCGTTCGTCCGGTCGACGGGCGGGTGCGCCGATGCCTTCACACCGGTCGCGCAGAGCATCGGTGTCGACTTCGACGTGGCATTCGAGGCGCGTGGCCTCTCGGCCGTGCTGGAGATCGTGCGGGCGGGACTGGGCGTGAGCATCCTGCCGAGTGCAGGTCTGCCCGATCTGCCCGACGGGGTCGTGATCAGGCCGCTGACACCGACGACGGTGCGGAACCTGGGTGTGGCCGTCTCGGCGAGTGCCTCAGCGCCCGCGCGGGCGTTCCTGCAGCAGATCGCCGAACTCGGGTTGTGAGAGCTCGAGAAGCTGATCGGGTGTGGACGAATCGTGGACGCTGGACGCGGCCACCACGATGTCATAGGCGTGGGTGGGCTCGGTGTAGGGCGGAACGACCAGCAACCTGAGTTCGCCGAGATCCGGACCTTGCAAGGTCACGACGTGCGGTGACGGCGAACTGCCGTCGAGCACCACGTCGTCGGCCGGTTGAGTTCCGGCTTCCGACCAGTCGCCCGCGTGATACCGGACGCGCTCGATCGTGCCGGAGCGGGTCCTGATCGCCGCGAGGAGAGGCGAAAGCTCGGTGCCCAACACGGTCGAGCGCGGCCACCAGGCTCCCTGCACGAAACCGCACCGTTGATGTGCCGGCTTCAGGCGCAGTCGCAGCGTCCCGGTTCCGCGAGAGCGCCGCAGATATCTGGAGATGGTGTGTCGTCGGATGGTGGCGGTCACGTGGTCCCTCCCTTCAGGCCCACCCCCTGGGCCTGCCTCGAGCTTGCAGACAATGTCGGCCGGTCACGCCGTGAATTGACGAAAACCGACCAGCAGAATTTGTCGGATCCCGACAAAGCCGAGCGGTCAGGGACGGCTGGCGTAACCGTCGCCGTGGTCGATGAAGGCGTCGAGACCGTGCTGCCACCGGTTGAACCGGACCCGGTCGCAGGATTTCCGGGTCAGCACCAGAACCGTGAGCGTGGCACCGGCCAAGCCGAACAGGATGAGCACCGAGAGCGTGATCGCATCTGCGGCCGCACTCGACGCCGGTGGCGGCGCGGGAGCCCACGCACCTGACCGGTCGACCCAGATCTGCACGGTGTCACCGACCGAGACGTTCGGCGAGGCCGGAACGACGCCGGTGTGCTCGGTGCCGTCGACCAACCAGCGCCCGGTCACGGTGTGGGTGTTGGCAAAGGCGTCGCCGGCGTCGGTGGAGATGTCGACCACCGTGGCCTCCACCGGGGTGCGGCTGGCGGCGGCCTGGGCATTGTGCTGGCTGCGGGCATCGTGGACCGCGGTGCCGATTGCACCGACGACGGGAACGGCGAGCACCGCCACCACGACGACCAGGCAGAAGATCAGGGCCTCGACGCGATCGACGGCGCGTACGAGTGGATCCCGTCCCCGCAAACGCACGAGCGCAGGCCACCTCGGCATGCGGAGCGCGAAGGTGGTGAGTTCTGGATCGTCGGCCAACCACGAGGTCGTCCTACCCTCGTGGTCGGTGCCATGGGGGCGCACTGTTCCCTCCTTCCCTTGGTCGTCTCTTTCCATGGTGCCTCGTCAGCAAAGACGATGATTGGGCAACGCCGACAACGGTGCGACAGATGTTTGTCGGGCTGGCACAGGTCGACAAGGAGTACCCGCTGTGCGGTCGGTGGGAACATCGAGAGCCAGGGACCGCATCACCAATTCCTTTCGAGTTCCTGTCAGGCGACAGCCGCTGTACTAAGAGGGTGCGCGTATCCGCCGCTATCTGCCCAATGAATTCCTAGTATTGACCGTATGCGCCAAACGCATATCGGTGGTGTCGACCTGAATTTGCTCCCCGCGCTGGCCGCGCTGCTCGAGGAGCGCCAGGTCTCGCGGGCCGCGGCGCGTGTCGGCCTGAGTCAGCCCGCCATGAGCCGCGCTCTGCAGCGGCTGCGCCGCACGTTCGACGACGCGTTGCTGGTCGCGGGCCGCGACGGTTACACCCTCACGCCGCGAGCCGAGCGACTGCAGGCTCGGCTGGCCGGTCTGATGCCCGAACTCGATGTGCTGTTCGGGCCGGAGAACTTCGAACCGGGCACCGCCACCGAGTCGTACCGGCTGGCGCTCAGTGACTACTCGGTCGCGCTGTTCGGCGCCGACCTGGCCCGTACGATCCATCAGCGCTCGCCCGGGTCGTCGGTGGTCTATCAGCAACTCGACGACGAGGCCTTCGCCGAGTTGAACGCGGGTGGCATCGACCTGCTCGTCGTCGGTCGGCCTGCGGCGTCGCACCTGGCCCACCGGGAACTGTTCACCGATCACTTCGTCTGCGCGGTGGCACACGAGCACCCGCTGGCCGCCCGTCCGCAGGTGACGCTGCAGGACTACCTGGCCTACCCGCACATCCGCATCGAGATCGAGCAGGGCACCACCCACCTGATCGAGGACGCCCTGCCGGTCCCCCGCAAAGTGGCCGTCTCGACGCCCTTCTACACCTTCGCGGTGGACATGCTGGCCGGAACCGACCTGGTGGTGACGTTCCCGGCGCGCCTGGTCGCCAAGCTGGCCAACCCGTCAGCGGTGCGGATCCTCGACGCGCCCAAGAGCTTTCCGCAGTTGCCGTTCTATGCCGTGTGGCACCCGCGGCTCGACCACGACGCGAGCCACCTGTGGTTGCGCAGCACGCTCTACGAGCTCACCGCCTGATCCTCGCCCGCCGGGCGATCACACCGGTGCGACGCGGTCCTTCCACGGCATCGCCTCTTCGAGTTGTGCCCCGAGCCGGATGAGCAGCGATTCGCCTTCCAGCGGCGCCACGAACTGCACCCCGAGTGGCAGACCGTCGGCGGTCCAGTGCAGCGGCAGCGTGACCGCAGGCCGCCCGGTGATGTTCGCCAACTGCGTGTAGGGCACCCATGCCAGGTTCGCATCGACGCTGTCGTCGAGGATCTTGGTGAAGCGCAGCAGACCCGCGGTGCGGGTCTTGAGCAGTACGTCCGACCCGCGCTTGAGGAGTTCGGGCAGCTCGAATTCGCCGATCCGCGGCGGTGGGGTGGCCAGTGTGGGCGTCATCAACAGGTCGTAGGACTCGAAGAACGTCGTGAGCCGACGCGTGTGGTCGTGGCGTCGCTGCACGGCGTCGACGTAGGCGACGCTGCTGGTCGCGCGGCCGATCGCGGCCAGGATGAGCGTGTCGCGTTCGAACGCCTCGTCACCCGCACCCGAGATGCGCTTGGCCTCTTCGAGTTCCCACGCGGTGTAGACGAACCACGAGAGCAGGAACTCGCGCGCCAGCGCCGCGTCGTCGAACGGCGCTTGCGGAAGCTCCTCGACGTGGTGTCCGAGCGCGGTGAGCGTCTGCGCGGTGGCCTCGACCGCCGCGTACGCCTCGCGATGCGGGTTCGGGTTGATGGCCGACGGGACGCGCACCCCGATCCGCAGCTTGCCCGGGTCGGCGCCCACGGCCGACGCGAACGGTGTCCCGGGCAGTTTCGGTGCGTACGGACCACTCGGTTCGCCGCCGCTGATCACGTCGAGCATGGCCGCGGTGTCGCGCACCGTCCGCGACACCACGCCCTGCACCGTCGCGCCGTGCACCGATTCGGACAGCGCCGGTCCCATCGGCGTCAGACCGCGGCCCGGTTTCAGGCCCACCAGCCCGCAGCACGCCGCCGGGATCCGGATCGACCCGCCGCCGTCGTTGGCACCCGCGCACGGCACGATGCCCGCCGCGACGGCGGCCGCCGACCCGCCCGAGGATCCGCCCGGGGTGTGCGTCAGATTCCACGGATTGCGCGTCGGGCCCCACGCCTCGGGTTCGGTGATGCCCTTGGCGCCGAACTCGGGTGTGTTGGTCTTGCCGAAGATCACCAGACCGGCCTCGATCCACCGCTGTACGACCGTGGCGTGCTCGGTGACCGGGATCGACCTCAAAGCACGTGAACCGCGCGAGGAGGGCACACCGGCGTAGTCCTGACCGATGTCCTTGATGAGAAAGGGCACTCCGGTGAACGGGCCCGGTGCGGCGTCGGCGGGTGCCGCGGGGACCTCCCGCACGATCGCGTTGATCCTCGGGTTGACCGCTTCGGCGCGGGCCTGCGCGACCTCGAGCAGTTCGGCGGCCGTCACCTGCTTGTCGGCGACGAGTTCGGCCAGTCCCGTGGCGTCGAATGTGCGGTATTCGTCGAAGTTCACGGTTGCACCGTAGATGCCCGCGCCGCGTTTCGGGTGTGGCCCCTGAAATCGTTCGGCGTCAGCCGAATACGGACAGTGCCAGGCCCGCCCAGTCCTCGGCGCGCGGTTGCCGGTGGCGCCACGCCCCGGCGATACGGCCGACCATCGGGTGCCCGCCTGCCGCGACCGCCACCTGTCCGCGGGTTCTGGGACCGCCGTGGGCCCCGCCACGGGTAGGCCCATCGGCTGTGGCGAACCAGTGGTGCGGTTCGCTCGCGGCCACCCGGAGTCCCGGTTCCACCAGCCAGGACCGCTCGATGCCTGCCACGTCGGACAGCCAGCGCGCATCGGCGGCGCCGGGTCCGCAGATCACGGCCGCGGTGCCCTCGTGGAACACCGTGGCGTCGACGCCGCGCGCGGATGCCAGGCCGGCGAGGTCGATGCGGCGGTCGTCGTGGATGGTCTCCTGGTCGTGGTCGGAGGTGACCAGCAGCAGGAGGTTGTCCCAGTGCGGGCGCAGGGCGTCGACCAACGATGCCAGCGTGGCGTCGGAGGTGCGGTAGGACTCCACAGCGGCGTCACTGTCCGGCCCGTGCAGATGGCTCGCGGTGTCGGGCCCGTTGAGATGCACCACGAGAAGATCGGGTCGGCGCCCGACGGCGGCCAGTGCGTGGGGTAGCACCGCGCAGTCGGTGGCGTAGCCGAATTCGTCGCGGAAGGCGTCGTCCGGCAGGACTCCCTCAGGTGGCCAGTGCCGGCCCGCGGTGCGCGCCCGGCCCACATCGATCAGGTACTGATCACCGACGACGAACTCCGAAGCCCGATCGCCGGCGCGTTCGAAAACTGTGGTGACCGAGGATGTTCCGGCCAGCTCATGCCCGAAAAGCGGGTTGGCAAACACGCGGTGCTGCGTGGGAGAGCTACCCGTCACCAGGGTCAGGATGTTCGGGTAGGTCGCCGAGCACAGCACGGCCTCGGAACCCTCGGGATGCCAGGCACCCGAGGTGGCGAGCGAGTGCAGTGTCGGCATCGTGTCAGGGCGCACCTGACGCGCGCCGGCACCGTCGATGATGACGAGGACGACCATGGGGTCTGTCATGAGGCGAACACCCGGACTTTCTCTGGCGCGACGACAACGCCGACACGTTGTCCCGGAACGAAATTTGCAGCAGCACGTGACGGCAGGTCGACGTGCACGGTGTGGTCCCCGGCCTCGCCCTCGACGGTGACGTACACCCGGCTGGTTGCACCGAGGAACACCACGACGTCGACGGTCCCCGCCACACCTTGATGCGCGGTGAGGCGGACATCCTCGGGTCGGAACACCGCGAGAGCCTTGCCGTTGGCCGCATCCGGGGCCACAACGCTGAATGCCGTGCCCCATCGCACGACACGGTCGGCGTCGACCGGCAACTCCAGCGCGTTTCGGGAACCGATGAAGGTGGCCGCGAAACGCGACGTGGGCCGTTCGTAGATCTCCGGGGGAGCGGCGACCTCGAGGATGCGGCCGCGGTCCATCACCGCGACGCGGTCGGCCACCGCCATCGCCTCGGACTGGTCGTGCGTGACGAATACCGCTGTGGTGCCGACGCGGTGCTGGATGCGCCGGATCTCGTCGCGCAGGTCGTTGCGGATCGCGGCATCGAGCGCGGCCAGGGGCTCGTCGAGAAGCAGGACATCAGGCTCGGGTGCCAGCGCCCGCGCGAGCGCCACGCGCTGTTGCTGGCCACCCGAGAGCTGGTTGGGGTAACGGTCGGCGAGCGCGGTCATGCCGATCAGCTCGAGCAGTTCCCCGACACGCTGCGCACGCTGTGCGCGCCGCTGCTTGTTGATGGTCAGCGGAAACGAGATGTTCTCCGCGACTGTCATATTGGGAAACAGTGCGTAGTGCTGGAACACCATGCCGATCGGGCGCAGCCGGGCGGGCACCATGGTGACGTCGCTTTCACCGATGCGGATCGCACCGCGGTCGAGGGGATTGAGCCCCGCGATGGCCCGCAGCAGCGACGTCTTTCCGCAACCCGATGGCCCGAGTAGGGCGACCATCTGGCCGGGATCGATGTGGAGTGAGACATTGTCGAGGGCCTTGGTGGACCCGTAAACCTTTGTGGCCGACTCGATCTGAACAGCGCTGGGCACGAGATACTCCTATCGTGTGTTGCCGATGCCCGGCAGAAGCCGCAGGGGTTGTCCCTTGCCGGTCCGTGCGATGAGCACCGAGACGATGAACATGAGCAGGAATGTGAAGATCGCCATGACCGCGACGCCGTTGGGGTTGCCGCGGGTGTCCTGCAGCGCGGAGACCTGCCAGACCGGCAGCGTCTCGAACGAGCTTCCGGTGATGACACGGGCGATGGAGTACTCACCGAACGATGTGGCGAACGTCAGGATCGCGCCCGTCAGGATGCCGGTGCGGATGTTCGGGATGACGACCCGGAACAACGTGGCCAACGGTGTGGCGCCCGAGGTCTCGGCAGCCTCGGACAGCTGCCGTACACCGGCCGCGGACATGGCGCCGTCCACGGGCCACAGGAAGAACGGGAAGGACAGCGCGACGTGGCCGAGGACGACGAGCACGGGGCTGGACTCCCACGGCTGGGTGAGTTCACTGGCCCCGGCGAGACGTTTGATGCCGTAGGCCAGCACCACGAACGGCAGCGCGAACGGCAAGAGCGCGCACAGTTGCATCACCGTACGGATCCGTCCGTTGCGGATGTGGCCCCAGTACAGGGCGGGTAGTACGACGGCCGCGACCACGACGACGGTGAGCACGGCCAGCCATACCGACCGCATCAGGGCCGATACCACCCGCGGCTCGCTGAAGGCCTGAACCCACCACGCGAGGGTGTATCCGTCCGGGAAGGCTCGCCCGCGCCACACCGTGGCCAGCGAGTAGAGCAGGGTCGCCAGCACCGGAAGCACGAGGAACACGCTCCACAGGCCGAGGAGCGCCCAGCGGGACATGCGGGTCATCGCAGGTTCTCCAATCGGGCCAGCATCCGGTTGGCGATCAGCCGATAGAGCACGAGCGCCAGCGCCGAGATGACCATCAGGAAGACCGCGAGAGCTGCCGCGCGTTCGAAGCGGTTGGACCCTCCGGTGGCCGAGAACAGGAAGTTGCCGAGTCGCGTGGTGATCAACGACGTCGCCGAGGTGTCGCCGAGAAGTGCATAGGGAACCGAGAACTGGCCGAGCGACCAGGCGAAGGTCAGGACCCAGCCCGCGAGCAGGAACGGGCACAGCACCGGCAGTCCGACGTGACGCCAGTAGTGCCACCGCGTCCCACCCGCGGCCTGCACGGCATCCCACCACTCGGCGCGCAGCACCGACATGGCCGGCAGCACCAGGAGCACGTAGAGCGGCAGGATGAAGTACATGTAGGTGACCACCACACCCCAGAACGAGTACAGGTCGAACCCCAGCGCGTACCCGAACCGGTCCTGCAGCAGCAGGCGGACGAATCCGACTGCGCCCAGGGTGGACACCATGGCGATAGCCAGGGAGGCACCGCCGAAGTTGGCGGCCACATTGAGCAACGCCTGTGCCGCGGTGCGGCCGCGGCGGGCGAGGCCGGAGACCAGGTACGCCAGCACCGATCCCAGCACGAGGCACAGCGTCGCCACGACTGCCGACAACCCGAGTGAGCGCACCATGGCCGCACGGGTGATCTGCTGGGCGAAGATGTCCTGCCAGGCTTGCAGGGTCCAGCCACCGTCGGGACCGCTGAAACTCGTACGGATCAGCCAGAATGCGGCCGCGGCGAGGATTCCACCGGCAGCGATCAGGAAGGGTACCGCCGGACCCCATTGCGTGACGATGCGGCGCAGCGTGCCGCGGCGGCGTCGGGCAGGTGCGGACGACAGGCCGGGCCCCACCGAGATGTCATCGGCGGGGCCGGCCACCGCGCGGCTGACGGTCGTCATCCGCCCGCGGTGAGGACGTCGTTCTCCCAGCGGTCGGCGACCACGGAGGGATCGGGCCACGAATCGTCGGGATACTGGATGACGTTGACGTACTGGCTTTCGGGCAACCAATTGGCCTTCAGTTCGGCGGGCACGTCGAGCTTGCCCAGCGTGTAGAGCACCGGGCGGGCTCCCACCTTCGCGAAGGTCAGCTGGCCCTCCTTCGAGAGGGTGTGGTCGAGAACGAGTTTCGCCAGGTCGGGATCCTCGGTCTTCTTGTTGCACATGGTCGCCGACGGCTGCCACACCCCGCCTTCGGCCGGGATCACGTTCTCGGTGTGGATACCCTTGTCCTTCACGAGATTTGCGGCCTGAATGTTGACGAAGTCGTAGGCAAGGCGGATCGGGGTCTCGCCGCGCTCGAATGATGCCGCGGAGAACTCCGCCTCGTTACGCTGCCCGCGCTTGTAGAACTCGGCCCAGTAGTCCATGGCGGCGTCGAGGTCGAACTGCCCCTTGTTCTTCGACAGCGCCGCCGCGGTGGAGAAGACCGTAGCCTGTCCGGTTCCCGAGGTGACGGGGTTCGAGATCGAGACCTTGCCTTTGTATTCCGGCTTGAGCAGGTCCGCGAACGATCGCGGCGGGTTGGGAACCACGTCGGTGTTGGTCATGATGGAGATGACGCCGACAGCGGTGGCGACCCAGCCACCGTCGTGTGCCTTGTAGGCGGCGGGCAGATCGGCCGCGGCCTTGGGCGTGTAGTTGAGCAGCACGCCCTCGGTCTCGGCGACCTGGCCAAACGCGATACCGATGTCCGAACACATCGGGGCGTTGGTGGTCTCGTTCTTGAACGCCGCGATCTCCTCGGCCGAGCTCATGTCGGTGTCGACGCGGTTGACGCCCTGCACGGCGAATCCGTTGCAGCCCAGTTGGTATGTGTCGCAGACGGACTGGTAGAACTCACCGAAGTTGATCCAGTCGTCGGGCATGCCCGCGGTCCGGAACTGCTCGGCCTGCTCCTTGGCGGCGTTGATGTCGGGCGGCGATGAGGCGTCCACCGCGGCGCTACCGGCGGACCCGCCGCATGCCGCGAGCGGTAGCGAGATCGCGGTCAGCATGGCGGGTATGAGCCACCGTGACCATTTCTGTTGACGCACCTATTTCCTCCTGATGTCGCAGCGCTTCCTGATGAAGCGGCGCCATGGAAGGACTTTCTCCGGACACCGCGACGACGCCGCGTCCGCGGAGTGTGCGAGGCGATAACAGAAGGTGAAACTTTGGTATAGACCAATTCGGGGCGCAGTTCGCGCCGACTGTGCGGTCTGTACGGCCGACGCCGCGTGTTGCGGGTGAAACCGCACGGACGACGGGTTTCGGTCGGTCATCGCGGGGTATGCCGGGGCCGTGGCGGACAAGGTGGCGGACAAGGTGGCCGGCAAGAAGCCCAGTGTGTTGCCGAGTCTGCTCCTGGGACTGGGTCTGGGCGGTTTCGTCGACGGCATCGTGCTGCACGAGATCCTGCAGTGGCACCACATGATCAGCGGCGCCGAACCCACCGACACGCTGGCCGGACTCGAACTCAACGTCATCGCCGACGGCTTCTTCCACGTCGCCACGTGGCTTCTGGTGTGGGCAGGGTCGATCCTGACGCTCGTGTCGTGGCGGCAAGGGCGCCTCGCGCCGACGTGGTCGTTCCACTTCGGCCTGCTGCTGCTCGGGTGGGGAGTGTTCAACGTCGTCGAAGGCGTGATCGACCACCAGATCCTCGGGGTGCACCACGTGCGCGACGATCTGGGCGCCCCGCTGTCGTGGGACATCGGCTTTCTGATCTTCGGCCTCGCGCTGATCGGCGCCGGATGGCTGCTGTACCGACGGGGATCGCGTCCCCGTGAGATTGCTGTCCGGGCCAGGTCGTAACCCGTCGTAGGGTGAGACATGCGATCACTGGGCAACACCGTGGGCATGGTCGTGGGCACCGTCGCCGTCATCGTCATGGCGGCCACCGGGTGCACCGAGATCGCGACCGGCACACCCGTCGCTGACCCGGCCGCCGCCACCGAGTCGACCACCGCGCCGAAAACGCGAGCGTCCGCCACCACCACAGCACCGGTGCCCGATCAATCCGCACCGGTCGGATCGGCCGTCATGAGCGTCACCGGAGGCAGCGGGCCGGTCACCATCAGCTACCGCATCAACGGCGGGCCGGAACAGACCGAGACCAATGTGTTCCTGCCATGGGAGAAGCGGTACCCGGTGTACGAGAAGCTGGAGTCCGAGGTGACCGCCGACGGTGGGGACACCTCACTCATCTGCACCATCATCATGGAGGGCGACATGTTGGTGTCGTTCAAGAGCGAACCACGACCCACGTGCAATTTCGCGTACTGGGGCTGACGCGGTCCGCTCACCTCAGGGTTTGAAGGACCCCCGACCGGGAACACAGCGGGGGTGAGTACGTCCCAAGCGATCTACAAGCCGTTGTCGATGGCGATCAGCGTGGCCGGTGGCTTGCTGGCCGGCAAGGTGTTCAGCGAGATCTGGCAGCGCGTCAGCCGGTCGGACCAAGAGCCACCGGAACCCGAGGATCTCTCCAGGTCGACGCGTGAGGCGATCATCGCCGCGGCCATCCACGGCCTGATCGTGGGCGTCATCCGGGCCGGGCTGGCGCGTGCCCAGGCCAAGGGCTTCCAGGCGCTCACCGACGAGGAGCTCGACAGCGCGTGACACCCTCGGGGGCCGACCCGCAGGTGCCGGTGTGCCCGAAACGGATGACCTACGGCCCGTGCGGTGGGGTCCGACCTGACGGACAGTGCGAGATGCGTTCGGGCCCTTGCGTGTTCGACGACCTCGTGCCATGGGGCGGCCCCGAGGCGACGCGACCCCCGGTGCGAGCGCCCCTGGTGTTGACCGATTTCAGCTGCGCACCGTTCGACGAGCAGGACGTCGTGAGGACGGCGGGTGTGCTGGCCGGGTCCTGTGACGCCGTGCTCGTCGGCGAGCACCAGAACAAGCCCGATTTTCCGCCGACGCTGATGGGACGGTTGCTGCTCGACGCGCTGACCGGCTCCGGCGTCACCCCGTGGATCACCCTGTCGTGCCGTGACCGCAACCGCGTTGTGCTCGAACAGGAACTGCGTGGCCTGCGGAGCATCGGCGCCGACACCGTGATGTGCGTGACCGGCGACGGGCGCGGCTACGACGTGCGCCCTGACGTCACACAGACCTTCGACCTCGACGGCCCTCGCCTCGTGGCACTGGCCGCCTCACTCGACATGGTGGCGGCGGTCCCCGAGACGCCGACCGCGCCGCCCGTGAACGCCCGGCCGCGGCGCCTGGTGGAGAAACAGAAAGCCGGTGCGGGCATCGCTGTGCTCAACCACGTTCCGTACCCGCACATCGTGGCCCGGTTCATGGAGTCCGGGCGGGCGGCGGGGCTGACGATCCCGGTGATCGCCGCGGTCGCGGTGTTCACCGACACCGCGTCTGCGGCTGTGCTGCAAGGGCTTCCCGGCCTGGAACTCGACCCGGCGGTCACCCAGCGGGTCCTGGGTGCAGCCGATCCGGTGGAGGCAGGCATCGAAGCGGCAGTCGAGGAGGCCCGCGCCCTGTTGTCCATCGACGGGATCGAGGGCGTCAACATCTCCGGATCCGCCTCGGCGTCGGGCGGCGGCGCGGCGATCAAGGCAGAAGTCGGCCGGCGGGTGAAGAATTTGTGTGTCGACCGAACCCGAGGGGAGGCGCCGTGAGCGAGTCCGGCGAGGCAGACGAGGCAATGGAAGCCGAGTTCGACACCGTCGCGGAGTGGACCGCGAAGGTGGCCGTCGACCTCGGGTCGGACTACTACATCCCGGCGGGCTGCCGCGGAAGTGGAAGCCCTGCCGCCCTCGACTGGCTCATCGAGCACACCGAACTTGCGGCCGGGCAGCGTCTGCTCGACTGCGGAGCCGGCGTGGGTGGTCCCGCCGCCTATGCCGCGCAGGCGGTTCCGGTGTACCCGGTTCTGGTGGAACCCGAAGCCGGCGCGTGCCGCGCCGCACAGACTCTCTTCGGGCACCCCGTATTGCGCGCGCAGGCAGCGGCGCTACCGTTGGCGGACAACAGTTTCGACGCCGCATGGTGCCTGGGTGTGTTGTGCACGACGCCCGCTCAAACCGAGCTGCTGGAGGAACTGCACCGGGTGGTGCGCCCGAGCGGACGCATCGGACTGCTGGCGTTCGTCGCGAACCGGGAAATTCCACGAGACGAGTTCGAGGGCAACCACTTTCCCGCCCCTGAGCATCTCACTCACCTGGTCGACGGCGCGGGCCTGGTGATCGAGGAACAGTTGTGCACGGCGGACCTGCCCGCGATCCCGGACGGCTGGAACGAGCGCGTCGACGCCGTCGAGAAGGCGCTCACCGAACGGTACGGTCACACGCGCGCATGGCAGATCGCCGAAGAGCAGAGCGGCAAGATCGGCGATCTGCTGGCCGACGGCGGCCTGACCGGTGAGCTACTGATCCTGCGGCAGGCGTGACCGCTACTGCTGCTGCTGTTCGGCAGCCACCCGCGCGCGTTCGCGCATCGACGCGACGACGCCGCCGTCGTTGAGGATGTCGGTGCCGGTGAGGTACCCGGCGCGGTCACTGGCGCAGAACGCGAACAGTTCGGCCATCTCCTCGGGCGTGCCCCAGCGGGGCACGGCCGCGTCGGCGACCAGCGCGCCAGCGCCGGCCTTCTCCTCCAGGCGCCCCATCTCGGTGTCGACAGAACCCGGCGACACCGACACGATGCGCAACCCGCGACCCGTGAACCGTTCGGCCTGCGACGAGCTGTACCACCGCACGAAGCTCTTGCTCAGTGCGTAGGCGATACCCGAGCGGGCCTCCTCGGGGACGATCTCGCACGCCGCCAGCATGTCCTTGAGGAACACCTCGGGAGCATGCATCGCCTGCGGGAACAGCCCGGTCGGGATCATCTCCTCCGGCAGCAGATGCGCGGCCATCGACGCGACGTTGACGATCGCCGATCCCCGGGGCGCCGCGGCATAAAACGCCTCGTTGATGGTGGCCGTGCCGATGGCGTTTGTCCGGATGACGTATTCGGCGTCGCCCATGCTGGGGCTCACTCCCGCGGTGTGGATCACCGAGGCGAGGGTGCCCAGCCCGGCTGTCGTGGCGAACAACCGGTTGACCGCGTGGCGGTCGGTGACGTCGCACTTGACGACGGTCGGGGTGATCCCGACCTCCGCGAGCGCGGTCGCCGCGGTGTCGAGCCGATCCTGCCGGACGTCGCACAGGACGACCGCGTGCTCCTTACCGACGATCTTGGCCGTGGCCACACCCATGCCACCGGCTCCACCGGTGATCACCGACACTGTGCGCATACCCAGACCGTATACCGAGGGGCGTCACCGTAAGCATTACGGTTCGGTCTCGGATCAGGCGGGCGCGCTGTCGGCGATATGGTGCCTCAGCCCAGTTCCAGCAACGTGTACGCGCCACGGATCTGCTTGGTGGGCTTGAACTGCCAGAACGCCGGGAACACCTTCTCGAAGAGAAAACCCCGGCCGGCAGGCATCGGCAGGTCGTGCACGGCGCGGATGCCCGGCACCGTGCGCGCCAGGTCCTGCAGTTGATTCGGCGTGAGGCTGAACGGCATGGGCGGCACACGGTAGCGCTTGGAGGACCGCAGCCCTTTCTTCGCGAACTTCTTCACCACCACCGGCGGGAGATCGAACACCATCTGACCACCGGCAAACCTGTTGGCGCACTGCTTGATCAGGCCCATCGACTCCTCGGGCTCCAGGTACATCAGCAGACCCTCGGCCGTGATGAAAACACCGTCGCCGGTGTCGACCTGGTCCATCCAGCTGTAGTCGAGCGCCGACTGTGCCAGACAGGTGATCCGCGGGTCGGCAGGCAGAAGGCGCCCGCGCAGATCGATGATCGGCTGGAAGTCCACGGTGAGCCAACGGAACTCGGCATCGGGCAAGGCATCGGTGAGGCGCCAGAAGGTGGTCTGCAGGCCCTCGGCCAGCGCGACGACGGTGGCGCGGGGATGCGCCGACAGGTACGCGAGGGCCGCGCGGTCGAAAGCCAGTGAGCGCAGCGCCATCTCCTGGCCTTTGCGGCCGAACTTCTCGAAGTCGAACTCGATCGAATCGACCAGGCGGATCGCCATCGGATCGTTCAGGATCGCCTGCGGGTGACGGGCCTGATACGCCCTGCCGTACAGCGTCAGCAACGCGGTTTCCGACACCCCGGTGAGTGCGCTCGCGTCGATCTTCCCGCCGGGTTCCTCTGAACGATCCACCACACCAACCTACCTGCGGGCGGGGATGTGCCCGCTCACCTCGCGGGCGGCGGATTCCGCCGATCCGCCCCGGCGTCTCGTTCTCGGATCCGACGCGTGGACCCTGATGACCGACGCGCTCACGGCGCGGTTGACGGAGGTCTTTGCGCAGCGTGACAACGCTGCCAGGGCCGATTACCGGGCGGACTTCGGGGCGAGTCTCAGCCGCTGACGGTGGTCCGCCGCGTCCGGACCCCCTCCAGCGCGAGGTAGCTGATCCCGGCCGTGAGGCCGCCGGCCAGCCAGGACAGGTCCACGCCACCGAGCGCGAGTGCGGCCGGGCCCTGCAGCAACGGGATCATGCCGTACATGAACATCCAGGTGCACACCACGCCGATGGCCAGCGCCACCAGTGCCGTCGGACGCACCATGGGCAGCAGCCTGGCCTCGGGAGGGGCCACCAACGCCTCGGCGTCGACCTGCCTGCGTGCGATGAAGAAGTAGTGCACCAGCATCACCGCGGCCCACGGTGACAGCCACCCGACGATGCCCACGAGCCAGGCGTCGATGGTGGAGGCGAAGTCCCCGTTGAGCACGAACACCACGACAATCGCCATCGCGACCACACCGATCACCACGTTGAGCACACGGCGGTTGATGTGGATGTCGAGCGCCTGGGTGGACACCGTGCAGGTGTAGATGTTGAGGATGTTGGTGGCCAGCGGTCCGTGCACGACCAGCAGCAGAACCGGGATCGCCAGTGCGCCATAGGCATCGACGATGATCTCACCCGGATCCGTCGACGTGCTCAGCGTGGCCAGGGTCGCGCCGAGCGCGCCGAGCCAGATCACCGGGATGAACTGTCCCAGCGCGCTGACCGTGAACAGCTTGCGTGACGGCACCTTGGTGGAGACGAAGCGGGAGTAGTCGGCCGCGTACCCCAACCACGTGATGCCCCAGCCGATTCCGATTGCGGTCATGACCGCGCTGAGCGCGGCGATGTGCTCGGTGGTGGTCAGGGTCGCGACACCCGAGTAGCCCCAGTCGACGTCGAGCCCGAACCACGCGACGAGCGTCATGGCGACCAGGACCGCGACGGTCGGCGGCACGGTCCACCGTTCGAACGTCGCGATGACGCGGTAACCGAACCATGCGATGACCACCTGGATGACCATGATGATCGCGGCCACCAGGATGCGCGGTGCGGCAGAGGCGTTGTCGGGGTCGACGATCCCGACGCGACCCAGCAGCGCCATCACCAGGTCGAGCACGATCCAGGTGTTGACCGCACACCACCCCATGCACACCACGGCCTGCACGGCGGCGGGCACGTAGGCCCCGCGGCGGCCGAACACCGCGCGGGACAGGACCATGCCGGTGACACCGGTGCGTTGCCCGATCACCACGAACGTGCCGAACAGCGACATGCCGATCGCGTTGCCGACCGCGAGCACCGCGATGGTCTCGAACAGGCCGAGCCCCATCGAGACACCGAGCGCGCCGAGGATCCAGTTGATCGGGGCGATGTTGGCCCCGGCCCAGATCCAGAACTGTCCCCGCACATCGGTGGTCCGGCTCGATTCGGGGATGACGGTGAGGTCGGATTCGAGACTCTCGGTGGTGCCAGGCACGGGTGTCCCGGTGGCGGTAGCGGACATGACGTCGATTCCGTTCGTGGAGCAGATAGGAGGACTCTTGGCTGTCATCTTCGGGCAACTCGGGAACTTTTGCCCGCCGAGAGGGTGACATGTTCTGTAAACCCTCACGAAACATTTGCCTTGTAAGGGCCGCCGGACACAGATCGGCGGCAGTCAGGTTTACCGCTAGCCGGTATACGGGTTTCTCGCCACTGGCAATGACTGAGCTGGGCAAATGCTGGACGCTCGTTGTGAACGTGACCGCCGAGCCCTGATCACCAGGAAGTGACCACATGAACGCCGCGATCCGCCCAGTGATATCCGCCATCGCCATGCTCACCGTCGCGGCCGGGGTGGCCGTCGTCGCCCTTCTCGGTGACGACGCCCGCTCGGTGGCCGCGCCGGCGCCCGGGGCCAAACCGACCATCGTGCTGGTGCACGGCGCCTGGGCCGACACCTCCAGCTGGGACGGCGAGCTGACGGTGCTGCGCGGCCAGGGCTACGACGCCAGGGCCATCGCCAACCCGCTGCGCAATCTCACCACCGACGCCGCGTCGGTCGCGTCGTTCCTGCACACCGTCGACGGGCCGGTCGTCCTGGTCGGGCACTCCTACGGCGGCGCGGTCATCACCGAGGCCGCCGCGGGCAACCCGGACATCAAGGCGCTGGTGTACGTCGACGCCGCCGCGCCGGATGTCGGCGAGACCAACGGGTCGCTGTCCGGGGCCGACTCGGTGCTCAAGAAACTGCCCGACCACCAGTTGTTCGACCAGGTGGCCGGACCAGCGGGGGAGACGGATCTGTACCTGCGCCGCGACATCTTCGTGAACCACTTCGCCAAGGACCTCCCGCAGGATCAGGCCACCGAACTGTGGGCCACCCAGCGCACCGCGGCGACCGCGGCATTCGACACCCCGGCCACCCAGGCCGCGTGGAAGGACATCCCGTCCTGGTACTTCATCAGCACCGGGGACGAGATCATCACTCCCACAGCCGAACACGCGATGGCGCAGCGGGCGCACTCCGCGGTCACCGAGTTCCCCGGCGGCTCGCATCTCACGCTGGTCAGCCATCCCGACGCGGTGACCGACGTGATCCTCGCGGCCGCCAGGTCGGTTCGATGACCTGGGACCGCCGCAGGCGCGCCAAGACCCGCCGGATGGACGACGCCGGGCAGTACTGCACCGGCAAGGTGATCGACGCCGGCCGACTGGGCGACCTGCTGCAGACCGTCATCCATCCCGGCGACCGCGTCGCGCTGGAGGGCGACAACCAGAAGCAGGCCGACTACCTGTCCCGCACCCTGGCCGCGTGCGATCCGGAGCGCCTCCACGACCTGCACATGCTGATCTCGTCGGTGTCGCGGCCCGAGCACCTCGACCTGTTCGAACGAGGCATCGCCACCCGCCTCGACCTCGCGTATGCCGGACCGCAGAGCGTGCGGATCGCGCAACTCGTCGAGGACGGCACCGTGCAGATCGGAGCCATTCACACCTACGTCGAGTTGTACGCCAGGATGTTCACCGACCTGGCCCCGGACGTGGTGCTGTTGTGCGCCACGGCAGCCGACACCGACGGCAACCTGTTCACCGGCCCCAACACCGAGGACACCCCGACCATCGCCGAGGCCGCCGCGTTCCACGACGGCGTGGTGATCGTGCAGGCCGACAGGATCGTCGAACCCGGGACGCTACCGCGCATCGACATCCCCGGCGACTGGGTCGATCTGGTGGTCGCCGCCGACCGCCCGTTCGCCCTCGAACCGCTGTTCACGCGCGATCCCCGGCTGATCGGACCGGTCGAGATCCTCAAGGCCATGATCGCCATCCGCGGCGTGTACGAACGGCACGAGGTGGTCTCGCTCAACCACGGCATCGGATTCGACACCGCAGCAATCGAACTCATTCTGCCCACGTACGGCGAACGGCTGGGCCTCAAGGGCCGGATCGCGAAGTACTGGACGCTCAACCCGCATCCGACGCTGATCCCGGCCATCGAATCCGGCTGGGTGGAATCGATCCACAGCTTCGGTGGCGAGGCCGGGATGGAGCGCTACACCGCCGCACGGCCCGACGTGTTCTTCACCGGGCGAGACGGATCCCTGCGGTCC
The DNA here is from genome assembly GCF_001457595.1 of Mycolicibacterium smegmatis. Lineage (GTDB taxonomy): Bacteria > Actinomycetota > Actinomycetes > Mycobacteriales > Mycobacteriaceae > Mycobacterium > Mycobacterium smegmatis. The sequence continues at coordinate 6,709,990 of NZ_LN831039.1, read as the reverse complement.
AACCGCGTGCTGTGCCAACTGGCCGGCCAATACGCCGTCGACATGTTCATCGGCTCGTCACTGCAGATCGACCGGGACGGCAACTCGTCGACCGTCACCGAGAGCAGGCTGCCGGGATTCGGCGGCGCGCCCAACATGGGCCACGATCCGCACGGCCGCAGGCACGCATCGCCGTCGTGGCTGAGCATGGTCCACGGCGAGGGCGCTGCCCTGCGTGGCAGGAAACTCGTCGTACAGATCGCACAGACCTTCCAGAAGGGCGGCGTGCCGACGTTCGTCGAGAGCCTGGACGCCGTCGACGTCGCGACCAGAACCGGTATGCCCGTGCCACCGGTCATGATCTATGGCGACGACGTCACCCACATCGTCACCGAGGAAGGCGTCGCCTACCTGTACAAGGCGCACTCGCTGGACGACCGGCGCGCAGCGCTGGCCGCGGTCGCGGGCGTCACCGGCGTCGGGCGCGCCGCGGACGCGCGCCGCACCGAGCAGTTGCGCAGCGACGGCCTGGTGGCCTTCCCCGAGGACCTCAAGGTGAGCACCCGCGATGCCGACCGGTCGCTGCTGGCCGCCCGCAGCATCTCCGATCTGGTGGCGTGGTCGGGCGGCCTGTACGACCCGCCGGCCCGGTTCCGGGACTGGTGAGGCCATGACCACCACCGAGGTCCTCGACGTCGCCGGCCTGCCGGCGGCACAGATCGCGACCGCCGCGGTGGCCGCGTTGCACACCGAAGCGCTCCTGACGCCGAAACCCGGCCTGGTCGACACGCACGGCAACGCCTCCCACCCCGACATGACCGTGGACCTGCTGCGTGCCTCGGCCGACGCGTTGTTCGGGCCGATCCGTGACTGCGCCATCGCGGCGCGCGAACTCCCGGTCGGGTTGGCGTTGCGGGCACGACTCGGCGCGATCGGGCGGGCAGGCGAGCACCGCATGTCCACGGTCACCGGCGGTGTCAACACCCACCGCGGCGCGCTGTGGGCGCTGGGCCTGCTCGCGGCGGGTGCGGCGACCGCACATACCGTTCCGGGTGCGGCCCGCGTCGCCGCGCAGATCGCGTACCTACCCGATGTGGCGGCGCCCGAGCGCGCCATCTCGCACGGGCAGCGCGCCCGGTTGCGCCACGGCACGGGCGGCGCGGTCACCGAGGCCGCGGCCGGCTTCCCGCACGTGGTCCACATCGGACTGCCGACACTGCGTGCGGCCCGGCTCCAGGGGCACGACCCCGACAGCGCTGCGCTCGACACCCTGATGGCCATCATGGCGTCGCTGGACGACACGTGCGTGGTGCACCGCGGCGGACCTTCGGCATTGACCTACGTACACCGTTGCGCGGCAGACGTTCTCGATGCCGGCGGGTGCACCACCTCCTCGGGACGCAGACTGCTCGAGCGGTTCTGCCGTGACGCCGACCGGTTCGGGCTGTCCATGGGCGGAAGCGCAGACCTGTTGGCCGCCACCTTGTTCTACGACTCACTGCCCTGGAACGGAGAATCAACGTGCAGACCTTGACGTATCGCTTCCCGGCCACCGTCACCAACGGCACAACCACCCACGTCGGCGTCGTCGCGTCCGGTGATCTGGAGGTGTTGTTCGACGCAACCGGTGAAGCCGCCGGTGTCGCCCACGTCCGTGTACGCACCAGCGTCGACGGATTCGACACCGTATGGCAGGACACCCTCGCCCGGTTCTTCGAGCACACACCGCTCGCGGGCACGTGGGAACTCAACGATTTCGGTGCCACACCGGCCGTCGTGACACTGCGCCTGCGCCAGACCGCCGAAGCCGCAACCGAGGTGACCCCATGAGCAACTGGCAGACGATGCTGCAGCGCCGCAGTTTCCTCGAAGGGGACGCGCTCACGCGGGCCCGGAACCTCTTGGACCCGGAAGGCGTGCAGGTGTTGTGCGGCCCGTTCGACCGCATCGAATCTCCGTGGCTGGTACCGCAGGGCATCGTGCCGCAATCGGACGACGGGGTGGTGATCGCCCGCGGAACCATCGACGGGCGGCCCGTGGTGGTGGCGTCGATCGAGCAGCGATTCCAGGGCGGCGCGGTCGGCGAGGTGTCGGGCGCCAAGATCACCCAGGCCCTGCGCCTCGCGACGCAGGACAGCCGGTCCGGTCGCACCACCGCGGCGGTGCTGCTGCTGGAGACCGGTGGGGTGCGCCTGCAGGAGGCCAACCTCGGGCTCAACGCCGTGGCAGAAATATGCTCTGCCCTACTGGATCTGCGTCCGCTCGCACCGGTCGTCGGCGTGGTGGCGGGCGAGGTGGGTTCGTTCGGCGGCGTCAGCATCGCCGCCGGGCTGTGCACGACACTCGTCGTCACACCGCAGGGACGCATCGGCCTCAACGGGCCGGCCGTGATCGAACAGGAGGCGGGCGCAGCCGAATTCGACGCGTCCGACCGCGCATTGATCTGGAGCATCGACGGCGGCGAGAAGCGCCACGCCGACGGACTTGCCGACGTCCTGGTGCCCGACGACGCCGACGCGCTGCGTGCCGCCGTCAGCGCCGCGGTCGCCGCGGGACCGCGGGCACCCGGAGCGCACCGCAGCGAACAAGTGCACGCACTCGGCGCACGCCTGCCCACGACACCGGAACCGCACAACACCTCCGCACCCAGTCGGGGCCGCACGTGGCTGACCGAACTGGCAGGCACACAACCGATTCCGGTAATCGGATCGGTGATCCGCGCAGACACCGGTGATCGCGCCTACCTGGCTGTCGTACCCGATCCGGAGAACGCCTACCACCGCGCGCGCCACGGAGAGGTGGGCCTCGCGGAATCCCTTGCGCTCGCCGGTGCCGTCGACGACGTGATCCGCACCGACGCAGGCAAGAACGACAAACGCGCGATCGTCGCGGTCGTGGACCTGCCCAGCCAGGCCTACGGGCGCCTCGAGGAAACGGTGGGTCTGCACCAGACGATCGCTGCGGCGGTCGACGCCTATCACCGTGCCCGCACCGCAGGACACCCCGTTGTCGCGCTCGTCGTGGGTGAGGCGTTGTCAGGCGGTTTTCTCGCCCACGGACTGCAGGCACAGCGCATCGTCGCCCTCGACGATCCGGGTGTGCGCATCCACGCCATGCACGAGGAAGCGGCCGCACGTATCACCCTGCGCACGGTCGACGAATTGGAAGCTCTGGGAAAAACCGTGTTGCCGTTGAGCTTCGATGTCCGCGACTGGGCACGCCTCGGCTTCTGCGACGGTCTGCTGCACGTGACAGACGCCGACACCCCGACCGAGGACGACATCGCGACGGTGCGCGCCGCGGTGGACACCCAGATCGCCGCCGCCCGCACCGGGCCGCGTGACCTGTCCAATCGGCTCGACTCGCCGGCCGCCGAGCAGACCCGTCAGGCGAGCCGGCGTGTCCGCACCACCATGTTCACGCAGTGGTATTCGCAGGCATGACCGGTCACCGGCCGCACGACCTGTTGCGTATCGCCGACGTCGCGCGACTGTCCGGGGATGCGCCGTCATGGGTGGCAGCAGCGCTGGCGGTGACACCGTGGGTCGTGGTGCGGCGTGGTCGTGCGGCATCCGGTCGCGTGGCGGTGGGCATACGGGGCACCGGCCGGGCGCGACGGTACGGCACCGAGATGCACACGTCGTGCGTCGTCGAAAGCCTTTCGCCGCCAGACCTGCTGAGCCGCGCCGCGACTCTGCCGGACGTCCCCGCCGCTGCCGCGTTGCGCGGCGCCGCGGATGTCCTCGGCCCGGCCGGGTTGCCCTGGGGGCCGACCGGGAGCACCGGCTTCACGCTCGCGACCGGTCACATTGCGGTCACCGCGGCCAGCGATCTCGATCTCGTCGTCCGCGTCGCCAGCCTGCCGCCACTCGACGTCCTGACCGATTGGCATCGCGCATTCGAGCGGCTACCGGCCCGGGTCGACTGTCAGATCGACCTCCCCGCGGGCGCGCTCGCCCTGGCCGAGGTGGTGAAAGCCGACCGGGTGCTGCTCAAGACCCGCGACGGGCCGGTCCTGGTCGAGTCACACCGGTTGTGGCCGTGAACCGCCCGGCCTTCCTGTATCCGGGTCAGGGATCGCAGCGGGCAGGCATGATCGCCGCGCTGCCGCCCACCTCCGCGACACGACGGGTGCTCGACGAGGCATCGGACGCGCTGGGTGGTCTTGGGTACCTGGACACCGCCGACGGGCTCGCATCGACACGAAACGCCCAACTGGCGTTGCTGATCTGCGGCGTGGCGGCAACACGCACACTCGACGAGGTGTACGGCGTCCGGCCCGGCGTCACGGCCGGGCACTCGGCGGGTGCGTTCGCGGCCGCGGTGGCGGCGGGTGTCCTGACCTTCCACGAGGCACTCGACGCCGTCGGGGTCAGGGCAGCGGCAATGGAGGCGGCGTGCGCGCCGGGGGAGTGGGGCATGGCCGCGGTGACCGGGATGGGACAACGCGCGGCCGGCGCACTGGTCGCCGAGGCGCGCGCCACGGTGTGGATCGCCAACATCAACGCGGCCGATCAGGTGGTGCTGGGCGGCACCGTCGACGGGTTGCGTGACGCGCGCGCAGCCGCGCGGCGCATGGGTGCCCGGCGATTCGAGATGCTCGACGTGGCGGTCGCGTCACACGGACCGGTGCAGGCGCGCACGGCGACCGTGATCGCCGAACGCCTTGCGGCCGTTCCCCGCCGGCACCAGAGCGCCGCGTACCTCACCAACGTCGGCGCGCGGCGCATCGTCGACGATGCCGACGCGGTCCTGAGGGACCTGGCCGAATCGGTGGCAAAACCCGTGCAGTGGTACGACATCGCGCAGGTGCTGCCCGAACTCGGGGTTCAGCGCACCGTCGAGATGCCACCCGGACACGTGCTGACGTCGTTGCTGGCCGCCGTACCGGTGACGGCGACCAGCGTGGACGACGTGGGTTACGCCGCGATCAGCGCTTGAGCGGGCTGTAGAAGACCAGACCGTTGCCGGTGTTGTCGTACACCACGGCACGACGTTCGTGCGCGTCGTCGTACGGGCCCTTGATGATGGCGCCTCCGGTGGCCTCGATCTCCTTGGCAGCCGCGTCGACGTCGGCTGTCTTGATGCCGACCACCACCTTGCCCGGGATGGGGTGATCGACCGGCGTGGCCAGGGCCAGTGTGACCGCTCCGCCGTCGAGAGCGGCAAAGTGCGCACCGTCGCGGAACTTGAGCGAGAATCCGAGGGTCTCGTAGAACTTGATCGACTCGTCAAGGTTCTCCGTCGACAGCACGACCATCTTCACTTCGTGGTCACTCATCGTTGCCTCCTCGAAACGAATTCGCCTACAGCTCGGCAGGATAGCCTCAGCGCGATCGCTTGCGCCTGGGTGTCGGCTCGATCTCGTCCAGGTACTTCTCGAAGGCCGCCGTGACTTCCTTGTGCGCGGTCTTGACGCCGATGCCCTCCTCGAGACTGAGGAACTTCGGCAGGCCCGAGATGAGCAGCAGCAGTGCGGGTAGCGAGAAGTGCCCGCCGGGGCGCGCGTCCTTGCCGAACTTCGCGACCAGAGCGTCGAGCTGGATCTTGCGGCCACGTTCGGTGACCTCGGCGATCTCGGCGCGGATCGATTTGCGGTGGTTGCCCAGCGCCATGAACTCGGTCATGAGCGCACCCGTCGCCTCGCTGCGGCTGTATTCCCACAGGGCCCGCAGCGGATCGTCGATCCGCGCCGCGAGCGCCTTCTGCAACTGCGCGAGGTTGCGCTCGGAGTACCGCCGGATCGCGGCCAGGAAGATGTCGTCGAGCGTGGGGAAGTAGTACTGCACGAGGCTCGGGGTGACACCGGCGGCCGAGGCCAGCGCGCGGTAGGACACGCTCGCGTACCCCTCGCCGAGCATCATCTGCTCGACATGATCGAGCAAGGTGTCCCTGGTCTTCGACGTCTCGGCGCCGACGCGCCGCGCACTTGCTGCCATATCTCCTCGCTCGCTCGGATTGCCTCATTCTGACATCCGGGTGACACCCGCGCGGTGTCGCTCATGTCCGCGACGGGCGGGCACCCTGGCCGTAGACGATGTCTGCACGCGCGGCGTCCCAGGTGTTGCGGAACACCACGTCATCGAGGGGGCGACGCCGCACCGGGCCGTGCCGGCCCCGCGGCCGGCCGATCACGACGTGCCCGGCCAGAAACCACTCGGCGGGAACCCCCACCGCGTCACGCAGGATCTGCTCGCCCTGGTAGGCCGCCCAGCTGGTGAAGCACGCGCCCAGGCCCTGTGCGCGGGCGGCCAGGTAGAAGTTCTGCATCGCGGGGTAGATGGACCCGGCCTGCAGGTAGTCGGAGGCGAACTCGTTCTTGTAGGCGACGAACAGCACCGACGTGAGTTCTCCTGCCCGGTCGTGCAATTCGTAGGTGGCACGGTTGTTGCGTGCCGCGCGGCTGTGATCGTCGTCGGCGGGGCGACTCATGCCGTAGATCGACTCGATGGTCGCGAGAGCGGACCGCGCGGCCTCGGCGACCGCGGCGCGCTGCTCGGGCGCGTCGAGCACAACGAACCGCCACAGTTGCGCGTTCGCGCCGTTGGGTGCCCACGCCGCGGCCTGCAGGCAGCGGTGCAGCGTCGCGTCGTCGACGGGTTCGTCGGTGAACCGGCGGATCGATCGGGCCGTGGACAGCACTTCCCAGACGTCGTTTGTCGGCTGTGGCATTCCATCGGTGTACTCGACGGGGACCGAGATGTCGAGTGTCCGAGCAGATTCTGTCGACGGAATTGGGACTTGTGTGCGCGGCCGGGTGCTGTACAGTCGTATTGCATTCGGGGGTTACCGACAACGGCCACGGAAAGGACATGCGGTGGCGGTCAGCAGATTTTCGTTGGAGGGACGCGTCGCGGTGATCACCGGCGGCGGAACAGGTATCGGCCGCGCATCCGCGCTCGTGCTGGCAGAACACGGCGCGGACATCGTCCTGGCCGGCCGCCGCCTCGAACCGCTCAAGAACACCGCGACCGAGATCGAGGCTCTGGGCCGGCGCGCACTGGCGGTCCCGACCGATGTCACCGATCCCGAGGCGTGCCGGTCCCTTGTCGACGCCACCGTCGACGAGTTCGGCCGGCTCGACATCCTGCTGAACAACGCCGGCGGCGGCGAGACCAAGTCGCTCATGAAATGGACCGACGACGAGTGGCGCCAGGTGCTCGACCTCAACCTGTCCAGCGCGTGGTACCTGTCGCGTGCCGCAGTCAAACCCATGCTCTCCCAAGGCAAAGGGTCGATCGTCAACATCTCCTCAGGAGCGAGCCTGCTGGCGATGCCGCAGGCCGCGATCTACGGCGCGGCCAAGGCCGGCCTGAACAACCTCACGGGATCGATGGCCGCGGCCTGGACCCGTAAAGGCGTGCGGGTCAACTGCATCGCGTGCGGGGCCATCCGCACCCCGGGCCTTGAGGCCGACGCCGCGCGGCAGGGCTTCGACATCGACATGATCGGTCAGACCAACGGCTCCGGGCGCATCGCAGAACCCGACGAGATCGGCTACGGCGTACTGTTCTTCGCCTCGGACGCGTCGAGCTACTGCTCGGGTCAGACGCTCTACATGCACGGCGGCCCCGGCCCGGCGGGAGTGTGACGCGCGATGAGCGTGAGCCACGTCGGGCTGCGGGTCCGCGACATCGAGACGTCCAAGAAGTTCTACGAGGCCATCGGATTCACCGAGGCGAAGCGATTGACCCTGCCGGACAAGATCGCCGGAGGTCTGCTGGGACTCGATCCGCCGATCGGTTTCGAGGCGGCCTATCTGGAGAAGGACGGCTTCGTGTTGCAACTGCTCACGTTCGGCGGATATCCGGCGCCGGAGGAACCTGAACGCAGCATGGTCAATTCGGGTCTGACACACCTGTCGCTCGCGGTCGACGACGTCTCCGCGGTGCGGGACGCCGTCCGGGACGCCGGTGGGGTGATCGTCTCCGACGGCGGATACGCCTGCCTGGTACGCGATCCCGAAGGGCAACTCATCGAGCTGATCCACACCAGCGTGCGTCCCGTCGCACCGACCTGATCCCACCGCGCCACTTTGAGAAAGGACCACCTGTGAGCAGTGACGACGAGATCAAGCAACTTCGCGAACGCCTTCAGTACGTCGAGGACCGCATGGCGATCCTCGACTGCGTCATGAACCAGGCCCGCGGACACGACCGCCACGACGTCGAACTCATGACCAGTGTGTACTTCGAGGACGGCGTCGACGAGCACGGTCCGGTGATCAAGACCGGTCCCGAGTACGGCGAGTACATGAACGGTCAGCACGAGGCCGTCTTCGAGGACCACCTGCACAACATCACGACCCACACGTGCGAGATCAACGGCGACGAGGCGCACGCCGAGAGCTATGTGATGGGCGCGATGCGTGTCAAGGGCGGCAAGATCGTCTCGCTGATGGGCGGCCGCTACCTCGACCGCCTCGAGCGGCGCAACGGTGTCTGGAAGATCGCGCTGCGACGCTGCACCATCGAGTGGATGATCAGCGGCGACTCGTCGGTGCTGGGAAGCGGTGCGGTACAAGGCTTCATCAAGGGCACGTGGGACCGCACCGATCCGTCGTACGCGCGTCCGCTGCACCTCGACACCGAACCGGTCAACCGCTGGTAGCGCGTGGAACTCCAAGACCGCGTCGCGCTCGTCACCGGCGGCGGGTCCGGCATCGGACGGGCCGCCGCGCAACGACTCGCCGCCCATGGCATGCGGGTGTGCGTCGTCGACATCGACGGTGATGCCGCGCGCGAGGTGGCCGAACCGCTCGGTGGCCTGGCGCTGACGTGCGACGTGTCGGACCCGGACCAGGTGAACGTGACCTTCGACCGCTGTGCCACCGAACTCGGCGGCGTGGATGTGGCATTTCTCAACGCGGGCATCACAATTGCCTGGTCCGGCGACATCGGGGCGCTCGATCTGACCGATTATCGCAGGTCGGTCGGTGTCAACCTCGACGGTGTGGTGTACGGCGTCGTCGCGGCGGTGCGCACCATGCGTTCGCGGCCAGGCGCCGACCGGGCCATCCTCGCCACGGCGTCGCTGGCCGGCATACTGCCGTGGCATCCCGATCCGGTGTACTCACTCGGCAAGCACGGCGTTGTCGGCCTGATGCGTTCGGTCGCACCGAATCTCGCCGCCGAGGGCATCGCGGTGCACACCATCTGTCCAGGCATCACCGAGACCGGTGTGCTCGGCGACCGCAGGCCGCTGGTCGAGCGCATCGGCGTGCCCGTGATGGAACCCGAGGCGATCGCCGACGCGGTCATGGCCGCCGTGGCGGCGCCCTTGGCCGACACCGGGGCCTGCTGGGTGGTGCAACACGGCAAGGCGCCCACACCCATGCGGTTCGCCGACGTCGACTGCCCCGACGCCCGGCTCAACGTGCCCGTGCGCCGGTAGAGACGTCAGCCCACGATGGCGGGCATGCTGTCCCAGCCCCGCACGGTCGCCGTGGGCGCGCGCACAGCGTTGCCCATGTCCACGGTCCAGTCGGGCCAGCGCTTGAGGATCTCTTCGAGCGCGACGCGGCCCTCGACGCGGGCCAGTGAGGCGCCCAGGCAGAAGTGGGCGCCACGGCCGAACGACAGGTGATTGGGGCTGCGGCGGATGTCGAACCGGTCGGGGTCATCGAACCGGCGCTCGTCGCGGTTGGCCGCACCGGTCATGAGCAGCAACGCACTTCCCGCCGGGATGGTCTGCCCGTGGTAGTCGACGTCGGCCGACACGTAGCGCGCGATGTTGTGCACGGGAGGTTCGTAGCGCAGAACCTCTTCCACCGCACCGGGTATCAGCGACGGATCGGCCACCAGTGCGCGGCGCTGATCGGGATGCTCGCCGAGCAGCTTGCCCAGCCAGCCGAACAGCCGTCCCACCGTTTCAGTGCCTGCGTTGGCGATGACGCCGAGGAACACGAGCAGTTCCTCGGATGACAGTTTGCGCGTGGTGCCCGAGACGTCCTCGAACTCCACGTTGAGCAGTTCGGTGACCAGATCGTCAGACGGGTTCTGCGCACGCCATTCGACGTAGTCGCGAAACATGTTGCCGTTGAAGTAGTTGTCCTTGCTCACCGGCAGCGGCTCGCCGGGTCTGTTGCGCAGACGTTGCCCGGCGACCTTGCGGACGCTGCGCTGCAACTCCTCCGGGATGCCGATGAGCATGCCGATCACGCGCATGGGCATCTCTGCGCCGAGGTCGAGCGTGAAGTCGAAGCGGTCACCGGTGGTCAACGGGTCGAGGCAGGCCGCGCAGAACGTGCGGATCCGATCTTCGATGGCCCGCATCTTGCGTGGTGTGAATGCGCGTGACACCAGCAGCCGGTGCACGGTGTGCAGCGGCGGATCCTCGTTGATGAACACGCCCAGAGGCATTTTGGGCTCGGCCTTGACCACTTCCAGGATGTCGCCCTTGGCGTTGCTCAAGTTGTCGACGTCGCGCAACGCGGCCTCGACGTCGGCGAACCGGCTCAGAGCCCAGAACCCGAACTTGTCGTTGAAGTACACCGGTGCCTCGTCGCGCAGTCGCCGGTAGGTGGGGTACGGGTCCACGTCGATGTCGACGTCGTACGGGTCGTAGGACAGCTCGTCCAGAACGCGCATGGCACTCCTCGTCAACCGGCGTATGCCGTACGATCGTACAGCACCCGACGGATGGAGTCTCGATGGATCTGGGTTTCGTCTCGCTGAACACACCGCGTGACCTCGCCCCCGACGTGCTCGCCCGCGAACTGGAATCCCGCGGCTTCGAATCGCTCTGGGTCGGTGAGCATCCCCAGATACCGGTCGCCGCGGCCGGCCAGTTCCACCCCGGGTTGCTCAGAGCGCAGAGACAGATCCGGGATCCGCTGCTGTCGCTGATGATGGCCGCGCAGGCCACCACGACATTGCGGCTGGCGACCGCGGTGGCGTTGCCGCTGGAACACGAATTGTTCACGCTGGCAAAGCAGGTGGCCACGTTGGACCGCATGAGCGGAGGGCGCCTGTTGTTCGGGGTGGGTGTGGGGGCCCGCGCCGAACTCGAGGTGGCGACCAGCATCCCGTGGCAGGCGAGATACCGTGCGCTCGGTGACATGGTCGGTGCGCTCGATGTGCTGTGGCGGGACGACGAATCAGAACATCACGGCGAGTTCTTCGACTTCGACCCCGTGTGGTCGCACCCCAAACCGCACCAGCGGCCACGGCCCCCGGTGCTCGCCGCGGCGACCGGCCCGAACGCCATCCGTGAATGCCTGGCGTGGGCCGACGGGTGGTTGCCCGGCGACGCCGCATTGCGCGACGTCGAGCGGGCCCTGACCCGGTTCAGGCGCACCGCAGAGGATGCGGGTCGCGATCCGGCGACGCTCGACCTGACGATCATGGCGTGGGGAGATCCCGGCGTCGACGTTCTCGCGCGATATCGCGACCTGGGGTTCAACCGCACCGTCATCGGTGGTGGGCGCCGCGGGGGCAGCGACCACACGGCGACGCTCGAGTTCATCGACCACTACGCAGAAATGCTCGGCAAGCTGAGCTGAGCTGCGCGTCCTGTGTCGAGCGGAGCCTGTCGGCGGCTTCTTGTAGCCTGGGGCGCATGCTGGTCGACAGCAATGCACCTTCGGTAGTGGCGCCGTGCCGGCACTGTGAGGCCGACACGGTGTGGTTGAAGACACTCTACGGCGGCTGGTACCTGTTCGACGCGTCAATGAAGTTGACGCAGGACACTTTTGAGGGAAACCGCTTCGCCGTGGACCGTCGTACGCGGCTGGTGATCGACCTGGACTGCGTGCACCAGGCCCGCTGGCCGGTACGCTGCCTGACGTTGCACAAGTTCCGGTGCCCGCAGAGCTTCGACGAGACCAAGTTCTACCGGCACCGGCCACGCCAGGCCAATGACATCGACCTGACCGACTTGTGGCGCCGCCTCGATGCTGCGGAGCGTTCACAGGACGACGACCAGCATTGGCGCGCATTGGGCTGACACGCCCGGTGCGGTCGCACATCCCGGATTCGTCCGGGGCGCTCGCGGGGTACACCGTGGCAGTACGGTCGTCCCCGAACATGAAGGACCGCAGTTTGTTTCGCACGCACAGTATGACGTCCGGCCCGGACGGTCGAGCCATGGCCAGGCGCAACGTGCTCAAGCTTCCGCTGGCCGTCACCGGCATCACCGGGCTCGGCGCATGGACCTCGATGCCGCGCGCCGAGGCGAAGGCCCCCCGCTGGTCGGTGGAGCGGGCCAACCGCTGGTACGACGCGCAAGGGTGGCTGGTAGGCGCCAATTTCATCCCGTCCAACGCGATCAACCAGCTCGAGATGTTCCAGCCGGACACCTACGACCCGCAGCAGATCGACCGGGAACTGCGGATGGCCCGGTTGATCGGCTTCAACACGGTACGGGTGTTCCTGCACGACCTGCTGTGGCATCAGGACCGCACCGGGTTCCTGGAACGGCTCGCGCAGTTCATTGCCCTGGCGTCGAGCCACGGCATCAAACCCCTGCTCGTCCTGTTCGATTCGTGTTGGGATCCGTTGCCCAAGTTGGGTCGCCAGCACGCGCCGCGCCCAGGTGTGCACAACTCGGGCTGGGTGCAGAGCCCGGGGGCCGTGTACCTCGACCGGCGCAGGCACCGCCATCTGCGGGAGTACGTGACCGGCGTGATCACCCGTTTCCGCACCGACCGGCGGATCCTGGGCTGGGATCTGTGGAACGAACCCGACAACCCGGCCGCGGTGTATCGCAAGGTCGAACGCCGCGACAAGCTGGAGTTCGTCGCCGACCTGCTGCCGCAGGTGTTCCGCTGGGCCCGCTCGGTCGACCCGATCCAGCCGCTGACCAGCGGCGTGTGGGAGGGCGAATGGGCCGATCCCGCCAAGCGCACCGAGATCTGCAAGATCCAGCTGGACAACTCCGACATCATCACGTTCCACAGCTACGACGACCCGGCCGGCTTCGAGAACCGCATCGGCGAGCTCGCCCCGATGCGCCGGCCGATGCTGTGTACCGAGTACCTGGCGCGCTCACAGGGCAGCACCATCGAGGGCGTCCTTCCCGTTACCAAGCGGCGCAACGTGGGCGCCTACTGCTGGGGTTTCGTGGCCGGAAAAACCCAGACCTACCTGCCGTGGGATTCGTGGGATCACCCGTATCCGGCGCCGCCCAACCCGTGGTTCCACGACCTGTTCCACACCGACGGCAGGGCCTATCGCGACGGTGAGATCCGCATCATCAAACGCCTCGCGGGCCGCAAGGACTCCCCCTAGGCAAGCCCTGGATATGGGCCCGGACATATGGTCGATCGGTGACCATCGCCTACGACGACGCCCTGCGGGAACGCATCCGCACCCACCTGGCGGGCCACGACCGTCGGGTGACGACCGACCCCACCAAGCGGCACGCCGCGGTCGCGGTGGTGCTGGTGGACTCCGAGCTCGGCGAGGACCGGGTCGACCCGGCGCCGGTCGAGGACTGGATCGGCGGCAGGCCCGTCCTGGAGGCCGGGCTGGACGGACGCATGGTCGACGTGTCCGGCGGCGCGGCGTTCCTGATGTGCCGGCGCGCAGCGCGGCTCACATCGCACTCCGCGCAGTGGGCACTGCCCGGCGGGCGGGTGGATCCCGGCGAGACCGTCGAAGAGGCCGCCCTGCGCGAACTCGACGAGGAACTCGGCGTCCGGCTGCCCGAATCGACCGTGCTGGGCCTGCTCGACGACTACCCGACCCGATCGGGATACGTCATCACCCCGGTCGTGATCTGGGGCGGCGGGCGTCTCGACGTGTCCCCGTCGCCCGACGAGGTGGTGGCCGCCTACCGGGTTGGGCTGCATCAGTTGCAACGCGAGGATTCACCGCGGTTCGTCGCGATCCCCGAGAGCCCACGCCCGGTGGTGCAGATTCCGCTGGGCAACGACCTGATCCACGCGCCGACCGGGGCCGTGCTGCTGCAGGTCCGCCGACTGTGCCTGGAGGGCAGGCCCGATCCGGTGTACGACCTCGAACAACCCGTGTTCGCCTGGAAATGACCCGGATCAGTCCAGCCGGCCCGCGTCGACCATCCGCAACACGGCGGTGCCCTCCTCGTCTGAGGCCGCGAGGTCCACTTCGACGCTGAAACCCCAGTCGTGGTCGCCTGCCGGATCGTCGAGGATCTGGCGCACGTGCCACACATCGGGCCTGCGGTCGATCATCAGCAGCGCAGGGCCGCGCGCGTCCGCTCCGGTGCCGACGTCGTCGTGCTCGGCGAAGTACGCGTCGCCCACCTCGCGCCAGCGTTCGGCGTTCCAGTCGTCGTCGAGCCCGCCGAGCTCGTCCCAGCGTTCCCGCGCGAACAACTCGACCCGGCGGAACAGCGCGTTGCGCACCATCGCGGTGAACGCGCGCTCGTTGCCGGTCAGCGGGCGTGGACGCGCAGGCACCGTGACGGGCGCGTCGAGCGGCTGATCCGGGCTGGTGAGCTGCTCCCACTCGTCGAGCAGGCTCGAATCGACCTGGCGCACCAGTTCGCCGAGCCACTCGACGATGTCGGTGAGTTCCTCGGTGCGTGCCGCCGCGGGCACCCCGGACCGCAACGCCTTGAACGCGTCGGACAGGTACCGCAGCACGGCGCCCTCGGAGCGGGTCAGGCCATAGGCGCTGATGTACTCGCGGAACGTCATGCCCCGTTCCCACATCTCGCGGACCACCGACTTCGGTGACAGCCGCGCGTCCGCGGCCCACGGATTGGTCTGCAGATACACCTCGTAGGTGTGCTCCAGCAGTTCTTCCAGCGGCTTGGGGTAGGTGATGTCGTCGAGCAGTTCGATGCGCTCGTCGTACTCGATGCCGTCGGCCTTCATCTGCGCGACGGCCTCGCCCCTGGCCTTGTTGAGCTGAGCCGCCAGGATCTGCCGCGGATCCTCCAGCGTCGCCTCGATCACCGACACCACGTCCAGTGCGTAGGTGTCCGAGTCGGTGTCGAGGACGTCGACGGCGGCGAGCGCGAACGTCGACAACGGTTGGTTGAGCGCGAAATCCGGTGGCAGATCGACGGTCAGCCGGTACCGCCTGCCGTCGGCGTCCGGTGTGTCGAGGCGCTCGAGCACCCCGGCCTGCAACAGCGACCGCGCGATGCCGACCGCCTCGCGGATGAGCTGCAACTGGCGCTTGCGGGGTTCGTGGTTGTCGGTGAGCAGCCTGCGCATCGCCACGAACGGATCGCCGGGGCGGTCCACGACGTCGAGGATCATCGACGTCGTCACCCGCATGTTGCTGCTCAACGGCTCCGGCGGTGCCTCCACAAGACGCGTCATGGTCGTTTCGCTCCACGGCACCATGCCCGCAGGGGCCTTGCGGCGCACCAGCTTCCGACGTTTCTTCGGGTCGTCGGCGACCTTCGCGAACTGCTTGAGGTTCTCCACCTCGTGTTCGGGGGCCTGCACCACCACGGTGCCCGCGGTGTCGAACCCGGCGCGCCCGGCCCGCCCGGCGATCTGGTGGAACTCGCGCGCGTTGAGCAGGCGCGTGCGGGTGCCGTCGTACTTCGACAGCGCCGAGAACACCACGGTGCGGATCGGGACGTTGATGCCGACGCCCAGAGTGTCTGTGCCGCAGATGATCTTGAGCAGGCCGGCCTGTGCCAGCTGCTCGACCAGCCTGCGGTACTTGGGCAGCATGCCCGCGTGGTGCACGCCGATGCCGTGGCGCACCAGGCGCGACAGCGTCGAACCGAACGACGTCGAGAAGCGGAACGCGCCGATCATGTCCCGCAGCGCGGCCTTCTCGTCCTTGGTCGCGACGTTGATGCTCATGAGCGCCTGTGCGCGTTCCAGCGCCGCGGCCTGCGTGAAGTGCACGACGTAGATCGGGGCCTGTCTGGTGTCGAGCAGGTCGGTGATGGTCTCGTGCATGGGTGTGGTCGCGTAGCTGTAGAACAGCGGCACGGGCCGGGCCGCGTTGGCCACCAGTGCGGTGGTGCGCCCGGTGCGGCGCGTGAGGTCTGCGCGCAGGAACGTGACGTCGCCGAGCGTGGCCGACATCAGCAGGAACTGCGCACTCGGCAGCTCCAGCAGCGGCACCTGCCACGCCCAGCCGCGGTCGGGGTCACCGTAGAAGTGGAACTCGTCCATGACGACCATGCACGGCTGCGTGCCCAGCGGTCCGTCGCCGCCCTCGCGCAGCGCGATGTTGGCCAGCACCTCGGCGGTGCACACGATGATCGGCGCATCGGAGTTCACGGCCGCGTCCCCGGTGAGCATGCCGACGTTGACCGCGCCGAACACGTCGCACAACGCGAAGAACTTCTCGCTGACCAGGGCCTTGATGGGTGCGGTGTAGTAGCTGCGCCTGCCCGCCGCGAGCGCGGCGTACAACGCGCCGGTCGCCACGAGGGACTTCCCGGACCCGGTCGGCGTCGCGAGGATCACGTTCGCGCCGCTGACCAGTTCGATCAGCGCCTCCTCCTGCGCCGGGTACAGCGTGGTGCCGTTGGCCTCGGCCCACGCGGCGAACGACGCGAACAACTCGTCGGGATCGGCCCCGATCGCGCGCACACCGGACAGATCGGCCGGATCGGCGAGCAGCTGGGAGGAGTCGGTCATGGTGGTCACCAGCGTGCCAGACGCCCCGGGCCAAGGTTTGGGCCAGCTCCGGTGGGGTAGCCCACCTCACAACCAACGAGGGGAGCAGGCAGTGAAAGCGGTCACCTGGCACGGCAGGCGCGACGTCCGAGTGGACAACGTGCCCGACCCGAAGATCGAGCAGCCCACCGACGCCATCATCGAGGTGACCTCGACCAACATCTGCGGCTCCGATCTGCACCTGTACGAGGTGCTGGGCGCATTCATGAACGAGGGTGACATCCTGGGCCACGAGCCGATGGGCATCGTGCGCGAGGTCGGATCGGCCGTGGACGGCCTGTCGGTCGGCGACCGCGTCGTCATACCGTTCCAGATCTCGTGCGGGCACTGTTTCATGTGCGACCAGAAGCTCTACACGCAGTGCGAGACGACCCAGGTGCGCGAGCAGGGCATGGGCGCGGCGTTGTTCGGCTACTCCGAGTTGTACGGCAGCGTGCCCGGCGGGCAGGCGCAGTATCTGCGCGTGCCGCAGGCCCAGTTCACCCACATCAAGGTGCCCGACGGGCCACCCGACTCGCGATACGTGTACCTGTCCGACGTGCTGCCCACCGCATGGCAGTCGGTTGCCTACGCCGAGATCCCCAAAGGCGGCACGGTGACCGTGCTGGGCCTCGGGCCGATCGGCGACATGGCCGCGCGCATCGCGCACCACCTCGGCTATGAGGTGTTCGCGGTGGACCGCATCCCCGAGCGACTGCGCCGCGCCGCCGACCGCGGCATCCAGGCCATCGATCTGGGTGCGATCGACGAACCGCTCGGCGACGTCATCCGGTCGATGACCCACGGCCGGGGCACCGACGCGGTGATCGACGCGGTCGGCATGGAGGCACACGGCTCACCCGTCGCGAAGATCATGCAGACCGCGGCGGCCGCGCTGCCCGACGCGGTGGCCAAACCGATGATGGAGAACGCCGGCGTCGACCGGCTCGACGCGCTGTACTCGGCGATCGACACCGTGCGCCGCGGCGGCACGATCTCGCTGATCGGCGTGTACGGGGGCACCGCCGACCCGATCCCGATGCTCACGTTGTTCGACAAGCAGATCCAACTGCGCATGGGTCAGGCCAACGTCAAGCGGTGGGTTGACGACATCATGCCGTTGCTCGGCGACGACGACCCGTTGGGCGTCGACGACTTCGCCACGCACATACTGCCCATCGACGAGGCGCCGCACGCCTACGAGATCTTCCAGAAGAAACAGGACGGCGCCGTCAAGATCATCCTGAAGCCATGAGCGTGCATGTGAAACCCGGAACCGTCGTGCTGTTCAGCGACGTGGTGTGCGGCTGGGCGACCGTGGCGCTGCACCGGTTCTATCAGGCCCGTGAGCGCGCGGGTCTGTCCGACGCGCTGCACGTCGACCATCAGCTGTACCTGCTGGAGGACGTCAACCGCTTCCCGATCCCGAAACGGTTCCTGGACAGCGAGATTCCCGTGGTCGGTGCGCTGGCGCCGGACTTCGGGTGGGCGCCGTGGCAGGGTGAGGCGTCGGAATGGCCGATCACCTCGCTGCTCGCCAATGAGGCCGTGCACGCTGCCAAACGCCAATCTCCCAAGGCCGCAGAACAACTCGACATGGCGATCCGTCATGCGTTCTTCACCGACAGCAGACCCATATCGCTGCTGCACGAGATCGTCGACATCGCGGGAGGATGCGCCGACGTCGATGCCGAGGCGCTGCGCCGCGACCTCGACGAGGGCACCGCGCGCGCCGAGATGATGCGCACCTACCGCGCGCACGCCGACGACGTGCAGGGCAGCCCGCACTTCTTCCTCGCCGACGGATCCGACGTCCACAACCCGGGGATCGAATTGCACTGGGAGGGCGAACCCGGATCCGGCTTCCCGGTGGTCGACACCGACGACCCCTCGGCAATCGACGAGCTGGTTCGGCGCGCCGCGAACTAAGCTGACGGCATTTCCGAAAGGGAGTGCATGTTCATCGTCGTGCTGATCGTCGTGCTCGCGTCGATGCACTTCTATGTGTGGACGCGGCTGGCGAAGAACACCACGACGCCGGGCCGGTCACGACGCGTGGCCACCGTGCTGTTCCTGATCCCGACGGCGCTGTTGTTCGCGGGGCTGATCGTCCCGCGGGTGTTCGACATCCGCGAGGCGGCGTGGCTGTCCTGGCCCGGGTTCGTGTGGTTGGCGCTGGTGTTCTACCTCGTGCTGACGCTGCTGGTGCTCGAGCCCGTGCGGTTGGTGCTGCGGCGGTGGGTCAAACGTGGCGGCGCGCAGGAAGCAGCGCCTGAATCGACGGCGGTCAACCGGCGGATGTTCCTCGCGCGCGGCGGTGCGGTGGCCGCGGGTGTGGCGTCGGTGGCGCTCGTCGGCACCGGCGCGTCGATCGCGCTGGGACCGCCCAAAATGCTGCAGGTTCCCGTCCGGCTGGGACGAATCGACCCGGCGTTCAACGGCTTCCGCATCGCGGTGGTGTCCGACATCCACCTGGGGCCCATGCTGGGCCGATCGCACACCGAGCGGATCGTGCGGATGATCAACGAAACCGAGCCCGATCTCGTCGCGATCGTCGGCGACCTCGTCGACGGCACGGTCAGCGAACTGGGCGCCGCGGTGGAACCGTTGCAGGACCTGGCGGCCCGCGAAGGCAGCTTCTTCGTCACCGGCAACCACGAGTACTTCACCGACGAGACCGGCGAGTGGCTGCGTGAACTCGAGCGGCTCGGCGTCGCGCCGCTGCGCAACGAGAACACCCCGATCCGGCGCGGCCGTGCGTCGTTCGCGCTCGCCGGCGTCAACGACGTGGCCGGGGAACGGAGTTCGGACCCACCGGACCTCGACCGGGCCCTGGCCGGCGTCGCCCCGTCGCAGGCGACGGTCCTGCTCGCGCATCAGCCGGTCCAGGTCACCGAGGCCGCCGAACGGGGCGTCGACCTGCAGCTCTCGGGCCATACGCACGGCGGCCAGCTGTGGCCGTTCCACTACGTCGTGTCGGCTGTGCAGCCGTCGCTCGCCGGGCTGTCGACCGTCGGCGACACCCAGCTGTACGTGACCAGGGGTGCGGGTTTCTGGGGCCCGCCGGTGCGCATCGGGGCGCCACCCGACATCAGCGTGCTCACACTGCGCGCCGACCAGTGATCACCGGACCACGAATTCTCAAGGGTCCGCGCCACGCATCACCCGCGTCACGCTGAAGTGCGACCCCATCCCTCGGCGGAACGAGAGGCGTGATTCCGATGGCGAGAATCCTGCTGCAGACCACGATCACCGAGAACCTCGACGACTGGGACGTCACGCGGTTCTCCCTTTTGGCCGACGAACTGCGCTCGGCGGGCCACGACGTCACGGCACGCAACCGGGCCCACGCGCACGACGATCCCGTGCTGAGCCGGCTCGACGAACTCGACTTCGAGCAGCTGTGGCTCATGGCCGTCGACGTCGGCACGGGCCTGACTGCGGCCGAGTGCGCGGCGATCCTGCGCTTCCGTGAGAACGGCGGCGGTGTCCTGACCGCCCGCGATCACCAGGACCTCGGCAGCTGCCTGCTGGGCCTGGGCTCGCTGGGTGCGGTCAACCAGTTCCACGGGTCCCTCGATGCCGGCGTCGACCCCGCCACGATGTGTGACGACCAGGACAATCCGGACATCTCGTGGCCCAACTACCACTCGGGTGCCAACGGCGACTACCAGCCCGTCCTGGTGAACGATCACGTGCACGAACTACTGCGCACCGACCGC
Organism: Mycolicibacterium smegmatis; assembly: GCF_001457595.1. Classification (GTDB taxonomy): domain Bacteria; phylum Actinomycetota; class Actinomycetes; order Mycobacteriales; family Mycobacteriaceae; genus Mycobacterium; species Mycobacterium smegmatis. Next base: position 6,689,731 of record NZ_LN831039.1, on the reverse strand, counting down.
ACCGCGAGCGGGCGCATCGAGTGGTTCCCGGCGCACCCGCACGAGGGCGCGGTGTCGGCCGACACGCCGTTCGCCGAGGTGCTGGCGCAGGGCCGCAGCACCTCGACCGGCAGGCACTTCAACCTCGCGGTCCTGCTCGACGGCGAGACGACCGACGACGGAACACCCATGGGCCGTGCGGTGGCCGAATCGACGTTCCACCACTTCGCCGACTACAACTGGGACGTCGACCACGGTGCTCCCTCATTCGTCACCGAACTGCCGGGCAGCGGGATGAAGGCCGATCCGCAACACCTCGAGGTGTTCAAGGACTACGTGCGCAACCTCGCGTCCTGGCTGCAGTCCGCACCCGTCGCAATGCCGGAGCGCCTCGCGAGGGCATGAGATGGGCGGGCCCTGGGTACATACCGCGGGTGACGGCACCACGATTACAGCTCGACCAGCGCGACGTCGCCGAAGCCCAGCAGATCGTGGGTGCGGTGACGTCGGCGTTCTCGGCCAAGGTGGTCGGCCAGGACCATCTGCGTGAGTCGATGCTCGTGGCGCTGCTCAGCGGCGGACACCTGCTGCTGGAGAGTGTCCCCGGCCTGGCGAAGACCACCGCGGCACGTGTGATCGCCGAGTCGATCGACGGCAGCTTCCACCGCATCCAGTGCACACCGGACCTGCTGCCCAGCGACATCATCGGCACCCAGGTGTACGAGGCCGCGACGCATTCGTTCACCACCCAACTGGGTCCCGTGCACGCCAACATCGTGCTGCTCGACGAGATCAACCGGTCGAGCGCGAAAACCCAGAGCGCCATGCTCGAAGCGATGGAGGAACGCCAGACCACCATCGCGGGCGTCGAATACCCCATCCCGGAACCGTTCCTGGTCATCGCGACGCAGAACCCTGTGGACCAGGAGGGCACGTACCCGCTGTCGGAAGCACAGACCGACCGGTTCATGCTCAAGGAGATCGTGCGGTACCCGTCGGTGGCCGACGAGGTCGAGATGATCGCCCGCATGGACGCCGGTCTGTACGAACGCGGCAGGCACGGTACGCCCGTCGTCGGCATCGACGACGTCCGCCGCGTGCAGCGCATCGCCGAGTCCGTGCATCTGGACCGCGCGCTGGTCGAGTACGCCGGCAGGCTCGTCGGCGTGACCCGCGAACCCGACAGTTTTCTGCCCACCAACCTCGCGCGTCTCGTCGAGTACGGCGCGAGTCCACGCGCGACCATCGCGTTGTGCCGCACCGCGCGGGCTCTTGCGCTGCTGCGTGGCCGCGACCACGTGGTTCCCGACGACATCGCCAGGCTCGCCCACCGGGTGCTGCGGCACCGCCTGATCCTGGGCTTCGAGGCCGCCAGCGCCCGCATCACCCCCGACGTGGTGATCGACGCGGTGCTCGCCGCGGTCCGAGTGCCGTGAAAGGGCTGTCGTGGGTAGGCATCTCGACGCCGCAAAGGCGCACTTCGGCCGTGACGCGGGTGGTCTGCTGGAAGGCGGCCGCTACTCGCTGGTGCACACGCGCAGCCTCGAATTCGACGAACTGAGGCCCTACGTCCGGGGCGACGACGTCCGCGACATCGACTGGAAGGCCACGGCGCGGTCGGGGCACACCCTGATCAAACGCTTCGTCTCGGAGAAGCACCACAAGATCCTGGTGGTGGCCGACGGCGGCCGCAACATGTCCGCCATGGCACCGTCGACAGAGCTGAAAAGGGATGTGGCACTGAACCTCATCGGTGCGATCGGCCTCATCACACTGCCCCGTTCCGACGAGATCGGCATGGTGGCGGGAGACCGTCGTGGGTGCGTGGACATCAGGTTGCGCCGCGGCGAGACCCACATCGAGAGCATGCTGCACCGGTTCCACCACCACACGACCACCGAACCCGGACCGAGTGACGTCGCGACACAGCTCGAATGGGTTGCGCGCCATCACCGCCACCGACTGCTGGTGTTCGTGGTGTCCGACGAACCCGAGATCACCGACCGCCTGGACGCGGTGCTGCGTCCCCTGACCGCCCGCCACGATGTGCTGTGGCCCATGATCGCCGACATGCCCGCGCTGGGCACCGGGGAGCAGCGGGGCTACGAGGTGTCCGACGGACGGCTCATCGCCGACGATCTGGGGGCCGACGTGCTGCAGGCGTACCGGCGTGCGGAGGAACAACGGCGGCAAAGGCTTTCGGAGTTCTTGACCGGGCATCGTATACCGCACACCAGGGTCACCGGGAGTGCGCGCATCCGGACGGCTCTCACCGCGATGACCGGGGTGTACGCGCGTGCCGGATGACCTGCTGGGACACCTGATCGGCCCCACACCCTATTCGGCGGTGTGGCTGTGGGTCGCCATCGCACTCACCGTGGCCCTCATCGGTTGGTACACGGCTGTTTTCGCGTTCACCAGTCCCGGCCGTCAGGTGCCGATGCTGACCGCGGTCCGCACCGAGATCGCCAAACGCCGGTACGCGCGGGCCGTGCGCGCCATTACAACACGGCTGCGTGGCGGTGAACTCACGGCCACGCAGGCCGCCGCCGAACTGAGCCGCCAGGTGCGCGACTTCCTGCACGCAGTGACCGGTGTGCGAGCGCAGTACATGCAGGTCGACGACATCGCCGACGGTGAACTGGCGTCCGCCGCGCCACTGCTGTCGGATCTGACAGATCTCCAGTTCAACCGGCGCACCATGGTCGATGCCGCGGACGCGGGCCGTGCGGCCGAGGAGCTGATCCGCACATGGACCTGACCTGGTGGATCGTCGCGATCGTCGGCTGTGTCGCACTGGCGGCGTGCGTCATGGCGGCGTTGCTGTGGCGACGGGACGAAACACTCGGCGATCTGCGCCCGTTGGCCAACACCGCGCGCCTGACCGGGCTGCCGGAATACGTTCGCGCGGTGCGGATGCGCGTGCTGAGCGCATGTGCGACGGCAGCCTTGCTGGTCGTGGCCTTCGTCGCGGCGGTCGCTGCCGCGGCGCGGCCGACGGGCCTGCCGTCGGCGACGCAGAGCGCCCCGGCCGCGCAACCCGAGGATGTCATTGTGTGCATCGGCGCGCCGCTGGACGATCCCGCCGTCACCACGACGCTGCGCTGGTTCGCCGGCCGCATACCGGCATTCGGCACCGAACGAATCGGACTGACCTCGGGCAACCGCCGCGTCGTACCACTCACACGCGACTATCAGTACGCGGCCGCGCAATTCGGTGGTTACGCCACCGGGCAGGCCGACGGTGCTCCGTTCGTGTCGCCGGTGTCCTACACCGACTACGCCCGCAATGTCGAGGACCTCATGGCGTTGTGTCTGACGGGTTTTCCCGCGTTCGACGAGGCCGCGCCGCAGCGGCGATCACTGGTCTACGTCGGCCCGCAGCCCACCACCGGTGCCGGTCAGTTGTTCACCGCCGACCGGGTCCGGGAGATGGCCCAGACCGCGGGCGTGCAGGTCAACGTCATCACCGACACCGAGGGGGCACTCGACCGCCTCGCCGCGGGCACGGGCGGCCGGTCCTACCGCGCCGATGCCAACGTGGCCTCGGCGCTCACCGAGATCCGGCAGCACCCGCCCGAAGCGCGCGTCGAGGGCGAGGCACAGGTGCGCTCGGCCGAGACCCCCGACATCCCGCTGCTGGTGGCGCTGTGCGCGGTGCTGGCCCTGTCGGTTCTGCCGCTGTGCAGGAGGCGCACATGAGCCTGCACCCCGTCCTGCCCCCTCTCGTGCTCGCCGTGCTCGCCGCCGCGGTGCTCGCCGCGCGGATCACGACGTGGCGAACCGGCGGGGTCACCCGGTGGCGGTGGGCCGGTCTCACTACGGCCGCGTTCCTGCTGCTCGTCGCGGCGCTGCGCCCGACGTTCGGCGACGACGGCCAGGAGTCCGTCCGTGCGGCCGGTGACCGCGAGCCCAACGTGTTCGTCCTCGTCGACCGTTCACCCGCCATGGCCCGTCACATGGCCGCCGCACGCGACGACATCACGCAGTTGATCGACCGCCATCCCGACGCACGGTTCGCGGTCATCACGTTCACCTCGCGGCCCACGGTCACCTGGCCGCTTTCGGCCGACACGTGGAGCCTGCGCCCGGTCGTCGCCGCACTCGGGACCGACACCGGGGCCGATGCCGAGCAGGCCAACGTCGGCGCGGCAGGCAACGTGCTGCGCTATCAGCTCATCAGCGCACAACAGCAGTTCCCTCGCGCGGCTAACCTCGTGTACTACCTGGGTGCGGGGGCGCCCGGATCGCAAGCGCCGCAACGCGAGTTCGACCTGCCCGAGGGTGCCGTCGACGGAGGTGCGGTGCTCGGCTTCGGCGGTGCGGGCGCACAGCGGTTGCGCGCGGTCGCCGATCAGATCGGGGTCCCGTACGCCGACGACCTCTCGGATGTGCCTGCGGATGCCGCCGATTCGGCGGCGGGCACGCCGGCGGCCGGGGCGTCACGGGTCGAGATCTACTGGCTCCCGGCCGGTATCGCCGCGATCCTGGTGCTCGCCGAACTGTACCTGGTGCTGCGCGAACTGCGGCGCAACACCGAGACGGTGGTGCCGGCATGAGGCGGCGTCTGCTGGTGTACTCGGCTCCGGTCGCGGTGGTGACGGTGCTGATCATCGTCAAGCTGTTGTCGGTCGTGGTGGCAGGCCGCTCGGTGACATCGGACTACGCCGAGCGCGACGCCGGCGCGATGGCCGGTGGAGTCTCGGTGCTGCGTGTGTTCAACGTCGTCGAACCCGCCAAGGCCCACATCGCCGAGGGAGCCCGCGCCGTGCTGGAGGACCGGCTCACCGATGCAGAACAGCAGTACGCCCAGGCGCTGGGAATCGCCGACACGTGCCCGGTGCGCGTGGACCTCGCACTCGTCCGCGAGACGCTCGGTGACCGGGCCGCCTCCCGGTTCGCCACCCCGGCCGCGATCGCCCACTACGAAGCCGCACGCGACGTGGTGGCGCGCGCCCCGCAGGGCTGCTTCACCGGCAACGACGACCCCGATCCGCAGCGCCGGGACATCCGGGAGCAGGCGCAGGCCCGGTTGGACGACAAGCTCACCGCGATGCGGACCGCGGCGCCGCCGCCCCCACCACCCCCGCCGCCCGCGGCGGCGCCCGTGCCGCCTCCTGCCGGCGCGGGTGGCACACCGCCGGACACCGACACCGGTGATCGCCTCAACCCCGGGACGGGGGACCCGTTGGAGCGCCTGCAGCAGATCCTGCGTGATGCCGCGGCGTGAGGGAGTTCGGATAGGGTCCACGTCGGACGGATCTCGGCGTGAAGGACGGGCATGGCAGGGGCAGACGGGCTGACGGCGCGCGAGGCCAAGCGCCTGCAGACCCGTGAACGTCTGATGGGCGCGGCGATCGCCGAGTTCAAACGCGCGGGCATGGCCGACGCCGACGTCGGCACGATCGTGGCCGCGGCCGGAGTCGCGCACGGCACGTTCTTCTTCCATTTCCCCACCAAGGAGCACGTGCTGCTGGAACTCGAGCAGCGTGAGGAAGAGCGCATCGCCAAGCAGTTCGCCCAGTTCGTCAAGAAGCCGCACGATCTGGAGGCCGCGCTTCGCGAAATCGTGCGCCTGGTGATCGGCCTGGAGCGCCGCCTCGGCGACTTGCTGTTCAAAGACTTTCTGGCGCTGCACTTCTCGCAGACCCGTCCACGCGTCGACGAAGGCATGGAGCATCCGGTGATCGCCAGGGTGACCGAGGAGATCGAAGCGGCCCGGCAGCGTGGCGACGTCGCGGCCGACGTCAACCCGGTGAACAGTGCGGTGTTCTTCCTGCTGGGGTTCTACGCGCTTCTGGTCACCACGAACGACTGGCCCACACGCGACGAAGTGCTCGACGACTACGTGCGTCGCACGCTGCGCAGCATGCGGCCCTGACGTCCCGGATCCATGCGCCGCCGCAGCAGATCCAGCGCGTGCTCGGCCCACCGCACGTTCTCCTGTTCGAACGAGATCCCGCGCAGCAGCGTGAGATAGGGGCCGATGCGATCGGTGCCCGCCACGAACTCGTCCTCGCTGCGCCCTGCCAGCATGCGGATGCGCATGCGCTCGTACCGGGCGAGTTTCTCGGTAGCCCAGCGCAGTTGCTCGGTCACCGCGTCGCGCACGGCAGCCGCGTCACCGGCGTCGACCGCATTGACCTTGATGAGCAGTTCGTCGCGGATCGTCGAGGGTTTGGGCGCCTTGGCGGTGAACTCGCGCAGCGCTGCGCGCCCGGCGTCGGTGAGTGAGAACATGCGCTTGTTGGGCCTGCGCTCCTGCTCCACGACACGCGCTTCGATCAGACCGTCGGCCGCGAGGCGCTCGAGTTCGCGGTACAGCTGCTGTGGGGTGGCGGTCCAGAAATTGGCCACCGACGCGTCGAAACTCTTCGCCAGGTCATAGCCCGAGGACTCGCCTTCGAGAAGTGCGGCCAGCACCGCGTCGCGTAGCGCCACGGCCACACCATACGGGCCGGGTGCACAGATGGGTAGAGACGTTGATAGTCAACAAAGTGATTAGTACCACATAGACATATGCAGGTCAGCTGCCTAGCGTCAGGCTCACCTACTCAACAAAGTGACTACTCAGGGGGTCGGGATGCACCCGTTCCGTCAGGCCGTCGAGGCACGAGACACCGACGCGATGACCGCACTGCTGGCCGATGACGTGGTGTTCACCAGCCCCGTCGCGTACAAGCCCTATCCGGGCAAGGCCATCACCGCGGCCATCCTGCGCGGCGTGCTTCGCGTCTTCACCGATTTCCGGTACGTGCGCGAGATCGGCGACCCGAACGGCCGCGACCACGCCCTGATCTTCGAGGCCAAGGTCGATGGCAAGACCGTCAACGGCTGCGACTTCATCCACACCGACGACGACGGGCTCATCGACGACCTCATGGTCATGGTGCGCCCGCTGTCCGGCGCCCAGGCACTCGCCGAGGCGATGGGCGCGCAGTTCGACCGCATCCAGCGGGAAGCACTCGGGGAAGCGTGAGCATGAAGATCGGTCTGTCCATCAACTATGCCGGCGGCTTCAAGGACATCGCCGCCGAGGTCGCCGACCTCGAACGCGCGGGCCTCGACATCGTGTTCGTACCCGAGGCGTATTCGTTCGACGCCGTGAGCGGACTCGGCTATCTCGCGGCCCGTACCGACCGCGTGCAACTGGCCTCGGGCATCCTGCAGCTCTACACGCGCACACCGACTCTCACCGCGATGACCGCCGCAGGACTCGACTACGTCTCCGACGGTCGCTTCATCCTCGGCCTCGGTGCATCGGGGCCGCAGGTGATCGAGGGATTCCATGGCGTGCGCTACGACGCGCCCATCGCCAGGACGCGCGAGGTCGTGGAGATCTGCCGCCGGGTGTGGCGCCGTGAGCGCCTGCAGTACGAGGGCAAGCACTACACCGTTCCGCTGCCCGCCGATCAGGGGACGGGTCTGGGCAAGGCGCTCAAGCTCATCAATCAACCGGTCCGCGAACGTATTCCAGTGCTGCTCGCGGCGCTGGGGCCCAAGAACGTCGAGCTGGCCGCCGAGATCGCCGAAGGCTGGCAACCCATCTTCTTCCTGCCCGAGAAGGCCGCCACGGTTTGGGGTGATGCACTGAAAGCCGGAAAGGCAAAACGTGATCCGGCCCTGGGTGAGCTCGATGTGTACGCCGGTCCGGTGCTCGCGATCGGTGACAACGTCGAACCGTTGCGCGAGTTCGTGAAGCCGCACCTCGCGCTGTACATCGGCGGCATGGGCGCCAAGGGCAAGAACTTCTACCACTCGCTGGCCACGAGCTACGGGTACGGGGCCGAGGCCGACCGCATCCAGGAGCTGTACCTCGCCGGTGATAAAGACGCCGCCGCCAAGGCCGTACCGGACGATTTGGTCCGCGACGTCAACCTCATCGGAAGCGCGGGGTTTGTCAGAGAACGCATCGCGGCCTACCGCGAAGCCGGTGTCACGACCCTCAACGTCGTGCCGATCGGCGAGACCGCAGCGGACCGGGTGCGTCTCATCGAGCAACTGCGCGAACTCGTCTAGCTCTCTGCCGGGCAGCGCAGCAGCAGCCCGCAAGCTGACGGGTTGGTCTCGGGCACCTAACGATTCGGTGGCGCCACGGCGCTGACGACACCGTCAGCAGCAAAGCGGTGGTTGAGTGGTGATCGATGTTCCACAAGGCCTTCTCACTCAGTCACACCGTCGCCGCTGCGGCGGCCCTCACAGTGCTCGGCCTGGCAGCACCAACCGCGGCGGCAGCTCCCGCGGCCGACGCGCAAGGATATGAGGACTCCACGGCCCGCTGTGCCAGCGCCGATGACACGGTGCTCTTCGGCAGCACCGACCTGTCGCGGATCGCGATCTGCAAGGTGTCGGGAGGCGGCTACGAGTACCGGGGTGTGCGGTTGCGCGACGGCGCCAAGCTGATCATTCCCGCGACACGTTCCGACGACGGGGCCTTCTTGGCCGAGAACGCCGGGGTCGAGTATCTGGTGACCTCGAAGTCGCTGGTGGTGAGCACCGGCGAGAAGGTGATCCGGGAAGAGACCATGGTCGACTTCCACGGCCCGAGTTCGGGGCCAGGTCCGGGACCGGCCGCGAGCGCGCCGAAATCCACGACACCGACCACGCCGTTGCCGCCGCCACTGCCCGCCGAGGTCGGGGGCAGCGCGGCCAAGGCGAGCGGTTAGGGCCCGGCTCTAGGGCGCCAAGGCAATCAGAAGACGGACGAGTTCGGCCTGTCGGTGGGTCTCCGTCTTCTCGAAGATGTGGCGGAGGTGTGTTCGGACGGTGGTGGGCGACACCGAGAGCGCCTCGGCCGTCGCCGCGACGCCCTCGCACCGCAGGATGCGCAGCGCGACGAGGGCCTCCGCGTCGGTCAACCCGTACAGGTGACGCAGCAGTTCCGCGGGGGGCTCCGGTTCCGATGTCGGATCGATGATCGCCACCAGCGCGCTCGATGCGGTGGGAAGCACGTGGATCACGTATGGGCGCTCACCAGATGGCCGTGAGCAGAGCAAGGTCGTCCCACGGGGCGCAGATGTCGGATCGAATTCTGCTGGGGCACACAGTGCGCCGGCGATACCGCGGTGCAGTGCGCGATCGACGGCGGCGTTGTCAGCTTCCAATCTGCCGCCGCGCGTGTGCAATCCGTCGCGTACACGCAGAACCCGCTCGGCGCTGCTGTTGGCGTGCACGACGCGATGCGACGTGTCCACCAGGACGATCCCGTGCCGGAACACGTCGACCGCGCGCAGGGCCGCCTCTGTGTCGAGGGTGTCGTCGGGGGCGCCGTCGCGGATGGCGTCGGGGACGGGCGCGTCGATGCCCTTGAGGTGACGGTGGATACGCAGCGCCTGTTGCAGGTGCGGCACGATGGCGCTCAGGAGGCGGATGCGCTCGGCGGTGCAGAAGGGGCCTGCGGGTGTGTTGCCGGGCGCGGCCACCAGGAAACACGTCGGCAGTGCACCGTCGGTGAGCCGCACGAACAAACCGTCGTCCATCCGGTGCGGGCGCATCCAGTCGACACCGAACTCGGAATCCACCTTGGGCGTGATGATCTCCGGTCCGGTCCGCACCAGTCCGACGGGCCCCGACTCGACCGCACTCAGCACGTAGTCGATGTGCCGGTAGTACGCGATGTAACTCGCCTTGGCGTCCTCGGGCACGTTGGTCTGCACCACCGAACGCGTGCCGTCGGCCGCGATGAGGAGGCCGCCGCCCGTCGCGCACAACGTCCGGCTGATCCCGGCGATCGCGGTCAACCATCGTTGCGGTGCGATCGCCGAGGCGTAGATCTCCGACGTCAGATGAGAGAACTCATCGATCGTGACCATCGGACGCCGCCTTCGACCCGCCCTGACTGCTGGCCTGATCGTAAGCCGCACACCACCGTCGCCACGAGGCATCGGTGGGTGGCAGCGTCAGCCGAGCGAGGCGTGCAGTTCGAGCGTCGCGGCGACCGCGTTGGCGGCCTCCGCGCCCTTCTTGACGAAGTGCTCGGTGAAGTACCGCACGTGCTCGTCGTGCTCGTGGAAGTTATGCGGCGTGAGCACCACCGAGAACACCGGGACGTCGGTGTCGAGCTGCACGCGCATCAGGCCGTCGATCACCGCGGTCGCGACGAACTCGTGCCGGTAGATGCCGCCGTCGACCACCAGGCCTGCGGCCGCGATCGCGCGGTAGCGCCCCGTCTCGGCGAGTCGTTTCGCCGTGAGCGGGATCTCGAACGCTCCCGGTACCTCGAAGAACTCCAACGTGTCACTGGAAAAACCCAGCTCGTTGATCCGGTCGGTGAACCCGGCCCGCGCTTGATCGACGATGTTGCGATGCCAGGTGGCTTGTACGAACGCGATCCGGGTGGCGACGTCAGACATGTAGCGAACTATTTCACGACCTCACCGCTCGCCCAGATACGCATCGGCCCACGCGCCGATGATGCGCCCGGCCCGGCGTGCCTGACCCGGGCCGGTGAGCAGGTGTTCGGACCCCTCCAGGGAGACGAAGCTGCGCGGATGTCGCGCGGTCTGGAAGATGTGGCTCGCGTTCTCGATACCGACGGTGTTGTCGGTCGGGGAGTGCAGGATCAGCAGCGGCAGGCGCAGGTTCTTGATCTTGTCCCGCAATTGCGCGGCGCGCACGTCCTCGACGAACGCGCGCTTGAGGGTCAGGGTCCGTCCACCCACCATCCACTCGCCGCTGCCCTCGGCCAGCACCTGCTCCAGGCATGCGTCGTACTGGTGCTCGACGTGCACCGGGTCGACCGGTGCCCCGACCGTCACGACAGCGCGCACGCTGGGGATCTGCCGCGCCGCGGCCAGCACCGCCGCGCCGCCGAACGAATGCCCGACCAGGATGTCGGGCGGTGTGCCGCGCTCGGCCATGAACCGGCCGGCCTCGATGATGTCGTTGACCTTGACCGTGAACGATCCGTCGCCCCAGTCACCGTCGGAGTCGCCGAGGCCGAGCGCGTCGAAACGCAGCATGCCGATGCCCTCGCTCGCGAGTTGCTTGCAGATGCGCGAGCAGGCGGGCGAGTTCTTGCCGAGGGTGAACCCGTGCGAGAAAACACCCCAGCCACGTACCTCGCCCTCGGGCAGGTCGATGGCGCCTGCCAGCATCGGGCCGGTCGAACTGGGGAACTTGACGCGTTCAGCCATGGGGGAGGTTTATCACGCCCCGCGGGTGTCGTGCGCGTCCGAGCTGCGGTTATCCGACCGCGCCGAGCGAGTCCGCAGGCAGACTCCGTAGTGTGGTCAGGTCCACCTGTGAAGTCGTCAGGGAAATGGGGAGCAGGTTCGTGCCTCTGAACACCATCGCGCTGGAGCTCGTGCCGCCGAACGTCGAGCGCGGCGCCTCGTACGCGGTCGAAGAGGCCCACAAGGTGCTCGCAATCGCCGCCGAGACCGGCATCGAAGGCCGGATCCGGCATGTCATGATCCCCGGGATGATCGACGAGGACGACGACCGTCCCATCGAGATGAAGCCCAAGATGGACGTCCTCGAATACTGGAACATCATCCGGCCCGAGCTGCCCGGCCTGCGCGGCCTGTGCACTCAGGTCACGTCGTTCCTGGGTGAGGAGGCGCTGCGTGAGCGCCTGACGGCGCTCAGCGGCGCCGGTTTCGACGGCATCTCGTTCGTGGGCGTCCCGCGCACCATGAAGGACGGCGAGGGGGAGGGCGTCGCACCCACCGATGCGCTGTCGATCTACGCCGACCTGGTGCCCAACCGCGGCGCGATCCTGATCCCGACGCGCGAGGGCGAACAGGGGCGGTTCAACTTCAAGTGCGACCAGGGCGCGACGTACGGCATGACGCAGCTGCTGTACTCCGACGCCATCGTGGGATTTCTCACCGAGTTCGCCAAGACCACCGAGCACCGTCCGGAGATCCTGCTGTCGTTCGGCTTCGTGCCGAAGATGGAGGCCAAGGTCGGGCTGATCAACTGGCTCATCCAGGACCCGGGCAATCCGGCCGTCGCGGCCGAACAGGAGTTCGTCTCGCGTCTGGCCGAGCAGGATCCCGCCGAGAAGCGGCGGTTGATGGTCGACCTCTACAAGCGCGTCATCGACGGTGTCGGCCAGCTCGGCTTTCCCTTGAGCGTCCACTACGAGGTGGCGTACGGCGTCTCCCGTCCCGCGTTCGAGACCCTGGCCGAGATGCTCGAGTACTGGTCGCCTGACCAGGGCTGATTTTTCTGGTACCTCTTACGCACCGAGCTGGTCGCCCGTGCGGCGACGACGGCTGCGGCGACTGACTTCAACAGTTTGTAGAGAAGATTTCAACAAATTGTTGTAGCGTTCGGCGCATCGCACCGCTCACCGCTCTGTGGAGGTCTCTGATGCCATCAACGCTGCGTACCCGCCTGAGCAGTCGCCACCGCCCGGGTGTGCTGCTCGCCGCCCTGCTGCTGACGGCAGGCGCCGCCGTCGCCTGCAGCGCCGAAGACGCCGCCGCGGGGGACGCCCAGGCCCCCGGCACCGCGTCGGCGATCCCCGACAACACCGAGGTGATCGCCGCGATCGAGGCCGACCCGGCGCTGAGCGCGGCGCTGCCGCCGGCGATCGCGCAGTCCAAGACCATCAACCTCGGCTCGAACATCCAGTCGGCGCCCAACAACTTCTACGCCGGTGACGGCAAGACGCCGATCGGTTACGAGGTGGACCTCGCCAAGGCCATCGCGGCCAAACTCGGCGTCCAGGCCAAGCACCAGGACATGGCGTTCGGGTCGCTCATCACCAGCCTGCAGTCCGGCCGCGTCGACATGACCATGGCCGCGATGAACGACACCAAGGAACGTCAGCAGCAGATCGACTTCGTCGACTACTTCTCGTCGGGCATCACGATCATGATCCAGAAGGGCAACCCCGAGAACATCACCGGCCCGGACTCGTTGTGCGGCAAGAACGTCGCCGTCGTCCAGGGCACCAGCCACCAGAAATTCGCCGCCGCGCAGAGCCAGCGGTGCGAACAGGAGGGCAAGCCCGCCGTGAACGTCACGGCCACCGACAGCGACACGCAGAACCAGAACCAGCTGCGCACCGGACGCGTCGCGGCGATCCTCAACGATCTGCCCAGCGCGGTCTACATCTCCCGCACCGCGGGCGACGGCAACGCGTTCGAGGTCGTGCCAGGACCGCCGATCGAGGGCGGCCCGTACGGCATCGGCTTCAACAAGGACAACGTCGCACTGCGCGAGGCGGTGGCCAAGGCCCTCGGCGAACTGATGACCGACGGCACCTACGAGACGATCCTGCAGAGCTGGGGCGTCGAGCAGGGCGCGCTGAAGGAGCCCGCGATCAATGGCGGTAGCTGAGCCCCTGCCGATCGTCCGGCTCCGGCACTGGGGCCGGTGGGTCGGCGCCGCCGTCATCGTCGCGGCCCTCGTCCTGCTGTTCATCGCGCTGTCGCGCGCACAGATCAAGTGGTCGTCGGTGCCCGACTTCGTGGTCTACCGCGTCATGGCCGTCGGCCTGGTCAACACCGTGCTGCTCGCGCTCGTCGCGCAGGCCGCGGCGATCGTCATCGGGGTCGGCATCGCGCTGCTGCGACGCAGCGCGAACCCCGTCGCGCGGTGGTTCGCCGCGGCCTACATCTGGTTGTTCCGCGGTCTTCCGGTGCTGTTGCAGATCCTCATCTGGTACAACCTCGCGTTGGTCATCCCGGTGATCTCGATCCCGCTGCCCATGGGCGGGTATCTGCTGCAGGAACCCACCAACGCACTGGTGAGCGCGTTCACCGCGGCGCTGCTCGGCCTGGCGCTCAACGAAAGCGCGTACATGGCCGAGATCGTGCGGGCCGGCCTGAACAGCGTCGACTCCGGACAGGTCGAGGCCGCCAAGTCCATCGGCATGACCCCGGCGCAGACCCTGCGCCGGATCGTGCTGCCGCAGGCCATGCGCGTGATCATCCCGCCCACCGGCAACGACTTCATCGACATGTTGAAGGGCACGTCGATCGCATCGGTGATCGGTGTGACCGAACTGCTGCACGCCGCCAACAACATCTCGTCCAACAACCTGCTGGTGATGGAAACCCTTTTCGCCGCGGCGATCTGGTACATGGTGGTGGTCACGCTCGCCGGTTTCGGGCAGCACTACCTGGAACGGTGGTTCGGCGGCGCCGAACGCAGCGCCGCCGCACAGGCCACCAGGGCCCTGCGCGCGGTGCCGTTGAAGAGGAGTGCCCGTGTCTGAACCCTTGCTGCGCGCGGTCGGCGTGCGAAAGAGCTACGGCCACACCGAGGTTCTGCGTGGCATCGACCTCGAAGTGCGCCGCGGCGAGGTGGTGTGCCTGCTCGGCCCGTCGGGTGCCGGCAAGAGCACGTTCTTGCGCTGCCTCAACCATCTGGAGACCATCGACGCCGGGCAGGTGTGGGTGGACGGCGAACCCATCGGGTTCGCGCTGCGCGACGGCAAGCTCCACGAGTTGCGCGAGCGCGACGTCGCCAGGCAGCGCCGCGACATCGGGATGGTGTTCCAGCGCTTCAACCTGTTCGGACACCGGACCGCGTTGGAGAACATCATCGAAGGTCCGGTCCGGGTACGCGGAGTCTCACCCGACGTCGCCCGCCGGGAAGGTATGGAACTGCTGGAGCGGGTCGGCCTGGCCGACCGCGCCGACGCGTTCCCCGCGCAACTGTCCGGCGGGCAGCAGCAGCGCGTGGCGATCGCGCGCTCGCTCGCGATGAAACCCAAACTGATGCTGTTCGACGAGCCGACCTCCGCACTCGACCCCGAATTGGTCGGTGAGGTGCTGGCCGTGATGAACAGCCTGGCCCGGGAAGGGATGACGATGGTCGTGGTGACACACGAGATCGGTTTCGCCGCAGAGGCCGCCGACGAGGTGGTGTTCATGGCCGACGGCACGGTCGTCGAGACCGGTCCGCCCGACCGCGTGCTGAAAGACCCCGAGCACGAACGCACCCGCCAGTTCCTGGCGCGGGTGCTCGCGTGAGGCCCATCTCGCCGCGCTACCTGCTGCAGTTCACCGAGTCGGCCGGGTACCTGGACTTCGCGCGGTTCGGCCCACCGTCGTACGCGGTCCTCGACGCGACCGCGCGCCTGTCGGAGCAGTCGGCGCACGCGGGCCCCGCCACCGTCGACGAACTGATGCGCCAAGAGGTGCGTGCCAAGGCGGCCGCGGCCCGGCTGTGCGGCAGCGACACCGATCACATTGTGCTGCAGCCGCATACGAGCATGGGCCTGTTGCAGGCCGCGTTCAGTGTGCCCGGCGGGACGGTGTTGGTGTCCGAGGCCGAGTTCCCGGCCAACACCTACCCGTGGGCGCGCGCCGAACAGACGGGCCGGGTCACGGTGCGCCGTCTTCGGGCGGGACACGTGACGCCCGACGCGGTGGCCGAGGCCCTGACCGACGACGTCACCGTGGTGTCGGTGAGCGCCGTGGATTTCCGCACCGGGTACCGCGCGGACCTGGCTGCGCTGCGCGACGTGATCGGCGACCGGTTGTTCGTCGTCGACGGCATCCAGGGGTTCGGCGTCATCGAGGCGCCGTGGGAGGTGGCCGACGTGCTGGTGGTCGGCGGGCAGAAGTGGCTGCGCGCCGGGTGGGGCACGGGTTTCACCAAGCTGTCCGACCGCATGCTCGAACGCATGGACCCGGTGCTCTCGGGCTGGACCGGCGCGCGTGACCCCGGTCTGTTCGACAACACCATCCACCCGCCCGAGAGCACTGCCGCGGCGTGGTCGATCTCCAACCTGAGTCCCGTGACCTCCGGCGCGTTCGCCGAGGCGCTCGAACTCGTGGAGGACGCCGGGGTCGCGGCCATCGCCGCGCGTATCGCCGAGCGGGTCGACGCTCTGCAGGACATGCTCGAATCCCTGGGGGCGACAATTGTTTCGGCCACCGACCGCCGCGCGGGCATCCTGGCGTTCACGCTGCCCGGGCAACCGGCCGAACAGGTGGGCATCGCGCTCAACTCGGCGGGTATCGCCGCGACCGTGCGCCCCGAACATGTGCGGTTGTCGCCGCACGCGTCGACATCGCTGGACGTCGTCGATGAGGTCCGGTCCGCACTGACCGCACTCGCCAGGGCCCGAACCGCCACGCCCGCACCACCTTCGGCGTCCGGACCGGCCACGCACGAGCTGCTCACGTCGCTGGTGCCTGCCGTGCACGGCCTTGCGGCCATGCTGGGACCGGGCAACGAGGTACTGCTGCACGACCTTTCGCGGCTGCCCGATTCGATCGTGGCGATCGCCGGGGATCTCACGGGCCGGACCGTCGGCGGTCCCATGACCGACCTGCTGCTGGGGTTGATCCGTCGCGGCACCACGCAGGACCTGATCAACTACCGCACCAACAGTCCCGACGGCAGGCCGATCCGCTCGTCGACGTTGTTCCTGCGTGACGCCGACGGCGTCGCCGTCGGCTGTCTGTGTGTGAACAGCGCGATGGCAGAGACTGTTGCGGCCGATGCACCCGAGCAGCCCGAGACCTTCCCCCGCGACATCGACAGCCTGCAGCGGTTCCTCATCGACCGGGCGATCGCCAAGGTGGGAGTGCCGCCGGCGGAGATGAAGAAGCAGCACAAGGCCGCGGTGGTGCGTGAACTCGACGAGGCCGGGTTCTTCCTGATCCGTGACTCGGTGGAGCACGTCGCGGGCCAACTCGACGTGACGCGCTACACGATCTACAACTACCTCACCGAGGTGCGCGGCTGATCAGGCTGGGGGAGAGCCCTTACATATGCATCTCAGTGGAACCATCACAAATCTGCAGCAACAGGTGCTGGCGGCGGAGTGCCCGTGGTGTCGGTAGGCCTGTATCTGATCGGTTGGGGAGAGGGCCAGAGGTCGCCGCGCTGCGCCATTGGGATGACGCGTCGGGCTCCGATACACGCAACCCGGCCTTTGCCTTGGACTCGGTATCGAGCCGAATGCATTGCGGTGGAGCCAGTCCGCCAGCGGGGAGCGTTCCGTGTATTGGCGCACACACCCTCTCTAGGGGCGTTTAAGCTGATGTGGCAAACGCTGGCCTTGCGGCAGCGTTAGGTTTTGCACAAGGGGGATGCATGGGTATACCGGCACGCGTTCATACGCGAGCGAGGGGACGGGCGACCTGGCGAATCACTAGTTCGGCGATCATGCGTGCGCCAGTTCGGCAAGTGATTGACGGTGGCGCATGACTTCGCTTCCACCGCCGCCGTCTGGCCCGCAGCAGCAGCGGGGTAATGGACCGACTCCGTCGAACGGGGACAAAGTTAAATGGATCTTCGGCGGGCTCGCCGTGGTCTTGGCTATCGCACTCGCGGTGGTGGTCACGGTGCTCATTGTCAAACCGGACAGCGAAAACGCGTCAGTTGCTGGAACGCCGAGCGGCCCTGAATCCGACCTTGCCAGCACTAGTGATACAAGTTCCGTCAATGTGATAACAGAGGACAGCACGTGTGACGCGTGGGGCTCCATCGGGCAACAACTTGCGACAGCGGAAGAGTCAGTCAACTGGGCAGATCGTGACTATAGAGTGCCCGCGACGTCCTGGAGCAGCAGCCAACGTGCCATGTATGAAACTGTCGCGAAGGCAATGACGGCTGCTGCCGAGAAAACGCGAAACTTGGAGACGCGAACACCACATCGGGTCTTGCGTGAAGTTTACGGTCAATTCGTCGCTTACACAGTACGATTCGTAGATCGCTTGCCCTCCTACGTTGAAAACGACGATGACTTGGCCGCCGTTGTGGATGGTCTGTCGTCCGCGCTCAGTGGAATTTGCTCTGGGGTGTCCTCGAAAGCGGCAGCGGCCGTCGAGCCGCTGCTGTCCGAGCCCGATGAGCCTTCTTCTGGCCTAGCAGGTTCGAGCGGGGCGGATTCGCAGCTCTTCATCGAGCGGGACTTGCCAGTGTGCGCCGAGTGGGAGTCCAATGCCAAGATGTTCGCGGACGAAGTAGCTCCATGGCGGGCAATCGATCCGAACATTCCGTACGGTGACTGGACCCGTGAGCAGCAGTCCGTCGTTGAAGAGGTCCGTCCGGTCATGTCCGCAAGCGCTGACGAGCTGGAACGCTTGGGTCGCCGGAGCGGAAACCCAGTATTTGAAGATTTCGCAGTTCTAGCTGCGCAATATCGCCGTGCGTTCGTCGCCGCACTGCCGGCCTACACCCCTAGAGACAATTCGCTGTCGGCAACCGCAACCTATCTTGTGAATAGTGTCCTTTGGGCTTGCAAAGCGGCGTCATGATGAAACATGCAACTGCAGAAGGTCAAAGGCGGTCACTCGAGAAGGTGGTCAGGATGCGGGTAGCAGTTTGTCAGTGCGGTTCTGTCCGCAGCCTTGGTCAATTCAATGGGTCTCGATGACGTGGCGTCCTGAAGAATCGGTTCCTCATCGACCGGGCGATCGCGAAGGCGGGTGTGCCGCCAGTAGAGGCGAAGAAGCATCACAAGGATCATCTACAACTACCTCATACAACTACCTCACCGAGGTGCGCGGCTGATCAGGCTGGCGGAGAGCCGGTTTCACCCATCGATGCTCGACGGCCCGGGCGATGATGTGCACGGCCTCGTTGCGGCTCACCGACGCCATCAACTGGGCCACGGCCTGCATATCCTCGCCGACCAGACACGTCGGGCCCGCAGTGAGGTTCGCGAATGCGGCCGCCACGACGTCGTCGACGGGTGCGGCGCCTGGTGGTGCGGTGTCCGGTGAGGCGATCTGACCCCTGCGGAACTCGAGCGCGCGCAGTGCCGGCGTGTCGGTCTTGCCGAGGATCAGCCCGAGCACGTCGACACCCTCGGTGTGCAACTCGCTCCACAGCGCCTCGGCGAGCACCATGT
Organism: Mycolicibacterium smegmatis; assembly: GCF_001457595.1. GTDB lineage: Bacteria > Actinomycetota > Actinomycetes > Mycobacteriales > Mycobacteriaceae > Mycobacterium > Mycobacterium smegmatis. The sequence continues at coordinate 6,670,980 of NZ_LN831039.1, read as the reverse complement.
CGAACGCCTTGCTCGCGCTGTAGGCGACCAAGTTGGGCGCACCGGCCAAACCCGCGCCCGAACCGAAGATCACGATGCCGCCGCGTCCCCGGTCGGCCATGGGTTTCGCGTAATGGTGGCACAGTTGCACCGGCACCATGCAGTTGCGTTGCACCATCGACTCCGCGACATCCAGGGGCGTGTCGAGGAACGGCGTGACGTTGGTATCCGAGCCGGCGCAGTAGACCAGGAAGCCGATGTCCAGGCCCGCCGTCGCCTCGATGATGCGCCGTGCGGCTCCGGCCTCGGCGAGGTCGATTGCGAGCGTGTGTGTCTCGACTCCCGAGGTGTCACGGATCTGCGCGGCGACGGTGTCGAGCACCGAATGCCGTCGGGCCAGCAGCACGACGTTGAGGCCGCGGCGCGCCAATTCGTGGGCCATCGCGGCACCCACACCGTCGGAGGCACCCGCCACCAGCGCCCACGGCCCGTACTGCTGTGCGAAATCCATGTGGTCAGACCGCCGCGACACGCACCGAGGTGAACCGGCGGCGGGCGATGCGCCACCCGTCTGGGGTGCGGACGAGGTCGTCGTCGTAGAACCCCGCGGCGTTGACCCCTGAGGTGTTGTCCTGCGACATGATCAGCGCGTCGACGTAGGTACGCGCCTCGGCGGTGTCACCGTCGACCGAGATGGCGTGGTTGCTCAACCGGTGCAGCGTGTGGCCGGCCAGGGCATGTGTCTGTTCCATGAAGTCGGTGACCGCGTCCACGCTGTCCCACGCGCCGATCTCGCCGTAGTCGAGCGTGCAGTCCTCGGTGAACACAGTGCGGAACAGGTGCCAGTCGCGGCGGTCGATGCCTGTGGCGTACCGCGTGAGGACGTCGACGATGTGTTGGTGATCGCTCATGAGCGTCCACTCTTACCACCCGGTGCGGCTAGGTGGGCTAAATAAATGAATCCGGTGTGCGGGCGTCAACTATCCTGGTCCCAGTGTCGGAACGTCAGGATCTGCGTGAGCTGCGTGCGCGTCTCGACGGACTGACCATCCGCGACGCGGCGCGACTCGGGCGTCGGCTCAAGAATCTCCGTGGCGGCGATCTCGCCAAGGATCTCGCCAAGATCGAGCAGCAGATCGCGGCGGCCGAGGCGCTCGTGCTCACACGCCAGGCCGCGGTCCCGCAGATCACCTATCCCGACCTGCCCGTCACGCAACGCTGCGACGACCTCGCGAAAGCCATCGCCGAGAACCAGGTGGTCGTCGTCGCGGGCGCCACCGGATCCGGCAAGACCACCCAGCTGCCCAAGATCTGCCTCGAGCTCGGCCGCGGCATCCGCGGCACCATCGGCCACACCCAGCCGCGCCGGCTCGCGGCGCGCACGGTGGCGCAGCGCATCGCCGACGAACTCGGCACACCGCTCGGCGAGGCCGTCGGCTACACCGTGCGGTTCACCGACCAGGCCAGCGACTCCACGCTGGTCAAACTCATGACCGACGGCATCCTGCTCGCCGAGATCCAGCGCGACCGCAGACTGCTGCGCTACGACACCCTGATCCTCGATGAGGCCCACGAACGCAGCCTCAACATCGACTTCCTGCTCGGGTACCTGCGCGAGCTGCTGCCGCGCCGGCCCGACCTCAAGGTGATCGTCACGTCGGCGACCATCGAACCCGAGCGGTTCTCGCGGCACTTCCAAGACGCGCCGATCGTCGAGGTCTCCGGACGCACGTATCCCGTCGAGATCCGGTACCGGCCACTGGAAGTCGCCGTGCCGCCATCCGACACCGAGGATCCTGATGATCCCGACCACGAGATCGTGCGCACCGAGGTCCGTGATCCCACCGAGGCCATCGTCGACGCGGTCCGCGAGCTCGAGGCCGAACCGCCCGGCGACGTCCTGGTGTTCCTCTCCGGCGAGCGTGAGATCCGCGACACCGCAGAGGCTTTGAAAGACCTGCGGAACACCGAGGTGCTGCCGTTGTACGCGCGGTTGCCGACCGCCGAGCAGCAAAAGGTGTTCCAGCCCAGCCATGCCGGCCGGCGCGTGGTGCTGGCCACCAACGTCGCCGAGACCTCGCTGACCGTGCCGGGCATCCGCTACGTCGTCGACCCCGGCACCGCGAGGATCTCGCGCTACAGCAGGCGCACCAAGGTGCAGCGGCTGCCCATCGAGCCCATCTCGCAGGCCTCGGCAGCTCAGCGCGCGGGCCGGTCCGGGCGTACCGCGCCCGGCGTGTGCATCCGGCTGTACTCGGAAGAGGACTTCGAATCACGGCCCCGCTACACCGATCCCGAGATCCTGCGGACCAACCTGGCCGCGGTGATCCTGCAGATGAGCGCGCTCGGACTCGGCGACATCGAGAACTTCCCGTTCCTCGACCCGCCCGACGCGCGCAGCATCCGCGACGGCATCCAGCTGTTGCAGGAACTCGGTGCGTTCGACACTTCTTCCGCCGCCGGAGGCGGCAATTCGGCTTCCGCCGCCGGAGGCGGCAATTCGGTCCCAGCGCTCACCGAGACCGGGCGCCGGCTTGCGCGCCTGCCGCTCGACCCGCGCATCGGCCGGATGATCCTGCAGGCCGACGCCGAGGGCTGCGTGCGCGAGGTGCTGGTGCTCGCCGCGGCGCTGTCCATCCCCGATCCGCGCGAACGCCCGTCAGACCGCGAGGAGGCCGCGCGGCAGAAGCACGCCCGCTTCGCCGATGAGCACTCGGACTTCATCTCGTACCTGAACCTGTGGAACTATCTGCGCGAGCAGCGCAACGAATTGTCCGGCAACGCTTTCCGCCGCATGTGCCGCGACGAGTTCCTGCACTACCTTCGGATCCGCGAGTGGCAGGACCTGGTGGGCCAGTTGCGCAGCATTGCGCGTGACATCGGGATCCGCGAGTCCGACGAGCCCGCCGACCCGGCCCGCATCCACGCCGCGCTCACCGCGGGTCTGCTGTCACATGTCGGCCTGCGCGAGGGCGACACCCGCGACTACACCGGCGCGCGCAACACCAAGTTCGTGCTCGCGCCGGGATCGGTGCTCACGAAGAAGCCGCCGCGCTGGATCGTGGTGGCCGATCTGGTGGAGACCAGCAGGCTGTTCGGCCGTATCGCGGCGCGCATCGAACCCGAGGCGGTCGAACGCGTCGCCGGGCACCTCGTGCAACGCACGTACAGCGAACCGCACTGGGACGCACGCCGTGGCGCGGTGATGGCCTTCGAACGCGTGACGCTCTACGGTCTTCCGCTGGTCCCGCGCCGCCGCGTCAACTACGCGCAGATCGATCCGGTGGTGAGCCGCGAACTGTTCATCCGGCACGCCCTGGTCGAGGGCGAGTGGCAGACGCGCCACCACTTCTTCCGCGACAATGCCCGCCTGCGCGAAGAGGTCGAGGAGATGGAGGAGCGTGCGCGGCGCCGCGACCTGCTGGTCGGCGACGACGAGATCTTCGCGCTGTACGACGCGCGCATCCCCGCCGACGTCGTCTCGGCGCGCCACTTCGATGCGTGGTGGAAGAAGCAGCGCCACAAGACCCCTGACCTCCTCACCTTCACGCGTGAGGACCTGCTGCGCACCGACGACGCCGCCGACCATCCGGACACGTGGCGGGCCGGGGACCTGGAACTGCCGCTGAGTTACCGGTACCAACCCGGCGCGGCCGACGACGGGGTGACCGTGCACGTGCCGGTCGGTGTGCTCGCACGCCTGGGCGGCGAGAACTTCGCGTGGCAGGTACCGGCCCTGCGCGAGGAACTGGTCACTGCGCTCATCAAGTCGCTGCCGAAAGACCTGCGCCGCAACTTCGTCCCCGCACCGGACACCGCTCGCGCGATCCTGCCGCACCTCGACCCGGGAACGGGATCGCTGCTCGACGCCGTGCAGCGCGAACTGCGCAGGCGCACCGGAATCCTGGTGCCCGTCGACGCGTTCGATCTCGACAAGGTGCCGCCACACCTGCGGGTGACGTTCGCGGTGGAGAACTCCGACGGCGCCGAGGTGGCCCGCGGCAAGGACATCGAGACCCTGCGCGAACAACTCGCGGTGCCGGTGGCCCAGGCGGTCGCCGAGGCCGTCGACGACGGTTTGCAGCGCACGGGTCTGCGAGCGTGGCCCGATGATCTCGACGAGTTGCCCCGGACCGTGGAGAACGTCAGCAGAGGGCACACCGTGCGCGGATACCCTGGCTTCGTCGACACCGGAAAAGCCGTGGACATCCGGGTTTTCGCGAACCCGATCGAGCGCGACGCCGCGATGGGACCGGGGCTGCGGCGGCTTCTGCGGCTGAGCGTGCCGTCGCCGGTCAAGGCCATCGAGCGGGGGTTGGGCACGCGGACACGGCTGGCGCTCAACGCGAACCCCGACGGCAACCTCGCCGCCCTGCTCGAGGACTGCGCGGACGCGGCCGCCGACACCCTGGTGCGCCAGATCGTCTGGACGCGTGCCGATTTCACCGCGTTGGTGCAGCGCGCGGCGAAGGAACTCGGCGCCACGACGCAGGCCGCGGTGACCCGCGTCGAGAAGGTGCTGGCCGCCGCACACGAGGTCGGGGTGGGGCTGCCGGACAAACCGCCGGCAGCCCAGGCCGACGCGGTCGAGGACATCCGTCTGCAATTGGAACGGTTGCTGCCCAAGGGATTTGTCACCGCGACGGGCGTCGCGCGGCTGACCGACCTCACCCGCTACGTCACGGCGATCGCGCGCCGGCTCGAACGGTTGCCCCACGCGATCGGCGCCGACCGCGAACGCATGGCGCGTGTGCATGCCGTGGAGGACGCCTACGACGATCTGGTGCGGGCCTTGTCACCGGCACGCGCGGCGGCCCACGATGTCGTGGCGATCGCCTGGCAGATCGAGGAACTGCGGGTGAGCCTGTGGGCGCAGCAACTCGGCACGCCGCGCCCGGTCAGCGAGCAGCGCATCTACAAGGCCATCGACGCCGTCGCGCGCTAACCGATCGTGTGCTCGATGCGGCCGATGTCGTCGAGGATCAGCGTCAGGGTGTCACCGGGACGCAACCAGTGCCCGGTCTCCATGCCGCTGCCGCCCGGCAGTGTTCCCGTGCCGAAGAGCTCACCGGGATAGAGCGGTTCGCAGCGCGACGCGTGCGCCAGCACCTCACCGAGGCTGTGCTGCATGCCCGCGCTGTCGACCGTGCTGACGATCTCGCCGTTGACCGCCACCGAACCGGTCAGCGCGTCGATGCGTGGCAGGACCTCGTCGGCCGTGACCGCGGTGTCCGACATCGAACTCGCGAAGTGCTTGGATTTCTGCGGGCCGAACCCGCTGGTCATCTCGGCACGCTGGACGTCGCGGGCGCTGAAGTCATTGAGCACCACGAACGCGCCGATCGCCGCGGTCGCCTCGTTCGGTGTCGCGTTGAACAGCGGTGCCGCCAGCACGAATCCGATCTCGAGCTCGAAGTCCAGGGCCTGCGAGTAGTCGGGAACCGGCACGGGTGTACCGGTCGGCACGAACGTCTGCGCGTTCGACATGTAGTAGATGGGCTGGCGGTAGAACAGGGGCTTCGGTTTGAACTGCGGCACCGGGCGTCCGGTGAGCCGCTCGAATGCCGATGTGGCGCGGTACAACCCCGGATGGAACCGGCGGATCAGACCGCGCGCGGCGTCGATGTTGTGTTGCTCGTAGAGCATGAAGTCGCGGAACGAGACCGGCTGGAACGGCAGCAGATGTGGGCTGTGCTGTAGCTGGCGGTCGGCGGCCGCGGCCAGCCACTCGGCGTCGAACACGCGTCCGCCGAGCGGTGCGACATCGTCGTGGGGAACCCAGTTCCCCTCAGCATCAAAAGATTCCACACGCAGGCCGGCTGCGGAGCGGACACGGCGTAGTTTCACGTGGCCTTTCGCGGTAAACGACGCAGGAAGTTCGTCAGGTACCCGGCCACCGTATCCGGCTGTTCGAGCCACGGCCAGTGGCCCGCGCCGGCCACCGCGTGGATCTCGCAGTGCGCGAAGATCTGCCGATACTGCTCGGTCTGGGCGAAGGGCACGTAGCGGTCCTCGGTGCCCCACATGATCAGGACGTTGCGGTCGAACCCGGCGAGACGGTCCGCATAGGGGGCGACGGCATCGGGCCCGGTCGTGCGGTACAGCTTGAGCACGGCGTCGGGGGTGCCGGGGGCCACCATGTGCGCGGCGATCCGGTTCACCGCGTCGGCCGGCAGGTTCGGATCGTTGTGGGCCAGCGCCTGGCGCACGAGGGCCTGAGGCGTGATGCGCCACAGCGCCTCGGCCACCACCGGTGTGCGCCAGAGTTTCGCCGCGAGGTGGTCGATCACCACCGGCGCGTTGATCAGCGTGATGCTCGCGACGGCGTCGAGATGCTCGGCGGCCCACGCCAGCGCCCACGGCCCGCCGAAGTCGTGGGCCACCAGGTGCGCGTGTTCGACCGCGAGTTGCTCGAGGATCCCGTCGAGGTGCTGCGCGTACGCCGCGACCGTGTACGGCCACTGCGCCGGTTTGTCGGCCGCGCCGAAGCCCGGCATCTCGGGCACCACGACCCGGCTGAACTGGGCGACACGCGCCGGCAACGGATCCCACGGGGCACCGGCGTTGTTGCCGTGCACGAACACCACGGCTTCCCGGGTGCTCTCCGATCCGTCCGGGCCCGCCACGAACACCGGCGACCGCACACCGTCCACCGCGAGGGTTCGCTGTGCGGTCGGCGTGCTCATAGCGGGAGTTTACGGTCGCGTCAGCACGTCCGAGGGTTTTCCGCCGATCAGTCCGTACCGGTCGCGACGCGTGGGGCGCGGTCGATCGTTGCCTGATCCGAAACCGCCCGGTCCAGTATCAATTCGGCAATCCGGTCCCGGTGTGCCTCGGCCGTCCCGAGCAACGCCGCATCGGTCGTCGCGCGCTTGAAGTACAGGTGCGCCTGGTGTTCCCAGGTGAACCCGATACCGCCGTGCACCTGGATCGTGTCGGTCGCGATCTTCGTCAGCGCGGCCGATGCCGTGGCCTGCGCGATGCTCGCCGCCAGCGCCGGATCGTCGGAGCCGTCGGCAAGCGCCCACACCGCGTGGTACGCCGCCGAGCGCGCGTGCTCAAGGTCCACCAGATCGTCGGCGAGGCGGTGCTTGACGGCCTGGAACGACCCGATCGGGCGGCCGAACTGCAAGCGCGATTTGGCGTAGTCGACCGACAGGTCCAGCAGATGCTGTGCAGCCCCGACCTGTTCGACGGCCAGCAGCGCCGCGCCGACCTGCAGCGCGTGGCCTATGACGCGTTCGGCCTCGCCCGGTCCGGCCACGAGCCGTCCCGGGGTGTCGGCGAGCGCGATCGTGGCCTGCGGTCGGGTCAGGTCGAGCGTGGTGAGCGGTGTGCGCTGCACGTCCGACGCGTCGACGGCGTAGAGGGCAACCCCGTCGGGAGCCGTGGCCGCGACGAGGAAGACGTCGGCGGCAGCGCCGTCGACGATGCGCTCGACCGTGCCGGTGAGCGTCGCGTCGACCGACGCTGTCACGCCCACCAGCGCCGGATCGAACGCGCCCGCGCGGTCGGGCACGGCGAACGCCGCCGTGCGGGCGCCCTCCACGAGCACACCCAGCAGCTCGTCGCGCACCGGGCCTGCCGACGCCGCGACCAGGGCCGGGATCGACAGGTAGACCGTGCCGAACAGCGGGCCGCACGCCAGGGCGGCCCCGAGTTCCTCGACGGCGACGGCCTGGTCCACCAGCGTGCCGCCGGCACCACCGTCGGCCTCCGGCACCGCGAGCCCCAGCACGCCGAGTTCGGCACCCAGGCGCGCCCACACCGCCGGATCGAACCGCGGCTCGGACTCCATGAGCCGCCGCACCGTCTGCTCGTCGAAGTACTCGGCGCCGAACTTGCGCACCGCGGCACGCAACTGGCCCTGCTCGTCGGTGAAGCGGAACTCCGTCGTCTCAGCCACGCGGGATCTCCTTCCACGCCATACCGGCATCCGCCCGCAGATCCCCGGGCAACCCCAGGATCCGTTCACCGAGAATGTTGCGCATCACCTCGGACGTGCCTCCTTCGATGGTGTTGGCCTTGCTGCGCAGGAACCGCTGCTGCACGGGTCCGCGCCAGTCGGCGCCATCACCGTCGCCCAGCCCGTAACCGTCGTACAGAAGACCCTCCGGGCCAAGGAAATCCATGCACCACTGGTAGATGTGCTGGTTGAGCTCCGCACCCACGAGCTTGCCGATGGACCCCTCGGGTCCGGGACCGCCGACCGTGGCAGTCGCGCGCGAGCGTTCGGCGGTGAGGCGCTGCGCCTCCGAGCGCAACCACAGTTGCGTCAACCGGTCACGCAGCACCGGGGTGTGCAGATCCGGACGCGACGCCCACAGCGACACCGCGTCGGCGATGGTGCCCGCGCCTCGCCGGCTGCCGCTGCCGCCGAGCGCGCTGCGCTCGTTCATCAGCGTCGTCATCGCGACCCGCCAGCCGTCGCCTACGGCACCGAGACGGTGCGCATCGGGAATGCGGGCGTCGGTCATGTAGACCTCGTTGAACTCGGCCTGACCCGTCATCTGGCGCAGCGGCCGGGTCTCGACGCCGGCCCCGTGCATGTCGATCACGAAGTACGTGAGTCCTTTGTGCTTGGGCACATCGGGATTCGTGCGCGCCAGCAGCAGACCCCACCGTGCCCGGTGCGCCAGGCTGGTCCACACCTTCTGGCCGTTGATCACCCAGTCGTCGCCGTCCGGCACGGCCGAGGTGGCCAGGCCCGCCAGGTCCGAACCCGCACCCGGCTCGGAGAACAGCTGGCACCAGATGTGCTCGGTGCTCGCCAGCGGACGCAGCCAGGATTTCTTGAGCTCGTCGTTCTGCGCATGCTCGCGGATCGTGGGCGCGGCCATGCCGTAGCCCATCGGGTTGAGCCCCAGCGGGACCGGCCCTCCGGCGCCCTGCAGGATGCGATCGACCACGGCCTGCAGGCCGCGCGACACACCGACACCGCCCATGCCCTCGGGGAAATGCACCCAGGACAGTCCCGCGTCGTAGCAGGCGGCGAGGAACTGCGGTATCGGAACGCTTTTCGGGTCATGCTCGGAGACGACCTGGCGGGCCCGCTCGGCCACCAGGTCCGCTTCAGCGACGCTGCTCATCAGGCCACCATAAATAACGCCCCGTGACGCGCACCACACCGGTAGGGTCGGCGGTCGTGACGCCCAAGCGTGTGGTCATCGCGGGGCTGGGTGACGCGGGCGTGCTGACCGCGATCCGGCTCGCCCGACGTCACGAAGTGGTCGGCGTATCGCTCAACCCGGGTTTGGTGAGCGGCCAGGAACTCGGTGTCCGCCTCGCCCGCCCCGACGACTGGGCGCGTGACTACTGGATCTCGTTCGACCGCCTCCGCGCCCTCGACCGGGTGCGCACCGTGCACGGTGCGCTCACCGGTGCCGACCTGGACACCCGCACCATCACGGTGACCGACGCGGACGGGACCGAACACCACGAGCCCTACGACGCGCTGGTCATCGCCACCGGCGTCACCAACGGGTTCTGGCGCCGCCCCGTGCTGCAGTCGCCCGACGACGTGCACCAGGGACTGCGTGAGGCGCACGACCGGCTGTCGGCGGCGACGTCGGTGGCGGTCATCGGCGGCGGTGCGGCGGCGGTGAGCAGCGCGGCGAACCTCGCGGCCCGCTGGCCGGACAAGCATGTAGGGCTCTACCACCCGGGCAACGAGATCCTGCCGCAGCACCACCGCCGTACACGCAACCGAATCACCCAGCGGCTCAACGCCCTCGGCGTCGACGTGCATCCCGGGCACCGGGCGATCGTGCCCGACGGCTTCGCATGCGACGAAATCACCGACGACCCCGTGCACTTCAGCACCGGACAGTCACCCGCGAAGGCCGAGGCGGTCTTGTGGGCGATCGGCCGCGTCACGCCCAACACGGGATGGCTGCCACGCGACATCCTCGACGACGACGGATTCGTCCGTGTGACACCGCGATTGCAGGTCCCCGGCGTCCCGGGCGTTTTCGCGGTCGGAGACGTCGCGGCGACCGACGCGTTGCGCTCATCGGCGCGCAACCGCGCGGACGCGCTCGTGGCCCACAACGTCGCTGCGTACTTCACCGGCGGACCCATGCGTACCTACCGGCCGCATGGCCGTCGGTGGGGCTCGGTACTCGGCCCGCAACCCGATGGACTGGACGTATTCGCGCCCAACGGGTTTGCGTTCCACTTCCCGGGCTGGTCGATCCAGCGCGTGCTGCAACCGTGGATCGTGCGGCGCGTTATCTACCGCGGTGTACGGGATCCGGTCTAGACCGGCCGCGTCGCGGGCAGGGCCACCGCCGGAGACGCCGGAGCCGCCGGCACGCCCTGCACACCGGGCACGCCTTGCACACCGGGCGCCACCGGGTACGCCGGTGCGGCAGGCAGTCCTTGCACTCCCGGAACCGCGGGTGCCACGGGTGCAACCGGCATGCCGGGCGCCGCGGGTACGGGTGCCGGGGGAGCGGGTGCCGCCGGGGCCGCCGGCGCTGGGGCGCCGACACCGAGGACCCGCAACAGATCCGGTTTCATGGCCTGCAGCTGCGCACCCCAGTACCCCCACGCGTGGGTGCCGTTGGGCGGGAAGTTGAACACCGCGTTGTGTCCACCGGCCGCCAGGTACCGCTTCTGGAACTCCTTGTTGGTGTTGACGGTGATGTTCTCCAGGAACTGCGCGCTGTAGAGCTGACCGAAGTCGCCCGCGGCGTCCAGGTCCGACGGTGCGCCGTTACCGCAGTACACCCAGATCGCGGTGTTGTTGGCGACGAGCCGGTTGATGTTGACCATCGGATCGTTGCGCCGCCAGGCCGGATCGTTGGCCAGGCCCCACATGTCCGCCGAGTTGTACCCGCCCGCGTCCTTCATCGCGAAGCCGATCATGGTGGGCCACAAACCCTGTGACGGGTTGAGGAACCCGGACAACGCGCCGGCGAAGATGAACTGCTGCGGGTACCAGGTGGCCAGATTGAGCGCCGCGCCACCGGACATCGACAGCCCGACAACCGCATTGCCGGTCGGTTCGACACCGCGGTTGGCCGCCAGCCACGCCGGAAGCTCGCGCGTGAGGAACGTTTCCCACTTGTACGTCGTGGTTCCCGCGCTGCCGACCGCGGGGCGGTACCAGTCGGTGTAGAAGCTGGACTGGCCTCCGACGGGCATCACGACCGAGATGCCGGACTGGTAGAACCACTCGAACGCCGCGGTGTTGATGTCCCAGCCGTTCGCGTCGTCCTGTGCGCGCAGTCCGTCGAGCAGATACAGCGCGTGCGGTCCGCCGCCCTGGAACTGCACCGTGATGTCGCGGCCCATCGCCGCCGAAGGCACCTGGAGACGCTCGACCGGTAGACCGTCGCGCGAATACGCCGCGGCCTGCGGAACCGGTCCGGTCGCGATCAGCCCCGCCAGCATGAGCACCGTCGCGGCACCGGCCGCAACACGACGTGACAGCGTGGAGAAAAACGAGGGCTTCACATGGGCACGCTAACAACGCGTGCCGCGGCCAACCCGGGGCCACGCCTGGCGTAACCCCCCCGTTATCAAGGCGATTCGGTTCCGCGATGCGGTCTCAGGCGGAAAGGCTCGCCTTCACCGCGCGGGTCTGCTCGTCGCCGAGGACCTCGGCCACGCCGGCCTCCACGCCGTCGAGGGCGGCCGCGGCGATGTGCGCGGGGTCGGACTTCTCCGCATCGACACCGGCCGCCATGTCGGTATCCATGAACCCCACGTAGAGACCGGTCACCGCGACACCTTTGGGCGCTAATTCCTCACGGACAGCATCGGTTTGGGCCCACAGCGCGGCCTTGGCCGCCGCGTATGCCCCGATACCGGGGATGTGCTTCCACGACAGGATCGACGCGATGTTCAGGATCGCGCCGGGGGCGTTGGCCACGAGATGCGGGACAAATGCCCGCGTGACGTTCAAGGTGCCGAAGAAGTGGGATTCCATCTGGGCGCGGATGTCGTCCATCGGGCCGTCGAGCAGTCCGTTGTAGCTGGTGGTGCCCGCGTTGTTGACAAGAATGGTGGTATCGGCCGCCAGCTCGGCGGCGGCCTGCACCGACGCCGGGTCGGTGATGTCGATCCGTACCGGGATCACGCCGTCGAGGGTGACGGTCTCGGGGTTGCGCGCCCCCGCGTAGACCTTGGCCCCGCGGGCGAGCAGTTGTTCGGCGAACTGGCGGCCCAAGCCGCGATTGGCTCCGGTGACGAAGGCTACGGATCCCTGGATCTTCACGGCTGACTCCTCGGTATGGCCTGCGAACAGGCTGACTTGGTTATATGGACCCAGAACTACGGATGATCCAGCAATTGTTCCCTCAATTACCGGTCGGGATGCTGACAACGTCGTTGATGGGGACCTCGTCACCCAGATCGTCGATGAACGCGACCCGCACCGGACGGTCGGTGCGCCTGGCCTTGCGTGTCATCGTCGGACCGGCGGGACGGGGCAGGTGCCGGTCGCCCCACTGCTGCAGCGCGGCCACCAGCACGTGCAACTCCCGCCCTGCGGGCGTCAGGAGATACTCCGCACGCGGACGCTGGCCAGGCTCCCGATAAGGCTGTTTGGTCATCACGCCGTACTCCACGAGCGTCGAGAGTCGGTCGCTGAGCATGTCGGCCCCGATCCCGAGCCGGGATTGGAAATCGGCGAACCGCCGTGTTCCCAGCAGGGCCTCGCGGAGGATCAGGATGGTCCAGCGCTCACCGAGGACAGCGAGGCTACGCGCGACGGAGCAGTCGAAACCCTCGACGTTCTTGCGTCCCATCCGACCAGGATATGGCGGATCTCACTTGTGTTCACAAAGTCAGGCCTGCCCGCCGCCCGGGGGCGGCGGGCAGTTCCTCTGCGGGGATCGTCGGCGAGATCAGCCGGCGAGATCAGCCGGCCATGAACTCGTTGTACGCGGCCGACAGTTCGGGTGACAGCGCCGTGACGTTGCACGTGCGCTGCGTGTCACCGATCGGCGACAGGATGCCGCGCAGGTCGTAGTACTCCTGCGGGTTGGATGTGAAGTAACCGCGCAACGTCGCAGCGGCCTGGTCACGCGGTTGGGTCAGCGCCGTGCTGACAGCCTGGTTGGCACCCGGGTGGGTGTCGAGGTACGACTTGGCCGCACCGGTTGCCATGCTGACCGTGTTGGCCACGCCGCTCGCGCTGCAGTCCGGCGCGGCCGATGCGGTCGGCGCCGCGATGACCGCCGCGGCCATGCCCCCGAGCAGACCGGAAGCGCAGATGCCGGCGAGTCCGCGGCGTGTGGTGATTCCAGTGAATTTCATGATCATTCCTTCGTGTCGCGAATCGCGATGTCGATGGCTGTTTTCCCCGCCCGAATCAAAAGTAGCCATGTTTGCCGCGAGCAAAACGTCGCTGCATCGGCAGCCGGTGACCTTTGCGGGAGCGTTACACCCATTGCGCGTGAATTACGCCTCAATTCGCGCGGAAATTCCGCTGTCAGCGAGACGATTCTCAGAGTCGGTCCGACGCTCTTAAATGATCGTGATCTGCGTGGTGATCGAATTGTTATCTGCAATCAAGGTCAGCTAAGGCGCGCCGTCAACTCTTGAGGCTTAGCTCGCCGAGCGAGTCATACAGCCCGCCGTCCCTGCGGATCTGCACCGCGGCGACGCCGAACATCACCGCGGCGGTAACCAGATGCACGATGGCGTCGGTGAAGTTGTCGGGGAGGGCAAAGATGTAGGCCCCTGGTTGGAGAACAACGCCCAGCCGCCGGGTACCGCGCCCCCGACGGCGGCCAGCAGGAGATAGACGACGGACCACGACGTGCGCCGGCACAGCACCAGGCCCGGACGGATCACATGGAACAGCGCTGCGACTACTACAGCGTGTAGTCAACGGCTTCTGGCTACCAGGTGTCGACGAATCTGGGCCTGTTCGCGTGTTCGTGGTGTGCGGCCGCGACAAGGGTGGAAATGATCACCGACCGGGTTTCGGCCGGGTCGATGACATCGTCGATCTCGAACATCGACGCCGAGTTGAGCGCCTTCGCATGCTCCTCGGCGGCCTTCGTCGCGGCGCGGACGGCCTCCTCGCGCGCGTCCTCGTTCTCGATCGCCCCCAGTTCCTTGCGCATCCCCAGACGCACCGCCCCCTCGAGTCCCATGGGCCCGAGATGCGCACCCGGCCAGGCCACCGTGAGCAGCGGTTCGTGCAGACTTCCGCCGCACATCGCCTGCGCGCCAAGGCCGTACCCGCGACGCAGGATCACCGCGATCAACGGCACGGTCAGCGCCGCACCGGCGACGAGGAGCCGCGAACCACGTCGCACCAGCGCCTCGGCCTCCGCGGCCGGGCCGACCATGTAACCCGGGCAGTCGACGAGCGAGACCACCGGAATCCCGAAGGCGTCGCACAGTTGCAGGAACCGTGCGGCCTTGTCGGACGCGGTCGCGGTGATGGCGCCCGCCATGACCATGGTGTTGTTGGCGAGGATGCCGACCGGGCGGCCGGCCATGCGGGCGAACGCCGTGACCATCTCCGGGGCGAACTTCTCCCGCAGATAGGTCACCGAACCCTCGTCGGCGAGCGTCTCGATGACGGGGCCGACGGGGTATGCCCGCCGGGCACGTTCGGGAACCATTGTGCGCAGCGGTGTTTGGTCACGTTCAGGCCCGGCGGCGACGGTTCCGCCGAAATATCCCAGCAGCGTCTTGGTGACCGCGACGGCCTCGGGCTCGTCGGCCACCACGATGTCGACGACGCCGTTGGGCGCCTGTACCGAGATCGGTCCGACGTCCTCAGGCGCGACCTCACCCAGACCGCCGCCTGCGATCATCGCCGGTCCGCCCATGCCGATCGAGGTGTCCTCGGTTGCGACGATGAGGTCGGCCGCGCCTGCGATCACCGCGTTGCCCGCGAAGCAGCGGCCCCTGACCACGGCGATGCGAGGTACCAGACCGGACAGCGCGGCCCAGAGCTTGAACGCCCGCACGTCCAGCGAGGACACCGTGGGGATGTCGGTGTCACCCGGGCGGCCGCCGCCGCCCTCGGCGAAAAACACTGTGGGGAGGCGCATCCGCTCGATGAGATCGAACAGCCGGTCCTTCTTGAGATGGCCCAGAGCGCCCTGCGTGCCCGCGAGAACCGTGTAGTCGTAGGACAACACCGCGCACGGCTTCCCGTCGACGCGCGCGGTGCCCGCCACCAGACCGTCGGCCGGGGTACGCGCGATCAGGTCGTCGAGGCTGCGACGCTGACGCTGTGCGGCGATGGCGAAGCGTCCGTACTCGACGAACGATCCGTCGTCGACCAGGTCGGCGATGTTCTGCCGCGCCGTGCGGGCCCCGGACGCGTGCCTGCGCTCGACGGCGTCGGGCCGTGCGTCGTCCTGGGTGAGTGCGCGTCGGCGCAGGACTTCCGCGAGGTCGTCGCGCAGGTCTTCGTCGGTCATCGCCGGCATCCTCCCGGAATACGGAGCGGCCGATCACGAGTTGCGCACAGTGTGACCGCCACCTCATCTGATGCGTTCGATCCGCGCTCGTTGCTGGCCGAGGCCCGGATCGGGGTGCTCGCCACCATCAAAGCAAACGGGCTTCCGCAACTGTCGCCGGTGACGCCGTACTACGACCGCGCCGCCGACATCATCTACGTGTCCATGACAGACGGGCGCGCGAAGACCGCGAACCTGCGGCGCGACCCGCGCGCCGCACTCGAGGTCACCCGTGCGGACGGCTGGGCCTGGGCGACCGCGGAAGGCACGGTGACCCTGACCGGCCCAGGTACCGACCCACACGGTCCCGAGGTGGAAGCCCTCGTCGAGTACTACCGCAAGGCCGCGGGTGAGCACCCGGACTGGGACGAGTACCGGTCGGTCATGGTCTCCGACCGCAGGGTGCTGATGAAACTGTCGGTGCAGCGCGTGTACGGCGAGCGGTTGCGCTGAACGGCTCGGTCAGCCCGGCGGGATCTGCTCCGCGATCCGGTTGAGCACCGCCGGGTAGCGGTTGGTCTCGAAGTGTGCGCCCGGCTTGCCGCTGCTGACGACGGCCGCCGACAGGCTGCGCGCCGGGTCGGCCCACACCGCGATGTCGACCAGTCCGGTATGGCCGAACGCGGATTCGGTGTTGCGGCCGAACGGGCCGAAGCGTTTACCGCCGAGCATGTAGCCGGTGCCCCAGCGCATCGGTTTGAGGCCAGTCGCCACATCCGGGCGCATCCGGCGGCACGGAGCCGTCGCCGTCCGCAGAGTTTCCGGACGCAGAATCCTCACGCCGTCCAATTCGCCACCGCGCCTCAGGATCTCGGCGAAGCGTGACAGCTCGTCGGCGTTGGACACCGTGCTCGACGACGGCACGATGCTCGTGAGGAACAGCGGCGTGTTGCTCAGCGGGATGATCCGGTCGGGCGTGCCGCCCACCGCGGCGCGGAACGCCGCGGCGATGGGTGCGGGCAACGGCTTGCCCGTGACGTGGCTGGGCGCCACCAGGCCGACCTCTTCCGGCCGCACGCCGTAGTTGGTCCACCGGAACTTCAGCGGCTCGAGGATCTCCTCGGCCAGGATGTCGCGGATATTGCGACCCGTTGCCGCAGAGACGATCTCGCGAATCAGCGGACCCCACGTGAGGCCGTGGTAGATGTGGATCAACCCCGGTCGGTAGACGGGTTTGAGCGCCGCGAGCTGTTGGCGGGTGTACTCGCTGTCGTTGACCTTCGTGACGTCGGGGCGAGGGCCGGTGTGGATCGGCACGCCCGCACTGTGGGTCATGACGTGACGAATCGTGGTGCGGTCCTTGCCATGGCTGGTGTATCCCGGCAGGTAATCGCACACGCGATCGTCGAGCGAGAAGTACCCACGCTCGACGAGCATGTGCACCACCGTCGAGCTGATCGCCTTGGCGGCCGAGTACACGCAGAACGGGGTCTCGGGTGTGGCGAGGATCTTCTCGGTATCCGGTGAATCGTCGGGTCCGTTGCCCCAGCCGTGGCCGATCGCCCGGTTCAGCACCACTCTTCCCTTGTGCCGCAGGCACACCTGGATCGCGGGGTGCAGGCCCGACTGGTACCAGTACCGCACCGAGTCCCAGATCTGCTCGATCGCCCGCGCGTCGATACCCGAATGGTCTTCATCGCCGATCGTGGTCACCGCGTCCAGATCGGCAGGCACAGAGATCTTGCCGGTCATGCGGGGGTCCTCCGCAAGGTCGCTGCCAGGTGGTGTTGCAATGGCTGCCCGACAGCGCCCATCTGCAGGGTGTACGCCAGCTCGTCGCCCGTTATGCGGAACGAACGAGCAAGCGCGGTCACGTTTTTCGCCGATGCCGTCAGCCCGATCGTGGTGGCCTTCACGTCCATCGTGATGCGATCGCCGCCGACGGTCAGCGTGCCTTCCTGGATCTCGGTGATCCCGGTGGGGTGTGCGAGAACCCACTCGACCCGGTCCGGCGCCGGGACCCGGATGTAGCCGACTTCTGCGTGCAACGGCCGCCCGTCATCACGGGCCTTGGTGCGCTGCTGGTACGTCAGGAAAGGCTTGCCGACGTGTCCGAAGGTGATCTCTTCGAGGTATTCGAACGACTGGATCGTCGGATACTCACCCGCGCCTGGGCCCGCCCACGTGCCCAGGAGTGGAGCCAGTGGGGCAATGTTCGGATGAAGGTCGATCACAGGGCCAGGGTACGGGTCGGGTCACTTTGCACCTCACTTTGCACCGTGCTTGCACCGCACCTTGCTCCGTGCTTGCACCGCACTTTGCTTCGTGAGGGTGCGTGTTTGTCGGTGGACACGCCGGGTTGTGTCAGCACTCGGCGCACGCTCGCCGACCGGTGAGTGTTCTTCTGTAACGTGCTGTACAACAACACCTTTGACCAATATGGGCTCATTGATCACACCAGTCACAAACTGAGGGTTCTTGTCAGTGATTCGAACTAGTGTTCGAAGCATGGCAGCGGAAGTAGGCACAGCACTCGCGGCGCTGCACGCCGCGATGCGCGACGTGCTCGCCCTGCCCTACACCGCCCTGTCCGACGCCGACCTGCTGGACGTGTGCGAGGGCATCCAAGATGTGCGCAACCTGGCCCCCGCCGTCGAACACCGCGCTATCGCCGCGCTGAGCGAACAGACCACCCCCGCAGCGATCGGCGCCAAATCCTGGCCGGTGGTGCTGGCGACCCGCCTGGGCATCTCCGTCAAGGAAGCCCGCCGCCGCTGCACCGACGCCGCCGAACTGGGCCCCCGGGTGTCGCTGACCGGCGAAGCCTTGGCACCCAAACGTGAACACATCGCCGCCGCCCAAGCCGACGGCGCCCTGACCCCCGACCACGTCACCGAGCTGTTCAAGTTCTTCACCAAATGCCCCGACTGGGTCACCTACGCCGAACAGTGCCGGCTGGAAGAAAAACTGGTCACCGGCGCCATCGGGGCCGACCCCGAAACCGTGCGCCAAGCCGTCGACCACGCCGTGTTCCTGCTGGACCAGGACGGGCCCGCCCCCACCGACAACCCACCCACCAAACCGTTCGGCATCACCTTCGGCCCCCAACAACCCGACGGCTCCTACCACCTGCGCGGCAAAGTCAGCGCCGAATTCAAAGCCACCTTCGACCCCGTCGACGAAAAACTGGCCGCACCCGGCATGTGCAACCCCGCCGACCAAACCCCATGCATCTCCGGCACACCCTCACAACAACAAATCGACCACGACGAGCGCGGCGCGCCCGAGCGTCGCCACGACGCCATGCTCACCGCGATGCGCCTGCTGCTCGCCCACAAAGACCTCGGCCAGATCAACGGCCTACCCGCCACCCTGCTGATCACCACCACCCTGCAAGAACTGGAAAAAGCCGCCGGGGTGGCGATCACCGCCGGCGGCACCAAACTGTCCATCCCCAACCTGATCCGCCTGGCCTCCCAAGCGCTTCACTACCTCGCCGTCTACGACGAACACACCGGCATACCGCTCTACCTCGGGCGGGCCCGGCGCACCGCATCCGCCGGGCAGCGTCTGGCCATCTGGGCACGCGACCGCGGCTGCACCCGCCCCGGCTGCACCGCCAACGGCTACCGCTGCCAAGCCCACCACGCCACCACCGACTACTCCAAAGGCGGACTCACCGACGCCGACGCCCTGGCCCTGGCCTGCGGCTGCGACAACCGCCTCGTCGGCGACGCCCCCAACAAATGGACCACCCGCATCAATAACCACGGCCAATGCGAATGGATCCCACCCGACCTTCTCGACCGTGGTCAACACCGCACCAACACCTACCACCACCCCGAAACCCTCCTCGCTGACATCAACCGCGACCAGAAGACTGACGGCGACAACCGCGAGCAGCACCACACAGACACCGGGGCGGACACAGGAACAGTCCATGTCAATGGCCACGGCGAAAAGCCGGCAATCCCACCCGAACTGCTCGACCAAGGCCAACAACGCACCGCCCCGTACCACCAGGCCGAAGTCCCGCCCGTCAACACTCGCGACACCACGAGCAGCACCACCACCAGAGATACCTACCGCCACAACGGGAACGGAGACAGGAACAGCGGCGAGAACAGGAACGGCCCGAGCAAGAACGCAGCCGGGGACGATGACGAACCTCGATAGCGCCGTCAGTGAAGCGGGCCTCGGTGCGCGATGACGAACGCTTGGGCAGCAGTTTCGCTCAGGTGTTGCAGGCGTTCGCGTTTGGACGTCGCGTACACGGTGAAGCCCGCTGCCAACAGTGCCTCCTGCACTGTGGTCACGTTGTGGCGCAGGAACGTCATGTCGACCTTGTGCCCGAATGCCTCATCGAAAACCAAAGGAGGAGCGTCTGTCTGGAAACCGAGAAGCAGCCAGCCGGGGTCGGCGAGCACCCGGGAGAACTCGGCGAACAACCCGGCAAGGCGGTCGGCCGGAGTATGGATGATCGAGTACCACGCGCACAGCCCGCCGAACGCCGCATCCTGATAGGGGAGCGACGCCATATCCGCGACCTGGTAGCGGGCATGGGGATAGCGCCGCCGGGCGATCGAGACCATGGCAGGTGAACCGTCGATGGCGTGGGTCCGCAGGCCGGCTGCGCCGAGTTCGGCGGTCGCCTGACCGGGTCCGCAGCCGACGTCGAGCACGTTGCCACCGCCGGACTGTTGGACGAGACCCGCGAAGACGTGCACGAGTGCCCGGTCGAACGGTCGGGACGCAAAGTCGTCGGGGAAGTGCTGGGCGTAGTCGTCGGCGATCACGTCGTACTGGTCGTACACCCCACCACGGTAGGTCGCCGACAGCCGAAAACCGCCGAGTGCCGCACGGGCGCCGACCACCGTGCGTGACCAGCAACGAACACCGGCAAACCGCCCGGGTAAAGTTCCGCAGGTGAGCACCCTCACCGACCATGCGGCGCACCTGCGCGGCGGTCTGGTGGGCATGTGCTCGGCGCTGACCGCAGCAGTGGCACACACCGCGGCAGGCGGGGTACCCCCGTCGGGCAGCCCGCTGGTGATCCTGCTGATCGCGTGCGCGACGCTCGGCGCCACGGTGGGCGGATTCTCGCCGCGCACCCGCTCGGCCGCGACGGCCTTGTTGATCGTGGGGCTGGGATCGGGACAGGCCCTCGGCCACCTCATCCTCGCCGTGACCGGCGGCCATCACCACGGCGGCGCCCTGGTGAGCGCGCCGATGCTCGCGCTGCATGCGGCTGCGGCCGTCGGGCTGGGCCTGTTGATCGGTGCGGTCGAATACCTCTTCATCGTCTGCGCGACCGTCCTGAGCTGGTTGCGCCTCTTTGCCGTCGGCCGGGTCGAGCCGGCAGGCGACGCGGCCTGGTGGCCGTCTGATGTCGTTGTGGCACGCCCCGTTCTGCTGCGTGCCGGTCTGGGAATGCGGGCGCCGCCTCAGGCGCTCACTGCCGGCGTCTGACGCCCGCACATCGCTTCATGTGAGCCCGTCGACACCGACGGGCTGTTACCCGTTGCGCACATTCCTGCGCGAAACCGCGAGAACCGCGAAAACCTCTGAGCGAAAGCATTTCCATGACCACAACCCCTGACGATCGACCACGCACAGAATCACCACCGACATCACCCCCGACCGCGCGCGCCGCAGCCCGCCAGTTACTTATGCGGCTGCACTTCTACGCGGGCGTGTTCGTCGGCCCGTTCATCCTCATTGCGGCCGTCACCGGCCTGCTGTACGCACTGATCCCGCAGATCGACGCCACGGTCTACCGCCATGAGCTGACCGTCGACCACATCGGGCAGCACCGCCTGCCGCTGACAGATCAGATTGCGGCGGCCCGTGCCGCCCATCCCGAGGGCACCGTCGCGAGCATCCGGCCGCCTGCCGAGCCCACGGAGACGACGCAGGTCCAGCTCAGCGTCGATGACGTGCCGCCGGACTACTCACGCACCGTGTTCGTCGACCCGTATACCGCCGAGGTGCGGGGTGCGCTGACGACGTACGGCCAGTGGATGCCGATCCGCGCGTGGTTCGACGATCTGCACCGCAACCTGCATCTCGGCGCGTTCGGACGCCACTACAGCGAACTCGCCGCGAGCTGGATGTGGGTCATCGCCCTGGCCGGCCTCGCGCTGTGGCTTCTGCAGCGTCGGGACAAACGCTCCCGGCTCGTGGTTCCCGACCGCGCCGCGACCGGGCGTCGCAAGGCCATGTCGTGGCACGCCGTGATCGGGGTCTGGGTCCTCGCGGTGCTGCTGGCGTTGTCGGTCACGGGCATCACGTGGTCGCGCTACGGCGGGGAAACCATCAGCACCCTGCAGGCCAGATTGAACTCGACGGCGCCCAGTGTCGACGCTTCCGCGCCGGCGCACCACCACGGGCACGGCACGGCCCCGACGACCCTCGACGGTGCCGACGCCGTGCTGCACACCGCCGAAGAGGTGGGGCTGAAGGGTCCGATGTGGCTGTACCCGCCCGCCGAGCACGGCGCGGTGTGGACGGTGTCGGAACGCAAACGTGACTGGCCGACGCGTAACGACTCCATCGCCGTGGACGCGCAGACCGGGGCCGTCACCGACCGGGTCGACTTCGCGGACTGGCCGCTACTGGCCAAGCTGACCCGTTGGACGATCGACGCCCACATGGGCCTGCTGTTCGGCGTGGTCAACCAGATCATCCTGGCGGTCAGCATGATCGGGCTCATCACCCTGATCGTGCAGGGCTACCGCATGTGGTGGCAGCGCCGCCCGACGCGCGGATCGACGTGGGCCGTGGGACGCCCACCGCGCAGAGGTGCGATCCGCAGGCTCCCGTGGTGGGCCGTCACCGCGGTGGCGGTGACGGCCGTGGTCATCGGCTGGTGCCTGCCGCTGTTCGGGTTGAGCCTCGCGGCATTCCTGGTGATCGACGCCGCGACCGCATACATGAAGAGAAAGCAGAACGAAAATGCGTAACAGCGCAGTTGTTTTCGCCGTCGCGGCCCTCGCCCTCGCGGGCTGCACACCACAACACGAAGAACACACCATGGCCCAAACCGTGACGTTCGCCGATCCCTGGGCTAGTGCGGCCGACACCGGGATGACGGCCGTGTTCGGCACATTGCAGAACACCGGGCATCACGACGCGCACATCGTCTCGGCGACGTCGCCGGTGGCCGAGATGGTCGAACTCCATGAGGTCGCGGCCGACGCGAACGGCGTAAAGACCATGCGGCCCAAGGAAGCCGGCTTCGCGGTTCCGGCCGGTGGCGAGCACGAACTCGCACCCGGTGGCGACCACATCATGCTGATGGATCTGACCGCGCCGCTGCAACCGGGTGCCGATGTCGAGGTCACCGTAATGTTCGACGACGGGTCGTCGCTGCCGGTCCAAGCTCAGGTCCGCGATTTCCCTGGCGGCAAGGAGAACTATCAGCCGGCGAAACCGCACGATCGTGGCTGACGGATCCTCGATGAGGGTCAACCGGCGGCGCCTCCTCACCGGGGGCGCCGCCGCGTTGGCCGCGGGCGCGGTGGTCACGGCGTCCGGCGTCGCGAACTCCGCTGTCGTCGACCACGGGTTCGGCACCGATGCCGAACCGTTCTACGGACCGCACCAGGCCGGGATCGCCACCGCCCCACAGGCACACGGCGTTTTCCTCGCCTTCGACGTGAAACCCACGGACACCCGCAGCGAGCGGGACACCGTGGCCGCGATCCTGCGGTTGTGGACCGTCGACGCCGCACGTCTGACCGCGGGCCGGCCCGCGGTGGCCGACACCGAACCCGAACTGGCGACCCGCCCGGCCCGGCTCACGGTCACCGTGGGGTTGGGCCCCGGTCTGCTGGGGAGGTTGGGGGCCACCGTGCCGCGCTCGGCCAGGGACCTGCCGGAATTCGGCCCGGACCGCCTCCAGGAGCGGTGGTCCGGTGGCGATCTGCTGCTGCAGATCTGCGGTGACGACCCGGTGTCGATCGCGCATGCCACCCGGGTGCTCACCAAGAATGTCCGCGCGATGGCCGTGCAGCGGTGGCGCCAGGCCGGATTCCGCAACGCACGCGGGGCCGACCGGCAAGGCACGTCGATGCGCAACCTGATGGGACAGGTGGACGGGACGGTCAACCTGGCGCCCGACGAGTTCGATGAACTGGTGTGGCTGGGCGACGAGGTGTATCCGGGATTGGCCGGCGGCACCCTGATGGTGTTGCGGCGCATCGAGATGCAACTCGACACGTGGGATGAGCTGGACCGGGAGAGCAAGGAGCTCACGGTCGGGCGGACACTCGACAGCGGTGCCCCGCTGACGGGGCAGCGGGAAACCGACGAGCCGGATTTCACATTGGCACGCAACGGTATTCCGGTGATTCCACCGAACTCGCACATCGCACTGGCGCGTCACCGCCACGACGGTGAACGGTTCCTGCGCAGGCCGTACAACTACGACGACGCGCCCGAACCGGGGCAGACGTCGAACACGGGGTTGATCTTCGCGACGTATCAGCGTGACATCGACACGCAGTTCCTGCCGGTGCAGCAGCGACTCGCGCAGTTCGACGCACTCAACCAGTGGACGACGGCGATCGGGTCGTCGGTGTTCGTCATCCTGCCGGGGGTGCGTTCCCCGGAGGGGTATCTGGGTCAGGAATTGCTTGCAGGCTGAGCAACATTCGGAGCAGTTCCACCTGGCGATGGGTGCCGGTCTTGTGGAAGACGCGGTGCAGGTGCGTGCGCACTGTGGTGATCGAGACCGACAGGTCATCGGCGATCTGCCTGGGATCGGCACCCCGTGCGACGTGCAGGGCGACCTCGGCCTCGGTGCGGGTCAGGTGGTACAGGCGCTGCAGTAGCACGGCGCTCGGTTCGGACACGTGTGCGGGGTCGACGAGGATCACCAGTGCACGCCGGTGTCCGTCGTGAACCTGCAGCGGAACCACGTGGACGATGAACGGCGTTGCACCCGAGGGCCTCTCGACGGCGAACGAATCCCCGACGGGAACGTCGCCCTCGAGGGCCAGGTGCAGCGCGCGGTTGAAGGCGGCGCCTGCACCCGGTGCAGAGGGCGTGATGTGACCGGCAACGACGCGAAGGCCGTCGTCGCCGCGGAGGATGCGCTCACCGGCGGAGTTGACGTCGCGCACACGTCCGTGGGAATCGAGCACGGCGATGCCGTGCTCGATGGTGTCGAGTGCGGCCGCGAGTTCCGACTCGGTGTGCGCCGCGTGGTTCAGCGCGCCGGGTGCACAGCGCCTGCTGCAGGTGCGGAACCAGAGCGCTCATCGCCTTCATGCGTTCCGGGGTTGCGAAAGGCTCGGAGGTGACCGACGTGTGGACGATGACGCACGACGGGCGCATGCCGTCGGTGAGTCGAACGAACAGGCCGTCCTCGATGCTGTTCGGACGCAACCAGTCGACGTAGAACTCCGAGTCCCGGAACGGGGCGATGAGTTCGCTCCCGGTCCGCACGACGTCACGCGGACCGGCGGCGACCTCGGCCATGGGCCGATCGAGCCGGCAGTAGTACCGGGAGTAACTCGCGGCGGCACCGGGCGGCAGGATCGCGTTCTGGATGGTCCAGATCGAGCCCTGCGCGGTGAGCAGCCCGCCGCCGTCACCGCCGACTGTTCTGTGAATGTCCCGAAGGGCCGACTCCCAGTGGTGGGGGGTCACGGCGGCGGCGTAGATGCCGGCGATCAGGCGCGAGAAGTCCTCGACCGCGACCACGTCACGACTCCTGGGCCGATCGTCACTACCGCCGATGCCGTCATTGGAGACCCTCTATGTGTCTGACGTCACAGTTAATTTTAGTCGAAGTCATCCGTTCTGAGGATGATCACGGCGCTTCCCGGTGGTTCTCTCAAATGTAAGAAGAAGCGCCTGACAAGGCACTTTGATGTTGAACCGCACCCGGCGAAGGAGGCGTGCGATGTTGATACCTGCTCCGCACAAGCCCACGGTGCTCGCGCGCTGGCTTGAGAAGCATCGCGTCGACGGTCACGACCACGGGCGCCACCACGAGTACCCGACGAAGTGGACCTACTTCGAGTCGGCGCTGATGTCGCGGGAGATGTCCCGACTCTGAGCGTGCCCGCTACGCTCGGCGGTATGACCGACCCGGACAAGGCCGCCGCGCGCCGCGACATCACCGACGCTCTGCTCAGCGCGCTCAACCGCAGGCACGAGGTGCTCGACGTCATCGTCGACGCCGAGGACCGCAACGCCGCGATCGACGCCGTCGCGAATCTGCTCGGCACCTCGCGCACCGCGGCCGAGGCTGTCATCGGGCTGTCGTTCGCGCAGATCACCAAGGAGTCGCGCCGGCAGATCGCCGCCGAGCTCGACGACCTCAACAGCCAGCTGAGCTTCACGCTGCAGGAACGGCCCGCCAGCGCGGGCGACACCCTCGAACTGCGGCCCTTCTCGGCGACCGATGACCGCGACATCTTCGCGGCCCGCACCAGCGACGTCGGCGCCTCGGGAGACGGATCCGGCGCGCCCGCGGCCGACCTCGACGAGGAGATTCGCGCGGCGCTGCGTCGCGTCGACGCCGAAGAGGCGGCCTGGTTCGTCGCGGTCGAGGGCGGCCAGAAGGTCGGGATGGTGTTCGGTGAACTCGTCAGCGGCGAGGTGAACGTCCGCATCTGGATCCACCCGGACTTCCGCAAGCGCGGCTACGGCACTGCGGCCCTGCGCAAGTCACGCTCCGAGATGGCCTCGTACTTCCCGGCGGTGCCCATGGTGGTCCGTGCGCCGGGTGCCGTGCCCCAGCGCTGAACTCAGGGGCGCAGGCCGGCCACGATGATGCGCGCCGAGGTTTCGGCGCGCTGCCGTGAGTAGCTGCGCCCCTCCGACAGGACCGCGTTGACGACGGCGCCCAGCAGTGCGTCGGCGGCGGCCTGCGCGTGGTCGGCGTCGATGTCCTCGTCGCGCAACCGGTCGCGCACCGACTCGATCATGGGCCGGCTGAACCCTTCGCGTAGCCGTGCGGCGGTGTCCTCGTGTTCGAGTGACGCCGCCATCAGCGTCTTCAGCATGGCGTGGCCGCGCCGTGTGGTGAGCGCGGCGGCCAGCGTGCCCGCCCACGACGCGAGGTCGGCGGTGACGTCGTCCGTTTTCGGCATCCTCGCCAGGATCTTGTCGGCGTCCTCGAGCAGAACGTCGGCCACGAGCGCGGGCCGGCTGGGCCACCAGCGGTAGATCGTCTGCTTGCCGACGCCGGCCTTCGCGGCGACGGCCTCGATGCTCAGACCGTCGAAGCCGCGTTCCAGCAACAGCGCGCGGGTGGCCTCGACGATGGCCACCCGCGACTTCTCACTGCGCCGGCGTGGCGCGTCAGCGGTGGTCATCGCAGGCCTTTACACGAAAAGTGGCACCCCGTACTCTGCCACAAGACGAGACGGACCGTCTCGTTTATGACCCGAGGACACGAGCGCAAGGGCCTATGACAGCGACGAAACTGGTGATCGGGGCCAGCGGATTTCTCGGCTCCCACGTCGCCAGGCGCCTGGTGGAGCGCGGCGAGAACGTCCGCATCCTCATCCGGCCGACGAGTTCGACGCGCGGCATCGACGACCTGATCGATCGCGTGGACGTCCGTCACGGCGACATCTTCGACGCCGACTCCGTGCGCGGCGCCGCCGACGGGTGTGACACGGTGTACTACTGCGTGGTCGACGCGCGCGCCTGGTTGCGGGACGCGACGCCGCTGTGGCGGACGAACGTCGACGGCCTGCGCGGCGTCCTGGACGTCATGACCGAACCCGGAATCGCCTCAGGGGTACGCCGGTTCGTGTTCACCAGCTCGATCGCGACCATCGGGCTTCCTGAAAGTGGACCGGCCACAGAGGAAATCGAGAACAACTGGCTGGACCGTGGCGGAGAGTACGTGCGCAGCCGCGTACGCGCCGAGCAGTTGGTGCTCCGGTACCACAAGGACCGTGGGCTGCCCGCGGTCGCGATGTGTGTCTCCAACACCTACGGGCCAGGTGACTGGCAGCCGACGCCGCACGGTGGGCTCGTCGCGGCCGCGGTACGCGGCAAGATGCCGTTCTACATCGACGGCGCCGAGGCCGAGGCGGTCGGTGTGGCAGACGCCGCCGAGGCCCTGGTCCTTGCCGGTGAGCGCGGCACGCCCGGTGAGCGCTACATCGTCTCGGAACGCATGATGTCCGCTCGCGAGATCTACGAGGTCGCCTGCGATGCAGTCGGTGTCGAGCCGCCGCGTCGTGGTGTGCCGATCCGTGTGATGGCCGCGGCAGCGGGCCTGTCCTCGGCCGTCGCACGCCTGCGCAGGCGCGAGACCAGGTTGAGCCCGCTGACCGTGCGACTCATGCACGTCATGCCGCCGATGGACCACGGCAAGGCTGTGCGCGAACTCGGCTGGAAACCCGCCCCGGCACCAGAGTCCATCGCGCAGGCCGCGCGCTTCTTCGCGTCGAGGAGGCGTACATGACCGCCGGTCCTACAGCGACTTCGCTGGCGATCACGCCCGAACAACACGAGCTCACAGAAGCCTTCGGCCGCTTCGCCGCCCACCACGCACCGGTCTCCGAAACCCGGGCGAATCTCGCCGCTCTGGCCGACGGGCAACTACCGGTCTGGTGGCCTGATCTGGTGGAAAACGGTTTTCATGTCGTACACGTGCCCGAGCGCCTCGGCGGGCAGGGCGGCGAGCTCGCGGACATGGCCTGCGTGCTGCAGGCCGCAGGCGCTGCGATGCTGCCCGGCCCGCTGCTGCATTCGGCCGTGGTGAGTGCTGTGCTCGCCGGCGATGACACGGCGCTTTTCAAAGAGATCATCGCCGGGACACCGGCTGTCGTCGCGTTGCCCGAGCATTGCGACTTCGTCGGCCGGCGAACCGGCGAGGCCTGGACTCTCACCGGATCGAGCGGTGTGATGTCCGGAATGCTCGCGGCACAGCGCGTGCTGGTGCCGTTCCGGTGCAACGATGGCGACGACGGTGTACTGCGTTGGGCCGCCATCGATCCCGCCGGCTGCGATGTCGAGGCGCGCGCCGCGACGGATCTGACCACCGACATCGGCGTCCTGCACCTACACGACCACTCGGTGTCCGGCGCGGCCCTTCTCACAGACGTCGACACCGACCATGTCACCAATGTGACCGTCGCGTTCACCGCCAGTGTCATCGCGGGCATCATGCAGTGGTGCGCGCGGACCGTGACCAAACACCTGCGCACGCGTGAGCAATTCGGAAAACCCATCGGCACCTTCCAGGCCATGCAACACAAGGCCGCGATGCTGCTGGTGAACAGCGAGCTGGCTACCGCGGCGGCCTGGGACGCGGTGCGCGCCCTGAGTAGCTCCGACGACCCGGTGCAGCACCGCGCCGCCGTTGCAACCGCCGTCGTGACGGCAGTCGCGCCCGCACCCGGGCTGGTGCTCGAAGCGCTGACAATGCTGGGCGCCATCGGTTTCACGTGGGAACACGACCTGCATCTGTACTGGCGGCGCGCGACGAGCCTGGCCGCCTCGCTCGGGCCGGTGTCGCGGTGGACGCGCGAACTGGGTGAGTTGTCGACGCCTCGGGAACTGAAGGTCGACCTCGGACCGGAAGAGAACACCGCGGATTCGGGGTTCCGCGCCCATGTCGCCGACGTTCTCGACCGTGCCTCGGCGCTGCCCGAGGACACCGGTGGCGAGGACGCGCCGCAAGGACATGGCCGGGAGTTCGTCACGGGGGCACGACGTGACCTCCTGGCCGAAGCGGGCCTGATCGCACCGCACTGGCCTGCGCCGTGGGGATGTGACGCGACGGTGCGCCGACAACTCGTCGTCGACGAGGAGTTCGCGAGACGTCCGGGTCTGATCCGGCCATCGGTCGGTATCGCGGAATGGATTCTGCCGACCATCATCTCGGCCGGATCCGAGGATCTGCAACGCCGGTTCATCCCCGAGACGCTGCGGGGGCAACTCGCATGGTGCCAGCTGTTCAGCGAGCCCGGCGCGGGGAGCGACCTGGCGTCGCTGAGCACGCGCGCGGTCCGCGTCGACGGCGGCTGGCAGATCACCGGCCACAAGATCTGGACATCGTCGGCGCACCGCGCCGACTACGGTGCGCTGCTCGCGCGCACCGACCCGGATGCACCCAAACACCGTGGCATCGGTTACTTCATCGTGGACATGCGGTCACCGGGAATCGAGGTCCGCCAGATCACGCAGGCCAGTGGGCGTTCGGAGTTCAACGAGGTGTTCCTCACCGACGTGTTCGTTCCCGACGACATGCTGCTCGGAGGGTCGACGTCGGGTTGGCAACTGGCGATCAGCACCATGGCCCACGAGCGGGTCGCGATCAGTAATTACGTGCACATCGACCGCATGGGGGCGTTACGCGACCTCGCCAAAACCGCCACCACCGAGCGCGACCCGATCCTGCACGCGATCGGTGAGGTCGACGCGAACACCAACGCGCTCAAGGCGCTCGGCGTGCGTGAGACCCTGCGTCTGCTCGACGGGCAGCCACCCGGTCCGACGTCGAGCATCGCCAAGGTGGCCACCAACGTGATGCTGCGTCGCGCAGCCCAACTCACCCTCGGGCTCGCGGGGCGCCTGGCACTCGAACAGCGAAGCGAGCCCGCAGTGGTGGCCCCGTATCTCGACCTGCCCGCCGAGCTGATCGGGGGCGGCACCACCGAGATTCAGCTCAACATCATCGCCCAGATGATCCTGGGCCTGCCTCGAAAGTAAGGAACCGCATGCGACCACGGAAGGGACTGCAGGGCGAGGCCGCGATCGTCGGCTACGTCGAACTGCCGCCCGAACGGCTGAGCACCGCCTCCCCGGCGCCGTTCACCCTCGAACAGTGGGCACAGCTGTCGGCGGCCGCACTCGACGACGCGGGTCTGTCAGCCGAACAGGTTGACGGCATCGTCACCTCGCACCTCGGCGAGTCCGAGATCTTCGTGCCGTCGACCGTCGCCGAATACCTCGGCGTGCGGGCAAATTTCGCGGAGTTGCTGGACCTCGGCGGCGCCAGCGCGGCGGGAATGGTGTGGCGCGCGGCCGCAGCCATCGAACTGGGGATCTGCGACGTCGTGCTGTGCGCCCTGCCTGCGCGTTACCTCACCCCGATGTCCGACCTCAAACCCAAGTCGTTGTCCGACGCGGTGTTCTTCGGATCGTCGAGCAACCAGTTCGGCTCGCCCCAGGCCGAATTCGACATTCCCTACGGCAACCTCGGTCAGAACGGGCCGTACGGGCAGGTCGCGCAGCGCTACGCCTACGAGTACGGCTACGACGAGCGTGCCATGGCGAAAATAGTGGTGGACCAACGCGTCAACGCCAACCACACCGAAGGCGCGATCTGGAAGGACAAACCGCTCACCATCGAGGACGTGCTGGCAAGTCCGATCATCGCCGATCCGCTGCACATGCTCGAGATCGTCATGCCGTGCGTGGGCGGAGCCGCCGTGGTCGTCGCGAGCGCCGACGTCGCCGCCAAGGCGAAGAATCGGCCGGTGTGGATCAAGGGATTCGGTGAACACGTGCCGTTCAAGACACCCACGTACGCCGAGGATCTCCTCGACACCCCGATGCGGCGCGCCGCCGAAACCGCGTTCACCATGAGCGGCCTGGGCCGTGACCAGATGGACATGGTCTCGATCTACGACTGCTACACGATCACCGTGCTGCTGAGCCTCGAAGACGCCGGGTTCTGCGAGAAAGGCAAAGGCATGGCGTTCGTGTCCGATCACGACCTGACCTTCCGCGGTGATTTCCCGCTCAACACCGCGGGCGGCCAACTCGGTTTCGGCCAGGCCGGACTCGCCGGTGGGATGCACCACGTGTGCGACGCGACGCGCCAGATCATGGGGCGGGCCGGGGCGGCGCAGGTGTCCCGCACGCGAGGAGGACGAAACGGGCACGGGTGTGACCGCGCGTTCGTCTCGGGCAACGGCGGCATCCTCTCCGAGCAGACCGCACTGATCCTGGAAGGTGACTGACCATGACCGGTCTCGATCGCCCGGTACCGGTGAAAACCGCGACCACGACACCGTTCTGGGATGCCCTCGCCGAGCACCGCATCGTGATCCAGTACTCGCCGTCGTCGGGTGAGTACGTCTTCTATCCCAGGGTCCTTGCCCCGCGGACACTGGCCGACGATCTGGAATGGCGCGAGATCTCCGGTATGGGCACGTTGTACTCGTACACTGTGGCGCGCCGACCCGTGGGGCCGCATTTTGCCGATGCGGTGCCGCAGTTGCTGGCGATCGTGCAATGGGATGAGGGACCGCGCTTTTCGACCGAGATGGTCGACATGGCAGCGCACGATCTACGTGTCGGAATGCGCGTGAAACCCGTGTTCTGCGACCGTCCCGACGCCAGACCCGGTGAGGCCGCCACGATGTTGCGGTACACCGCCGCATGACTCCAGAAGTGGCGTGATCTGACACATTGTCCTTGGCATGCCTTCGGAATCGGGGGAGTATGGAGGCATGCTAACGATGCGGAAACTTGTGGGGTCAGTCTTCGTAGCGGGGGCCGCGGCGGCGATCGCGGCCGGCCCCACAGCAGCGCTTCTCGCTGATGCGCCGTCGACGCTCACCGACCTGACCGGCACCAACCAGGTGATTCTCGCGACGCCGTCCGGCCACGGTGACGCCGGTGGTGGCGGCGGCTGCGACAGCGGCCCCGGCTGGAACGGTTGCGGCGGCTGGAATCCCGTGCAGGGCGGCTGGGGCCACGGCTGCATCAACGGAATCTGCGGCGGTTGGGACGGTCAGCGCGGCTGGGGTGGTTAACCTCATCGGGTGACGAGCACATGGTCGCCCGACCGGCTGGGAGATCTCAGCGACAAACGCATCATCGTGACCGGCGCGACCAACGGCGTCGGGCTGGGTACCACGCGCGCACTCGTACGTGCCGGTGCGCATGTGATCCTCGCGGTACGCAACACCGACCTCGGTGCGCGACGTGCCGCTGAGGTCGGCGGCACGACCACCGTGGTCGAGGTCGACCTCGCCGACTTGTCGTCGGTGCGTGCGTTTCCGGGGCGGCTGACCGCGGCGGGCATCGACGACGTCGACATCCTGATCAACAACGCGGGAGCGTTGACGCAGCGTCGTACCGAGACCGTGGACGGGTTCGAGACGACGCTGGGCACCAACCTGCTCGGCCCGTTCGCGTTGACGAATCTGCTTCACGGCCGCGTCCGTTCGCAGGTGGTCATCGTCGGTTCCGATGCCCACCGGATGGCCACGCTGCGCCTCGACGACATGCATCTGCGTCGTCACAGGTGGACACCGCTGGGCGCCTACGGCCGAGCCAAGCTCGCGGTGATGCTGTGGGGCCTGGAACTGGACAGGCGGCAACGCGTCGCGCGTTCGCCGGTGGTCACGCATCTCACGCATCCCGGGTGGGTCGCGTCGAACCTGCCCAATGTGTCGGATACGCGGCTGATGTCGGTGGTCCAGCGCGGGGTCACTGCCGTCGCCGACAAGTTCGCGGCCAGCATCGACGAGGGTGCCGCGCCCACCCTGTACTGCATCAGCGAACCCATCCCGCCCGGCTCCTATGTCGGTGTCGAGGGCAGGCTGGGGTTGCGTGGCGCACCGGTGCTCATCGGCCGCTCAGCTGTGGCGTGCGATTACGAGACCGCGGCGGCGGTGGTGGATTTCGCCGAGCGCGAGACCGGCACGACGATCCCTTACTAGGGATTGCGCAGCGCCGCTGCGGCCGCGCCGAACATCACCTGCTTGATCGCGCCGAGCGTGCCCTGATCCTTGCTGCCGAGGGGGCGGAGCAGCGA
Source organism: Mycolicibacterium smegmatis (assembly GCF_001457595.1). Classification (GTDB taxonomy): domain Bacteria; phylum Actinomycetota; class Actinomycetes; order Mycobacteriales; family Mycobacteriaceae; genus Mycobacterium; species Mycobacterium smegmatis. The sequence goes on along the minus strand of NZ_LN831039.1, from coordinate 6,637,875 downwards.
CGTCGCGGCCGTCGTCACCGCGCCCTCATGTGCTGTGGCGTCGACGATCCCGTGCTGATATGCCTCGGCACCCCCGAACCGGCGACCCGTGGTCATCGACGCGATCGCGGCCTGCGGTGTCAGTTTGGCCTGGATCAGCGCCGCCATTCCCGGCGTGAACGGGATGTGGATGTCGACCTCGGGGAAACAGAAGAACCCTCGATCCTCGCGCATCACGCGGTAGTCGTGCGCCATCGCCAGCATCGCCCCGGCGCCGAAGGCGTGCCCGACGACGGCCGCGGCGGTGGGGAGCGGGAAGGTCAGCATCCGGGCCAGCAGGCCCTGCACGCGGCCGACGTACCATGCGCCCTGATCGCTGTGGGCGCCAAGCCATTCGAGGTCAAGGCCGTTGGAGTAGAACTTGCTGTCGGCAGTGGTGACCAGACCGTGTGCACCTTTCTCGAGCACGGCGTCGAGAAGGGCGTCGACCTCGTCGAGAAACTGCGGCGTGAACCGGTTCTCGTCGTCACCCAGATCGAGGACCGCGATGTCGCCGTCGTAGTCGAGGGTCGCTGTCATGATGCCTCCTGTGCTCGGTGTCGTTGTGTTCGGGGCGCAGGCCCCACCTCGAGGACGGCCGCAACCGCGGCCCGCAGCTGGCGGCGCGCGGTGGGATCGGCAATCCGGTTGCGGTGCAGAAGAATTACTGTGGGCAGGTCGACGATGCACGTGGTGACGGTGTCGACAGCGGCGCCGTCGCGCCGCCCCCAGGCGTCGTCGGCGAGCTGGATCATCAAGTCGACCAATCGGTTTTCGGTGTCCTTCACCTCGGCGGGCGGGTCGGCGCCGATCAGTTCGTCACGGCGCGTCTGCAGCACCAGGGCCGCCGACGACGGGTGGCGTTCGGCCAGCATGATCGACGCCTCGGCGGCCGCGGCGATCGCCGCGGCGCCCGGTTCGGCAGCCTCGACGAGTTCGGAGAGCACGGTCTGCAGGCGGTGTGCGGCACGCAACCACGCGCGGGTCAGCAGACCCGACCGTGACCCGAACTCGTGGTAGAGCGCCCCATTGGACACCCCGACCGCGTCGCCGACAGCTCGGATGGTGACCGCGGCGGGGCCGGAGCGGACTGCCAGTGACTCTGCCACGTCCAGGATCGCCTCCGGGTCATGGATGCGCGGGCGTGGCATGACATCACCGTAACAGAGCAGATGCTCTGTAACCAGGTGCGTGTTGACTAGTAGTAAGGCCACCCTTAGTTTGTGGGGGTAACTTTCCTCGAAGGCGGTGATGGCAGTGCAGGACGCGGCAACGCGGGTCGGTGGGCGGCCCCCGCTCATCACCGTCGCTGACATCGTGTCCGCCGGTCGTGAGCTGGGCATGAACCGTCTGAGCATCAACGCGGTGGCCACACGGCTCGGGGTATCGGCCACCGCGCTCTACCGGCACATCGGTGGGCGCTGGGAACTCGAGCGCCTGGTGGGGGAGAGCTTGCTCGCCGACCTCGAACTGACGGACACCGGGGACACCATCGAGGAGCACCTGCTGGCGTTCGGTACGACGCTGCACGGCTTCGCGCTGCAGAATCCGGGGCTCGCCCGTTACATGCAACTGCTCTTCCCGCGCGGCGAGGCCGGCGCCCGCCTGCTGTCCGATGAGGTCTCGATCCTCGGGCGGCGTGGCTATACGGCCGAGGCCGCGGCGTTGCTCAGCAGTTCGGTCGCCCTCATCGCGATCGGCATGGCCGCCCAGCATGAGATGAAGGCCGAGGCGAGCCACTCCGACGAGGGTTACGACCGCGAGCGTGACGCGGCCGCACAAAGGCTGGCCGCCGACGCCGAGCTGGGGCCGGTGCACAGCGCAGGCATGCAACTCTCGGCCGAGAAGTACCTCGAGCTCCTACTCAACGCCGTGATCCGGGGGCTGCTGACCGCAGCGCACGCCGGCCGGTCGATCGGCGACATCGTGGCAGAACTGACGAATACGGGAGAGGACCGCTGATGGCGCGCGGAATCCAGGGCGTGATGATGCGTGGCTTCGGTGCGCGTGATCACCAGGCGACGGTGGTGAGCACCGAGGCGATCACGCCGAATCTCATACGGCTGAGGATGGTTTCGCCGACGTTGTTCGAAGACGCGGTGGCCGAACCGACCTCCTGGCTGCGGTTCTGGTTCCCCGACCCGGCCGGGTCCGAGACCGAATTCCAGCGCGCCTACACGATGTCCGAGATGTCGCCCGAGACCGGCGAATTCGCGATCGACGTGGTGCTGCACGAACCCGCCGGTCCGGCATCGCAGTGGGCCAGATCGGCCGAGCCCGGCGACACCGTCGCGGTGATGACGCTGGGATCGGCCGGCTTCAGCGTCCCCGAGGACCCGCCCGCGGGGTATCTGCTGATCGGCGACGCCGCGGCCACACCCGCCATCAACGGCATCATCGGTGTCGTCCCGCACGACATCCCGATCGAGGTGTACCTCGAAGAGCACGACGAGAACGACCGGCTCATCCCCATCGCCGAGCACCCCCGGATGCGTGTGCACTGGGTGGTGCGCGAGGACGCCACGTCGCTGGCCGGCGCCATCGAGGCGCGCGACTGGTCCAACTGGTACTGCTGGGTGACCCCGGAGGCCGGCTCACTCAAGCATCTGCGCACCCGCCTGCGCGACGAATTCGGGTTCCCCAAGACCGAACTGCACCCGCAGGCCTACTGGACCGAAGGCCGTGCGATGGGCACCAAGCGCGGCGACGACGACAAGTCACCCGAGGTGACGCCCGCGCCCGGAGCCGACGCGACCGGAACGTCAGAGACCGCGACGCCCGCCGCGGCCAGGCGCGGCAACTGGCGCGCGCAGGCCGCGGGGCGACTGCTGGCCCCGCTGAAGACCACACTCATCATCTCCGGTGTCCTGCAGGCGATCATCACCCTCGTCCAGCTCGCACCGTTCGTCCTGCTGGTGGAACTGGCAAGGCTGCTCCTGTCGGGGGCCCCGTCGGACCGCCTGTGGACCCTCGGCGTGGTCGCGATCTCGCTGCTGGGAACCGGCAGCTTCCTGGCCGCCGCGCTGACGCTGTGGCTGCACCTCGTCGACGCGCGGTTCGCACGTGACCTGCGAACCGGTCTGCTGACGAAGATGTCGCGGCTTCCGTTGGGCTGGTTCACCGCTCGTGGCTCGGGCTCGATCAAACAGCTCGTCCAGGACGACACGCTGTCACTGCACTACCTGATCACGCATGCGATCCCGGACGCGGTCGCCGCGGTCATCGCCCCGGTCGCGGTGCTCGTCTACCTGTTCGTGGTCGACTGGCGGTTGGCGTTCGTGATGTTCGTCCCGGTGCTGATCTACCTGGTGCTGATGACGGTCATGACGATTCAGTCCGGGCCCAAGATCGCGCAGTCACAGCGCTGGGCCGAGCGGATGAGCGCTGAGGCCGGGGCCTACCTCGAAGGTCAGCCCGTGGTGCGCGTATTCGGTGGTGCCGCGGCCTCGAGCTTCCGTCGCCGACTCGACGAGTACATCGGGTTCCTGGTCGCCTGGCAGAAGCCGTTCACGGGCAAGAAGTCGATGATGGACCTGGTCACGCGTCCGGGAACCTTCCTGTGGCTGATCGTCGCGGTGGGCACCCCGATGATCACCTCGGGCGCCATGGATCCAGTGGACATCCTGCCGTTCCTGTTGCTGGGCACCACGTTCGGCGTGCGCCTGCTCGGCATCGCGTACGGCCTCGGTGGGATCCGCGGCGGCATGCTCGCGGCACGGCGTATCCAGACCACGCTCGACGAGACCGAACTCGACGTACGTGAACAGACCGAGAAACACGACGGTGAACCGACCGTCGTGTTCGACAACGTCACCTTCGGGTACCGCCCGGACGTCCCGGTGCTGCACGACATCTCGCTGCAGCTCAAGCCGGGCACCGTGACCGCACTGGTGGGTCCGTCGGGTTCGGGCAAGTCGACGCTGGCGGCCCTGCTGGCCCGGTGGCACGACGTCGACGCCGGTGCGATCCGCGTGGGCGGCAGGGACATTCGCACGCTCACCGCCGACGAGCTCTATCGCCAGGTCGGTTTCGTGCTGCAGGACACCCAGCTGGTGGGTGGAACCGTCGCCGAGAACATCGCACTGGCCGAACCCGACGCGAGCATCGAGCGGATCCAGGCCGCCGCGCGTGACGCGCAGATCCACGAGCGGATCATGCGGTTGCCCAACGGCTACGACACCCCGCTGGGTGCGGCATCGAGCCTGTCCGGCGGCGAGAAGCAACGGCTCACGATCGCACGCGCGATCCTCGCCGACACCCCGGTGCTGATCCTCGACGAGGCCACCGCGTTCGCCGACCCCGAATCGGAATACCTGGTGCAGCAGGCGCTCAACCGGTTGACCAGAGACCGCACCGTGCTGGTGATCGCACACCGCCTGCACACCATCACGCACGCCGATCAGATCGTGGTGCTCGAGGGCGGCCGCATCGTCGAAACCGGAACGCACGAGGGGCTTTTGGACGCGGCCGGGCGCTACCGCCAACTCTGGGAAACCGGACAGCGACCCGCCCTTGCCACCGCTGCAGGCCCGACGGGGGAGGCCGTCCGATGATCCGCACCCTCATCGCCCTCGTCCCCGCCGACAAGCGCGGCATGTTGGGGCTGTACACCGTACTGACGGTCCTGTCGGTGGTGATCCGCGCGGTCGGCACGGTGCTGCTCGTACCGCTGGTCGCGGCGCTGTTCGGCGACACCCCGCAGGACGCCTGGCCGTGGCTGGGCTGGTTGACCGCGGCCACCGCGGCAGGCTGGATCGTCGATACCACGACGTCGCGGCTCGGCTTCAACCTCGGCTTCGCGGTGCTCGACCACACACAGCACGACGTCGCCGACCGGTTGCCGGACATCCGGCTGGACTGGCTCACGGCCGAGAACACCGCGACGGCGCGCCAGGCCATCGCCTCGACCGGGCCGGAACTCGTCGGCCTGGTGGTCAACCTGCTCACGCCGCTGATCGGTGCCGTGCTGCTGCCCGCGGCGATCGCCGTGGCGCTGGTCGCGGTGTCACCACCGCTGGGGCTGGCGGCCCTGGCCGGTGTCGTGGTGCTGCTGGGTGCGATGTGGGCGTCGAACCGGTTGAGCCGCAAGGCCGATACCGTCGCCGACGAGACCAACAGCGCCTTCACCGAACGGATCATCGAGTTCGCGCGCACCCAGCAGGCACTGCGTGCCGCACGCCGCGTCGAGCCCGCGCGCAGCCTGGTGGGCGACGCGCTGGGCGCCCAGCACGGCGCCGGCGTGCGACTGCTCGCCATGCAGATCCCCGGCCAGTTGCTGTTCAGCCTCGCCAGCCAGCTCGCGCTGATCCTGCTCGCGGGCATGGCCACGTGGCTGACCGTGCGTGGCGAACTCAGCGTGCCGGAAGCCGTCGCGATGATCGTCGTGGTGGCGCGCTACCTCGAACCGTTCACGTCGCTGAGCGAACTGACGCCTGCCATCGAATCCACGCGCGGGACCCTCGGGCGTATCCGGGCCGTGCTCGACGCGCCCACGTTGACCGCGGGCGACGCCGCGCCTGCCGACACCAAGTCTGCGCCACGCATCGAATTCGACTGTGTCACCTTCGGCTACGGCGACCACCCGGTGCTCGACGACGTGAGCTTCGTGCTGGAACCAGGAAGCACCACCGCGATCGTCGGTCCATCCGGATCCGGCAAGAGCACGATCCTGTCGCTCATCGCGGGTCTGCACCAGCCGACCGAGGGCAGGGTGCTGATCGACGGCGTGGACGCCGCGAGCCTGGACGACGAGTCGCGCAGGGCCGCAACCAGTGTGGTGTTCCAGCAGCCCTACCTGTTCGACGGGTCCATCCGCGACAACATCCTGGTGGGCGATCCGGGTGCCGACGAGGACCGTCTGGCCGCTGCGGTACGGCTCGCGCGGGTCGACGAACTCACCGCGCGGCTGCCCAAAGGTGACGCGTCGAAGGTCGGCGAGGCCGGCGCCGCGCTGTCCGGCGGTGAGCGCCAACGCGTCAGCATCGCCCGTGCGCTCGTCAAACCCGCGCCCGTGTTGCTCGTCGACGAGGCCACCAGCGCTCTGGACACCGAGAACGAGGCCGCCGTGGTCGACGCACTCACCGCCGATCTGCGGCCCCGCACGCGCGTGATCGTCGCGCACCGCCTGGCGAGCATCCGGCACGCCGACCGGGTGCTGTTCCTCGACGGCGGGCGCATCGTCGAGGACGGCACCATCGACGGTCTGCTCGCGGCCGGTGGCCGGTTCGACGAGTTCTGGCGTCGGCAACACGAGGCCGCGGACTGGCAGATCACGCACTGAGCGCAGCCGGACGTTCAAACTGCGCGACGATTATATCGACGCGATAACACTGTTGGGCACGCGCCCGCTGTGATAATCGGTCCAACAGACAGCTGACGGCTCGGAACTCGGGGGAGGTGATTAGGTGACTATGCCGCCTCCACATGGCAAGCCGCCTACTGGTGATGGTGCATTCCAGTACCCGGCTGCTGGCAACTCCGGACCGTACCCGTCGCCTCGGCCGCCAAAAGGTGGTGGTGCTTGGAGGTGGATGCTCGGTGGGCTTGCGATAGTCGTAATCATCGGCGTAACGGTCGCCGTAACGATCTTCGTCACTCGTGAAGGCAACGGTTCGACCACGGCGTCGGAAATATCAAGGAACGTGGGTCCCCACGACGTGGCGAGCGCGGACGATGACGGTCCCGTCTCTGTCATCACCGAAGACCCCACATGCATGGCTCAGCACCCCGTCTTTTCAGAGTGGTGGGGCGAGATCCGGAATGGCTGGGAAAACAGAGACCCGGCCGTACCGGCGTCGGCCTGGACACCCGAAGTGCGCGCGCAGTACGAGGATGTGGCGAATGCAATGCGCCGAGCATCGGAGAAGTTGGCTCCGCTCGTGAAACTAACGCCGCACCGTGTCATGCGTGAGCTTTACGAGCAGTTCATCGCCTACTCAGTCGCCTATGCGGATAGTGTTCCCGGCTACACGGGAAAGCATGATCCGTTGGCCGGCGTTGCTATCACAGCTGCCGATGCCATTGGAAATATCTGTGCTGCAATCGGGTTCGGATCTGCAGCTGCGCGGGGGCCGCTAGTCCCACACCTGCCTGCGCCTTCTCAAATTGCACCAGTGGACGACGTCAGCGACCCAGCAACCTTCCTTCAGCAGCCCAATCCTGTGTGCAGTGATTGGCTCGCAACTTTGACAGCATTTGATGCTGATACAGCAGAATGGCGTGCAACCGATCCCAACATTCCGGGAACTGAGTGGTCACCCGAGCAGAAGCGCATAAACGAGCAGGTGACGCCGGTGATGAACCTCCTCGCAAACCAGCTTTTGGTGTTGGGTCAACGAAGTGACAACGCCATCTTTCGCGACTTCGCCGACCTGTCGAGTCAATACCGACAGGCCTATGCACTCGCTCTGACTACCTATGCCCCCGCGGATAAGCACCTGGCGAATGCGTCCATCAAGGTTGCAGGTCTAGTGGCGTCTGCGTGTGACGCCGCAGTCGGTTGAGCCTGCTTACCCGAGATAGCCGACACGCCGACTCTGTACTGGGAGCAAGCGGCCGAAGTCAATCCCTTGAACCTGCCTACTGTAACTATTACAGTTAGGCGCCGGAGCCTGGGCGGGAGGTCATATGACACATCACAGCTGGTGTTCGACCCGTTCTTGGTGGACTTCGTCAACGGTCCATACGCGACGTAACACCGCTTGGGCGTGATCCGGTGAATCGCCGACGAGGGAGAACTCGATGACCATCTACCGGCTACATGTGGTGGCAGATGACGTGGCCGAGGTGGTCGGCAACGCCGCGGGTCTGATCGTCGACCACGTGATGGCCGGGTGGCGCGTCACGGTCGAATTGGCTGGGGGCGAGGGGATTCGGCCGCTGGAGATTCTCGGCGCCGACGTCGTCGACGGCATCACGGACTTCGCCGACGACCGGTGGATGCTGGCGATCGGGGCCGATGGTTACGCTCGCGCGGGCGGCATCAACGAGCTGCTGGCGCGTTGCACCGACGTGCTGGTGTGGGGGACCGCGCCCCAGGCTCAGGAGACCTACCGACACCGGCTCAGCAGCGCCGGTCGCGCGTTCAAGGCCGCGGCACTCGGGGCGGCCGGGATCACGGACGTCGACGTGGTCGAGACCGAGGTGTTCGCATCCCGCGTGGCAGGGCACGTCAGCCTGCGCGCCTGAATTGCCAGGTATATCTCCAGACGATCTCCACATCTTCTCCAAGTACCAGGTGGCGGCCGGCGCGCATGCTCGTCGGCATGAACATCAAAGGACCCATCGCCACCATCGGTGCTGTCGCTGTCGTCGGAACCGGCCTGTTCCTGCTCAACGTCAGCCGACAGCCTGAATCGACCGCATCCGGAAATCCGCCTGCCGCGACATCGACGGCCCCGGCGCCGACCGGCACCGCCGCGGTGTCCCCGGTGCCCGCGGCACCGCCCACCACGCCCACCACCCCCGCGCCGCGCCCCTTCGCCGACCGTGAGGACTTCGTCGCCGACATCCCCACCAAGACCGGCAACATCGCGCTGGAGATCCGCGTCGACGGCGCCAAGGCACGCGCCTACGCATGTGACAACAAGGGCATCGAGACGTGGATGTGGGGTACCGCCGAGAACGGCGTGCTCAAGCTGGCCGACCAGGCCAAGACCTCCGAACTCAACGGCACGCATCAGGGCAATACCGTCGTCGGCAACCTGCGCATCAACGACAAGAACTGGGACTTCACCGCCGTACCGGGAGCCACCAGTGTCTTCTGATCCCGATTTCTACTCGGCGCCCACCCGGCCCGCGCCGGTCGTCACACCCGCGGGCGCCTCGATGATCCTGGTACCCGTCCTGGTCGGGTCCGCGGTCGCGGTCGGACTCGGGGTGTTCGGCAGAGTCCATGAGCCGCAGTTCTTCTCGATCAGCCTGGCCGGCTTCTCCAGCGGGACCGCGGTGAAATCGTGGCTGGCGACGCTGGCCGTCGGCCTGGCCGTCTTCCAGTTGGTGTCGGCTTTCGTGATGTACCGGCTGACGCCGAGCGGCCGTGCACCACGATGGATCGGACCGGCGCACGTGTGGTCGGGCCGGGTCGCGGTGCTGGCCAGTGTCCCGGTCGCGGTGCACTGCCTGTACGCCCTGGGTTTCCAGGGCGGCGACTCGCGGGTGCTGTTCCACTCGCTGTTCGGGTGCTTCTTCTACGGCGTGTTCGTGGCCAAGATGATGTTGTTGACCCGGAAAGGGCTGAAACCGTGGGTCATCCCTGTCATGGGTGGTCTGCTGTTCTTTGTGCTCGTCTACGTCTGGCTCACCTCGGCGCTGTGGTTCTTCGACACCACGGGCCTGACCTTCTAGAAAGCAGGGATTCTCATGCACGCAACTCGCCGCCAAGCGCTCGTCGGCACCGGTAGCACCCTGGCCGCCACCGCGGTCGCCGGGTGCGCCGCCTACGGTGACGGGCCCGCCAAGAGTGACCCGTCAGACTCTGCAGGGCCGGCACCCGCCGGCGGTGAGGTGATCGCCGAGGTCGCCGACGTGCCGGTGGGGTCCGGAGTGATCGTCGGCGACACCGTGGTCACGCAGCCCACAGCGGGCGTGTTCAAGGGCTTCTCGTCGAAGTGCACACACAAAGGCTGCACGGTGAACGAGATCGCCGACGGCACCATCCACTGCCCCTGCCACGGCAGCGAGTTCAACCTCGACGGAACCGTCGCCAAAGGCCCCGCGGCGCGCCCACTCGACGCGAAAAGCGTCGGGGTGGAGGGTGATTCGATCGTCCTGCAGTGAGCCGATCAGGCCGGCCCGATCACGCCGGTCCGATCATGCTTTGGTGAGGCGCTTCTCTTCGTAGAGCCTGCGCCACTCGGCGCGTGAGCGGATGGACACGTCGACGTCGGAACCCTTGGCACGCAAAGCCTTCACGGTGGCTTCCTCGCGCGCCGTGCGGGCGAACGGATCCCAGCTGAAGAACCGGCAGGCGTTCTCCCACGTGATCTTGTGGATGTCGGAATCACTGGCCCCGGCGGCGTTCAGCTCGGCGAGCACCTGTTCGGGCGCATCCGGCCAGAAGCAGTCCGAGTGCGGGTAGTCGCACTCCCAGGCGATGATGTCGATGCCGATCTCGTGCCGCAGCTTCAGCGATGTCTTGTCGGTGACGTAGCACGCCAGGGAGTGCTCGCGGAAGACGTCCGACGGCAGCTTGTCGCCGAAGTCCCGGCGCAGCCACTTCTGATTGGTGTAGTGACGGTCGCTGCGGTCGAGATAGAAGGGGATCCAACCGATTCCGCCTTCTGAGAACGCGAACTTCAGGTCCGGGTAGTTGCGCATGGCCGGGCCCCACAACAGATCCTGCGCGCACATCGCCGAGACCTGGGTGGCCAGGATGATCAGGTTGTCGATCGGCGCGTTGGGCGCCATGCTGATCGCGCCGAAGCCCGTGCCGATGTGCAGGCACATCACCACGTTCTCCTCCGACAGCGTGGTGAACACCGGGCCCCAGTAGTCGTCGTCGTGATAGCTCGGAAGGCCCTCAAGATGCGGCAGTTCGGGCATGGTCACCGCACGGCATCCCTTGGCCGCGACACGGCGGATCTCGCGGCACATGGCCTCGGGGTTCCAGGTCGGCAGGATCGCGATCGGGATGAACCGGTCCGGGTAGGAACCCGCCCATTCGTCGATGTGCCAGTCGTTGTAGGCCGACACCATCACGAGTGTGGCCTCCTCGCGGTGCATGTTGAGATGCCGCGCCGAGAACCCGGTGAACGTCGGGAAGCACATCGAGGCGAGGATGCCGTTGCGGTTCATGTCCCGCACGCGCTCGTGCACGTCGTAGACGCCGGGACGCATCTCGGCGAAGCCCGCCGGATCACGTCCCCATTCCTCGGCCGGCCACGACACCACCGCGTTGAGACCGCTCACCCCCTGCGGGCGCCCCTGGTACATCCACTGGTCGACGCCTTTTTCGTCCGTGACGACGATGGGCGCCTCGTCCCGGTACTTGGCCGGGACGTGGCGCAGGAACATGTCCGGCGGTTCCACGACGTGGTCGTCGATGCTCACGAGGATCAGGTCGTCAGTCTGCATAGCTCTCAGTAGTACCGTCTTGTGGTGTGACCGTCTCTGCGCTTTCGGACAGAGGTTTGACCGAAACGGCCAACCTCACCCGCCCGGTCATCGAACTGCGCCGCGGTGGCCGCGCGCCGGCAGGCAGCTACCTCTACGAGGGCGAGGGGCTGATCACCGGATGGCACTCGCACGAGGTGCATCAGATCGAGTACGCGCTGCACGGCGTCGTCGAGGTCGAGACCGACGCGGCCCACTATCTGCTGCCGCCGCAGCAGGCCGCGTGGATTCCGGCGGGCCTACAGCACCAGGCGGTGATGAACCCGGACGTCAAGACCGTCGCGGTGATGTTCGACCCGCAGATGATCCCCGACGGCGGTACCCGCGCACGCATCATCGCCGTGTCGCCGCTGATCCGCGAGATGATGATCTACGGCCTGCGCTGGCCCATCGACCGGGCCGACGGCGACGAGATCTCCGACGGCTTCTTCCAGACACTGGCCAACCTGGTCGCCGAGGCACTCGACCACGAGGCGCCGCTGAGCCTGCCGACGTCCGACAACCCCATCGTCGCGGCGGCGTTGGCCTACACCAAGGAACACCTCGACTCGGTGACCGCCGAGCAGGTGAGCCGGGCGGTGTCGGTCTCCGAACGCACGCTGCGGCGACTGTTCGCCGACACGATCGGGATGTCCTGGCGCACATACCTTCTGCATGCACGGATGTTGCGCGCCATGGCGCTGCTTGCCGATCAGGACCAGTCGGTGCAGGCGACCGCGACCGCCGTGGGCTTCGAGAACCTGAGCTCCTTCACGCGATGCTTCGCGCAGTTCTGTGGGGAGACGCCGTCGAACTACCGCCGCCGAGCGACCGGAAGCTGACATGACAACGCACACCAGAAGAACCGCGGCCGTCGCGGCATTGGTGGTGGCCCTGGTCGCGGGGATGCTGACCGCGCCGAACGCCGTCGCACAGCGCATCATCACGCTGACGCTCGTGCGCCACGCGCAGTCCGAAGGCAACGCCTCGGGTTTGATCGACACCTCGACACCCGGCCCGCCGCTCACCGCGCTGGGACGCGAACAGGCCGAAACCGCCGCGCAGAAACTCGCCGCCGGGCACACGTTCGACGGGATCTACGCGTCCACCATGATCCGCACGCAACAGACCGCGCAGCCCCTCGCGGATCTGTCGAGAGAACCCGTGACGGTGTTGCCGGGCCTACGGGAGATCGAGGCAGGTATCTACGAGGGACAACCCGAGGCGCTCGCGGGTTTCACCTACTACGAGGCCCCGACGCGGTGGTTGCAGGGCGACCGGACCGCGCGGATTCCGGGTTCGATCGACGGCGACGAGTTCGACGCCCGGTTCGACGAGGCCGTCCGCGAGATCTACGACAGTGAGGACACCGATCCCGTGGCCTTCTCGCACGCCGGCGCGATCATGACGTGGGTCGCCATGAACGTCGACAATCCCGATCTCGGCCTGCTGTCGCGCCACCCGCTCGGCAACACCGGTCACGCGGTGGTCAAGGGCAATCCCACCGGTGGCTGGACGCTGGTGGATTGGGACGGCATCAACACCGAATGAACGCGCGGCACGCGCTGGTCATCGGCGATCATGGTGTGAGTTGCATGTCATGCGTGGGCGGCTGCGGTGCCGATCACGTCAGGATTGTGCCGTGGCCGTGCACGGTTAATGTGATCCATGGCATCGAAGATGGGAGCGGGACTATGAGGTTTCGGCCATGAGATTCCGGTTGACGAGGTACGTCACCATCGAGGTGGACGACCGCGTTCGGCAGCGGGCGCGCAGCGCGGGTGAACGGCTTCGGGTTAACCTCAGGGCATACCTGCGCAGTGCAGCCGACGACGTTGAGACCGCCAGCGGTCGGGTGCGCGACATGTGTGACAACGCGGTGAACCGCGTTGACTCGGTCGTGGCCAGCGTCAATGACAAGATCGCTCCTCCACCGCCGAATCCCCCGGTACCGTCTGAGGACGACGTGCAACCACGTCCCAGGCGGCACCTGCAGGTCGTCTAGTCCTCGTGCCCGAGGCGGGCGCGAGTTCTGGGCGTGAGGAGATTGGATGAGGGAAGAGGCGGCGATCGACGTCGAGGGCGCACTCGACGACGTCTGGACCTCTGCTCCCCATCCGGTGATCGTCGCGGACGCCGAGGGCGTCATCCGGTCGGCGAGCGATGCCGCACGCGATGCGCTGCCGGGCCTGCGCACCGGTCGCCACCTGTCCGATTGCGCACCGTGGTTGTGGGAGGCCCACGTCCGCCACGGCGACGCGGGACCCGCCCAGACCGAGACCGGGCCCGACGGCTGCACAGCGCGACCCACGCCGTTGCCCCGAGGCGAGGTGGCGTGGTGGTTGTTCCCCGCGGGCCGCGCCGGCGCTGTCACCGATGCCGGCCGTGAATTGCGCGCCGTCGAGCGCGAACTGAGGCGCGAACGCGAGCGCGCGAACTTCCTCGACGAGGTGTCGGCGGTGCTCATGGCGTCGCTGAACGCCGACCGCTGCATGGAGGCGATCGTCCGGGTCGCCGTCCCGAGACTCGCCGACGGCGCCGTGGTCATCGCGCCGCCGAGCGGGCCGCGCCTCGACATGGTGTGCACCGCCGGGACGGTCGAGCACCGCAGCGTCGAGGCCGACCCGGCGACCGTGGCGGGACTCACCGAAGCGCTGCGCGGTTTCCCGCCGGTGCCGTCTCGGTGGATCGACCCGAACTCGGTACCCGACTGGCTCATCCCGCGCGACCTCACCGGGACCGTCGGATCGGTGGTCGTCACGCCGCTACCGGGACACGGCGTGCCCGCCGGTGCGCTGGTGCTGCTGCGCCACAGCGCCAAATCCGCGTTCGACGACGGTGAAGAGGTGTTCGCCCGGCTCTTCGCGGCACGCGCGGGCGCCGCCCTGTCGGCCGCACGCCTGTACGCCGAGCAGGCGGCGATCACACGCACCCTGATGGACGAGTTGCTGCCGCCGAAACTGGCGCACCAGCACGGAATCGAGATCGCGGGTGGTTACCGCGCGGCCGAGGACCACCAGACCGTCGGCGGGGACTTCTACGATGTGCACCCCGCGACCACACCCGACGACGAAACCCTCGTCGTACTCGGAGACGTGTGCGGAAAGGGTCTGGACGCAGCGGTCCTCACCGGAAAGATCCGCAACACCCTGCAGGCGCTCGCGCCGTTGGCCGACGACCACGGCCGTGTGCTGAGGCTGCTGAACCGCGCGCTGCTGTCGGCGGCACACACACGCTTCGCCACTGTCGTGCTCGCGTCGGCCGCCCGCCGCGACGACGACGTGGCGCTGCGGCTCACCAGCGCGGGGCACATGTCGCCGTTGATCGTCCGTCGCGACGGCAGTGTCGAAGAGGCCGGTACGCGCGGCATGCTCGTCGGCGCCGTCCCCGAGATCACGGCCACGACGTGCGAGACGATCCTGGAACCCGGGGAGACGTGCCTGCTCTACACCGACGGCGTGACCGAGGCCAGGGGCGGCCCGATGGGCAATGAGATGTTCGGCGAGGAAAGGCTCGCCGCCGCGCTTTCGGAGTGCGCGGGCCTGCCCGCGGAGGCGGTCGTGGAGCGGATCATGATGCTGACCGCCGAGTGGATCCGGCAGCGCGGTCACGACGACGTCGCGGTGGTCGCGATCACCGCACCCCGCCGCGGGCGCCGTGCGGAAAGTGTTCTGCGGAGCGAGGTTCGGCGGTGAGCCACAGTGACGGCGCGGCGGCCGATCCCGTGACGGATCCCGCCGTGGTCGAGTCGTTGCGGGACAGGTTGTGGGACGCGGTGATCGACGCCGACGAGGACGCCGCGGTCGACGTGGTGTTCGGGGCGCTCGAGGACGGAGTGCCCGCCGAGGATCTGCTGCTCGACGTCATCGCCGCCGTGCAGCGCAGGGTGGGCGTGGAATGGGCCGACAACCGCCTGAGCGTGGCCGCCGAGCACGCCGCGACCGCGATCAACGACCGCGTGATCGCGGCGCTGGTACGCCACCCGGCCGTGGCACGGCAGACCACCACCGGGCGGGTTGCCGTGGCCTGCGCCGACGGCGAATGGCACGCGCTGCCGGCGCGGTTGCTCGCCGAGGTGCTGCGACTGCGGGGCTGGCGCGTCGACTTCCTCGGCGCCCAGGTGCCCACGCCGCACCTGATCGCCCACCTGCATCAGCACGGACCCGACGCGGTCGCACTGTCGTGCTCGATATCCACCCGCCTGCCCACAGCACACGCGGCCATCACGGCATGCCAGGGGGCCGGGGTGCCCGTGCTGGTGGGCGGCGCCGGATTCGGACCCGACGGTCGCTACGCGCGGCTGCTCGGGGCCGACGCGTGGGCACCGGACGCCAGGGCCGCGGCCGCGCAACTGGCCGACGGTCTCGCCCTGACGCGGCGCGCGCCCCGCGACCACCTGTTCGACGAGCTTCCCCACCTCGCCGACCAGGAATACACCATGGTCAGCACCACCGCTGGACAGCTGGTCCGGGACACGGTTTCCGGGCTGGAAAAACGGGTACCAGCCATGGCGTCTTACTCCCAACTACAACGCCAACACACCAGCACCGACGTCGCGCACATCGTCGACTTCCTCGCCACGGCGCTCTACGTCGACGACCCCGAACTGTTCACGGGGTTCATCGCCTGGACCGCCGAGGTGCTCGACGCGCGCGGTGTACCGGTAGATTCGCTACAGCCCACCCTCGAACTGCTCGGAGCTCAGTTGCAGGACTTCCCCAGGACCCAGCGGATGCTCAGCGCAGCCCGCGACATGTTGCACGCCACCTACGCAAGGCGCAATGGATGAACCTCTCACTGAACACCGCAGCCGAGAACGGCAGCCGATCGGCGACGGTGACCGTCGCCGGTGAGCTCGACTTCATGACCACCAACAAACTGGTCGACTACGTGAGCGAGCTCCTGTCGACCAACCAGACCCTCGACGATCTGCGGCTCGACTGCGCCGACCTGACCTTCTGCGATTCTGCGGGCCTGTCCGGCCTGCTCAACATCCACCGGCAGACCTCGCCTGCGGGCATCCAGCTGCACATCGATCGTCGGCCACCGCATCTTGAGCGGCTGCTCGACATCACCGGCATCCTGGAGTACCTGACCGCGACGCCGGACACCTCCGACTCCGCGTCCGGCGAGTAACAGATCAGCCAGACAAGAAGGGGTTGACGGCGCGTGCTCGGCAACAGCATCGCGGTGCTTCTCGCTCTGTGTGCAGCGATCTTCATGGCCGTCGGCATCGTGGTGCGCCAACGCGCGACGCTGGACGTTCCCGCCGGGAAAGGCGTGAGCACCGTGATGCTGCGGACGCTGCTGCGGCGCAAGCTGTGGTGGGCAGGCACCATCTCGGCCGTCATGGGATACGGGTTCCAGGCACTCGCGCTCGGATTCGGCTCCCTGCTGCTGGTGCAACCGGTCCTGGTGTCGGCGCTGTTGTTCGCATTGCCGTTGAGCGCGCGCCTGGCGCACCGCACGGTGAGTCGCGCCGACTGGATGTGGGCGCTGTTGCTCACGGGCGCGCTGACCGTGTTCGTGCTGCTGGCCCGTACCAGCACGGGGACCTATTCGGTTTCGGTGTCGACCACGGTCACCGTCGCGGTGGTCTGCACGTCCGTCGTCGCCCTGTGCGTCGTGCTCGCGACGCGCAGCAGCAACTGGCGTCGCGCGGTGCTGCTGGCCGCCGCGGTGGGCGTGATGTTCGGTGTCGTGGCCGTGCTCACCAAGATCGTGATGCACATGGTCGCCGACGGCGACGTGCTCGCGACGTTCACGACACCCGCGCTGTATCTCGTCGTGGTGCTCGGGGTCCTGGCGACCCTGCTTCAGCAGTCGGCGTTCCACGCCGGCTCGCTGCAGACCTCGGTGCCGACGATGCTGGTGCTCGAACCCGTCGTCGCGGTGCTGCTCGGCTCGGTCGTGCTGGGTGAACACCTGTCGATCGCCGGCTGGCAACCCGTCGCCCTGACGCTGGCGATCGCCGCGATGATCGCGGCGACCATCGCCCTGGGCCGCGACGAGGGCGCCTACGAGGAGACGCTCGAAGCCGAGATGGAAGCCAAGACCGTCACGGGTTGATGGTGTTCTCGCCGACCTGGCGGCCCCACACGTACTCGATGAACATCGGCTGGCCCAGTTCGAAGTGGTTGTACGGCGCGATCGACGCGCCGGTGTCGAGCACCAGATACGGCGCGGGCCACAGATCATGGGTGATGGGCTGCCAGCAGCCGGGCCGGCCCTCGGGGCCGCCCCTGGCGTTCACGCGCGGCAGGTTGTCCGGATACACGTACGGGTTCCCCGCGCCGACGAACGTGTCGTTCAGCTGGAACGAGTAGCCGTTGTTGGTCTGCGCGGCGAACTTGGGCGCAGCGTCGTGGTAGTTCTTGATCGTGCAGTACAGCGCGGGGCTGTTGCGGTCGAACATCTCCGAGACCGGCAGCAGGTCCTGATTTCCGCGCACCAGGTACGGGCCGCCGCGCTCGAAGATGTCGCCGCCGGTGTTGCCGAACCCGACCGCCGCCACCAGCGCCTGATCGAGATCGTGGCGCTGGTCGTTGAGGGTGCGTGCGGTGGTCACGGCGTTGTCCAGACCGTCGAACAGATCCGGGGCCGCGTCGGCGTAGACCTCGCCGAGGTTCGCCAGACCCGTGATGTCGCGACGGATCTGCGGCATGCGCGGATTGACGTCGGCCAGGATCGCGTTGCCGTCGACGATCGAGCGGCCGAACTTGTCGCCCAGGCCGTCGAGGGCTTGTGCGGCAGCGGTCAGGGTCTCGTTGAGCTTGATCGGGTCGACCTGCTCGGAGATCGCGGTGATGGTCTCGAACAGCGTGTTGAACTCCGTGGTCACGCCCTGCGCCCGGATGGGTGTGGACGCCGAGAGGCGTTCGGCCGACGGATGCTCGGGCGCGGTGAACGAGACGTACTTGTTGCCGAACACCGTCGTCGCGCGCAGCTCGGCGACCGCGTTCGCCGGGATCAGGTCGAGGTACTTCGGATCGATGTCGAGCGTCAGCCTGGCCTCGGGATTGTCGTCGACCTCGACCACGTCGACGCCCTTGAGGCGGCCGATCGGCACACCGTTGAACGTGACCTTCGAACCGGGGTCCATCGACAACCCGGATCGGCTTGCGAACAGCGTGATCTCGGCCTTGTCCTCGAAATCACCGCGGAACTGCATCCAGGTCAGCACCAGCACCGTGACGACGAGAATCACCATGCCCGCGCATGCGGTCTTGTACGGCGGGTCGTAACGCCAGTGCTTGAACCGCTGGCCGAGGCGATCCTGCAACGCCGCGGATGAGGCCACCTGACCAACCCCCGATTTATTGACGCAGCGAAAAACGTGAGCCTAGCAAACCTTTCCAGATGACCGATGGTCACCGCAACAAATCGGCGTTACTGCGGCGAACATCAAATCACCTATGTTGCGAGAGCCCGGTCACACTTCTCATTGTTGCGCGTGCGGCGTTGTGCCTCAGGTGTTTCGGCCGCCGTTGACGCCGATGATCTGGCCGGTGATGTAGCCGGCTTCTTCGGAGATCAGAAACGAGCAGGTCGCCGCGATGTCCTCGGGTCTGCCCATACGCCGAACGGGGGTGGCGGCGATGGTGTCGTCGATGTCGCCGAGTTCGCCCCGCGCCTCGGCGGCGCGCAGCATCGGCGTGTCGATGAACCCCGGTGGCACCGCGTTGACCGTGATGCCTGCCGGCCCGAATTCGAGCGCCAGTGATTTGGTGAGCCCGTTCACGGCGGACTTCGCCGATACGTACGAGCTCATGTAGGGCACACCCGAATGCGTGCTGGACGACGAGATGTTGACGATGCGGCCCCATCCGGCGGCGACCATGTCCGGCAGCGCGGCCTGCACGACGTGGAAGACGCCGTGCAGGTTGACGTTCACGACGCGCTGCCAGTGGTCGAACGAGATGTCGGTGAACGGCGTGAAATCGCTGAGGCCGGCGGCGTTGACCAGGATGCTGACCGGCCCGAGTTCTTCACGGACGGCCTTGAACACGCCGTCGACCTGGGCGCGGTCGGTGACGTCGGCGGTGTAGGCATGGGGGCCGTCGCCGGGGTTGAGGTCCAGGATCGCGACCTGGTGACCGTCGGAGGCCAGTCGCTCGGCGATCGCCTTGCCGATCCCGGAGGCGCCCCCGGTGACCAGTGCCGTCTTGGCCGTCATGTACTTCCTTTCGTAACGTCTTGCAGATCAGGCTTTTTCACGCGGCGCGCGCAGGCCGAGGGCGCGGCGGCTCGTGTCGACCAGATGCGCGTACAGCTCCTCGACGGGAATGTCGTCCGACGCCGGTCCGGCGGCGGCCGACATCCCGGAGAAGACCATCATCGCCTTGACCCTGCCTGCCGGGCCGGGGGCGACGTCGGTGAGCAGACGCATCTGCCGATCGATCAGGGCCGCCCACTCCGGACGGGTCTTCAATGCCTCGTTCACGCTCGGATCACCCGCCAGCACCGACACGAGTGCGCGGTTGCGTACGGCCAACCCGGCATAGCCGCGCACCATGCGATCGGCGCGGGCGTGCACGCCGCGCAGGCGTTCGGCGTCGTCGATCACGGTCTGCAATTCGCTCAGGAACGGCTCGACGACCGCGCCGAGAAGCTGCTCGCGGGTGCGGAAGTGGTAGTAGATCGCGGCCTTCGTGAAGCCCAGTTCATCGGCGATCATCTGCAGGGATGTGCCCGCGAAGCCGTGCCGGGTGATCAGCCGTACGGCCGCGTCGACAAGGCGCACACGGGTGGCGGCGGCATTGGCGGTGCTCGTGTCCACTGCCGGTCCTCCCGTTCATCCGCGCGCAATCTACTTTACGATCGTAAAGTAGATTACTGGTCGATCGTAAAGTAACGCGCCGTTTGAGAGGACTTTTGAGATGCTGCCGCCGCTACCGGCCGAGGACTGGGACGATGCCGCCCGCGACGCGCTGGCGTCGGTGGTGCCGCCCGAGCGGCGCGATGCCGACGGCGTGGGCAACGCGTTGGGCGTCCTGGTGCGCCACCCCGAACTGGCGCGCCACTTCCTGCAGTTCAACAACTACCTGCAGCGTGATTCACTGCTGCCCGAGCGCATCCGGGAGCTGGTGATCCTGCGGACCGCGTACCGCGCGGGCTGTGTCTACGAGTGGGGCCACCACGCCGCGATGGGGCTGCTGGCGGGGCTCACCGTGGATGACGTGGAGTCCGCCCGATCTGGTTCCGCTGCAGACGAATTCGACCAAACCGTGCTCGATGCCACCGACGAGTTGGTGGCGGGTGCGCAGCTCTCACCCGAGACGTGGACGCGGCTGGGCCGGTGGTTGGACGACCGCCAGCGCATGGATCTGATGTTCACCGTGGGCGGGTACCTGACTCTGGCCATGGCGCTCAACACCTTTGAGGTCCAGCTTGAGGAAGGCGCGGGCCGCCCCGAGTTCTACGCGCCGGTGGGAACGGCCCGCTGACTCAGGCGCTCGTGCGCAACCGGGCCGCGGCCGACTCCGGCATCGGCTCGTAACGCGCGAACGACCGGCGGAACTGGCCGGCACCGTGCGACATCGAACGCAGATCGATCGCGTACCGCACCAACTCCACCTCGGGGATCTCGGCCTTGATCACGGTGCGGTCGGCGTCGTGCTTGTCGGTGCCCAGTACGCGGCCGCGCCGTCCGGACAGATCGCCCATGATCGTCCCGACGAGATCGTCGGGCACCACGATGGTCACGTCATCGACCGGTTCGAGCAGGTTGATCTTCGTCGCCGCCGCGGCCTCGCGTAGCGCCAGCGCGCCCGCCATCTGGAACGCGAAGTCCGACGAGTCGACGCTGTGCGCCTTGCCGTCGAACAGCGTGACACGGATGTCGACGACCGGATAGCCCGACTCTCCCGTGACACCCTTCTCCATCTGCGCGCGCACGCCCTTCTCGACGCTCGGGATGAACTGCCGGGGCACCGCGCCCCCGACGACCTTGTCGACGAACTCGAAACCCGACCCCTCCGGAAGCGGTTCGACCTCGATGTCACACACCGCGTACTGACCGTGCCCGCCGGACTGCTTGACGTGCCTGCCGTGTCCGGTTGCCCTGCCCGCGAACGTCTCCCGCAACGGGACGCGCAGTTCGACGGTGTCCACCGACACCCCGTAGCGCCGCGACAGCGCGTCGAGCACCACCGCGGCGTGCGCCTCACCCATGCACCACAGCACAATCTGGTGCGTCTCCGGGTTCTGTTCGATGCGCAGCGTGGCATCCTCGGCCGCCAGCCGTTGCAGGCCGACCGACAGCTTGTCCTCGTCGGTCTTGGCGCGCGGCGCGACCGCGATCGGCAGCAGCGGATCAGGCATGGTCCACGGCCGCAACACCAGCGGGTCGGCTTTGTCGCTGAGCGTGTCACCGGTTTCGGCCCGGCTCAACCGGCCGATCGCACAGATGTCGCCTGCCACCACCGTGGGCGCCGGGCGTTGCTGTTTGCCCAGCGGGAAGCTCAGCGTGCCGATGCGCTCGTCCTCGTCGTGATCGGCGTGGCTGTGCGTGCTGCCGTCGGCGGCAGCGGCGGCCCCGGGCGAGGCCGACGTGTCGGTGAAGGCAGAAAAATGGCCCGACACGTGCACGGTGGCGTCGGGCCTGATGGTGCCGGAGAACACCCGGACCAGGCTGACCCTGCCGACGTAGGGATCCGACGTCGTCTTCACCACCTCGGCCAGCAGCGGTCCGTCCGGATCGCACGACAGCGGCTTGCGGGGTGCGCCCTGTGGCGTGAACACCTCCGGCAGCTGATGTTCCGGCGGAGCCGGGAAACCACGGCTGATGATGTCGAGGAGTTCGAGCGTGCCGACCCCCGACTGGCTGCACACCGGGATCACCGGGAAGAACGAGGCACGCGCCACGGCCTTCTCCAGGTCGGCGATCAGCACGGCCTCGTCGATCTCTTCGCCGCCGAGGTAGCGCTCCATGAGCGTCTCGTCCTCGGACTCCTCGATCACGCCCTCGATGAGGGAGCCGCGAAGTTCGGCGATGGCCGCATCGTGGGAGCCGTCCGGCGGCCGCGCGGTGTGCGTGCCGTCGCTGTAGTCGTAGTACGTGCGGGTGAGCAGGCCCACCACACCTTTGCAACTCTCGCCGTCGCCGACCGGGAAGTACAGCGGGGCGACCTTGTCGCCGAACGCGTCCTGGGCCGCGGTGAGGGCCGCGTCGTAGTTGGCGCGCGGGTGGTCGAGTTTGGTGATCACCACGGCCCGCGGCATCTGGACCTCGTCGCACTCCTGCCACAGGGTCTTGGTGGGCTCGTCGATGGTCTCGTTGGCCGCGATGACGAACAGCGCGCAGTCGGCGGCGCGCAGACCCGCGCGCAACTCGCCGACAAAATCTGCGTAGCCGGGTGTGTCGATCAGGTTCACCTTGATCCCGTTGTGCGACAACGACGCCAGCGCCAGGCTCACCGAGCGCTGCTGGGCTATCTCGGCCTCGTCGAAATCGCACACCGTCGAACCGTCTGCCACCGAACCGGGCCGCGTGAGCACGCCCCCGGCCACCAGCAGGGCCTCGACCAATGTGGTCTTGCCGCCACCCGACGGCCCGACAAGTGCCACGTTCCGGATCGCGGCCGGACGCTCCGCCGTGGGCACGGACCCGTTGCCGG
Source organism: Mycolicibacterium smegmatis (assembly GCF_001457595.1). Taxonomy (GTDB): domain Bacteria; phylum Actinomycetota; class Actinomycetes; order Mycobacteriales; family Mycobacteriaceae; genus Mycobacterium; species Mycobacterium smegmatis. The sequence continues at coordinate 6,615,148 of NZ_LN831039.1, read as the reverse complement.
CCGGAGAATGTGTTCTGTCCGCCATAGCTGTCCTCCTGGTCCCCCGGGGCGCCACGCTGCGGCCCTCGGGCCTGTTTCCACCATTCCCCGATGTGACCTACAGCACAAGTATTCGACGGGAAACCGGATGGGACGGATGGCGCGCAACAGCCGACGACGCGAGAGCGGCTTCGGTACAGACCAATCGGCCTGCGAAAGACCTCACAATGTGCTCTCCATGGCAGGCTGGGGCCCATGACGTACTTGCCGGGTGGTGAGACGGTGCCGCTGGATGCGGTCGGCACCGTTGCGGTGGTCGATTTGGAGGCAGCATGCGGACTTTACGAGCGGGACTGGCTTCCTTTTCCGCTTGGGCGCAGCCGACCCGTGGGCTCGGTATGGCTTGTCACCAGAGAGGTTGCACCGATCGAGGACCGTCTCGCGGGAGGAGACCTCAGAGAGGTTCGGGAGTGGGTCGAAGCTTTTGCACGGGCTGATGTTTGCGTGGGATGTCGTGTGAGCTTCACCGACGAGGGCACGCTGGATCTGCGCGTCAACGGCGTGGCGGCGAACGACTCGGCATTCGTCGCAGTTCAGCAAACCGACTCCGATGGTGTTGACATCGTGGACATTTACTCACTGCCGCCGGGCGATATAGGCGCCGCGATCGCCCATTCGGTTGGCCTGGAGCATGCCGGTTTCCGCCCACGCATTGCGGTCAGCGGTGGTGGAGAGCAATTACCACCCCCACCCGAATCAGTCGACGAATACGACGCTTTCGGCTTCCCAGTTGCGAATACCGGTCCGCGAGGCCCTGCCTACGACAAGGTCGACGAAAGCGACATCGTCGCCACCGGCACCGTGCAATCGATGGGTGGCGGGACTCGGCATTGGGTTCAGGTGAAGGACGACGGCGCCTACCTGTACACGTGTGACGGGTCGGGATATGCCGAGCCCATTGATGCTTTTGCACTACGCGCGTGCATCGACGGACTCATCGGGGAGGACCTTGCTCGTGAAGGTGGACCCTACGGTGGGTCCTGACAACCTGCACATATCAGTCGGGTGAGACCAGGGAGGACAACTGATTGTTGACGCGGAGGATGAGTGTCTCGTTGACTCGCCACAGATCCTTCGCTTCCGATTCGGTTGACCCAGGTAGCGTCCATAAGGTTTCGCACGTGGTTAGATCGATGGCCTGGGCAAGCACGGGTGTGCGGCCACCTCCCGTGAGGACGATGTCACCGCTGGACCCTATATAGGAGTACCAGAGAGCCTCGTTGTTGCATGTCACACCTGAGTCACCTGAGCGCAGATCGAATTGTTGCCACGCACTGTGCTCCTCGTCGGTGGAGACGAGAAGCGTCGTTCCGGCGAGCCGGGTGTAGGGCAACAAGGTCGACTTCGGCAACGACAGAAGTGGGGTGCCTGTTACCGACAGAATCTGGTCTTGGTTGGCAAGCTGAGCCATTGGTAAGGCTTCAGAGCCGGTAAGGAGCTTCGCTTCACCGTCCAGGCGGCCGGTCTGCCGACCTTTATCATCGAAAAAGGCGATCCCTGCGCCAGTTGAGTGGTCACGCGCAAGCTCGTACGCGAACCCACCCGGATAGACCGCAGCACGCCGGACTTGCTCGCCCGCGGGTATCGCCGGTGTGAGGACGGTGCCGTCGGCTACAGAGAACACCACGTCGGGTTCACGCAGGCGGGACTGGACGGCGAGATCCGGCGGTGCAACATCACTGTCGTCGTCGGGATAAGTGAGCGAGCCGGTTCCGATTACATGCCATGTCAGCTCGGCGCGTTCGCCGATCCCGTGAACTCCTTGTCCGTCGACAAGGGCGACCAGGTGATCACCGAGCCGCTGAAGGATCGGATGACCGTCGGTCTGAGACTGTCTTAGCCTCGATCCGTGGATCGACCCTGTTGAGGTTGTTTGGGGCTGATTTTTGTCGTGCGCCCAGGTCGTGGGCAGCCTGTAGCCGCTGGTCTGCCCAGCTTTTCCTGTGATGTTCGGGTCGGGGCCTGTGGGTCCGGTGGTCAGTGGGTCGCAGCAGTTGGCGGGCTGTAGCCGATTGTGTTGCGCCACAATGTGAGCCACTGCTGGGCCCACGGCCAATGCGAGGGTAGATGCAGGATGGGTCGGCGTTGGGGCCGAGCCAGTCGAGCCGGGATGTTGACGATCTTGCGGCGCAGTGTGGCTCCGCGCGCGAGGGCATGGGCACCGCCGGCGAGCACCCCGGCGGCGCGCAGCAGGTTGTGGGCGATCGCCGCGCACAGGACCCAGGCCGAGTTCGCGCCGAACCGCCCGGAGGGCATATGCGCCAACGGTCCGTCGATCAGGTCGGCGAACACGGTTTCGATGATGGCGTGGCGGCGGTGGGTGATGTCAGCGGCGTCGACGGGTTCGTCGGAATCGGTGAAGAAGGGGTGATACCGCCACACCGGAAACAGCGCATCGAGGTATCGGGCGTCTTTGACCCGGCGCACGATCAACCGAGCGGTGACCGGGGTGTTGGTGGAACTGAAAGCGGTGTAGGTGGTTTCGGCGACTTCGGCATCGGAGATCCAGGCGCCGGTGTCGGGGTCGCGCACTGCGCCGGGGTAGTTGACCGGGGTCCAGGCGTTATCGCTGATGGCCTCGATGGCCGCAGCGACGGCGCGGGTCTTGGTCAGCACCAGCGAGAAGTGGGCACCGGCGCGTCGGCAGGCATTCACCACGGTGCTGTTGCCGTAGGCCGAGTCTCCGCGCACCAGGATCTGCCCGTTGACACCGGCGGCGCGGGCGGTGGTGACTGCTTGGGCGATCATCCGGGCTGCGCCCTTGCCGGAGTTGGTCTTGCCCGCCCGCAGCCGGGCTCCGGTGATCATCGGGGCACCCGTGGTGGTGCTGATGGTGGTGATCAGCGGCGAGAGGCCTTTGCGCAGGATCTGCTTGCCGGCGATCTTGGTGTGTCCGTAGGAGGCTCCTTGTTTGGCGTGGCCGTAGACCGGGCGCAGCAGTGAATCGATGTCGACGAACGCTTGGGTATCGGCGCCGGGTAGCAACGCGACGCGCTCGCAGAGCCCGCCCAGATGCTCACGCAGCACTGCTTCCAGTTGTCGGGCGTGTCCGAAGGTGAACTCCCGCAACAGTGTTCCGATGGTCGAGGGCGCGTACACGCCGCCAAAGAGGGCTTTCATTCCACCGGAGCGCACGATGTCGAGGTCGTCGATGCTGTCGGCGCCGGCGCACATTCCGGCGATTACTGTCGTCAGCTTCGGTGACGGATTGGCCGAGCCGGACTTGATCCGCGGTTCAACGATTTCGACCTTGTCCGCGATCAGGTCCGATAGCCCGGTCTGGCTGGCCAGGGTCATCACCGGCACCAGGCCGGCGCACGACACCAGATGCTCATCATCGAACACTGCAGACGCAGCCATGAAGTTGTGCGACACTTTCACCGGAAGTGCCTTTCGAAGTTGTGCCGATAAGTGCGTAAGGAACACTCATCATCGCAGCTCAGAAGGCACTTTCCTTATATCGACACCCGCCTATCCAGGCTTTCCATCGGTGGATCGAGGCTTAGTTCGGTTGGGCCGTCGTAAATCAACTCGCCCGTCGCGGTGTCGATCACCCACGCGCGCGCCGGTGGTTTTGCAAGGGGATCTTCGCGGAGACACAACACCATGCTCGCGCCATTGAGATGGCAAACCGTGGCGAGCAATGCCTCTGCACTGCCGTGGTTGCCTAACCAGACTGGCTCGAACAATTTGTGGCCGCTGCCGACGTCGATGCCGATGACCCAGGCTTCCTGCACCGTCATCGCCAGGAACAGCGCGCGGTCTCCGTCATTCCCGATCGGCGAGAATCGAATGCGGTCCTTCGTCTGCAGTCCCAGATCGGCCGCCTCGACCGTCCAACCCGGCACCGGTTGGCGCCGCATCGGCTCTGTGAGCAAGCTCTGTTGGGGTAAACCCAACTTGTCGGCGGTCGGTAGGTCGTCGCTCACCGGACGACCTTCGACAACGCAACCTGTCGTCGTCAACAGAGCGCTGAACACCGTGAGGGGGACCCGTTTGGTGGTCCAGTCGCTATGCGACTTTCGGTTGATGGGTCGTGGCCCACTGTAGGGCAAACTCGGCTGGGGTGCGGTCACCGTGGGCTGAGTGGGGCCGGTTGGCGTTGTAATCGCAGCGCCAGTCCTCGATGATCACCCGGGCTTCCAGTAGCGAATCGAAGCGCCACAGGTTGAGCAGTTCGTCTCGCAGTCTGCCGTTAAACGATTCGATCCAGGCGTTCTGCCATGGCGAACCCGGATCGATGAAAAGTGAACCGGCGCTGTTGAATCGACACCAATCGCGCACCGCGTGCGCGACGAACTCAGGCCCGTTGTCGAAACGCACATAGTGCGGCGCCCCATGGACGAGCGCGAGCCGATCCAGCACAGCCACGACCCCGTCGGCATCGATGCTGCGATCCACCTCGATGGCGAGGGCTTCGCGGGTGAACTCGTCGATCACGTTGAGCATCTTCAGCGTGCGACCATCAGCGGTGGTATCAAACTGAAAGTCCATCGCCCAGATCGCATTCGGACGGATCGGCGACATCGCCCCCACGGCGACCCCGATCCCCGTCAGCCGCTTCTTGCGGCGCCGCTGAGGCACCCGCAGGCCCTCCTCGCGCCACAGTCGGCGGATGCGCTTGTTGTTGGCATTCCAGCCGGCGCGACGGGCCATCTTCGCCGCCCGGCGCCACCCCCAGCGCGGCCGATCAGTGGAGAACCGGCGCAGCCACGCCCGCAACTCGGTCTCCTCGGTGGTGACCGGAGCCGGCGTCAGACGCATCGTCGAGCGGTGCAGCCCGACGACCGAGCACGCGCGGCGCTCAGAGACCCCGAACCGTTCACGCAGAGCGATGACGGCGCTGCGCTTGCGGTTCGGGGTCAGAAGTTTCCCGACGAGATCTCCTTGAGCATGTCGATGTCGAGGGCCTGGTTGGCGACCAGCTTCTTGAGCCGGGCGTTCTCCGCCTCGAGCTCCTTGAGGCGTTTGGCCTCGTTGGCTTTCATGCCGCCGTACTGGGCCACCCAGCGATGCCAGGTCGACTCGGTGATCTCCAGGTGCCGGCACACCTCGGCGAGTTCCTGGCCGGTCCCCAGGAGCTTGTTGCCCTCGGCGAGCTTGCGGATGATCTGATCCGGGGTATGCCGCCGGCGTTTGTTCGATGTCATGTCGTTGGTGATTCTTCCTGCCCGAACACTCGGGCAACAGAGTCCCCACAACGACTGGACCACTACAGGGGGCTCACCTCAGTGTCGTCGAAGACCGCGATGTTGCCGGAATCGGTGCCGGTCATCGCGCCGAAGCTGGGCCGAGGTGAGGGCAGCAGAGCATCGGCGTAGTCCAAGCCGGTGGGCGTGCGGTCGTTGAGGCCGATCGACAGATAGGCCTCGCGGGTCTCCAGCTCGGTTTCGTCATGCAGGGCAGGGATCTCGACGAGGGTGACCCAGACGCGGTACGTCCCCGGCGCGACGATCAGCAAGCAACCGTCATCAGGACCGGGGTGGGGAAAGAACGGGTCGCGGATCCGCAGCCGGCCCGAGGGAACAGCCACCGAGCCCAGCTCGAGTTCGCTTGCGCCCTTGTAGTAGAAGGTCTTTCCTACAATGAATGTGCCGAGGAGGAATTGTCAATACCTGTGGATCGGGGTGTTTCAGGCGACCTCCGTTCCGGCGTGCTGACCGCCGTCTGAGGGCGATGTTGGCGGGGTGATGTCGGTGGGTCGTTCGAGCAGTCTGCCTTTATGGAAGACCGCGCCGGCGCGGACCAGGGCGACCAGGTGTGGGGCGTTGACGGCACGCCAGCGGGCCGCGGCGGCGTCGATGAGCTTGTAGGCCATCGCTAGTCCGGCCGCTCGTGATCCGGGCCCCTTGGTGACCTTGGTCCTCAAACGCACTGTGGCAAAGGTGGATTCGATCGGATTCGTCGTTCGCAGATGAATCCAATGTTCGGCCGGATACTTGTAGAATTCCAGCAGCACATCGAGGTCGTCGGTGATCTTAGCGACCGCCTTGGGATACTTCGCGCCGAAGTCGGCCTCGAAGGCCTTGACCGCGATCTGGGCCTTGTCGATATCCTCGGCGTTGTAGATCTCCTTGATCGCCGCCAGCGCCGACGGGTGCGCTGATTTCGGCAGTGCAGCAAGAACATTGGCCTGCTTATGAAACCAGCACCGCTGCTCTTTGGTGGCCGGGAAAACCTCGCGGACTGCTTTCCAGAACCCGAGCGCGCCATCGCCGATCGCGAGTACGGGGGCGGTCATGCCGCGGCGCTTGCAGTCGCGCAACAGATCGGCCCACGACTCGGCCGACTCGCGGTAGCCGTCGGTGATCGCCACGAGCTCCTTGCGGCCATCAGCACGCACGCCCAGCATCACCAGCAGACAGAGCTTTTCCTGGTCCAGCCGCACCTTGAGGTGAATGCCGTCGACCCACAGATACACGTAATCAGTGGCCGAGAGGTCGCGGGCCCCAAACGCGCGGGCCTCGTCTTGCCACTGCGCCGTGAGCCGGGTGATCGTGCTGGCCGACAGCCCAGCGCCGGAGCCGAGGAACTGCTCGAGGGCAGGGGTGAAATCGTTGCTCGACAGGCCGTGCAGGTACAGCAGCGGCAGTACCTCGCTCATCTGCGGCGACTTGCGCGCCCAGGCCGGCAGGATCGCCGAGGAGAACCGCTTGCGTTCACCGGTGTCGGGGTCGACACGGCGGTCGTTGACCCGCGGCGCTTTCACCTGCACCGCGCCGGCGGCGGTCAGCACCTCCCGGGGCTGGTGATAGCCGTTTCGCACCACCAACCGGTGACCGTTCTCGTCGAGTTGATCGGCGAACTGCGCCACGTAGGCGGCGACCTCGGCCTGCAACGCCGCGGCCAGCATCTGCCGGGCCCCGTCGCGGACGATCTCATCCAACAACGACCGACCAGCACCGCTGGCCTTGTCGTTGGCGTCCTCGGTGTCGTGAACTACGGTGAGCATGGGCGTACCTTCCCAACCAGCGCGCCAACGCCGGTCTTGATCGAATACCTGATTCCGTGAAGATCATCCCCGGGAAGGTGCGCCCATCTTCACGCCCCCACACCGAGGCTCATCCACAGGTATTGATCATTGCTCTGCCGAGGTCCATTTCAGTCCTGCTTGTTTTTGGCTGCGGCGGCTTCAAGCAGCGGCACACAGCTACGGCCGATGCTGCGCGCGGAAGATAGCGCGGAGTGGCCGTAGTTGTTGGCGATGGTGGGGTCGGCTCCGTGGTCGAGCATCTTGACGATCACCGGATCCCCGGGCTCGACAATCTCAAGGACCGCCTGCGATAGCGGGGTATTGCCGTAGATGCGTTCTTGAACGTTCGGATCAGCCCCGGCGTCCAACAACGCGTGCACGATCTCCGACTGTTCCTGCTCGGTCGCATAGTGCAGCGGCGTCTTACCGTCGAGGTCTTGGGCGTTGACGTCGTGTTCGCCGCTGGCGATCAACGCCAGGTACTCGTCGCGGCGGTATTTCATCCCGAACATGTGCAACGGTGTGCGAGCCATAGCGATCAGCTTCCCATCTCAATCAGTCTTGGCGATGACCTGGTGCACGATGACTTGGTCACTTGCCGGGTTTCTTGTGGTGATTCTTGCTCTTCTTGTCTTTCTTCTTCTCTTTTTTCTTGTCGTTCTTTTTGTTTTCCTTGCTCTTACCATTTGCGTTGTCACGCGGCTTGGAATCGCTATTATTGGCCGATTCGTTGTTGTCGGCGGTGCGTGCTGATTCACGCGCGGTGTCGCGTTGAGTGTCGGCGCTGGATTGGCTAGGGCCCGCTTCCTGTCGGAGCCGCCGCTGCGCGGTGGGATCCTTGGCCAACCGCTTATTGCCCTGATCAACCTGCGGTTTCAGCCAACCCTTGTACTCGTTGTTATGAAACCGGTCCCTACCTGCATGTAGCTACTCATCAAACGATGCGCCAGCCAATGTGGTTGCCATTGTGAGTGCGTTTGCTCACAGTCGCATTTAGAAACGAGTGCGGACCAGCTGCGATCCGTCTGTGCTCGAATCGCACTATCGAACACCTGCCACAAGAGCGTGACGGCGCGAATGAGGCGTCTAGCTGAGACAGGATCTGATCGTCCTCGGTTCTTTAGAAACGAGACAGTTTCGCGATATCGAAGATCTGTGGCGATCTAGCTGTCGTCGATGATGACGTTGATTACGCCTATTGCGCGGTAAATCGCTTCTGCGCTTCTTCAAGCGCCGGAAGCAACCGTTCGGTTCCCTGCATTCGTTTCGCGTTGCTAAGCGGGGAGTGTCCGTAGTTGTTCTCGATCGTTGGGTTAGCGCCGTATTCGAGCAGCAATGTGACCCATGCCAAGCTGTCGTCTCGGCTGCCGACCACCCGCAGTAACGGTGTGTTACCCCATTGGTCTCGGGGGTCGACATCAGCTCCGGCTTCCAGGAGGATCTTGGCGGATTCGTAGCTCCAGTGAATGCAGGCGTGGTGTAGAGGAGTCAGTCCGGCCTCGTCGGCTTCGTTGATGTCGAGCCCATCAACGATTTCTCGACGCAAATCATCAACAAGGTCAAGGCCCGCCGACGTATGCAGAGCACTCTTGGCCACCGGATTCCACCCTTTCCAATACCTTCGCAGCGCGAGTATGCCCGTTGCCTCGCCCATGTAGCATCTCACCTACTCGTGACGACGGACGGGTCGCGCGACCACCCGGGCCGACTTCACCTTGTCGCAGTCGTTGTCACTTCCCGGACGGCTTCTTGTGATGCTTCTTGCTCTTCTTGTCCTTCTTCTTATCGGACTTCTTATCCGACGATTTACCACTGGATTTCGATCCTGAGTCACTGCCGCTTCGGCTTCTGGATTGGTTGGCATCGCGGGCGCTATCACGTGCTGTATCGCGCACCCTATTCGTGGTCTGCTCCGCGCGAACATGCTGAACTTGCCGTTTCTGGTCTGGGCCCGTCGGACGGGCCAGGCTAGCTCGACGCTGCGCCGTGGGATCCTTGGCCAGCCGGGGGTTGGTATGGATCTCTTTGCGCGACCAGTCCACGAACTTGTCATACAGTTTGTCTTCATCGCCTGGCCGGTACGGGATTTCGTGCTTGTGGCCACTGTTTTCGAGCGGCTTCTCGAGTTGGTAGTGGTCGGGAACGTTTTCCCATTCGACCCGCTCACGACGCGATAACCCGTACTTCTCGGTCATCTTCCGCGACGTCTCATCCTTGAACTCTGGTTTGTGCCCGAAGTGCGGCGTCCCTTCAATCCGCTCAAACGTGTGCGGATCGAGCGGAGTGCCGTCGCTGTCGTGGAACGGATGAGTGTCGCGGACTTGCTGCTTAGTGCCTTTTCGTAGCGGCACGCGCGAGGTGATGTCGGTGCTCAATCGCCTGTCGTTGGGCGCAGGTGCCATCGCCCAGCTCTGCTCCCCGCCCGGGATTGCGTTCGGCGACGAATCTGCAGCCTTGACCGGGGGCGCGTTGGGGGCTTTCGGTGAGACACCAGGTGTGACTGGGGGTTTCGGGGTGCCTGCGGCTGCTACCTCGTCGGCGAGTTGTGCTGGTGGGGTGGGGGTGGTTTTGGCGACGTCGATGACGTCGTCGGCGTGCTTGCCCAGTTGTTCGGCGGCGAGTTCGGCGCCTTCTTTGACGGCCTTCTTGGCGGCGCCTTGCGGGGTGACCATGGACGCGGCGCCGAGCACCGTGGAGGCGATGCCCAGGGTCTGGTTGTCGGGCATGGCGGCGGCAGCGATGTCGACGGCGGCGCTGGAGATGTTGACGGTGGCCGAGGCGATCATCGCAGCACCCGCGGGGCCACCGACGCCGGTGACCGCCAACGCGACACCACCCACGAGCAGAGCCGATTCCAGTGGGTTTTCCTTGACGAACCCACCCACGGCCTTGGCACCGGACACGGTGGCCGAGGCGACGGTGGTGACCGCCGAGGTCGCAGTGTCGGCGAGCGAGCTGACGGTGTTGGTGAACGAATCGAACAAGCCCACCGGCACCCCGCCGGGCCCGGTCAGGTGCAGGGGTGGGTCGGCGTAGACCGGCCAGGTGGTGTGCGGTTGGGGGTCGATGACTTCGGCGAGCACATACAACTGCGGGGCGAGTTGTTTGACGACATAGGAGCTGGGCACCAATGCGCCGGTGGCGTCGCGGGTTTCGGCCGGGGAGAACATGCCGATGGTCTCGGCGGTGGGAGTGGCTTTGTTGATGGTCAGATAGCCGTTGGTGTGGGCCAGCATGACGGTGTCGGCCGGGGTGCGCACGAACGTGGTGACCATCCGCGGCCCGCCCGGGTCGCTGATCCGGGCCACGGTGCGGGTACCGCTCCCCGTGTTTTCGGCCAACAGGTCGAACCCGGCACCGGCGTTCGGGTAGACGACTTGCCCGCCTGCGGTGTGCTGGGCGTTGCCGAGCCCGCCCGGTAGTACCACTTGCACCGGCCCGGCGGGAGTCGGGGAGGTCAACCCGGCCACCGGGTCGTCAGGTAATCCGGCGCGGCGCGCCGGGGCGGTCAGTGTCGGGTCCGAGCCCACCGCCGAATCGGTGAACGCGGCGATCGCGGCGTCGGCGAACCCCTGCGCCGCCTCGTCGGCCCCGCTCGGCGGCAAGGGCGCCAGCAGGTGCAGCCCGCCGACGGTGAGCGCCACCGCGCACAACGCGGCCAGCCAACGCGCCGGCCAGCCCAACCACACACTGTGCCGACCATCGTGCAGGAAGTTTCCTGCACCCGGCATCCAGCTACCGTCCCCCCGCATGCGATACCCCGTTCAGCAATCTCACTAGAAACCAGTCAGCTATCTCGCTGTCTGCTGGACGGGACTGTAAGCAGCGCTATCGACAAACGTCAATCACCTGGTAAAAGACTGGTGTGGCGACGGGGCGTGCGCCGGATAGATTTCCGCTCAGGCAAATTACTTCAACCGGTTCTGACCTGCATTCAGCTACCAACTCAGCGATGCGTCAGTGGGCATGCCGGGCGTTCTTTGTGTGTTTGCTCACAGGCGGCATGGTGGTGAGAATGAGGAAGCCGTTCGATGCGGTCCGGCTCTGTTGATCGAGTGCTGCCAGTACGACCACATAGCGTGCGTGTCGTACGACCGCGCACAAACCCGGGTAAGAGGCTCTAGCTGAAGACAGGATCTGACCGTCCCGGATTCTTTAGAAAACGAGACGGTTTCGCGATATGGAAGATCTGTGGCGATTTAGCTGTCGTCGATGAGGACGTTGATGATGTCGGTTCCGTTGCCGGGCTGGGTTTCTCGTGTGAGCACGCGGATAGGGATGGAGCCCGTGCGCCTCAGCGAAACGTGGTGACGGTCATCCTCGGCTGACAGTCCACTGCCGAAAGTGCATTCGGGTTGAGAAAAGTCCAAAGGTGCGTCGAAGATGAGTCGTCCTAGCCCGGCGGTGTCGGTGCCGCGGTAGACATAGACATCGACCGTGCGATCGCCGTGTTCGTCTTGGTCGTCGGCGAAGGTGAACACGTGGATGCTGGATCCGTCGGCTATGAACTCCACGGGGTAGTCATCGAGTTCAGGAACGCTTCTCGCGCCGAGTGCGGCGAAACGCACCTGGTGGTAGTCGGGGATGACGGTGGCTTGAGCGAGTAGTTCGTTGCCCGCCATTCTGGTTGCTCCTCTCGGCTGATTCTAGCTGCCGGTTGCGGTGATCAGCTCACCGCAAGGCGGTCCGGTCGACCTCGGTAGGACGGAAACAGCGCCTGAACCTAACCTTGCAGTGTCTTAAGCTGGGCAAATGGACCCCCAGCACGGTCAACAGCCAGTCATCGCACAGCAGTGGGCTCCGTCGGGGCAGCTACAGCCTTCGAACCAGCGACGGTTCTCGTGGATGTCTCTGATCACTTTGATGATGGCGCTTGCCGCGTTGGTTGTCGGCATTGTCGCCTTGGCGACACGACCCGCACCATCCGATGTGGCAGCGACTCAGCCGAATCAGCCAGCCACCGCCACACCCTCGGACACCACCGAGGCGGATCGCGCGCTGTGCACCGCCATCGCTCCGCTGATGGCCGAAGACGATCGGACATCAAACACCTGGCGAAACACCGGTGATCCTGGCACACCGGCTAGGGATGCTGCACTACCGAAATTCCGCTCGGATACAGAAGATTGGGCGAACCGCATACAGCCAATACTCGATCAGCACCCCGATGTTGATCCCTTCTTTCAGCGCACTCTGCAACGTTTCATCGACGACCGGATTCTGTATGTCCGGAATGCACGTCCCGGCCCGCCGGAGGAATACGACAAGGCAATCTGGGCCGATAGTTTGTCGGCATACGGCGGCCCACTCTCGATCTGCGACGCACTAGGCATCAAGTGGTAAGCGTCAGTGCGCCGGCAGGGATGCCGCAGCGGCAGTTCTCAGCAGCGATTCTTGGTGGCGTTTGGCCTCTTACGGATCCACAGAACTTCCAGTCGGCTGCTGACGCTCAGCACGCTAAGGGTGTCGATCTTCTTTCGAATGCTGACAGTTGCCGCGAGGCGGGCAATCAGGTTGCATCTGAGCAGTCGGGCCACATGATCGACGGCTTCGTCCACAAGGTGAACCACTATGCCAGCATCTACACGTCGCAGGCGGATCGTTACTTTACGTTCGCGCGAGTGTGCGAGGAGTGCGCACGCCTGGTCTATGGGCTGCGCGAGGACCTGGACCAGATCGACGCCGAAGCCCATGAGGCGATCAAAAAGGTGATGGAGGCCATCCAGCAGGGCTTCCCCGCGGCTATCGGCGGCGCGCAGATCATGGAAATCGTTGCGGCAGCCCGGGCCGCCGCGACTGCGAAGTCCGCCGAGGTGACTTCTGCAATTTCGGCGAAGGCTGCTGAGGCCGGACTTGGAAGTGGCGGCCAGGGGCAGGGAAGCGGCGCCGACCCGGTCGACCCCGAACTGCGCGACCTCGCAAACCAAGGTGTCGGAATGGGCGGCCGCGGACCCGGTGGCCCTCGCAGCAACGGCATGCCAACCAGCAGATTCCCTGGTACCGAACCCCCCGCGTCTCCGCTCGACATGCAAACAGAAACTGAGGAAGACGGGGTTAAACCTCATCGTGGGGGCGGACTTTCCGCCGATTCCGACGAAGCTAGCGGGGCAGATCAACAAGAATTACCCACCCAAACCACCAGCCAAGGTGAAGGGGCCACACCCACACCAAGTGACAGACGTGGTCATGGCTTGCAGTCAAGCGAGGATGGCCCTCCAGCACCAACAGCACTGCCCGTGAGTGGTGGCGGTGGTTCGTCTGCTTCGTCTCTGGGGTCGGCAGGCAGCCTTGGTAGTGGCGGTGTTCCGAAGATGCCGTCGGCGCCAAGCGGTTTGGGTTCGGGCGGGCTGCCGACTCAGGGGTTGAGCTCGCCGGGCGGTTTGGGCAGTGCGGGCATGCCCAGCAGTGGCGGTGTACCGGGGGCCGGCGGCCTTCCGCAGTCGCCGTTGTCGACATCGGCTGGTGCGCCGTCGGACTTTTCTCGTGGTTTGAGCGCTGGTTTGAGCGCTGGTGGCGGACCGGCGACATTTGCACCGCCGGTTTCTCCGCAGCCGACGGGCTCACCGGGTAGTGCTGTTCCCTCTGGGGTGCCTTCGGCTCCGGCGGGGGCGACGCCGTCGACGGTCGCTGCGGGTTCGGCTGCGTCGTCGGCTCCGGCGGTTCCGTCTTCGGCGCCGGCAAGTCCTGGGGTGGGGTCTGTGGGTTCGGCGGGTGTGCCGGCGGCCCCGATGGGGCCGCTGCCGCCGTTCGGGTCTGATGTGGCGCGGTCTGCGACACCGGCTGCCGCGGTGACACCGTCGGCCGGTCCTGCGCCGGCGCCGACCGCACCGACTGGTGGTGGTGGGTCTTCTGCCGGCCCGGTGGCGCCGTTGCCGCCGGGGGTGGTGGGCTCCGGTGTGGGCGCTTCGGCGGGAGCTGCGAGCGAAGCGATCCGCTCCTCGCTGCCAGACCCGTTGCTGGCGAGTGCTTCTCAGTTGCTGTATCAGCTGTTGCACGATTCCAGGGCGTATCCGTACATGGATTGGTGTGTGGGTGTGTTCCGCACGTCCTCGGGTGTGGAGACGTTGATCGTCAACAGCGAGGGTGCCGGTTACCTCCCAGCGGGGGTGTTTGTGCCGCGGTCGGCGCGGATGTTGTTCGCCGATGGCGGGCTCCCACCAGAGTTTCGGGCGCGGTGGTTCAGTTGGGCGAATCCGGCCGAGACGATGCTGGCGTATGCGAAGTTGGCCTCTGAGCACCGTTCGGATATCGAGTTGTGGGCGTTGGCGGTCTCGACGGATCTCGGGGGCTCATCGATGCCGGCGCGGTCGGTGATCGAGCACTATGAAGACTGCTCGCGGTCTCTGTCGCCGATCTCTGATGGTGCGCCGCCCTCACCGCTCGACGACACACACAGCCACCGGTTGGAGACCTTGAACCGTGCCGAATACGCTCGGCTGACCGGATTCGGTGAGGGCCCACTGCCGGACCGATCCGAAGCGTGGCGCACAACGCTGTCGGCGGCTGAAATGGCGTTGGGGCGTGCGGGATCGGTTCGAGATCTTGCGGTGTCGCCGGTGATTCGGGAGATTCTGCAGCTATTGGGCAACGGGTTGCCGGTGTCACACGATCGGTGGAGAGCACTGGAGGCGGAATCGGTGACCGCGGCGGCGAACGGCTCTGCCATGCGGCCGGGGTGGTTAGCCGGCAACGAGGTGGCCTCGCCGTATGTGTTGGCCTGCCACGATTTGGCTCGTCTGACTGAACTGTTGCTGTTGTGGAACCCGGACAACGGCCCGGACATCAAGTATGCCGACATCGCTTATCTGGCGATGCAGATCGTGAGCACCCCATGGGGCGGGGGATCATGATGGCAGTTGACTGGGCGATTTTAGAGCGCGCAGCCGAACAGACCATTTCTGCGGCCACGGCGGCGTTGCTGTGGGACGGTGAAGACCGCCAGGGTGTGCTCGACCACGTCGCGGGGACCACGGTCGCCAAGATGGTCGTATCGCGCGTCGGGTACTCCGGAGTGTGCCCGGAAGGGTTCGATGAGACGCTGCCGCCTGATCTGTGGTCGGCGTTCGAGGTGGCTGCACTACCGGCAGCCGCCGCCCCGGCGTGGGCGGCCTCGGTCTCGGCTGCTCTCGCAGACGCCTTGCAGGACAGTGCTTCTGGTACACGCGCGGATTGGCGTGGCCGCATCGTCCCTCATTCAGATGCGACGGTGCGACTTCGGTCTGTGCACGGTGCAGCGCGCTCACGCGCACTGTGGGTGTGCAGTCTGTGGGGACGGGATCCTTTGCCGCTCAACCTGGTCGAGAACGGTGCGCGCATCGTGTCCTATACCGCTCTGCCATCGAGCATTTAGCCTCGATCCACCGATGAATTGGCTGGTCGCAGGGTGTCGTGACGAGGAAAGTGCCTTCTGAGCTGTGATGATGAGTGTTCTCTAGGCACTTATCGGCACAACTTCGAAAGGCACTTCCGGTGAAAGTGTCCCATAGGTTCGCTGCGTCGTCGGCGGTCTTCGATGATGCCCATCTCGTGTCGTGCGCCGGTCTGGTGCCGGTAATGACGCTGGCTGAGGGGGACCCGTTTGGTGGTCCAGTCGCTATGCGACTTTCGGTTGATGGGTCGTGGCCCACTGTAGGGCAAACTCGGCTGGGGTGTGATCCGCCCCGGCATGTCGGGAGGTTCTCTTATCTGAGTGCCTCCTCGGCATGAGGGTGCCGTTGGCGATGGTAGTAGAGCGCTTCGGCCCGATCGGGGGTCAGGTCCTGGCAGTAGCCGTTGGGTCGCTGACGGTTGTAGAAGGCCACCCATTCGGCGGTCCCCAGCGCCAGTTCGGTGGCACCGGGATAGAGCGGCTGGCGGTCGATGAGTTCGGTCTTGTAGCTGCTGTTCACCGATTCGGCCAGAGCATTATCGAAACTATCCCCGACGGATCCGACTGAAGGCAGGATCCCCTCAGCGGCCAGACGTTCGGTGAACGCGACCGCGGTGTATTGCGAGCCCGCGTCGCTGTGGTGGATAAGTGAATCCAAAGATGCTGCACCCGAACGCTTTCTGGTGTCGATAGCGTGGTCGATCGCATCGGTCACCAGCTTCTGGGTCATCTCGGTAGCCACCTTCCAACCCACGATCTTGCGGGCATAGACATCGGTGACGAACGCCGTGTAGGCCCAGCCGGCACGAGTCCGGCAGTAGGTGAAATCGGCCACCCACAATCGGTCAGGCGCACCGGCGACGAAATTACGCCGGACCCGATCCGGGGCTCGCGTCGCTGCCGGATCGGCGACGGTGGTGCGCACCCGCCGGCGCTTGCACGCACCCCGCCAACCCATCTCCCGCATGACCCGTTCCACGACACAGCGCGATACGTCGATACCATTGGTGCGCAATACAATCCATGTCTTACGAGCGCCCAGGACTCGGTACAGACTCTGCGATTGGCGAAGCTGCCAGATCGCATCGATCACCTGCGCATCGGCCCAGTCGGCTTTCGAGGGGCCCTGACGGGCGCGGTGGGCGTAATACGTCGACGGGGCGATCGTGACGCCGTACTCGGAAAGCACAGCGCACATCGACTCGACACCCCACTTGAGACCATCAACGCCCACCCGCATGTGCTGGTGGGCGCTGATGAACTCCACGACTACTGAGAGGGCCGGTCGAGCTCGGCGGCGAAGAAAACCGAGGCCGCCTTCAAGATCGCGTTGGCCCGCTTGAGTTCGGCATTCTCCCGGCGCAGCTTGCGCAGGACCTCGGATTCCTCGCTGGTCTGCCCCGCCCGAGAGCCGGCGTCGATCTCAGCCTGGCGGACCCATTTGCGCACCGTTTCGGCAGTACCGACGCCCAGCAGGTCAGCAACCCGGCCCATCGCCTCCCACTCCGAAACTGTCTCGCTGCGCAGATCGGCCACCATCTGCACCGCCCGCACCTTCAGCTCGTCTGGATACCGCCTCGATGACTTCGATCCCACGTGCCCATCCTTCCCAACGGAAGAACTCTCCAGACACGCCGGGGCGGATCAGTGCGGTCACCGTGGGCTGAGTGGGGCCGGTTGGCGTTGTAATCGCAGCGCCAGTCCTCGATGATCACCCGGGCTTCCAGTAGCGAATCGAAGCGCCACAGGTTGAGCAGTTCGTCTCGCAGTCTGCCGTTAAACGATTCGATCCAGGCGTTCTGCCATGGCGAACCCGGATCGATGAAAAGTGAACCGGCGCTGTTGAATCGACACCAATCGCGCACCGCGTGCGCGACGAACTCAGGCCCGTTGTCGAAACGCACATAGTGCGGCGCCCCATGGACGAGCGCGAGCCGATCCAGCACAGCCACGACCCCGTCGGCATCGATGCTGCGATCCACCTCGATGGCGAGGGCTTCGCGGGTGAACTCGTCGATCACGTTGAGCATCTTCAGCGTGCGACCATCAGCGGTGGTATCAAACTGAAAGTCCATCGCCCAGATCGCATTCGGACGGATCGGCGACATCGCCCCCACGGCGACCCCGATCCCCGTCAGCCGCTTCTTGCGGCGCCGCTGAGGCACCCGCAGGCCCTCCTCGCGCCACAGTCGGCGGATGCGCTTGTTGTTGGCATTCCAGCCGGCGCGACGGGCCATCTTCGCCGCCCGGCGCCACCCCCAGCGCGGCCGATCAGTGGAGAACCGGCGCAGCCACGCCCGCAACTCGGTCTCCTCGGTGGTGACCGGAGCCGGCGTCAGACGCATCGTCGAGCGGTGCAGCCCGACGACCGAGCACGCGCGGCGCTCAGAGACCCCGAACCGTTCACGCAGAGCGATGACGGCGCTGCGCTTGCGGTTCGGGGTCAGAAGTTTCCCGACGAGATCTCCTTGAGCATGTCGATGTCGAGGGCCTGGTTGGCGACCAGCTTCTTGAGCCGGGCGTTCTCCGCCTCGAGCTCCTTGAGGCGTTTGGCCTCGTTGGCTTTCATGCCGCCGTACTGGGCCACCCAGCGATGCCAGGTCGACTCGGTGATCTCCAGGTGCCGGCACACCTCGGCGAGTTCCTGGCCGGTCCCCAGGAGCTTGTTGCCCTCGGCGAGCTTGCGGATGATCTGATCCGGGGTATGCCGCCGGCGTTTGTTCGATGTCATGTCGTTGGTGATTCTTCCTGCCCGAACACTCGGGCAACAGAGTCCCCACAACGACTGGACCACTACAGGGGGCTCACCTCAACCGCAAGCGCTCTGATCAACCGAAGCTTTGTGTGGGGATCCGAGCGCAATGCGCCGGGGCCTCTCTCAGGCCGCATCACTCGGGGAGAACCTCTGGTCTTCGAGGCGGTGCACGCCTCGGCTGTCGACAAGTTCCTCCCGATATTCCGGGTGCTGCCAGTAAAAACGGACCCACTCCCTCAGCGCATGGCTGTCGGCGGTGATGCTGTTGGTTACCAGCTTCGCGCTCTTTCGCTTACCGAGGACGAAAACGATGACATCGGTAACTGATGTCTTCCCCCGTACGGGGTGATCGAGAATCTGCTGAACATCGTCCCATCCCCCGCGCACAAATGTATTCCATTGGCCGTCCCACACTTCGAAACCGCTGGGGTCGATACGAAGATGGCTTCCGTCGCGGAATTTCAACATCCGATAGAGGACTGGGATGCCGAAAATCACATAGAACGCGCAAGCCGCGGGAAATGCGACGCGGAGAATTCCTGATGGTGTGTACGCGACGGTACCCAGCTGCGAGAAAGCGAGATATATCGCGGCGGAAAGTACTCCTATGGCCAGGCCTGTTCCAAAAGCCACGTCAGGGAGTTTTTGAGGACGGACCAGTGTTCCGTCACGGCCAAATTCTGTACGCGGACGTGCTCTGCCTGATACCCCGAAGGCTGTGTGAAGGATCAGGCCGGTCAGCAATGCGACACCGCCGAGGCACAATGCCGTGGTCATGTAATCGCCATGAACGAACCAGATGGCCGCCCATACGGCGATGTAGACAATTCCACCTGTCAGGATGGCGAAGACGAATGCGACACGTAGTACGCCGGCCGTTCTCATCGTGGACAAAATGTATTCCCGATCCAGTTGCCCAGAGCCTCGCCGCCACCGGCTGCGAGCAATCCCACCGGTATCGAGACAGCCGGAGAGAACTCCAGTGTTGCAAGACCTGCTAGTGTGCCGGCGGTTACCCCTGTGATTCCCTCGGCGGCGGCCACACACTTCTTGAAGTCGGAGTCTGCCACGTGATAGTCCCACAGAGCCGTGGCAACTGCTACTCCGGGCCCGAGGTATTTGCCACCCGCGGCGCTCACGGTACTCAACACAGGATGGTCGGTGAGGTTGATCGGCACATTCGGTTCCCGGGCATCCGGGGTTCTTATCGTCACGAATTGCTCGCCGTTTGGTAATTGCTCCAATTCAGCTATTGTGCCGTCAGCGTAGGTAGTTGTACTAGTAGTCTTGCCAGCAAGGCTACTGGGTGCCCATGGTTTCCAAGTGACAGTTTCTGTCCTGGAAATCTGCTTATTATCTTTGTCGAAATGGACGACGGTCGTCAATGGTGAACGATCCGAGAAGGATGCTTTCGCGTTGACGGTCTCGACATACCTACTACCGTCCATCATGTATCTGGTCGTAACTGTCGATATTTCTTCGCCGGTCTCAGGATTGTATTTCTTCTCGACCGTTGTCTCTCGGACGGTTTGCTTCATGTCGCCGTCGCGGATTACAGCTTGCTGTAGAACCCCGAGGGGGAACATCGGATTGGGCACTTCGTCGTCTGGTTTCGCGACTCCAGGAAACAGCGGTCCGAGCCCACCTGAGTCGGGCACTGCGAAACCAAACTGCTGCGCGGCAGTCGTCACTTTCGCGGCCGTGTCTTCATCGGCCTTGCCGACTGCGGACAGAAGAGTAATGACAGTCCGCTGCTCCGACTGAGCACGCTTTTCGAGCGCGGCGGCCTGTTCGACGGTCATCTGGCCGCCTTTGATCAAGACCACCCATTGGTCGTTCACCCATAATTGGCCGCTCTGATCGATCTCGTCGGCCTTGTTGAGCAGTGTTGTGCGGGCGCTACCGATCGGTCCGGCGCCGCCTTTCAACGCGTCTCCGATGGCTGCCGTGTACTTGGAAAAGTTATCCGTCTGCTTCTGTGCCCGCTCGAACATCGAGACCGCCGCATCGTGAGCGCCGCCCGACCACGATCGCGTTTCCGGCATGGTCTTGAGGTTGTTGCTGATACGAGCTACTGCTTGACCGACAGCCGCGCCGGCTTCTCGGGCGCTCTGACCGGACGTCGACAACGAGTCGGGGTTCCAGCGCTCCAGGCGGGGACGTGAAGGCAACACTGGTCAGAAGATCTTCCCGAAGCTGCCCGCCAGACCGGCATCGGTCACTTCGTAGGAGTTGCCCGCGCCACGAACTGCGGTGCCCATGTCGTTGACGTCAGCGGCGATCTGCGCCGCGATCTCTTTGACGTGCGATCCGACGAGTCGTGCCGCCCACTGTGTCGTCGAGCCGTCCAACCCATCCGCGGCGGTCGCGACCTTGTCTCCGGCATCGGCTTCGCGAATGAGCCCCGATGCGATGTCCACCTGGCCGGCAAAAGCGCGCAGGATCTCCGGATCGACCTCCATCGGCAGGCTCCCCTCGTCATCTGGTCGAGATGGCAAAAGCCTAGTGGAGGTTGACAACCGGGTTTGTCACCAGTTTCAGGCGGATCAGAAACGCGAGCAGCCGACGACGGATGCCTGTTCACCGGCGGCTTTGTGACCACCGAATGCGAGTTGTCAGGCTATTCGGCGCGGCACAGGCTTGCGGTATGGATGTCATGCGGGAAGTTCGGTCCGACATCGAGCGCTATGCGGGGTTCCTGCCCGCCGGGTACCGGCAGGCGCTTGCCCCGGCGTCGACGTGGTGGTCGTGGCGGGGACACGACGTGCACATTCTGCGCGCGCAGCTGCCGGACAGTCGGGCGCGGGTTCTGGTGCTGCACGGCGCGGGTGGGCACGCCGCGGCGCTGTGGCCGTTCGCCGGGTTGGCGGCCGCCGAGGGCGCCGACGTGCTGGTGCCGGATCTGCCGTTGTACGGGCACACCCGGGTACCGCAACCGCGGCGGGTGCGCTACGACGACTGGGTCGAGTGTGTCAGCGATCTGGTGCGCCACGAGTGTGCGAACGACGACCGTCCGCTCGTGGTGTTCGGGGCGAGCATGGGCGGCCTGCTCGGTTACGAGGTCGCCGCGCGTACCGGACTGGTCGCCCACGTGGTGGCGACGTGCCTGCTCGATCCGGCCGACCCGGCGGCGCGGGCGGCCGCGGCGCGCGTACCGGTGCTCGGGCGGGTGGCGCCGCGGGTCCTCGGTGCGGCCGACCGGTACGTGGGCGGGGTGCGGATGCCCATCCGATGGATCGTGAAAATGGCTGCGATGAGCGGCAATCCGGACCTGAACCGACTGGTGCTGCGCGACACCCGCGGCGGTGGCGTGCACATCCCGCTCGGGTTTCTCGGAAGCTGGATGAACTTTCGCCATACCGCAGCGGAGCGCTTCGACGCGGCATCCGTGACCCTGGTGCACCCGGGCGCCGACCGGTGGACGCCGCGGTCGCTGAGCATCCGGTTCGCCGACCGCATCTCGGCGCCGACTCGGACTGTATTGCTGCAGAGCTGTGGTCACTATCCGGTCGAGGAGCCCGGGATCGGTCAGCTGGTGACTGCGCTGCGCGGGGTCTGCGACAGCGTGCTCGCCGGTGGTGGGTCGTCAGGGCCGCAGCAGCCGTTCGACCAGGCCGACCAGATCGCCGACGGCGGCCTCCCGGGTGACTTCGCGGTGGGGTAGCACGCGGTGCAGGTGCGCGTCGACCGCGTGCACCACGGTGCGGGCCGTCGCCGAGGCGTCGTCGGGATCCCGGACGCGGCCGCACCGCACGAGGTGGAACGCGACCTCGCCGGCGAGCCGGTCCTCGAATTCCTGCAGCACCGCGAGTTGATCGTCGCGCGGGACCGCGACGCGGTGCATCAACCGGTGTAGGGCGGGCCGGTCGTGGTGCAGGTCGACGACGACCGCGAGGATCGACCGCAGGGTCTGGTCGAATTCTGGTGTCTCGTGGCGCAGTTCGGTGAAGACCGCGTCGAGACGCGCAGAGGCCGTCTGCACGTGCCGCTGCGCGAGCGCGTTGAGCAGCGCGTGCTTGTTGGGGAAGTACTGGTAGAGCGAACCGATGGACACCCCGGCGCGTTCGGCGATGCGGTTGGTGGTCGCGGCGAGTCCCTCGCGGTCGAAAACCTGCGCGGCGGCCTCCAGCACCACCTCGACGGTCTCTCTCGACCGGCGCTGGCGCGGCTTCTTGCGCGGCGCGTCGCTCATCGCCACCACCATACGGTGAGATCAGAACAGATAGATCACGAACACCGTGGTGAGCAGCACGACGAGCCACGCGTCGGTGGCGTGCCCGAGCCAGCGGGGTGCGGTGCGAACCTCCATGAAATGCCGAATGATCAGACGGCACTTGACGAACGTGAGGACCAGCACGACGGCCGTGATCGTGGTGCTCGCCTGGACGGTTCCCGTGATGTGTGCGGGTGCGAGCCACCACGACCCGATCGTGATCGCGGTCAGTGCCAGCCAGACCCACGTGATGCTGCGGGTGCTCTCACCGGATGTCGTTGGTCGCGTGGCCATGTCACCTCATCACGTAGAGCAGGCCGAAGATCACGATCCACAGCAGGTCCACCATGTGCCAGTACACGGCGCCGGATTCCACCATCGACGGCCTGCGACGGGTGCGCAGTTCGCGGACCAGCACACCCAGCACGATCAACCCGATGAGCACGTGGACCAGGTGCACACCGGTGATCACGTAGTAGAACGAGAAGAACATCTCGGAATTGGTGTGTCCGGCACGGATCTTGACGAACCACTCGTAACTCTTGATCACCATGAAGGCCACACCGAGCGCGCCGCCGGCGCGAACCAATCGGATGGCCGTCTCGTACCGGGCCGCGCGGGTCGCCAGGACCGCGCGCGCGACGAACCACGAACTGCTCAGCAGGATCACGGTGTTGAGCACCCCGATGTTGATCGCGAGATGTTGTTGGGCCCGCAGGAACTCGTCGGGATTCATGGTCCGGTAGATCATGAAGATGACGAAGTATCCGGCGAAGATCACCAGATCGCCCAGCACCATGACCCACATGTGGCCGTCGCCGGGCAGATGCCCGCGGCCCGCAGTCGCGGTGATTTCGTCGGTTCGCGTCACGAAACATCCTCTGTCGCAGTCAGTCCAGTGCCGGCTCGTCGAGCGCCTGGCGCTCGGCGGCCTGCTTGAGAATCACGATCAACGCGGTCAGCCACACGCAGAACACCACCACCGCCCACCAGAACGCCAGTGAGCCGTTCCACGCGAAGGGACCGGCCTGGAACAGGAACATCTGGGTCGCGATGACCTCGGTGATGATCTGCCAGATGGAGACGTAGGCAAACCATTTGGGGAAGATCTCGTTGCGGTCATAGAGGATCGCGAGGGCCAGCACCAGATAGGCGGCCGAGAAACAGCCCAGCGATCCGTTGTAGGACAGCATGCCGAGGTCGTAGAGCAGGCTGACCTGTTCGGGGTTGCGATCGGCGCGGAACGTCGCGGTCAGGAAACACACCGCGACCAGCAGGAAGCCCGGCAGCGCACCCACGCCCATGCCGCCGATGTAGGCGTACGCGAACACCGAACCGACCGACATCCGTTTCACGTGGTAGGCCACCAGGCCGTTGGTGAGCGCCGCCCCGCCCAGCAGGATCAGCAGCAGACAGAAGCCGATCCGGATGGTCGTGCCGTTCTCGACGAAGAACGCGACCTTGTCCGCGTCGGTGACGTCCGGGCGCGGCGGCGGCGTGACACGCGCCATCAGGCAGATGATCACGCCGAAGACGGCGTACCAGGCCGGGAAGAACCACGTCATCAACACCACGTCGGGCTTGCCGCGACGGGGTTTGACCTCTGCGCCGACGGGATGCTCCGGGGTCAGTGTGCTCATCCGGCCACCACACCCTCGGCGACGGCCTGGCGGATCACCGCGCGGCGCAGCACGAAGAACATCACGACCACGAAGACCGCGAACGCGCCGTTGCGCATCCAGAACGACAGGAACCCGTCCCATGCCAGCGGTCCGCTGTGGAACACCGCGGCGCCCGCGGCGGGGATCATGACGACCGCGGTGGCCAGCGAGAAGTGGCCCACCCATCGCGGCAGGATCGGTTCGCCGTGTCCTTTGGTGTCGAAGTAGACCGCGAGCGCGAGCATCACGAACTGGCTGACCACCATGCCGATGGGCGCGATGAACACGATCCAGGCCAGGTCGTTGAGCAGCATGACCAGTTCGGGGTTGCGCCCGGGGCGGAACGCCGCGACCAGGAACAGGATGTTGGACAACGCGAATGTGGTGGCGCCGCTGACCACCGCGGTCAGGTAGCAGTAGGCGAAGATGTGGGTCTGGTTGGCCATGCGCTTCATCTGCACGGCGATCACCATGAAGAACGGCAGCACCAGGATTCCGCACAGGTTGAACGTGACCTGGGAGAACCGCATCCACGCGGTGTTCTCGGCGTAGAACGCCGCGACCTGATCGGCCGGAAGGTCCGGGGGCATCGGGGGCCGGAAGCCGGGGAACGCCACGAACGCCGCCAGCAGCACCAGTCCGACTGCGGGCCCGGTCCACAGGCTGACCCACTGCGCTTTGATGTTCCCCGCCGTGGGCAGGTCCTGGGCCTGTTCGAGGATCTGCACCGATACCTCCGACATCGTACGGTTCAAGTGACTCAGGTCAGCCCAGAGAGTGCGGAAGTGGATGACGCACTGTCCGGACGACCGATGTTTGCCTGCGAGTTTCCGATTACTGCCTGTGTTCTCCGCTCTGCACGGTAGCGTGCGCGCAAGGCAAACGGAAGCGTGAAACTGAGTGAAGTCAGTGAAGAGGTGACGTGTGCTGAGGCAGGAACGCACCGGCCGGTGGAGGAAGGGCATGCAGACGCGGGAGCGCCTGCTCGGCGCGGCGCTCGCGGAGTTCAAGCGCAACGGCATCGCGGCGGCCGACACCGCGGCCATCGTGGCGGCCGCGGGAGTTGCCCACGGCACCTTCTTCTTTCATTTCCCCACCAAGGAACACGTTCTGATCGAGTTGGAGGCCCGCGAGCAGGAACGCATGGTCACCGAACTCACGCGGCTGTACACCCGCCCGCACAGCGTGCGCGACACGCTCGCCGAGACCGTCCGACTGCTGGAGAAGCTCGAGCGTCGGCTGGGTCGCAGACTGTTCAAAGACTTTCTGGCGCTGCACTTCTCCACCACCAGGCCGCCCTCGCAGGAGTGGACCAGATACCCGGCACTCACGGTCATCATCTCCGAACTCCAGCGCGCGCAGCAACGCGGCGAGATACCGGCGGATGTCGACGTGATGCACGTCGGCGTGTCGTTCGTGGTCGGTCTCTACGCACTTCTCATCACGATCCCCGAAGCCAGGGATGCGCGTGCCCCCGTGCTGGAGGTGTACCTGACCACCTACCTGTACGGGCTGCGCGTCCTGCCGTGACGGCTCAGGCCTGCCACGACGCCCAGCGGGAGACCTCGACCGAGATCACCGGGCCGTCCAGCGAGACACGCTCGTACTGGTGGTATTTGGCGCGCAGCAGGGCGTAGCCGGTGGCGACCTCGTCGCCGCTGTGGTGCGTGGTCGCCACGCCGTCGGCGCGCACCCACCACAACTGCGTCCAGTCGTCGGAGTAGTGGTCGACCAGCAGGCTGACGCGGCTGTCGCGGTCGATGTTGGCCAGCCTGCGCAGATTCCGGGTGGTCTTGCGTTTGGCGTCGACCGCGGTGTAGATGCGTGCGGGCTGTCCTTCGACGTGCGGGACGTGGACGGCGAACACCACGGGAACCAGATGCGGCGCCCCGTCGGCGTTGAGCGTCGACAGGACCGCCGCAGGCGCATCCGCGAAAGCCGTCACCGCGTCGAATTCGGCCATGGCCCCAGGGTAGGCGCGATCAGTTCCGTGGCGCCCGCTGTTGTGGAGCGACGCTGATCGGGGAGCGGGTGACCGGCGTACGGGTCACACCGATCTCGGGTTTCTTGGTGGACTCCCGCTGCCGCTGCGGCGGCCGGTACACCGGCGCCTGCCTCGGGGCCTCTTCCTCCTGTGTGGTGGGAGGGGGAGGAGGTGGCGCCGCGGGAGGTACGCCGACGCGCAACGAGGGCGACGGCGCGATCGTGGCCGTTGTCGTCGGGGTGACCGTCGTGGTCTGCTCGTCGTCGACGGGCGAGGTGTCCCGCAGCAACAGCAGCACGAGCGACACCACGATCGCGGCGGCCGCGATGCCGGCCGCGGTCAGCGCGACCGCGGCGCCCCTGGTCCGGTACCACGGCACGGGTGCGGGTTTGAAGTCCCACGTGTTGTCGTCGAACGCGTCGAACCCGTTCTGCTCGGGTACAGGGGGCGGCGTGAGCTCTTCCCACAGATAGTCGAAGCTACCCCCAGCTTCGCGTTCGGACATCTTGTCGATGTTAGCGGGACGACCTGGGGAAATGCTCGACAAGGTCCGCATCGGCGGGATTGGGTGCGAACCGGCAGCGAGTTTGGCGAGGTCACGATAGTGTGCGATGCGCCTGTGCAGAACGACGCGGTCCTGCCGCGGACTTGTTCACCCAGGTGACCGGTTGGCGATGAGCTTCGGTAACCGGGGCGCCACCGCGACGCCTCCTGACCATCGGAAGGTTCTGTCCATGATCATTCTCCCGACCGCACATCGGATCCTGCCCAGAGCCGCCGCCGTCGCGGCATCGGCTCTGGTCGCCGTGGGCCTGGCGGCCTGCGCACCGCCCGAGAAGGAATCCAGCGGCGGTGACACCGAGAGCGGCGTCAAGGTGTCCGAGGCGACCTCGGCCGAGGACTTCGGCGGGATGGACAAGCTGGTCGAGGCGGCCAAGGCCGAGGGCGAGCTCAACGTGATTGCGCTGCCACCGGATTGGGCGAACTACGGCGCGCTCATCAGCGCGTTCGAGGACAAATACGGCATCAAGGTGAACTCGGCCCAGCCCGACGCGTCGAGCCAGGACGAGATCAACGCGGCAAACCAGCAGAAGGGCAAGAGCAGTGCGCCCGACGTGTTCGACCTCGGACAGTCGGTGGCACTGGCGAACACGTCGATGTTCGCTCCGTACAAGGTCGCGACGTTCGACGACATCCCGGCGGAGTACAAGGACGCCGACGGCAAGTGGGTCAACGACTACGGCGGTTTCATGTCGATCGGCTTCGACACCTCCAAGGTGCCGCCGGTCACCAGCGTCGAAGATCTGCTCAAGCCGGAGTACCAGGGCAAGGTCGCGCTCAACGGCGATCCCACGCAGGCCGGCGCCGGATTCTCGGGTGTGCTGATGGTGGCGGTCGCGCAGGGCGGTTCGGCCGATGACATCGCCCCCGGCGTCGAGTTCTTCTCGAAGCTCAAGCAGGCGGGCAACTTCCTGCCGGTCGACCCGACGCCTGCGACCATCGAGTCGGGGCAGACGCCCGTGGTGATCGACTGGAACTACCTCAACGCCACCGAGAGCAAGAAGGTCCCCAGCTGGCAGGTCCTGGTGCCCGAGAACGCGCCTGTCGCGGGCTACTACTACCAGGCGATCAACTCCGGCGCCCCGCATCCGGCGGCCGCACGGCTGTGGCAGGAGTTCCTGTTCAGCGATGAGGGCCAGAACCTGTATGCCGCAGGCGGTGTCCGCCCCGTGCGCGCCGACGCGATGATCGCCGCGGGTACCGAGGACAAAGCCGCGTTCGCCGACCTGCCGGTGGTCCACGGCCCGGTGACCAACCCGACCCCGGAGCAGACCGAGGCCGCCACAAAGTATCTGGCCGACAACTGGGCCAAGGCGATCGGCTGACACCACCTATGTCGGGCCGCACCCTGGGTCGGCAGATCAGGGACGCGTTGCCGCTTCTGCCCTTCGTGGCGGTGGTGACGGTGTTCCTGATCGTGCCGACGGTCACGGTGATCGTGATGGCGTTCTTCGCCGACGGATCCTTCTCGCTGGAACGCATCTTCGCGCTGTTCACCGGGTCGGCGCTGACGGCGCTGGGAAAGAGCGTGATCCTCTCGGCCAGTACCGCACTGCTCGGTGCGGTGCTGGGCGCGGCGCTCGCCTGGCTGATCGTCAGCAGCCCACCGGCGTCGATGCTGCGCCGCGCGGTGCTGGCGCTGTGCAGCGTGCTGGCCCAGTTCGGCGGTGTGGCACTGGCGTTCGCGTTCCTCGCGACCATCGGGCTCAACGGCGTGCTGACGTTGTGGGTGCGGCAACTGTTCGGCTGGGACCTCGCGGGTTCGGGCTGGCTCTATGGCCTGGCCGGGCTGATCCTGGTGTACACGTACTTCCAGATCCCGCTCATGGTGATCGTGTTCATCCCGGCGCTCGAGGGATTGCGCCAGCAGTGGCGCGAGGCCGCGGTGAATCTCGGCGCCTCGACGTGGCAGTACCTGCGCGAGGTCGCGGTGCCGCTGCTGATGCCCGCGTTCCTCGGCTCGGCGTTGTTGTTGTTCGCCAACGCATTTGCCGCCTACGCCACCGCGGCTGCCCTGGTCAGTCAGGGCAGCCCGATCGTGCCGCTGCTGATCCGGGCCGCGCTCACCAGTGAGGTGGTGATGGGACAGTCCGGGTTCGCCTACGCCCTGGCGCTGGAGATGATCGTGGTGGTCGCGGTCGTGATGTTCGCCTACAACGCGATGATGCGTCGCACCGCGAGGTGGCTGCGATGAGCACTTCGACGACCACGGGGACGAGCACCGGGAGCAACCGTGCCCTGCGGCGCGCGGTGCGCGCGACGCTGTGGGTGCTCTTCGGTTTGTTCTTCCTGTTCCCGCTGTACGCGATGGCCGACTTCTCGACGCGCAACCTGATCTCGGGCGGGCGCACCCTGGCCGCGTGGGGCAACCTGGTGGCCGACGAGGCGCTGTACCGCGCCATCGTGATCTCGCTTCTGCTCGCGGTGTTCACGGTGGTGGCGATGCTGGTCCTGTTGGTGCCCACGATGATCTGGGTGCGGTTGCGCGCGAGGTGGGCTCGCCGGATCGTGGAGTTCCTGTGCCTGCTGCCGCTGACGATCCCGGCCCTGGTGATCGTCGTCGGCCTGCGCAATGTCTACCTGTGGGTGACCTACTTCCTGGGCGAGTCGGCACTGACGCTGACGTTCGTCTACGTGGTGCTGGTGCTGCCGTTCGCCTACCGCGCGATCGACTCGGCACTGGCCGCGATCGACCTGCAGACGCTTTCGGAGGCGGCACGCTCGCTGGGGGCGGGCTGGTTCACCACGATCACGCGCGTCATCGTGCCCAACATCTGGTCCGGAATCCTCTCCGCGGCCTTCATATCCATCGCGGTGGTACTCGGCGAGTACACCATCGCGTCACTGAGCGGCTTCGAGACCCTGCAGGTGCAGATCGTGCTGATCGGCAAGAGCGACGGCCCCACCTCGGTGGCCGCGTCGCTTGCGGTGCTGCTGTTGGGCTTCGTGTTGTTGCTGGCACTCGCGGTTCTCACGCGCGGCCGTCGTAGGACGTTAGGAGATCAGGGGTGAGTACTCCGGGGACCGGTGCCGCCGGGGCCACGAGTGGGGTGGCCGTCGAACTGGTCGACCTCACGCGCAGCTACGGCAGTGTCAAGGCGCTGGACGGACTGAGCCTGCGCATGGAGCCGGGTGAACTGGTGGCGCTGCTCGGGCCGTCCGGGTGCGGCAAGACCACAGCACTGCGGATCCTGGCCGGGCTCGACGAGGCGACCTCGGGGACGGTGCTGGTCGACGGCCGCGATGTCAGCTCGGTGCCCGCCAACAAGCGCGACATGGGCATGGTGTTCCAGGCCTACAGCCTGTTCCCGCACCTGACGGTGCTGGACAACGTCGCGTTCGGATTGAAGATGCGCGGTAAGTCCAAGCGGGACAGGCTTTCCACGGCCGCCGACATGCTCGACCTGGTGGGTCTGGGTGCGCACAAGAACAAGTACGCCAACGAGCTGTCCGGTGGGCAGCAGCAGCGCGTCGCACTGGCCCGCGCGCTCGCGATCGCGCCCCGGGTGCTGCTGCTCGACGAGCCGCTCTCGGCGCTCGACGCCAAGGTCCGCGCGCAGTTGCGCGACGAGATCCGGCGTGTGCAGCTCGAAGTCGGTACGACGACGCTGTTCGTCACGCACGACCAGGAGGAGGCGCTCGCCGTCGCCGACCGCGTCGGCGTGATGAGCCAGGGCAAGCTCGAGCAGCTCGCCGCACCCGCAGAGTTGTACGCCAACCCGGCGACCCCGTTCGTCGCTGAGTTCGTCGGCCTGCACAACAAGATCCCGGCGGAGGTGACCGACGGGAAGGCCCGGGTGCTCGGCGCCACGGTCCCGACGCTGGCCGGTTCGGTCGGCTCGGGTGCCGGCACCGCGATGGTGCGGCCGGAATCCGTTACGGTGCAGGATGATCCGGACGGCAACGCGACGGTGGCCTCGGTGGCGTTCCTCGGCCCGATCTCGCGGGTGTACGTGAACCTGCCCGACGGACCGGTCATCCATGCGCAGCTGCCCAGCTCGCAGGCACGTGCCTTCGAGGCCGGTCAGACCGTGAGCGTCGGGCTCGAACCCGCACCGGTGCTCGTGGTGTGAATCCCTAGACGTCCTTGACGGGTTCGATGCCCAGATCGCGGTAGGTGACCAGCGCGGCGAACGGCACGCCGCGTTTGGCGAACCGGCCCGCGGCGATGTCGCCGCGGTCGACCATCGGGATGACACCGCTGACCACGGCGCCTGCCGCGGTGACCCGGTCGTACGCGATCTCGGTGGAGCCGCCGGTGCTGATCACGTCGTCGACCAGCAGCACCCGCGTGCCCGGCTCGAGGCGGGTGCCCTCGATCCACTGCTCACGACCGCGGCTCTTCTGCTCCTTGCGCACCGAGAACCAGGCCTTGCCCGTGACCATCGCGACGCCGTGGGCCAGCGGGTCGGCGCCCATCGTCAAACCGCCGACGGCGTCGTACTCGATGCCCATGGCCTTCGCCAGGTCGGCGACGGCCTCACTGACGATCCTCATGCGCTCACCGGTGTCGATGGCGTACTTGCCGTCGATGTAGTCGTGGCTGAGCTGCCCGCTGGCGAGCCGGAAGGGCTCTTCGCGGTGCTCGTAGCCGCGGGTACGGATCAGGTCGAAGGCGGCTTGCCAGGTGTCCGGGCGCTCGATGGCAGCAGGCATACCCGCGATCGTATTGCACCGGCCTGCGGGTATCGCGCCTGCACTCAGCTTTGTTTTGCGCGCTGCGCCAATTCGACTGTTGCCGCGCGCAGTTGGTCGAACGAGCTGATCGGGGCGGCATAGCCGACCCTGGTGTACGCCACACCACGCTCGGTTGTCACGCGCAGATCCAGGCCGTAGCGGTCGGCTCCCGTACACACGGCCTCACCGGTGTCGGGGTAGCCGCCGAGGTTGCGCGCCATCGCCAGCAGCGAGTCGGCGTGGTCGGCGTTGAGGTGCGCGATGGCCCCGGCCGCGCGCGGTGTCACCGGGTCGGCCTCGGCGGCCGCGTACGCCTCGCCGGTTGTGGAGTCCATGCGGCCGTACCCGCCCACCCAGCGCACGCGTTGCACACGCAGCACCCACACCGAGAAGTCGCTGTAGTCGATGTAGTACTTGGCGGCCGCGACCGCGTCGAGATGCGCGGCGCGCGCGGCCGCGAGCTCGTCGCCTTCGGGCCGTTCGGCGACCCCGGCGAGCGTCACGCGGGCGCTGGCGAGCGGATCGGACTCGGCGGACGGCGCGACGATCGCGATGCTGGCGCGCGGGTCGTGCGCGAGATTGCGTCCGTGCTCGGCCATGTCGGACACGCACAGCACGGGCGCGCCGCCGAGCAGTCCGTACGTCACGAACGACGCCCACGGATCGCCTTCGGTGGTCAGCGTCGCCAGCGTGCCGACATTGGTCGACGCGGCGATCGTGCGGGCCTCCTCGGCCGCGGACGGACGTATGACGTCGGCAACCGGTGTCAACGGCGGGGGGACGGAGGGGGCATCCCCGGGGTCTCCGTGATCGCGAACAGCCACGCGCGAACCATACCGTCGACCGCGTGTCCCCGGGGCGGCTCTTCAGACGCCGGACGCCGTGTGTTTAGCCCGCGGAGAATCCGGTGCGGCGACGGCAAACCGGCGTCGCGAACGGCCTGCCTAGCCGCCGAGTGCGGCGATCAGATCCTTGATCTGTGCGGTCTCGGCCTCGGTCGCGGGCTCCTCGGCCTCGACGGCCTCGATGAGGTCCTTGCGCACGCCGATACCGTTGGCGGCCTCCGCGGTGGTGAGCTTGGCGCGCAGACGCGCGACATAGAGGCGCTGACCCAGCGTCGCACCGGGGCCCTCGGCCGCCGTCGTCATCAGTTCGTCGTACCGCGTGCGGACGCCGCTGAGCGCGACGATCACCGACGGCGTGGCGCGGCTGCGGCTCGCTGCCTCGGCGAGCGACCCCTGAAGTTTGCGCAGACCGCTCAGCACCACCGCGGCGCGTTCGGGGAACTCCGCGTCGCCGACGGGCGGAAGCGCGTCGATCGCGGCGGTGTACATGTGCATCGCCGCATCGGACAGACCAACGATTACCGGTGCTTCACCATCATTCGGTGCGGACTCAGCCACAGATATCCCTCGTCGAAGCGTTGCGGACCGCCGGAAAGTGTTTCCCAGCGACAAGATCAGACCGGGGAAAACCTAACCCGCCATCGCCTCTTATTCAACCGCTGATTTCTGGGCAAACCTGGTTGTGGCCGTGAATCGCGTTGCTGCGAGGACATTTCGATCACCGGGTGTCTGCCGCCCCGGAAGTGGGTACGTTGAACACCGATGGAGGAGCACACGCAGGGCAGCCATGTCGAGGCGGGGATCGTCGAGCATCCGAACGCCGAGGACTTCGGTCATGCGCGCACGCTTCCCACCGACACCAACTGGTTCAAGCACGCGGTGTTCTATGAGGTGCTGGTGCGGGCGTTCTACGACTCGAACGCCGACGGTATCGGTGATCTGCGCGGCCTCACCGAAAAACTCGACTACATCAAGTGGCTCGGGGTCGACTGCCTGTGGCTGCCGCCGTTCTACGATTCGCCGCTGCGCGACGGCGGTTACGACATCCGCGACTTCTACAAGGTGCTGCCCGAGTTCGGCACGGTCGACGACTTCGTCACCCTGCTGGACGCGGCCCACCGCAGGGGCATCCGCATCATCACCGACCTGGTGATGAACCACACCTCCGATCAGCACGAGTGGTTCCAGGAATCCCGGCACAATCCCGACGGCCCCTACGGCGACTTCTACGTCTGGAGCGACACCAGCGACAGGTATCCCGACGCGCGCATCATCTTCGTCGACACCGAGGAGTCGAACTGGACGTTCGACCCCGTCCGCAGGCAGTTCTACTGGCACCGCTTCTTCAGCCACCAGCCCGACCTCAACTACGACAACCCGGCCGTACAGGAGGCGATGCTCGACGTGCTGAGGTTCTGGCTGGACCTCGGCATCGACGGTTTCCGTCTGGACGCGGTGCCGTACCTGTTCGAGCGCGAGGGCACCAACTGCGAGAACCTGCCCGAGACCCACGCGTTTCTCAAGCGGTGCCGCAAGGCGATCGACGACGAGTACCCGGGGCGCGTGCTGCTGGCCGAGGCCAATCAGTGGCCCGCCGACGTCGTCGCGTACTTCGGCGACCCGGACACCGGCGGCGACGAATGCCACATGGCGTTCCACTTCCCGCTGATGCCACGGATCTTCATGGCCGTGCGGCGCGAGTCCCGCTTCCCGATCTCGGAGATCCTGGCGCAGACCCCGCCGATCCCCGACACCGCGCAGTGGGGCATCTTCCTGCGCAACCACGACGAGCTCACGCTCGAGATGGTCACCGACGAAGAACGTGACTACATGTACGCCGAGTACGCCAAGGACCCGCGGATGAAGGCCAACGTCGGCATCCGGCGCAGGCTCGCACCGCTGTTGGAGAACGACCGCAACCAGATCGAGTTGTTCACCGCGCTGCTGCTCTCGCTGCCGGGGTCGCCGGTGCTGTACTACGGTGACGAGATAGGTATGGGGGACATCATCTGGCTCGGCGACCGCGACAGCGTGCGTACGCCCATGCAGTGGACCCCCGACCGCAATGCGGGCTTCTCCAAGGCGACTCCGGGCCGGCTCTACCTGCCGCCCAACCAGGACGCGGTGTACGGCTACCACTCTGTGAACGTCGAGGCGCAACTCGACAGCTCCAGCTCGCTGTTGAACTGGACGCGCAACATGCTGGCCGTGCGCAGCCGCCATGATGCCTTCGCAGTCGGCACGTTCCGCGAACTGGGCGGCTCCAATCCGTCGGTGCTGGCGTACATCCGGGAGGTCACGCGCCAACAGGGCGACGGCGGCGCGAAGACCGATGCCGTCCTGTGTGTCAACAACCTGTCCCGCTTCCCCCAGCCCATCGAGTTGAATCTCCAGCAGTGGGCCGGTTACATACCCGTCGAGATGACCGGCTACGTCGAGTTCCCGAGTATCGGCCAGTTGCCGTACCTGCTCACCCTGCCCGGTCACGGGTTCTACTGGTTCCAGCTTCGAGAACCCGATCCAGAACCGGGAGCGCAGCAATGAGTGTCGAATTCGAGGACTGGCTGACCCAGCAGCGCTGGTACGCCGGACGTAACCGTGAATTGGTCTCGGCCACAACCGCAATGGCGGTGCCGCTGCGCGACGGGCTGGAACTGGTGCTGCTGCAGGCGAATTACGCCGGCGGTCCCGATGAGCGTTACCAGGTGATCGTCGCGACCGGAAGCGGACCGATCGACGAGTACAGCGTGGTCGCCACGATCGGCATCGCCGACGGGCAGACCGCGTACGACGCGCTCTACGACCCCGACGCCACGCGATACCTGTTGTCGCTGATCGACGAATCGGCGACCGTGCAGAACGTGCGGTTCGTCCGCGAACCCGACGTCGAACTGCCGCTCGACGCGCCGCCGCGGGTCTTCGGTGCCGAACAGAGCAACACCAGCGTGGTCTTCGGCGAGGACGCCATCTTCAAGCTCTTCCGGCGCATCACGCCCGGTGTGCACCCCGACATCGAACTCAACCGGGTCCTGGCCCGGGCAGGCAACCCGCACGTCGCCAGGCTCCTCGGCTCGTTCGAAACCGAATGGGAGGGCGAGCCTTACGCGTTGGGCATGGTCACCGAGTTCGCCGCGAACTCCGCCGAGGGCTGGGACATGGCGACCACCAGCACGCGCGACCTGTTCGCCGAGGGTGACCTGTACGCCGAGGAGGTGGGCGGGGACTTCGCCGGCGAGGCCTACCGGCTCGGTGAGGCCGTCGCATCGGTGCACGCCTGCCTGGCACACGAACTCGGTACCGAGGAGGTGCCGTTCCCCGCCGACGTCATGGCGCAGCGCCTCGCCGCCGCCGTCGACGCGGTTCCCGAACTGCGCGAACATGTTCCGCAGATCGAGGAGCGCTATCACAAGCTCGCGGACACGACGATGACCGTGCAGCGCGTGCACGGCGACCTGCATCTCGGGCAGGTGCTGCGCACACCCAAAGGCTGGTTGCTGATCGACTTCGAGGGTGAACCGGGCCAGCCGCTCGACGAGCGTCGCCGCCCGGACACCCCGGTGCGTGACGTCGCGGGCATCCTGAGGTCGTTCGAGTACGCGGCGCACCAGCGATTGGTGGATCAGGCCGGTGACGACGACGACCGCGCCCGTCAGCTCGCGGCACGGGCCCGGGAATGGGTGACGCGCAACTGTGCGTCGTTCTGCGACGGGTACGCCGCCGAGGCCGGGACCGATCCGCGTGACAGCGCCGACCTGCTGGCGGCCTACGAACTGGACAAGGCGGTCTACGAGGCCGCGTACGAGGCGCGGCACCGCCCGAGCTGGCTGCCCATCCCTCTGGGCTCCATCGCACGTCTTCTGGAGTGAGAACCGCCACCAAATTTTACATAGGCACGCTATTCATTTACTTTGATTAGTATGCCTAATCGTAAAGCCGTCGGCGTTGGGCGCCCTGCGAAAGCCGGGTTCCTGGTCGCCGCGCTGGCCGGCGCGGGTATCAGCGTCTCGCTCATGCAGACGCTGGTGATCCCGCTCATCCCGCAGCTTCCCACGCTGTTGTCGACCAGCCCCGCCAACGCATCATGGGCCATCACCGCGACACTGCTCACCGGAGCGGTGGCGACACCGGTGCTGGGCAGGCTCGGGGACATGTACGGCCCCAAACGGATCCTGATCGTGTGTGCCGCACTGCTGGTCGCCGGATCCGTCGTCGCCGCGACCACGACGTCACTGATCCCGCTGATCATCGGCCGGGCCCTGCAGGGTTTCGGCGCGCCGGTCATCCCACTCGGAATCAGCGTGCTGCGCGCGTCCCTGCCCGCCGAACGCGTCGGTGCCGCCATGGGACTGATGAGCGCATCGCTGGGCGTGGGCGGCGCCCTCGGGTTGCCGTTGTCGGCCGTGATCGCCCAGCACTTCGACTGGCACGCGCTGTTCTGGTGTGCGGCCGCGCTCGGCCTGGCCTCGGTACTGCTGTTCGTGTTCCTGGTCCCCGACATCCCGCCGGTGTCCGGCGGGCGGTTCGATCCGTTCGGCGCGCTCACCCTGGCGGCCGGGCTCGTGATGCTGTTGCTCCCGATCTCCAAGGGCGCCACGTGGGGTTGGGGCAGCACGACGACGCTCGGCCTGTTCGCCGGCGCCGTCGTCACGTTCGCGGTGTTCGGCTGGTGGCAGTACCGCGCGCCGTCGCCGATCGTCGATGTGCGGACCACGCTGCGGCGCCCGGTGCTGCTGACCAACCTGGCCTCGATCGCCGTGGGCTTCGGCATGTTCGCGATGAGCCTGGTCGGGCCGCAGCTGCTGCAGATGCCGTCGGAGACCGGATACGGCCTGGGGCAGAGCATGATTGCCGCGGGCTTGTGGATGGCGCCCGGTGGCCTGGCCATGATGGTGGCCGCACCGCTGGCTGCGCGCGTGGTCGCCGCACGCGGACCCAAGTTCGCGCTCATCGTCGGCAGCGCGGTGATCGCGACGGGTTATCTGCTGGGCACACAACTGCTGGGCAGCCCGGTGGGTGTGCTGGTGTTCAGTCTCGTCGTCAGCAGCGGCGTCGGATTCGCGTTCGCGGCCATGCCCGCCCTGATCAACGCCGCGGTGCCGGTGTCGGAAACCGCGGCCGCCAACGGGATCAACACGCTCGCGCGGTCACTGGGCACCTCGACGTCGAGTGCGGTCATGAGCGCGGTTCTCGCGCAGATGACCGTGACCCTCGCGGGTCACGTGCTGCCGTCCCTCGACGGCTTCCGCACCGCGTTGTTCATCGCCGCGGGCGCGGCGGCGGGTGCCGCGCTCATCGCCCTGGCGATCCCGCGAGTCGGCTCAGTACGCGCAACGGCGTGTGACGAGAACGAGCCCGCCACAGTGTCGTTGGCCGTGTCTGCCCCGTCTCCGGCGACCGCCCCGTCACAGCAGCAGGTACGTGACCTCGAAGCCGCGTTGACCTCGATGCACAGGGTCGGGGGAAGACGCTGGCTGGACCGGCCCGCGTATCTCGTCATGAGCCGGATCGACGCCGCCGGACGGGCATCGCTGGACGATCTCGCGGTCGGCGCGGACCGCGCCGAGACCGGCAGGCAGCTGACCCGGCTGGTGCGTGACGCGCTGGTGCGTGCCGACGCCAGAGCGGGCCTGGCACCGGTCTTTTCGCTCACCCGCTACGGCCACGAACGCCTGGAACAGCAGCGCGCGCAACACGTGCAGGGTCTCGGGCGGGCCGTCGCCGACTGGGAGGACGGGGACGTCGCAGCGCTGATCGGCTACCTGGAGAGGCTGGGCGGCACCCCACGCCCCGGTGCGGGCACGCCCGCGGTGCAGGGTGAGCCGGAGACCGAACGTCTGGCGGTCCGCCGCACGGTGCACGCACCGCGGCCACCGCAACACCGCGAGCGGTGGATCGGCGTCAGGGCCTGATTCCCCTTGCCGCGGGAGGACTACAGCGAAACGATCTCGTAGCTGTCGAGCTGACCGGCCAGCGTGCGCAGCTGATCCTGCGCCGAGCCCAGCGTGTGCTCGATCGCGGTGAGCCGCGCTGCGTAGTGGCCGACCGGGTACTCCGCGGTGATGCCGATACCGCCGTGCAGCTGGATCGACTCCTGCGCGATGTGCCTGCCGGACCGGCCGATCTGCAGCTTGGCCCGTGCGGCCTTCACCGGGTCGAACTCGCCGTCGGCGATGGACATCGACGCGTAGAACGCCATGCTGCGCGCGAGCTCGAGCGACACGTACATGTCGGCGGCGCGCTGCGTGAGTGTCTGGAACTTGCTGAGCGTGACGCCGAACTGCTTGCGGGACTTGAGGTAGT
The DNA here is from genome assembly GCF_001457595.1 of Mycolicibacterium smegmatis. Lineage (GTDB taxonomy): Bacteria > Actinomycetota > Actinomycetes > Mycobacteriales > Mycobacteriaceae > Mycobacterium > Mycobacterium smegmatis. Next base: position 6,576,772 of record NZ_LN831039.1, on the reverse strand, counting down.
CCGTCGTCAGCCGCAGAGCCTCCTCCATGGCGCCCAGCGCCTCTGCGGCCAGCCCGGCCGAGATACGCACCAGTGCACGGGAGATGGTCTCCGAAGCGTCGGTGGCGTCACCGAGCGGTTCGGCCGGTGCGGCGCTCAACTCGATCTGCGCGCCGCGCGCACCGTCGAACGTGCGGAACGGCTTGCGTGACACGCCCGATGCGCCGGCGTCGACCAGGAACAGCCCGGCGCCGCCGTCAGGCAGCGCGGCGCTGACCACGAGGGTGTTGGCGGCGTCGCCGGCCAGCACCGGGTTCTTGGTCCCGTTGAGCGTCCAGGCATCACCGTCTCGCGTGGCCGTCACGGTCGGGGTGGCCGCGGCGTCGCGCACACCCGGCTCGAGATGGGCGAACGCGAGGATCCGCTGCCCGCTTGCGACCTCGTCGAGCAGCGCGCGCTGCGCGTCGGTGCCACGCTCGGCGATGATCGCGCCCGGGGCGAGCGCGCCGTGCAGAACCGGCTCGGGCGCAAGGCGGCGGCCGATCTCGTTGAGCACCACCATGATCTCGAGCTGGCCACCGGAATCCTCGTCGAATCCCAGTCCCAGGATGCCGATCTCGGCGAGCTGATTCCACACCTCGGGCTTGTGACCGGGGTCGGAGGCGATCACCTTGTTGCGGGTCTCGGTGTCATAGCTCGACAGCAGGTCACGCGTGGTGTCGGCCAGCAGGGTCTGCTCTTCGGTTAACTGAAAGTCCATGGCTCAACTCACAATCCGAGAATGGTCGAGGAGATGATGGTCCGCTGTACCTCGTTGCTGCCGCCGTAGATCGAGGTCTTGCGGTAGTTGAGGTACTGCGGTGCGGTGAGCTGCGCCCACTCGGGGGAGGCGATGCCCTCGGCCTCGTACGGCAGCGCGTCCGCGCCCGCCACCTCGACCAGCAGTTCGGTCGCGAGCTGCTGCAGTTGCGTGCCGCGCAGCTTGAGCACCGACGAGGCCGGGTTGGGCTTGCCGTCCGAAGAGTCCGACGTCACGCGCATCTGGGTGAGTTCGAGAGCCAGCACGTCGTTCTCGGCCTCGGCGAGCCGAGCGGCGAACAGGGGATCGTTGAGCAGGCCGTTGGCGGCCGCGCGTTCCTTGGCCTGCGCCAGACGCACCTTGGTGCGGGCGACGCCTGTGATGCCCGTGCGCTCGTTGCCGAGGAGGAACTTGGCGTACGTCCAGCCCTGGTTCTCCTCGCCGACGAGTTGATCGGCCGGGACACGGACGTCCTCGAAGAACACCTCGTTGACCTCGACGCTGCCGTCGACGAGCTTGATCGGGCGCATCGTGATGCCCGGGGTGTCCAGGTCGATCAGCAGCATCGAGATGCCGGCCTGACGCTTGGGCGCCTGCGGGTCGGTGCGCACGAGACAGAAGATCCAGTCGGCGTACTGGCCGAGCGTGGTCCAGGTCTTCTGCCCGTTGACCACGTAGGTGTCGCCGTCACGGACGGCGGTGGTGCGCAGCGACGCGAGGTCCGAACCGGCCTCGGGCTCGGAGAAACCCTGACACCAGAAGATGTCGAGCGCGGCCGTGGCGGGCAGGAACCGTTCCTTCATCTCCTGCGAGGCGAACTCGGCGATGACCGGGCCGATCATCTTGGCGTTGAAGGTCAGCGGTTCGGGAACGCACGCCAGCTGCATCTCGTCGAGCCAGATCTGGTGCTGTGTGGGCGTCCAGTCCTTGCCGCCCCACTCGACAGGCCAGTTGGGCACCGCGAGACCGTGCTTGTGCAGGATCTTGTGAGTCGTGACGATGTCGTCCTTGAGGAGTTCGCCGCCCTTCGCGTGCCGCGCACGGATGTCTTCTGGGATCTCGGTTCGGTAGAAGGTGCGCAGTTCGTCGCGGAACGCGGCTTCCTCCGGTGTGAGCGCCAGTTGCATGACTGCCTCCCTACTCGGTGATCTGTTGCCACACTAAACCACCCAGTTGGTTGGTCGGTTATCGGACCAGGCGGCGCAGCAGTGCCGACGCGGCCACCACACCGAGTACCGCGGCGGCGACCAGCACGGTGATGTCGAGTACCCAATTGGTGGGCGTTCCGATCAACAGCCCGCGCAGCGCGTTGACCTCGTAGCTCAGCGGGTTGACCGCCGACAGCCAGCGCAGCCAGGTCGGCATGATGTCCACCGGGTACAGCGCGTTCGACGCGAAGAACAGCGGCATCGTGATGGCCTGCCCGATGCCCATGAGCCGGTCACGCTTGCGCACCAGCCCGGCCAGCGTCATGGACAGGCACGCGAAGAACGCCGCGCCGAGCACCACCACACCCATGGCGGCCAGGATGCGCAGGGGGTTGAGCGTCAGGGCGATACCCATCAGGTACGCCAGCGCCACCACGCCGATCACCTGCACCACCGAGCGCACGCCCGCCGCGAAGGCCTTGCCTGCGACCAGCGCCGAGGCGGGCGCGGGCGTGACCATGAGCTTGGCGAGGATGCCCGCGTCGCGGTCCCAGATGATCTGGATGCCGTAGAAGATCGAGATGAACAGCGCCGACTGCGCGATGATGCCGGGCGCCAGGAACGCCAGGTACGGCACGCCGCCGGTGTCGACGACGTGCAGACGGCTGAAGGTCTGCCCGAAGATCAGCAGCCACAGCGCGGGCTGGACCATCCGGGTGAACAACTCGGTGCGGTCATGACGCAGCTTCTGGAGTTCGACGAGCGCGAACGCACCCATCCGCATCGCCACCGCGCGCACGCGGCGCAGCCCGCGCGGCGCGCGTACCAACTCAACTGACACGGCGCGCCGTCCTCCTGGTCGAGCGGACCTCACCCAGACCGGAGCGGCGCGGATCGGCGCCGCCCTCGAGATCCGAGCCCGCGTAGTGGCGGAACACGTCTTCGAGCGTGGTCTCCCCGGCGTCGTCCGATGCCTGGCTCGATACGGCCCGCTTGAGCTCGTCGGGCGAGCCGACGGCCTGCAACCGGCCGTGGTGCATGAGCGCGACGCGGTCGCACAACGCATCGGCCTCGCCCATGTAGTGCGTGGTGAGCAGGACCGTCATGCCGAACTCGGCCTGCATGGCGCGCACCTGGGTCCACACGCTGTCGCGCGCGATGGGATCCAGGCCGACGGTCGGCTCGTCGAGGATCAGCAGCAGAGGCCGGTTCACCAGGGCCTGCGCCAACTCGAGGCGGCGCACCATGCCGCCCGAATACGTGCCCGCGACGGTGTCGGCGACGTCGAGCAACTGCATGGCCTCGAGCGCGGCGGCCACCCGGTCTGCGCGCTCGGACCGCGGCACGTCGTACAGCCGCGCGAACAACTCGACGTTCTGCCTGCCGGTCAGCGCCGCCTCGATCGAGAGCTGCTGCGGGACATAGCCGATGTTGTGCCGGATGTCCATGGTGTGCGTACGCGTATCGAGCCCGAAAATCCGCACCCGGCCCTGCTGCACCGGGGTCAGCGTCGTCAGGACCCGTACCGCGGTGGTCTTGCCCGCGCCGTTGGGGCCGAGCAGGCCCAGGGTCTCGCCTGCGCGCACCTGCAGCGTCAGGTCCTCGACCGCGGTGAACTGCCCATAGCGGTGGGTCAGCCCGTCACAGTCGATGGCCGGCGTTCGATCGGGAAGCGTCGGTTCGGGCATGTGGTCGGTCATGAGTCCCTTTCCTGCAGCAGCCGCGTCAGCTCGGCCAGGACGTCCAAACCTTTTGCCAGGTGCTCGATCTGGTCGTCGTCGAGCTTGGCGAGGACGTCGGAGAGCGCGGCGCGGCGCGCAGCGCGTGATTCGTCGGCGATGCGCTGGGCCCGTGGCGTGAGCCAGAGCCTGCCGACCCGTCGATCCGACTCGTCGGCGGTCTTGACCAGCAGACCGTCGGCGACCAGGCGTGACACCAGTGTCGATGCGGTGTTGGGGACCAGGCTCAGCTCGTCGGCGGATTCACGCACCGAGATGCCGGGTTTGCGGCCGACGAGGCGCAGCAGTTCGCCTTGGGACTGGGTGAGCCCCGCGGCGTCGAACCCGCCTCCCGTGGCGCGCCGCAGCTGTCTGCGGAACCGGCCGATGACACCTGCCAGGTCGCCGATCACCTCGGTGTCGAGTGGGCGCTGCGTTTCGGTCACACGAAAAACAATACCTCTGTCACAGAGGTATTTGACGAGAGGTTTTCCGCAAATGATCTTGGTGCTGACTTGGCAAACGATGAATCAGGCAGCAGCCGTGGCCGCAGGGTAGTTGCCGCCGCTCTCCGGCTTCTACCCCCGGCCCGCCCGGCCGGTGGCACCAAGCTGTGGCTCAGCGCCTACTAGGGCGGCCACGGCTGCTACCTGAAAAATTACCATACTTACTGGTACGGCCCGCGACAACGGGGCCGCGAGCAACTTACGCGCACGTCAATCATGGTGCGCCTGCAATACGAGCATGGCGCGTGACTCGACCGTGACCCGCGTGCCCGCCTCGATCGGGTCGGTGCTGCAGTCGGCTGCGGTGTTGATCACCTCGACCCACTGCTCGGCGAAATCGGACGGCGGTAGCACGAACTCGATGGGCTCGTAGTGTGCGTTGAAACACATGTAGAACGAGTCGTCGACGATGCGCTGCCCGCGCTCGTCACGGTCGGGGATGCCCTGGCCGTTGAGATACACCGCCATCGACTTGGCGTAGCCGGCGTCCCAGTCCTCGTCGGTCATCTCCGACCCGTCTGGCGCATACCAGCCGATGTCGGGCAGGCGCGGCTCACCGGGACGCCGCACAGGTCTGCCGTTGAAGAAGCGCCTGCGCCGGAACACCGGGTGCGCGGACCGCAGTGCCGACACCTTCTGCGTGAACTCCAGCAGTTCGGTGTCCGCGCTCTCCCAGTCGATCCAGGACAGCTCACTGTCCTGGCAGTAGACGTTGTTGTTGCCCTGCTGCGTACGGCCGAGTTCGTCGCCGTGGGCGAGCATCGGAACACCTTGGGAGAGCAGAAGAGTCGTGATGAAGTTGCGTTGCTGACGCGACCGCAGGGCGTTGACCTCCGGATCATCGGTCGGACCCTCGGCTCCGCAGTTCCACGACCGGTTGTGGCTCTCGCCGTCGTTGTTGTCCTCGCCGTTGGCCTCGTTGTGTTTCTCGTTGTAGGACACCAGGTCCCGCAGCGTGAAGCCGTCGTGGGCGATGACGAAGTTGATCGACGCGAACGGGCGCCTGCCGGTCTGCTCGTACAGATCGGCCGAACCGGTGATCCGGGAGGCGAACTCGTCGAGCGTTGCCGGCTCGCCGCGCCAGTAGTCGCGCACGGTGTCGCGGTACTTGCCGTTCCACTCGGTCCACAGCGGCGGGAAGTTGCCCACCTGGTATCCGCCCGGGCCGACGTCCCACGGCTCGGCGATCAGCTTGACCTGGCTGACCACCGGATCCTGTTGCACCAGTTCGAAGAACGTCGCCAGGCGGTCGACGTCGTAGAACTCACGGGCCAGCGTCGAGGCCAGGTCGAAGCGGAAACCGTCGACGTGCATCTCGATCACCCAGTAGCGCAACGAATCCATGATCAGCTGCAACGCGTGCGGATGACCGACGTTGAGGCTGTTGCCCGTGCCGGTGTAGTCCATGTAGTACCGCTTGTCGTCGTCGACGAGGCGGTAGTACGCCGCGTTGTCGATGCCGCGGAAGGACAGCGTCGGGCCCATGTGGTTGCCTTCGGCGGTGTGGTTGTAGACCACGTCGAGGATCACCTCGATGCCTGCCTCGTGCAGCGTGCGGACCATCGCCTTGAATTCCTGCACCTGCCCGCCCGGGTTGGGGCTCGAGCTGTACTTCGAATCCGGCGCGAGGAATCCGATCGTGTTGTAGCCCCAGTAGTTCGACAGACCCTTGTCGATGAGCGTCGAATCGTTGGCGAAGTGGTGCACCGGCATCAACTCGATCGCGTTGATCCCCAGGTTCTGCAGATGTTCGACGATGGCCGGGTGCGCGACCGCGGCGTACGTGCCACGGATGTTGTCCGGGATGTCGGGATGCGTCTGGGTCAGGCCCTTGACGTGGGCCTCGTAGATCACGGTGTCGGCGTAGTCGTGGCTCGGCGGACGGTCCACGCCCCAGTCGAAGTACGGGTTGATCACCACGGACTTCGGCATGTTGGGCGCCGAATCGTCGTCGTTGCAGCTGTCCGGGTCGCCGAAGTTGTACGAGAACAGCGGCTGACCCCAGTCGAACTGACCGTCGATGGCCTTGGCGTACGGGTCCAGTACCAGCTTGTTGGGATTGCACCGGTGGCCCGCGGCCGGATCGTACGGCCCGTGTACGCGGTAGCCGTAGCGCTGGCCCGGTTCGATGTTGGGGATGAAGCCGTGCCACACGAAGCCGTCGACCTCGGGCAGCGTGATGCGGGTTTCGCGCAGGCCGCCGTCGCCGTCGTCGTCGAACAGGCACAACTCGACGCGCTCGGCGACCTCGCTGAACAACGCGAAGTTGGTGCCCGAGCCGTCGTAGGTGGCGCCCAACGGGTATGCCTTGCCTCGCCAGATCTCCAAACCGGTTTCGGTAACTCTTGGGTCCACGATTCGACCTTACGGTGATCGGCGTGAGTGCGTCGGACAATGACGACGGGTCGTCGTCCGCCGGACCCGGGTGGGCGCGCCACGGTACGCATCGGCCGCCGGTGAGCTGGCGGATCAACGATTTCCGCAGGTTAAACCTATTGCTGGTGTTGCAATCATCACCCGCGGGTCAGCTGATCGTCACTCCGGCAGAACGCAATTGGTCGACCGCCGCCGTCGTGCTCTCGGGCGCGACCCCGGCCGTCAGACGCGTCAGCACGCGGGTGGCGAAACCCGCGTCGACGGCGTCGGCGGCCGTGGCGGCCACGCAGTAGTCGGTGGCGATGCCGACGACGTCGACCGCGTCGACATCCCGCTCACGCAGCCAGTCGGCCAGCGTCGTCCCCGATTCGTCGGTGCCCTCGAAGCCGCTGTAGGCCGCCGAGTAGTGGCCCTTGCGGAACACCACCTCCACCGCACCTGCATCGAACTCCGGATGGAACTCGGCGCCCTGGGTGTCGGCCACGCAGTGGCGCGGCCACGACACCCGGTAGTCGGGCGTGTCCGAGAAGTGCTCACCCGGGTCGATGTGGAAATCCATCGTGGCGACCACATGGTCGTAACCATGATCACCGGCCAGCAGTTCGGTGATCCCGCGGGCCACTTCCGCACCACCGGTGACCGCCAGCGAACCGCCCTCACAGAAATCGTTCTGGACGTCGACGACAATCAGTGCACGCATGCCTCGACGGTAACGGGTCAGCGGGAAAAGCGTGTGGTCTCCGCGAGGCCTGCCCGCGGGATCCTCACGCCGTTGACGGCCGCGGTGTCGTCGGCATAGCCGAACGAGATGCCCATCAGCAATTTTCGGTTCTCGACACCGAGTTCGGCACGCACGGTGTCGGCGTAGAAGCTCAACAGCGCCTGCGGGCACGACGCGATGCCGTGCGCGGTCATGGCGAGCATCAGCGTCTGCGCGTAGATCCCCATGTCGCCCGCGATGCGCGCTTCGGTGTTGTTGGGCGCGAACAACATCGCGACGTGCGGTGCGCCGTAGAACCGCAGACTCTCGGTGTTGTAGCCCTGCAACAGATCGGTCTGGCCGCGCGCGATACCCAGCGCCGCGTACAGGCGGGAACCGAAATCGGCGCGCCGCTCCTGCAGCACACCCTGGAAGAGGCCCTCGCGGTACGGGAAATCCACCGTCACGCGCTCCTCGGCGTGCGCGGTGACCAGTGCCTCGGCGAGGCGGTCGCGCGCCGCGCCGCTGACCACCTCGACGTGCCACGGCTGTGTGTTGGAGTTCGACGGCGCGTGGCCCGCGAGTTCGAACACCGCGCGCATGGTCTCCTCGGGCACCTCGTCGGGCCGGAACGCGCGGACGGCGCGGCGGCCCTTGATCAGCCGTTCGGCGGCTTGGGCCAGGTCGACAGTGGGCCCGGTGGGCAGGGTGGGCACGGACATGTGGACACCTCTCAAGTACACGTTTGCGTTTACCTCAGCGACGATAGCGGGTTCTTCTCGGATGTAAACGTGAACGTATACTTGGCGGCGTGACCAAACCGCGCGGTCGTGGAGGCCGGGAACGCATCGTCGCCGCGGCCGCCGCGTTGTTCGAGGCGCAGGGCATCACCGCGACCACCATGGAGCAGATCGCCGCCAAGGCGCCGGTCTCCAAACGCACGCTGTACGCGCACTTCCCGACCAAGGACGACCTGGTGGTGGAGTTCCTGCAGTACGTCTACCGGTCCGGTCTCACGGTCGAGAGCGCGCTGTACGACGCCGATGTGCCTGCCCGCGAACGCATCCTGGCGATGTTCACGGTGCCGACGCGCGGTGACGGCCCGGTGCGCGGATGCCCGTTCGTCGCCGCGGCCACCGAGTTCCCCGACCCTGACAGTCCCGCGCACGCCTATACGCGGGAACGCAAGCAGGCCTTCACCCTTCGTATCGCCGAGTTGCTCACCGAACTGGGCGCCGACGACCCGCAGGGGCTGGCCGAGCAGCTCGCGATCCTCACCGACGGGGTCGCGAGCCGTTCCATGGTGTTCAACGACGCGCGCCGCGGCGACGTGGGACGCGCGGCGGCCGAGGCGCTGCTGACCGCCGCCGGTCTCTAACCGCCGAACAGCAGGTACAGGCCGGTGAAGGTGTAGCCGACCATCACGAGCATCATCGCGAGCTGCCCGGTGAGCCGGTGGCGCGCAGGCAGCAGTCGCAGTGCCCGGTCGTGCGCGGCGATCACGCCTGCGACATGGCCCGCCAGTACGAACCCGACCTTGAGCGACGACAGCACCGCCGGATGCATCGACAGGATGTAGCTGACCTGGGCGTCGTGCATCCCGAACAGCAGGAAGATGGTCTGCTGGCCGCGCTCGACGAGGTAGGTCAGGTAGTGCGCGAAGACGTAGCCGACGACGATCGGGATCAACGAGTGCACCATCTGCCCGGGGAGTTCACGACGTTGCTGCCGGTCCACGCCGCCGGTCGCGCGGGCCGCGGCCCAGAAGGTGAGCGCCACGGTCGCGACGAACACCGCAAGGCCGGCGGTGCGGATCAACGTCGCGCCCGCCGCCGAACCCGAGTTGTCGTCGACGAAGTTGCGCCACACCGGCATCGCCGAGAAGCTGTCGAACGCCGTCGAACCGAGCAGCACCGCGAGAACCGCCACGACCCCGGGACGCACCGGAAGCGACTGCAGGTGGTCGAACGGGTTGCCGACCACGATGCGCCCGGCGTGCCTGCGCAGTGGCGACAGCTTCGACGCGGCCGTGCTGTAGACCTCGAACGGATCGGCGTTCGAAAGCCACCCCTGGCCGCAGCACAGTGCACCGGCCAGTGTCACCGCGAGGTAGATGAGCAGCCAGTTGCGAATGGCGGCAAGAGATCCCGGGTCGGCGCTGGCGAGCTCCAGCCACACGAACGCGAACAGTCCGGCTGCGGCGGGCCAGTAACCCAGCCGCGCCGGATACCGCAGGCGCCCTGTCGTCGCGGGGATCAGCCGGATCAGCGTCCGCACCGGCGAGATCAACCGCCAGACCGGACCGATCAGCAGCGACACCGCGACCAGGCCCACCCACAGCAGTACGTAGAACACCCCGGGCAGCGGGTTCGACGCGTCCTGGGGTCCCGTGAACGACAGGGCGCCGACCCACCCGGTGAACACCAGCGCGAGCAGGCCGACGCCCCACCGGGTGACGGGGGAGTCCACGAAGGTGGTCACCCACTCGGGCAGCGGATGCCCCGGTTTGTCGGGGTCGAACCTCGGCCTACGCCACGCGAATGCCACCACGGCGAACGTGAACGTCAACGTCCACGCCGCACCGAGCAACGCGTAGGTGTACGGGATCGGAAGGTCGGTCGAACCGCCCAAGCCGTGGGCCAGCAGCGCGGTTCGGTCCGAAGTCACTGCTGCACTTGCACGCTGGCGATCACGCGGTTCAACTGGTGCAGTTCGATGTCGACGGTGCCCGGCACGTCGACGGTGAACTGGAACTGCTGGCCGCTGCGCGGTTCGATGGGGAAGTTGTGCTCGGGGTTGGAGTGCACATGCAGTTCGTCGGCGGCGTCGCTGTTGACCCGCACCACGATCGGGTCACCCACCTTGCCCTGCAACTGCTCGTTGGTGGGCGTCACCTCACCGCCCTTGATCGTCACGTCGATCACCAGCCGGCTGGGGGCCTGCTGCTGATCGGTCATGTCCGACGGGCTGACGGTCAACTCGGAGGGGCTCGCGGGCGCCGCGGAGGTCTGTTCCCCGCCACCGTCGGAGCCGCCCGAGCCACATGCCGCGGTCACCAGGGTCAATGCGGTCGCCACAACGACAAGGCTGCGTTTACGGTTCATCACGGTGAATCATCTTCGCTTGCAACGCCCCCGCGTTCACTGTGAACCCTGTCTCTCGTCCCGGCCGGCTGATCCTTCGGTGGGTCTTTACGGCGCCGGTCGCGTATCGCGATGTAGGCAACCACACCTGCCACCACGATTGCCGGCGCGAACGCGGGAACCGCCAGCAGCAACGGATGGTCGGCCTGATAGGTGATGATCTCGGCGGTCATGTCTGAGGCTGAACCGGTCGGGTCTCGTCGGTGGTGCTGCCTGCTGCCAGCTCTCGCGCGTTGACCCGGCCCGCACCCCACGTCAACGCGGCGATCAGGAGCAACGTGCACACCAGGACCACGAGCGAAGCCGCGCCGAACAACCACGACGGGTGATCGAGGTTGCGCTCGCGCTGCAGGATCGTGATCTCCGGCACGAACTCCCGCGTGCTGACGGCCTCGGCGGGCTGCTCCTCGGCGCCGATACCCGGATCGGCGGGCAGGTAGATCGGAACACCCGCCATGGTGGTGCCGTCCTGTACACGCAGCAGCGTCTTCCACGAGCCCGACACCGGCATCGGCTGCGTGGTGCGGTAGTGGCCGGGGCCGACTCGTTCGAGATGGTTCACCAGCAGGCCGCGCTGATTGTCCAGGCCGCCCTGCCAGGACAGGAGCGACACCCACTCGGGATCGTCGCTGATGAGGTCGGCCGGGGTGATCCGCACGTCGGCGTCGACCATGCGCTGCTCACCCGCGCCCGCTGCGTCGGTGAGTGCGATTGTGGCGGTGGCGTTCTCGGGAACCTCGATGCGAAGGCCGTTGGCCACCGCGCCGCCGATCGCCAGCACGGTGGCCACCACGATCGAGATGCCGACGGCGGGGCGCGGCAACCGCCTGCTGGTGAGCACCAGGGCCAGCAGCGCACCGCACAGACCCATGCCGACCGCGACGGGGATCGACATGGCCAGCGCCTCGCCCCACATGCTCGTCGGCCACGGATAGGTGTACACGGCGCCGATCCACAGCGACTCCAGCCACAGACCCACGGTCGCGACCGCGAGGCCGCTGACCGCGCCGAAGACCAAGGGCCGCTTGACAAGCGGTGTCAGGGCCACCAACTCGACCACGAGCGCCGGGCCCAGGTACAGCGCCCACCAGCTGTGCGGGGCGCCCAGCACCGGGCCGACGGCCAGCGAAACCGCACCGCGCAGGACGATCGCGAGCACCGCGGCGATCACCGCCGCGCCGGGCCCGAGCACCAGGCGCGCCGCGACGGCTGCCAGCGCGGCCGCACCCGCGATCATCATGGGCTGCAGCACCAGGCGGAACTGCTCGACACCGAAGTCGTATTCGATCTGGAACACCGAGAGCCCGATGAACAGACCGCCGAACGACAGGTACCGCAGGAAGGTGTTGAACCTGGTGTCGTCCTTGATATCGCCCGGGGTGCTGTTGCCTGCCATCGCCACCCGGCCCTCGTGCTCGAGAAGCAGCACCGCGATCAATGACAACCCCGCGCCGCCGATGAGCATCAGATGTGTTGGACCCCAGAGGGTCACGTCCTGGCCGAAGATGCGGTGCCAGATGTCGTCGAGCGGGAAGCCGATCAGCGCGTACAGGCCGCACAGCGCCATGAGCACGCCGCCCACGGGGGCGTACCACGTGCGGGTGATCCGGACCGCCGCCGGACCCGGTTTGTCGTAGGGCAGCACCATCGCCATGACACCGGCGATGAACAGCAGGAACAGTCCGACCAGGATGAAGTAGTGCGCGGGGTTGGCCAGCGGTCCCTCGTCGCGGCCTTGACCGATGTGCAGGCTCACGTCCCAGATGAAGCCGAACAGCGCGCAGATGATGGTCGAGGTGAACAGGAAGATCTGGAGCGCCACCCACGGCGGGCGGTGGAACTTGCGCCCGAGGCGTTCGGCGAAGGTGTTCAGCCACGTGATGCGTCGTTGCCGGTGCAGATAACCGATCCACAGCAGCACGACCGTGATGACCGTCGCGACCGCGGACAACCCGATCACCTGGTCGAGCGCGGCACCGCCGCCCTCGGTTCCCGCGGCGGCGACCAGCGAAACGTGCGACGAGCCCACCATGTGGGGTGATGTTGCCAGAACCGCACGGATCGAAACACCCGTTCCTTCGCCGTCCTGCCTTTACTGTTCGGCGTCGATCTGTCAATCGCTCCACGGTGTGACCGGGCGGCTCTGGTGCTGCCCGTCGACCACGACGTCGACACGCTCGTCGAAGAAGCAGATGCGGTCGCGAACGGGAACCGCGTCGTGCAGCGGTTCGTGATAGGTCCACGCGATGTCGGCGGGTCCGTCGGGCACCGAGTAGTAACTCGCGCGCCCCTTGTAGGCGCAGAAGGTGACGGTCTGGCTCAGCTCGAGCGGCGTGACGACATCGTCGTAGGGCAGATAGAAGCGTGTGGGGAGGCCGGTCTCGAACAACAGCATCGGTTGCGTCGACTCGGCGAGCAGGTGCCCGTCGAGTTCGATGCGGACCTGGCGCGCGCTGCGCCGGATGTCGATCCGGTGGAACGGGTCGTGCGGATGGGCCACCACGGGTTCGTCCTCCTCGCGCCATTCGAACGAGTCGAAGTCGAGGATCACGTAGTCGGCGAGGTCGGGATCGTCGGGCGTGAACGCCGCGGACGGGCTGTTCTCGCCGCCGGCGATCACGTCGAAGCCGGTGCCCGAGCAGGTGTGCGCGGTGAACGGGACCGACGGATCGAGGAAGCCGGGAATCTCGTCGTCGCCGTGGTCGCCGCCCGCGGGAACCAGTTGCGCCGAGATGGCTGCGCGCGGAACCGCATACGTCGGGACGACGCGGCGCGGCTCCCACACGAGGACGGCCGCGCACGTGTCGACCACGGGTTCACCGCCCAGGCACGCGCGAATTCGCTTGGCAGTCGGCTGATATCGCAGGGATTCGAGGTTGGCGGCGAACAGATCCCCCATGTTGACTGCCATCGCACCATTATCGGTGGCGCGGCGCGATCCCGTGGCGTAGTCCGGAAAAGGCATTCTGGAATGCATCAGCCCCCGCCGGAGGGGGACGAATCCGACGGGGGCTGACGGTCTGGGTCTACTTCGCGGTTCACTTCACGTCGACGTAGACGGTCTTCTGTGTGACGCCCGTGTTGAGGCTGTCGGTGCGGGTGAAGTTGGTGCCGGGACGGACGGCCACGACGACGGCCTTGTCGATCGGGGTCGCACCGATCCGGTTGACGATGACGTGGTAGCCCTGGCTCTGCAACTGGCTGATGGTCTGCTGGGCGTTGCTGGGGCCGCTGGGGGCCGCCTGGCTCGGAGCTGCGAGGCCGATCAGGGTCGCCGCCAGGCCACTGGCTGCCACCGTCGCAACACCGAATCTCTTCGCTGTCTTTCGCACTTTGGTGATCCTGTTCTTCTAGGCTTGCTGTGTCGCTGTTATGCCTGTGTAAACCTGCAGTTCAGCGATTTAATTTCAGGTGGCAGTAATTGATTGACAGCTGACAGGATTTATGTGGAGCCCGAGCGGATCGCGGCGCTGAGGCTGCGTCAGCGCGACGGAATCACGTGTGGGCCGACGGTGGCGGTCGTCGCCGGTGTGATGCTCGACCCTGCCAAGCGTGACAAGTTGCTGGGGTCACACGGCGGCCAATGGTTCGCCGCCGAGCAGGACCGGATCCACTCCGACATCAACGCGATCTGGCCACGCCGGCTCGGCACCACGCCCGCGGGGATGGCGCGGGCCCTCAGTGAGCACAGCGTCTCGGCCGGGTTCCGGTATCGCTGGCGCCGGTTCCGCGGTGCGTCGGATCCGCTGACCGATGTCCTGCGCGCCGCGGCCGAGGGGCGCCCGGTGGCGATGCTCGTCGGCGCGCGCGGTATTCCGCGGCACTGGGTGTTGATCGTCGGGGTGTCGGGGGAGCGGTTGCAGTGCTACGAGCCGTCGTCGGGGCGGGTGGTGGCGGTGCCGGTGGACGCGGTGCGCGGTGCGCGGGTGCGCGGTCTGGGGTTCCACCGGCCGTTCGCGTTCGTCGTGCCGAGCGGTGAGCGTGCGTAAAGTGCTGACGACACACCGCAATTGGGGCGGCAGACGCGCACCCTCGCGGTGCAGGGGGAGCGGGGCTAGGGTCAGGAGATGGCCAAGAAGTACGCGACCGCGGACGCGGTGGATCTCGACGAGCTGCTCGACTTCGTCCGCCCGAGACATCGCATGGTGTTGACGACGTTCCGCGCCGACGGGTCGCTGCAGAGTTCGCCGGTGACGGGCGGGGTCGACGCGCAGGGCCGCATCGTGATCGCGACCTATCCGCAGCGGGCGAAGTCGGCCAACATCCGCCGCACACCGCGCGCGAGCGTGGTGGTGCTGTCCGACGAGTTCAACGGACCCTATGTGCAGGTCGACGGTGAGGCCGAGGTGATCGGTCTGCCGGACGCGGTCGAGCCTCTGGTCGAGTACTTCCGGGTCATCTCCGGTGAGCATCCGGACTGGGACGAGTATCGCCAGGCGATGGTGGATCAGGGCAAGTGCCTGATCCGGGTCACGCCGAAACAGTGGGGTCCGGTTGCCACCGGCGGGTTCCCGCCCGAGTGACGTGCGTTGCGCCCGGTAGGTCGTCAAACTATAGTCTGGACACATGTCCAGAGGTTTCGGAGTCGGCGCGTGAAGGCGTCTTCCCAGCTCAGCGCGATTCCTGCCGTCGGGTGAGTTGATATGCGCATCGCACTGCTTTCGTACCGGAGCAAAACCCACTGCGGCGGTCAAGGCGTCTACGTCCGTCACCTGAGCAGCGGTCTGGCCGAACTCGGCCACGACGTCGAGGTGTTCTCGGGCCAGCCCTATCCGGAGGGCCTCGACCCCCGCGTCACGCTGACCAAGGTGCCCAGCCTGGATCTGTACCGCGAGCCCGATCCGTTCCGCGTGCCGCACCCGCGGGAGATCCGCGACGGCATCGACGCGCTGGAACTGCTGACCATGTGGTCGGCCGGCTTCCCGGAACCGCGCACGTTCACGATGCGCGCCGCGCGGATCCTCGCGGCGCGCCGCGACGAGTTCGACGTCGTCCACGACAACCAGAGCCTGGGCACCGGTCTGCTCAAGATCGAGAAGCTCGGCCTACCCGTGGTGGCGACCGTGCACCACCCGATCACGCGCGACAAGGTCGTCGACGTCGCGGCGGCCAAGTGGTGGCGCAAGCCGCTCGTGCGCCGCTGGTACGGCTTCGCCGAGATGCAGAAGAAGGTCGCGCGCCAGATTCCCGAACTGCTCACGGTGTCCTCGTCGTCGGCCGCGGACATCGCCGCGGACTTCGGCGTCACGTCCGATCAGCTGCACATCGTGCCGCTCGGCGTGAACACCGAACTGTTCAAACCCGCCGAGCAGCGCGTGAGTGGACGCATCATCGCGATCGCGTCGGCCGACGTTCCGCTCAAAGGTGTGAGCCACCTGCTGCACGCGGTCGCGCGCCTGCGCGTGGAACGCAACCTCGACCTGCAACTCGTGAGCAAGCTCGAACCCAACGGTCCCACCGAGAAGCTCATCGCCGAGCTGGGCATCTCCGACATCGTCCACATCTCCAGCGGGCTGTCCGATCAGGAGCTGGCAGGCCTGTTGGCATCGGCCGAGGTCGCGTGCATCCCGTCGCTGTACGAGGGCTTCTCGCTGCCCGCCGTGGAGGCCATGGCCAGCGGCACCCCGATCGTCGCGAGCCGCGCGGGCGCGCTGCCCGAGGTCGTGGGCACCGACGGATCGTGCGCGCGGCTGGTCCGCCCGGCCGACGTCGACGAGCTGACCGCGGTGCTGGGCGAACTGCTGGACTCGCCGTCCGAACGCCGCCGCCTCGGCGCAGCCGGACGCCGGCGTGCACTTGATGTCTTCAGCTGGGAGTCCGTTGCCGCACAGACGGTTGCGGTGTACGAGCAGGCACAGAACCGGATGGGGGTCAAGGCGTGCTGACAGTCGACTTCGACCGGCTCGGTGTCGGCCCGGGCACGTCGGTGATCGACGTCGGGTGCGGCGCGGGCAGGCACACGTTCGAGGCGTTCCGCCGCGGGGCGCATGTGATCGGCTTCGACCAGAGCGTGGCCGATCTCAACAGCGTCGACGAGATGCTGCAGGCCATGGCCGAAGCGGGCGAGGCGCCCGCCACGGCGAAAGGCGAGGCCGTCAAGGGTGACGCGCTCGACCTGCCGTACCCCGACGGCACCTTCGACTGCGTGATCGCCTCGGAGATCCTCGAGCACGTCCCCGAGGACGACCGCGCGATCTCCGAACTGGTCCGCGTGCTCAAACCCGGTGGCTCGCTGGCCATCACGGTGCCGCGGTGGCTGCCGGAGAAGATCTGCTGGCTGCTGTCGGACGAGTACCACGCCAACGAGGGCGGCCACATCCGCATCTACAAGGCCGACGAGTTGCGCGACAAGGTGCTCGCACACGGTCTGGAACTCACCCACACCCACCACGAGCACGCGCTGCACTCGCCGTACTGGTGGCTCAAGTGCCTTGTGGGGACCGAGAAGAACGACCACCCGGCGGTCAAGGCATACCACCAGCTGCTGGTGTGGGACATGATGGGCCGGCCGTGGCTCACCAGGACCGCCGAGTCGGTGCTCAACCCGCTGATCGGCAAGAGCGTGGCGCTGTACTTCACCAAACCGGATGCCCGTGGGTGATGCGCTGTGCGACCGTCTGAGATCCCAGGTGTGCCGGGTGTTCTGACGCCCGAACAATGCCTGCAGACCGCGCGGTCCATCGCGGCCACCCAGGAGTCCTCGGGTGCGCTGCCCTGGTTCGACGGCGGCCACACCGACCCGTGGGACCACGTCGAGAACGCCATGGCGCTCACCGTCGCCGGGCTGATCGAACCCGCGCGCGCGGCGTTCGAGTGGTGCCGTACGGTGCAGCGGGCCGACGGTTCGTGGCCGATCCAGCTGCGTGACGGTGTCGTCGAGGACGCCAACAGCGACAGCAACTTCTGCGCCTACGTCGCGACCGGCGTGTGGCACCACGTGCTCATCGCGGGCGACCGCGGCTTCGCCGAGACGATGTGGCCCGTGGTGACACGGGCCATCGACTTCGTACTGGGGTTGCAGGCCCCCGGCGGTGAGATCTACTGGGCCGCCACGCCTTCCGGGCCGGTTCCCGAGGCCCTGCTGACCGGGTGCGCCAGCATCTACCACAGCATCCGTTGCGGCCTGGCGCTCGCCGACTACGTCGGTGATCCACAACCCGAGTGGGAAGTTGCCGTGGGCCGCCTGGGCCACGCGATCGCCGAGCATCCGGAGGCGTTCTCCGCCAAGGACACCCACGCGATGGAGTGGTACTACCCGGTGCTTGGCGGCGCGCTGCGCGGTGACGCGGCCCTGGCCCGCATCGAGGCTCGGTGGGACGATTTCGTGGTGCCCGGCCTGGGCATCCGGTGCGTCGACCACCGGCCCTGGGTGACCGGGGCCGAGACCTGCGAACTGGTGATGGCGCTGGACGCGGTCGGTGACACCCGCCGGGCCCGCGAACAGTTCGCGGCCATGCACCACCTGCGCGAGGCCGACGGATCCTATTGGACCGGACTGGTTTTCGCCGACGGCAAACGCTGGCCCGAGGAGCGCACGACGTGGACGGGCGCGGCGATGATCCTCGCGGCCGACGCGCTGTCGCGCACCACGGCCGCGAGCGGGATCTTCCGCGGCGAAGGTCTGCCCCGCGGTCTGGAAGGTGAATTCGACTGCGAGTGCGTGGTCACCGACCGCTAGTCGAGCGCGCCGGGCTCTCCCGAGATCCGTTCCAGCACGCGCATCGAACCGGTCGCGGACACCTCGCGGAACGCGCCGGTGGCCAGGGCCCGCTGATAGATGTGGAACGGCGCCTGACCGCCGTCCTCGGGATTCGGGAACACGTCGTGGATCACCAGGGCGCCGCCCTTCTGCACCCAACGGGCCCAGCCGTCGAAGTCGCGCTGCGCGGCTTCTTCGGTGTGACCGCCGTCGATGAACAGGAACCGCAACGGGGTTCGCCATCCCCTGGCGACCACGGGCGACCTGCCGACCACGGCGACCACATGATCGTCGAGGCCCGCGGCGTCGAGCGTGTGCCGCATCTTCGGCAACGTGTCGAACAGGCCGGTCACCGGGTCGACCAGTGACGCGTCGTGGTACTCCCAGCCGGGCTGGTGCTCCTCGGAGCCGTGGTGGTGGTCGACGGTGTAGAGCACCGAGCCGGTCTCCTGCGCGGCCGCGCCGAGCATGACCGTGGACTTGCCGCAGTAGGTGCCGATCTCGACGCCGACGCCGCCGCCGAGGTAGCGCACCGCCGCGTCGTAGAGGGCTCGGCCCTCGTCGACGGGCATGAAACCCGTGACCTGCTCGGCCAGGGCGAACAGACGCTCGGCGCGGGGCGGCAGTGCGGTGTCGGCATGGCTCATGGGTGACAACATACCGTTGCTGGTCACGGCCAGTTGTAGTAGCGTCCGGACACGTGTCCGATCCGGCCATGGAGTCGACCCGTCGCCGTCTGAGTGCACGGCAGGCGGACACCGTCGAACGTCTGGGACGCGCGGCGGTCGAACTGATCAGTCGCGAGGGGTACGCGGGCCTGACGGTGCGGCGCGTCGCCGCCGAGGCCGGCGTCGGCTCGGCAACCGCCTACACCTATTTCTCGTCCAAGGAACACCTTGTCGCCGAGGTGTTCTGGCGCAGGCTGTCCGCGGCGCCGCCCGCCGTGCACGAATCGCCGGATCCGGCGACCCGCGTGGTCGAGGTGCTGCAGCACATCGCGTCGCTGGTGGCCGACGAGCCCGCGTTCGCGGGCGCGGTGACCACGGCCCTGCTGGGCAAGGATCCCGACGTCGACGCGCTGCGCCAGCGTATCGGCGCCGACATCCGGCAGCGCCTGGTCGCGGCGCTGGGCCCCGATGTGAGGATCGGCGTCATCGAGGCCCTCGAGTTGCTCTACACCGGCACCATGGTGTGGGCCGGCATGGGATACGACTCCTACGAACAGGTCGTGCGCCGCCTGGAGAAGTCAGCGCGCCTGGTGCTCAGCTGAACTCGCGGTGAGGATCGCCCGCGACGCCGCGACGGCCGGTTCGTAGATCTCCCGGATGTCGTGGCCGTCCTCGACGATCAGTGCCGTGAGTTCCCGTAGACCGCCCAGCAGGATGATGGCCATCTGCCTGCTGAGCCCGTTGAGCCCGGCGCGCCGGAATCCCGGACTGTCGCTGAGGTCGATGAGCAGATCGGTGAGCGCCCCCATCGCGTCGCGTTGCAGCGGGCGTGCCGCGGGGCCGAGCGCGGGCAGTTCGCGGATCCAGCTCAGCGTGATGCTCGGGGCGGATTCGATGTGCTCGACGTAGGCGCCGACGGCCTGGTCGATCTGGTCCTGCCATTCGGCCTCGGGGCGGACGGCCGAGCGGATGTGCTCGACGAGCGCGGCGTTGTTGGCGCGCAGCAGCTCGATGAAACAGGCTTCTTTGCTTGCGAACTGGTCGTAGAACGTGCGCTTGGAGGTGCGAGCGTGGCGGACGATGTCGGCAACGGTGCTGTCGCGGTAACCCTTGTCGTCGATGGCGGCCGAGAGCCCGTCGAGCAGGCGGGACCGGAACGCGTCACCGCCTGAGCCCCCCGCCGTGGCGGTGCCGGTGAGCGCGGTCGTCATACGGACCCCCCTTGCGCTGTGTGGTACCTGCGAGTACCGTACTACACCATCACCTGGTACGACGCGGTACCAACAACGGGGGAGAGCCTATGACCGCGACCGTCGAACGTCCCGAGACCGCCATCCGCGCGGCCCAGCTTCCGCCGGCCGTGCCACTGCCCAGAGTCGTTCAGGGCCTGGCCTTCTCGGTCGCGCGACGGTGGGTGGTCAAGCACGCGGCCCGCAGGTACGGCGACGTCTTCACGCTCGACATCCCGGTGTTCGGCCGCACCGTGCTGGTCGCCGAACCGCAACTGGCCAAACAGGTGTACGCCGCCCACCCCGACGACGTCGGCAACATCCAGCCGAACCTCAGCCGCATGCTCGGTCCCGGATCGGTGTTCGCCCTCGATGGCACCGACCACCGGCGCAGGCGCAAGCTGCTCACACCGCCGTTCCACGGCCGCAGCATCAAGAACTATGAGCGCATCTTCGAAGAGGAGACCCTGCGCGAAGCCGCGTCCTGGCCCGACGGTCGGGAGTTCCCGACACTCGAGCCGATGATGCGGATCACGCTCAACGCGATCCTGCGCGCGGTGTTCGGGGCCGACGGAGAACAACTCGACGAACTGCGCCGCATCATCCCGCCGTGGGTGACCCTCGGGTCGCGCCTGGCGGTGCTGCCGACACCCACGCGCAACTACGGACGCCTCACGCCCTGGGGCCGGCTCGCGGCCTACCGCGCGGAGTACGACGACGTCGTGGACCGCCTCATCGACCGCGTCGCGGCCGATCCGGACTTCGACCAGCGCGACGACATCCTGGCACTGCTGCTGCGCAGCGCCTACGAAGACGGATCATCCATGTCCCGCAAGGACATCGGCGACGAACTGCTCACGCTGCTCGCGGCCGGGCACGAGACCACGGCGTCCACACTGGGCTGGGCGTTCGAGCGGATCAGCAGGCATCCCGACGTACTGGAGAAGCTCGTCGCCGAGGCGGCCTCCGGCGACAACGAGTACCGGCAGGCCGCCATCGCCGAGGTGCAGCGCGTGCGCACCGTGATCGACTTCTCCGGCCGCCACGTCTACGCGCCGTCATTCCAGTTGGGGCAGTGGACGATTCCGCGAGGCTACTCGATCATCGTCGCGCTCGCCCACATCCAGGAGCGCGAAGAGGAGTTCCCCGACCCGCACCGGTTCGACCCGCAGCGCTTCGTCGGGAACCGGCCGGGACTCGGCTGGCTCCCCTACGGCGGCGGCACGCGCCGCTGCGTGGGCGCGGTGTTCGCCAACATCGAGATGGACGTGGTGTTGCGAACCGTACTGCGCCACTTCGTCATCGAGACCACCACCGCACCCGACGAGAAGGTGCACCCGCGCGGGGTGGCCTACACT
This sequence comes from Mycolicibacterium smegmatis, assembly GCF_001457595.1. GTDB lineage: Bacteria > Actinomycetota > Actinomycetes > Mycobacteriales > Mycobacteriaceae > Mycobacterium > Mycobacterium smegmatis. The sequence goes on along the minus strand of NZ_LN831039.1, from coordinate 6,555,449 downwards.
CCCGCGTCGGGTGGCCGCGTGGTGATGCGGCGCCGCAGCGAACCGCTTGGCGCCTGAGCGCTACTGGTTCGCGGTCTCGCGGCGCGGCAGCTTCCAGCCCGGGCGCGGGAAGTGGCACGTGTAGCCGTTGGGGTAGTGCACCAGATAGTCCTGGTGTTCGGGCTCGGCCTCCCAGAAGTCACTCGCCGGTGTCACCTCGGTGACCACCTTGCCCGGCCACAGTCCGGAGGCGTCCACATCAACGATGGTCTCCAGCGCGATGCGCTTCTGCTCCTCGTCGAGGTAGAAGATCGCCGAACGGTAACTCGAGCCGACGTCGTTGCCCTGACGGTCCTTGGTGGTCGGATCGTGGATCTGGAAGAAGAACTCCAGCAGGGCGCGATAGTCGGTCTGTGCCGGGTCGTAGACGATCTCGACGGCCTCGGCATGCCCGGGGTGATTGCGGTACGTCGGATGGTCGTTCTGGCCTCCGGTGTAGCCGACCCGGGTGGAGACGACACCGGGCTGCTTGCGGATCAGATCCTGCATACCCCAGAAGCAGCCGCCCGCGAGGATCGCCGTGGCGTGATTGCCCATAGTCGTTCATTCCTTCCCTAGACGCACAATCCATGCTGCCAGAGGCGGCCGGATCGTGGCACTACCGTGGTGCGCATGCGTCCAGTGGTAACCACCGCGTTGACCGGTTTACTCCTGGCAACGGTGACGGCACCCCACGCGGCCGCCGCCACCGTGCCCGAAGTGCCCGTCGACCCTGATCGCACGGTTTTCACCGACAACCCGCGGATCGTCGATCAGCATCCGGCGCGCGTCGAATCGTGGAGCCGCAACGGCGAGGGGCTGCGCGTCAACTTCACTGCGGGCACACCGCAGTGCTACGGCGCGCACGTCGTCGCCACGGAGTCCGCCGAGACCGTCACCGTCGAGTTGTCCGTCGGTACCCGCCCCGAGGCCGCCGACCGGATGTGCATCGCGATCGCGCTCGACGCGACCATGGACGTCCCGCTGCAGCAGCCACTCGGCGACCGCACCGTGGTGAGCGCGTGACGGGTCTCGACAAACCTCACTAGAACGTGTTCTAGTTCTGGCATGAGCAGGTTCAGTCGCGACGAACTCAGCGCGGCGTTCGCCCGATTCGAGGCGACCGTGGACACCGCGGCCCGCACGAAGGACTGGGACGTCTGGGTCCGGCACTACACGCCCGATGTCGACTACGTCGAGCACGCCGCGGGCACCATGAAGGGCCGCGAGGAGGTGCGCGCCTGGATCTGGAAGACCATGACGAGCTTCCCGGGCAACCACATGACGGCGTTCCCGTCGCTGTGGACGGTGATCGACGAACCGACCGGCCGCGTGATCTGCGAACTCGACAATCCCATGGTGGACCCGGGTGACGGCACGATCATCAGCGCCACCAACATCTCGATCCTCACCTACGCCGGCGACGGCCTGTGGAGCAGGCAGGAAGACGTCTACAACCCGCTGCGCTTCGCGTCGGCGGCGATGAAGTGGTGCCGCAAGGCCGCCGAACTCGGCACGCTGACCGACGAGGCTGCCGAATGGATGGCCAAGTTCGGGGGCCGCAGGTGAGCACCTCGCTGGTCATCGGCGCCAACGGATTCCTGGGATCGCACGTGCTGCGCCAACTCGTGGCCGACAACACCGACGGGTCCGAGATCCGCGCCATGGTGCGACCGGGCGCCAACACCGTCGGCATCGACGACCTGGACGTCACGCGGTTCACCGGCGACATCTTCGACACCGAGGTGCTGCGCGCCGCCATGACCGGATGCGACGTCGTGTACTACTGCGTCGTCGACACCAGGGGCTGGCTGCGCCACCCGGCCCCGCTGTTCCGCACCAACGTCGAGGGCACGCGGCACGTGCTCGACGTCGCGCTCGAACCCGGGATCGGGCTGCGGAAGTTCGTCTACACCAGCAGCTACGTCACGGTCGGGCGCAGGCGTGGATGTGTGGCCACCGAGGACGACGTGATCGACCTGCGTGGTGTCACACCGTATGTGCGCTCACGCGTACAGGCCGAGGAACTGGTGCTGCGGTACGCCACCGAGCGCGGCCTGCCTGCGGTCGCGATGTGCGTGTCGACCACCTACGGCAGCGGCGACTGGGGCCGCACACCGCACGGCGCGGTCATCGCGGGCGCCGCGTTCGGCAAGCTGCCGTTCGTGATGAGCGGCATCGATCTGGAAGCCGTCGGTGTCGACGACGCCGCCCGCGCCCTCATCCTCGCCGCGGAAAGCGGCAGACCGGGTGAGCGGTACCTGATCTCCGAGAAACTGATCAGCAACGCCGAGGTCGCCCGGATCGCCGCCGAGGCCGCGGGCGTCGCGCCGCCGCGCCGGTCGATCCCGCTGCCGGTGTCCTATCTGCTGGCGGCCATCGGCACTGTCAAGGGCAAGCTGCGCGGAACCGACGAGCGGTTGTCGTTGCGGTCACTGCGGCTCATGCGCGCCGAGTGCGAACTGGACCACTCCAAGGCCGTGCGTGAACTCGGTTGGCAGCCAAGGCCGGTCGAGGAATCGATCGCCGAGGCCGCGAAGTTCTGGGTGGGTCTTCGGGCAGCCAAGCAGGCGCGCCGAGGCGGCTGAACGCCACACCGAGGGCTGTTCAGCCCGTGTGCCGCAACTCGAATCCGATCTAGCCTCGGGGTATGACCGACAAGCTGAAGGTCGACCTGAGCGGCGCGCCGCAGACCATGCTCGCGACGTTCTACGCGAAAGCGCTCGACGCGCGTCTGCCCACCCCGATCCTCGGTGACGATATGGCCGCCGAGATCGCGGAGCGCATCGACTACGACTGGACCAGAACAGCGATCACCCCTGCGCGTGCGCCCGCGGTGACCACGCGCAGCGCGCACTTCGACAGATGGGCCCGCCAGTTCCTCGCGGTGCACTCCGAGGCGGTCGTGCTGCACCTGGGCTGCGGGCTCGACGGCCGGTTCTTCCGGCTGGCCCCGGGGCCGGGTGTCGAGTGGTTCGACGTCGACTACCCCGAGGTCATCGACCTGCGTTCCCAGCTGTACCCGGAACACGAGCGCTACCACCTGGTGTCGGCGTCGGTGACCGATCCGGCATGGCTCGACGAGGTGCCGACCGGACGGCCGGTGCTCATGCTCGGCGAGGGCCTCACGATGTATCTCACCGAGGCAGACGGTGTCGCGCTGCTGCGCCGCGTCGTCGACCGTTTCGGCACCGGCGAACTGCAGTTCGACGCGTTCGACAGCTTCGGGATCCGGACGCAGTGGACCAACACCGTGGTGCGCCGCTCGGGGGCGACGCTGCGCTGGGCGATCAACCGGCCCGACGACATCCTCGACGCGGTGCCGGGCACCCGGCTCTTGGCGTGGATGTCGGTGTTCGAGGATCCGGCGTTCGACGAATTGTCCTGGCATTTCCGGTTGTTGGCGAAGGTCATGCGGCCGATCCCGGCGCTGCGCTACATGGCGCAGTATTACCGCTTCGCGTTCTGAGCTTTCGCGAGTGTGAAACGTCAGCGAACTCTCGCGTGTGTTTTCGCTGAGGCTTCACACTCGCGAGACCCGAAGCGGCCGAACACGAAAGAGGGGCACCCGATCCCGGGTGCCCCTCTTTGCGTGCAGCCGCTCACCGGCCGCTGTGGCGGACCGTGGTGTCAACCTGAGGCGCGGTGGCCTTCGGCTGGATCTTGTCCAGCCACTCGAGGCGGTCCACACCCGCGGTGATGGTGGTGGCGTCCACACCGGTGGACACCGGGGCCACCGCAGGCGCGGCCTGCGCGGGACCGGACAGGCCCAGGATGGCTGCGGTCAACCCGCTTGCGGCGATTGCGGCGAATCCGAACTTCTTCATTTTCTCTCTCCCTTTTGGCGGCTCTTCGGCTTTCGGATTCCGTGCGATCCGTGCCGTATGCTTACCTGAACATGCAGGTCAGGGGTTTAATTCCGGTGGCAGGAATTGACCGCCGGGTGGCAGGAAGTGATCCGCGGACGGCGGGATTTCAGCAACTGCTGGCAGAATCTCACGGTGCCCATCACGGTGAACGGTCAGATCTCCCATTGGTTCGACACCCTGCCCACGCCACGGCCGCCGCTGCCCGGCGACCGGGACGCCGACGTGTGCATCGTCGGCGCGGGGTACACGGGACTCTGGACCGCGTACTACCTCAAGAAGGCGGATCCGTCGCTGCGCATCACGATCCTTGAGGCGCGCTTCGCCGGTTTCGGGGCGTCGGGTCGCAACGGCGGTTGGCTGTCGGGACTGGTGCCGGGTGACCGGCGCCGCATGGCCGAGCTGTACGGACGGGACAGGGTGCTCGCCTGGCAGAAGGCGCTCAACGAAGCCGTCGACGAGGTCATCGCGGTGGCCGAGGCCGAGGGCATCGACGCGGGTGCGGTCAAGGGCGGCACCTTGGAGATCGCGCGCAACCCGGCGCAGGCGGCGCGGTTGGCGGCCTCGATCGCCGAGGAGCGGTCGTGGGGTGTCGATGTCACCGAACTCACCAAAGAGCAAGCAGCAGAACGCATCCGGTTCAACGGCCTGGTGTCGGCCTATCACAATCCGCACTGCGCGCGGATCCAGCCTGCCGCGCTGGCCCGCGGTCTGGCCGAGGCCGTCGAACGTCTGGGTGTCACGATCTACGAGCAGTCCCCGGTCGCCGAGATCGCGCAGGGGCGCGCGGTGACCGCACGCGGAACCGTTCGGGCGCCGATCGTGCTGCGCGCCACCGAGGGGTTCACCGCGGCGTTGCCCGGACAGCGTCGCGCGTGGCTTCCGATGAACAGTTCGATGATCGCCACCGAGCCGATCCCGGCGCACGTGTGGGACGAGATCGGTTGGCAGGGACGCGAAACCGTGGGCGATTCGGCGCACGGCTTCTTCTACGCGCAGCGCACGGTCGACGACCGCATCGCGATCGGCGGGCGCAGCGTCCCGTACCGGTACGCCTCGCGCACCGACGTCGACGGCCGGGTGCCGCCGAAGACCATCCGGCTGCTCACCGACGTGCTGCACTCGATCCTGCCGCAGGTGCGTGACGTGCCCATCGCGCACGGGTGGTGCGGCGTGCTGGCCGTCCCGCGCGACTGGGAGGCCAGTGTGGTGCTCGACCGGACCACGGGCCTGGGGTGGGCCGGCGGATATGTGGGCCACGGCGTCACCGCGACCAACCTCGCCGGACGCACACTGGCTGATCTGGTGTGCAACCGCAGCACCCCGCTGACCGAGCTGCCCTGGGTCGGGCACCGGTCACGCAACTGGGAGCCCGAACCGCTGCGGTGGCTCGGTGTTCGGGGCCTCTACATCGCCTACAAGCTGGCCGACCGGCACGAGGCCGGTGGCCGTCCCACCACGTCGCCGATCGCCAAGATCGCCGACGTCATCACGCGAAAGCCGCACTGACACGAAAGAGGGGCACCCGCACCGGGTGCCCCTCTCGCGTACGTCACGCGTCACCGCCCGCTGTGGCGGACCGTGTTGTCCACCTTCGGCGCGGTGGCCTTCGGCTGGACCTTGTCCAGCCACTGCAGGCGGTCGACGCCTGCCGAGATGACGGTCGAGTCGACCTGCGCCGGCACGGCCTGCGCGGGGGCTGCCAGGCCCAGGACGGCGGCGGCCAGTCCGCTGGCGGTGATGGCGGCAATTCCGAACTTCTTCATCTTCGTGATCCTTCTGGTCGTTCTCTGTGGGCGTCTGACTGAAAGAACCCGCAGGTCAGCGCAATAATTCCACTGGCAGAATTTGATCGTCGAGTGGCAGGAAACTTGTGTGGCACCGATCACGGGGCAAACACCGGAGGGCCTCCGCCACAAGTTTGGAGTCATTCCAGATTATGTTCGGCGTGATGTCGGGCGGTGAACCGGAAGATCGGTGAGGCCCGTCACGTTGGACCTCACATGACCTCTCGCCCCGTCCTCGAACCCACCGCCGAGCACCCCATCACCGTCACGCCCACCGGCAGACATGTCACCGTGCGCGTGAACGGCACGGTGATCGCCGAGACCGACGACGCACTGACACTGCAGGAAGCGTCGTATCCGCCCGTGCAGTACATCCCGCTGGCCGACGTCGACGGGTCGGTGCTCAGGCGCAGCGACACCACGACCTACTGCCCGTACAAGGGCGAGGCGAACTACTACAGCCTCGAATTCGGAAGCGGATCCGAGGGCGCAGCGCTCGCCGACGCCATCTGGACCTACGAACGGCCGTACCCGGCCGTCGCCGACATCGCGGGCCGCGTGGCGTTCTATCCCGACAAGGCCGAGATCACGGTCGCGTGAGCGGTGTCGCCGCCCTGTCGTGCGCCGGGCATAGCCTGGTGCGGTGCGAAGTGCGACGGTGGTGTTCAGCGGCCCGGCAAGTCCGGGGCTGACGCTCGCGCCGCTGCGCCGTGGCGGCATCGATCCCTGCTACCGCGTGGACGCCGCAGGCGCGATCTGGCGCACGAGCCTGATGCCCAGCGGACCGGTGACCGCACGCATCACATGCGCGGCGACAGACGCCGCCGACTGCCAGGCGTGGGGTGAGGGCGCCGACGAGTTCATCGACCGTCTGCCCGCTCTGCTGGGCGTCGACGACGACGCGTCCGATTTCGCACCGGCCGAGCCTACGATCGCCAAGGCGCGCAGACAGGTTCCGCACCTGAGGCTCGGCCGCACCGGCCGGATGCTGGAGGCGTTGATCCCCGCGATCATCGAACAACGCGTGTACGGCCTGGATGCCTGGCGGGCCTGGCGCGCGTTGGTGACCAAGTTCGGCACCCCCGCACCCGGACCCGCTCCGGACGGTATGCGGGTGGTGCCCAGCGCCGAGGTGTGGCGGCGCATCCCGTCGTGGGAGTTCCACCGGGCCAACGTCGATCCCGGCCGGGCCCGCACCATCGTCATGTGTGCCCAGCGCGCCGATTCGCTGGAGCGTCTCACCCACGAACGCGCCGCAGTCGGCCTGCGGTCGCTGCCCGGGGTGGGGGAGTGGACCGCCGCCGAGACCATGCAGCGGGTGTTCGGCGACGCCGACGCGCTCTCGGTGGGGGACTATCACCTCGCGACACTGGTAGGCCAGGCGCTCACCGGTGAACCGGTCGACGACGCCGGCATGGTCGAGTTGCTCGAACCGATGCGGCCGCACCGCCACCGCGCCGTGCGGTTGTTGGAGGCCGGCGGGATGTTCGTCTACCGGCGCCGCGGGCCCCGCCAGGCGATCCCGAAGTTGCGCACCCTGTGATCAGTGCCCGGTGATCAGGCCCCGGTGATTAGTGCCCGGCGCTGCCGGGTACACGAGGCGTCGAACGCGGAAACGCAAAAGGAGCAACGATGACCTCATTCACCATTCCGGGCCTGTCCGACAAGAAGGCAAGCGATGTGGCGGACCTGCTGCAGAAGCAGCTCAGCACCTACAACGATCTGCATCTGACGCTGAAACACGTCCACTGGAACGTCGTGGGCCCGAACTTCATCGGCGTGCACGAGATGATCGACCCCCAGGTCGAACTGGTGCGTGGTTACGCCGACGAGGTGGCCGAGCGCATCGCGACGCTGGGCAAGTCGCCCAAGGGCACCCCGGGTGCGATCATCAAGGACCGCACGTGGGACGACTACTCCGTCGAGCGTGACACCGTCCAGGCCCACCTGGCCGCGCTCGACCTGGTGTACAACGGCGTCATCGAAGACACCCGCAAGTCGATCGAGAAACTCGAAGACCTCGACCTGGTGTCACAGGACCTGCTCATCGCCCATGCCGGCGAGCTGGAGAAATTCCAGTGGTTCGTGCGGGCGCACCTGGAGAGCGCCGGCGGCCAGCTGACGCACGAGGGGCAGTCGACCGAGAAGGGCGCCGCCGACAAGGCGCGCCGCAAGTCTGCCTGATAGAGAACCTCACCGCACACACCGCATCGTCGGGGACGTCAAGACAACGGCGGCCCCGACGGTGCGGTTCTTTTTCAGCCGCGTCGGTCGTCGAGCGCGTCGTCGCGCACCGGGCGCTCGGCCAGTTCTTCTGCCACCCCGAACAGGTACGGATACGCGACGCCCGCGATGGCGGCGCCGACCAGGGGGGCCAGCCAGAACGCCCACAGTTGCGCGGGCGCACCGTCGCCGTTGAAGAACGCGACCGCCGTCGAACGCGCCGGGTTCACCGACGTGTTCGAGATCGGGATCGAGATCAGGTGGATCAGGGTCAATGTCAGGCCGATCGACAGGCCCGCGAACCCCTTGGGCGCGCGATCGTCGGTGGACCCCAGGATCACGAGCAGGAAGATCCCGGTGAGCACGATCTCGGCGATCAGCACCGCGACCAGTGAGTAACCCCCGGGCGAGTGCTCGCCGTAGCCGTTGGCGGCCATGTTGCCGATGGCGCTCCACCCCTCTTTGCCCTTGGCGACCACATAGATCACCAGGCCGGCCAGCAGGCCGCCGATCACCTGCACGATCCAGTACGGCAGCACCGCACCCCACTCCACCCGTTTGGCGAGTGCGGCACCCAGCGTGACCGCCGGGTTGAAGTGGCCGCCCGAGATGACGCCGAACGCGTAAACGCCGGTGAGCACCGTCAGGCCGAACGCCAAGGCGACGCCGAGGAATCCGATCCCCAGAGACACGCCGTCGTCGGCGACGAACTTCGCGGCGAAGACTGCGCTGCCACATCCGCCGAGCACCAGCCAGAAGGTGCCGACGAACTCGGCGGTCAAGCGGTGGGTCATGGTTGGCGTTCGCATCAGAGCCTCCTAAGTGCGGTTATCTGCCCGTACCGTGACACGGGCCCGCTCAGGCCAAGGCTAGTGTTGCCGATTCGTTTGCTGACCGAAATCAGCACTCCCGTCACGCAGGTTCGGGTTCGCGGCGGGCGCGCTGCGCCCGGTAGATCGCGACGTCGCTGCGCGAGATGGTCAGGCACGCGACACCGACGCCGACCATGGCGCACGGGATCACCGCGAACGAACTGGTCATCTCGCACACCATGATCATCACCGCCAGTGGCGCGTGTGCCACGCACCCGAAGCACGCCATCATGCCGACGACGACGAAAATCGCTGGGCTGTCGGGTATCCCAGGCAGCGCCAGCGCATCGCCCAAGCGCCACAACGCCGCTCCGACGAACGCACCGATCACCACGCCGGGCCCGAAGATGCCGCCCGACCCGCCGGTACCGATCGACAGCGACGTCGCGACGATCTTCGCGACCGGCAGCACCAGCACGATCCACAACGGAATGTTCATCAGAGTCTCTGTGGCAGCGGCCTTTTCGGCCCATCCGTATCCACTCGCGAGCACCTGCGGGATGGCGAGCGCCATCAAACCCACCGCGAGGCCGCCGAGGGCGGGTTTGACGATCTTGCCGCCGGGCAGCATCTTGGTGACCGCGACGGTGCCGTAGAACACGCGGGCATACAGCCAACCCACACCGCCCGCGATCACCCCGAGCACCACGAACCACGCGAGATCGAGCGCCTGGCCGAACCGGTAGTCACCCACCAGGAAGCCGAACAGCGGGTCGAAGCCGAGGATCGATCCGAGAACCGCGTATGCCGATGCCGAGGTGATGAAGCCGGGGATCAGGGCCCGGTAGTCGAAATCGTCGCGGTACACGATCGACGCCGCGAGCACAGCCCCGCCGAGCGGCGCACCGAAGATCGCGCCGATGCCCGCACCGATCCCCAGGGACACCGCGAGGCGGCCGTCCTCGTCGGACAGGTTGAGCCAGCGTGTGAGCAGCGATCCGAAGCCGGCCGAGATGTGCGCCGCGGGTCCCTCGCGCCCGCCGGAACCACCCGAACCTATGGTCAGCGCACTCGCAATGGTCTTGACCACGATGGCCCGCACCCGGATCTTGCGCGGGTCGGTGTGCACGGCCTCGATCGCGTCGTCGGTGCCGTGTCCTTCGGCCTCGGGCGCGAACTTCGCCACGAACCACGCCGAGACCAGCGCACCGCCACACGAGATGAGCGGGATGGCCCACGGCCGGTCGAAGCCGGGGGAACCGGGGTTCCCGCCGTCGCCCGAGGGTTTCGGGATGCCATAGCCACCGAGATAGCCCAGCAGCACACGGCCCGCGCCGTCCAGGGCCAGGTAGAACACCACCGCGCCCAGGCCGGCGATCACGCCGATGGCGATGCCCAGGATCAGCCATTTGCGGACGTATCCGGAGTTCCGGACGAAGTTGCCCAGGCCTCCGTCGATTCGAGGCCTCGTGCGCATGAGCGGATGCTACTGCGCAAACCGCCTGGCTTCAGCGGTAAGCGGTGACTCGGGCCAGCAGCGCGGTCTTGCCGTCGTCGCCGACGGCCTGCGCGTCGGCGACCGCCATGGTGCGTCCCACCCGGACCGCGGCACCCTCGTACCGGGCGTGCGCGCCGCCGAAGAACTGCCGCAGGTAGTTCACCCGCAGCGACGCCGTCCGAAGGGCGGGCCCGTCGCTGTCGTTGACGGCGGCCGACCCGACGAGTTCCAGCGCCGAGGCCGATATTCCGCCGTGCACGACGCCCAGGCTGTTGTTGAGGACCTTGTTCGAGAGTTGCCGCAACGTCTTGGTGGCTCCGCCGCTCTCGGCGACCTCCACCGCCAGTCGCTCGGCGAGCGTCGGCAGCAGGTCACCCTCACCGGCATCGGCGGGCCATTCGACGATGTGGTCAGGCGCGGCCACATATACCGAGCGCACGGTCGCGGTGGCCACCGGACGGCCGTCGTGGGTGAGCTCGCACATGGCCAGGGGTGCCCAGATCGTGGGCCCGAACTCGGTGCCGGTCGCGATCACCGGTGTCTGCGGCGCGGACGCGATGAGTTCGTCGGCCTCGGGCGCGAATTCGATGGCCAGCTCACTGGACACGGTCCACGTGCCGGGCGGACGCCGCAGGTGGTTCACCAGCCCGCCGGTGTGGTCGACCAGCATGGCCAGCGTCGCGAGCGTGGGCGCTCCGGTCAGCGGGTTGGTGAGGCCGCCCGCGGGGATCGAGGCGACGCAGTGCCCGGGGGTCTCGTCGAGGCTTTCGACGCCCATGCGGCCCAGCGGTGTGGTCAGCGGAAAACGCATGCGCCTCACAGTGCCGGTATGCGCAGGCCGTATATACCCCAGGTGGGTATAAATGGGTCGTGCGCACGGCCGGGCCGGTTGCGGTGTGGCCTACGTGCGGCGCGGAATCCGGTGCCGCGCAGCGGGGTTGGAGTGCGTTGCGAGGCTCCGGTGGCGGATGGTGGTCGGATGCGCACGACGGCGGGCCCACCGGTGGCCGATTTTGGTGGTCTGAGGGATGCTTTTGAGGGGCTGCGGCAAATTCTAAGAATCTGACTAAGCTTTCTCGCAAATGTGAAAAATCTGTATAACGGCTGTGTAACGGGAATAAAAACTCCCCTCAGCAAACGCCCGCGGGTCTCGGTGTGGCCGTCGGCCGGATCGGGCCGGTTCGGGCCCAGGGTCGTGTGGAACTCAATTACCAAGCCGGTCAGGGGAATTCGGCAAAACCACGCAATCATCCGACGATTGTGGCCCGGCTGGATATTCAGCATAGTTAGGGTCGGCTAAGTTGGCATGTCGCACGGTTTCTGTCCTATCGTTTTCCCCACTTATGGCGTGTGGGACACAAAGCCGTCGTTCAGTGCTGCACGAAGGTTCTCCACGCCGAGCTGGCTAACGCCGAGTTGGCGGCCGTACGTGGCCGGTGGCGGCGGGGCTTCAGAAATGCGTCTTGAAGGGCTAGGTGGGAATGACACCCAGCAGTTTCGGTGGGTCGGGACGCAGCAGCCGGGACAACCGGGGGCTGTACAACCCTGCGTATGAGCACGATGCCTGTGGTGTGGCGATGGTGGCCGACATGCACGGCCGTCGCAGCCGCGACATCGTGGACAAGGCCATCACGGCCCTGGTGAACCTGGAGCACCGCGGTGCCCAGGGTGCCGAGCCCAACACGGGCGACGGCGCGGGGATCCTGATCCAGGTTCCCGACGCCTTCCTGCGCGCGGTGGTCGACTTCGACCTGCCGGAGCCGGGCAGCTACGCGACGGGCATGGCGTTCCTGCCGCAGTCCTCGCGTGACGCCGCGGCGGCGTGCGAATCCGTCGAGAAGATCGCCGAGGCCGAGGGCCTGGAGGTGCTCGGCTGGCGTGAGGTCCCGACCGACGACTCGTCGCTGGGCGCGCTGGCCCGCGACGCCATGCCGACGTTCCGCCAGTTGTTCCTCGGCGGCGCATCCGGCATGGAGCTCGAGCGCCGCGCCTACGTGGTGCGCAAGCGTGCCGAGCACGAGCTGGGCACCAAGGGCCCGGGCCAGGACGGTCCCGGCCGCGAAACCGTCTATTTCCCAAGCCTTTCGGGTCAGACCTTCGTCTACAAGGGCATGCTGACCACGCCGCAGCTCAAGCAGTTCTACCTGGACCTGCAGGATGAGCGGCTCGAGAGCGCGCTGGGCATCGTCCACTCGCGGTTCTCCACCAACACGTTCCCGTCGTGGCCGCTGGCCCACCCGTTCCGGCGCATCGCGCACAACGGTGAGATCAACACGGTCACCGGCAACGAGAACTGGATGCGGGCGCGCGAGGCGCTCATCCGCACCGACGTCTTCGGCAGCGATGGTCTGGACAAGATCGTGCCGGTGTGCACGCCCGGGGCGTCCGACACCGCGCGCTTCGACGAGGTCCTCGAACTGCTGCACCTCGGCGGCCGCAGCTTGCCGCACGCCGTGCTGATGATGATCCCCGAGGCGTGGGAGCGCCACGAGGATATGGATCCCGCCCGCAGAGCCTTCTACGAGTACCACGCGTCGCTCATGGAGCCCTGGGACGGACCGGCCTCGGTCTGCTTCACCGACGGCACCGTGATCGGCGCCGTGCTGGACCGCAACGGGCTGCGCCCGTCACGCATCTGGGTCACCGACGACGGCCTCGTGGTGATGGCATCGGAGGCCGGCGTGCTGCCGCTCGACCCGGCCAAGGTGGTCAAGAAGATGCGCCTGCAGCCGGGCCGCATGTTCCTCGTCGACACCGCGCAGGGCCGCATCGTCGACGACGAAGAGGTCAAGGCCGAACTCGCCGCGGCAGAGCCCTACCAGGAATGGCTGGAGCAGGGTCTGTTCCACCTCGACGAACTGCCGCCGGGCGACTACGTCCGCATGCCGCACCACCGCGTGGTGCTGCGCCAGCAGATCTTCGGCTACACCTACGAAGAGCTCAACCTGCTGGTCGCCCCGATGGCCCGCACGGGCGCCGAGGCGCTGGGCTCGATGGGCACCGACACGCCCATCGCGGTGCTCTCGGCCCGCCCGCGGATGCTGTTCGACTACTTCCAGCAGCTGTTCGCCCAGGTGACCAACCCGCCGCTCGACGCGATCCGCGAAGAGGTCGTGACAAGCCTGCAGGGCACCGTCGGACCCGAGGGCGACCTGCTGAACCCCGGCCCCGAATCGTGCCGCCAGATCGTGCTGCCACAGCCGATCCTGCGCAACGCCGATCTGTCCAAGCTCATCTGCGTCGACCCCGACCACGAGATCCGCGGCCACAAGCACGGCATGCGCGCGGCGGTCATCCGCTGCCTCTACCCGGTCAACCGCGGTGGCGTCGGCCTCAAGGAAGCGCTGGACAACGTGCGCGCCAAGGTCTCCGAGGCCATCCGTGAAGGCGCCCGCATCATCGTGCTGTCCGACCGCGAGTCCAACGAGACGATGGCGCCGATCCCGTCGCTGCTGAGCGTCGCGGCCGTGCACCACCACCTGGTCCGCGAGCGCACCCGCACCAAGGTGGGTCTGGTGGTCGAGGCCGGTGACGCCCGCGAGGTGCACCACATGGCGACCCTGGTCGGCTTCGGCGCGGCCGCGATCAACCCCTACATGGCGTTCGAGTCCATCGAGGACATGGTCGACCGTGGCGTGATCACGGGGCTGACGAGCGACCAGGCCAAGGCCAACTACGTCAAGGCCGCGGGCAAGGGCGTGCTCAAGGTGATGTCCAAGATGGGCATCTCGACGCTCGCGTCCTACACCGGCGCGCAGCTGTTCCAGGCCATCGGCATCAGCCAGCAGGTGCTCGACGAGTACTTCACGGGCCTGAGCTGCCCGGTGGGCGGCATCGACCTCGAGGACATCGCCGCCGACGTCGCGGCGCGCCACTCGCTGGCCTTCCTGGACCGTCCCGACGAGCGCGCGCACCGCGAGCTCGAGGTCGGCGGCGAGTACCAGTGGCGTCGCGAGGGCGAGTACCACCTGTTCAACCCTGACACGGTGTTCAAGCTGCAGCACTCCACGCGCACCGGCCAGTACTCGATCTTCAAGGAGTACACCAAGCTGGTCGACGACCAGAGCGAGCGCATCGCGTCGCTGCGCGGCCTGCTGAAGTTCCGCGAGGGTCACCGGCCCCCGGTTCCGATCGAAGAGGTCGAGCCGGCCAGCGAGATCGTCAAGCGTTTCTCGACCGGTGCGATGAGCTACGGCTCCATCTCGGCCGAGGCGCACGAGACCCTCGCCATCGCGATGAACCGCCTCGGCGGACGGTCGAACTCGGGTGAGGGCGGCGAAGCCGTGCACCGGTTCAACCCCGACGAGAACGGCGACTGGCGCCGCAGCGCCATCAAGCAGGTGGCCTCGGGCCGCTTCGGTGTGACCAGCCACTACCTGGCCAACTGCACCGACATCCAGATCAAGATGGCCCAGGGCGCGAAACCCGGTGAGGGCGGCCAGCTTCCGGGGCACAAGGTGTACCCGTGGGTGGCCGAGGTGCGGCACTCCACGCCGGGTGTCGGCCTGATCTCGCCGCCGCCACACCACGACATCTACTCGATCGAGGATCTCGCACAGCTGATCCACGATCTGAAGAACGCCAACCCGGCCGCTCGCATCCACGTCAAGCTCGTGAGCGAGAACGGTGTCGGCACGGTCGCCGCGGGTGTCTCGAAGGCACACGCCGACGTGGTGCTGATCTCCGGCCACGACGGCGGCACGGGTGCCTCGCCGCTGACCTCGCTCAAGCACGCGGGCGCACCGTGGGAGCTGGGCCTGGCCGAGACGCAGCAGACCCTGCTGCTCAACGGTCTGCGCGATCGCATCGTCGTGCAGGTCGACGGTCAGCTCAAGACCGGCCGCGACGTCGTGATCGCCGCGCTGCTGGGTGCCGAGGAGTTCGGCTTCGCCACCGCACCGCTGGTGGTCTCGGGCTGCATCATGATGCGGGTGTGCCACCTGGACACCTGCCCGGTGGGCGTGGCCACCCAGAACCCGTTGCTGCGTCAGCGTTTCAACGGCAAGCCCGAGTTCGTCGAGAACTTCTTCATGTTCATCGCAGAAGAGGTCCGGGAACTCATGGCGCAGTTGGGCTTCCGCACGGTCAACGAGATGGTGGGCCAGGTCGGTGCGCTCGACACCACCAAGGCCGCCGAGCACTGGAAGGCCCACAAGCTCGACCTGACCCCGGTGCTGCACGAGCCCGACTCGGCGTTCATGAACCAGGACCTGTACTGCAGCTCGCGTCAGGACCACGGCCTGGACAAGGCGCTCGACCAGCAGCTGATCGTCCAGAGCCGCGAGGCGCTGGACTCCGGCACCCCGGTCCGGTTCACGGCCAAGATCACCAACGTGAACCGCACGGTCGGCACCATGCTGGGCCACGAGGTCACCAAGGCCCATGGCGGGCAAGGACTCCCGGACGGCACCATCGACATCACGTTCGAGGGTTCGGCGGGCAACAGCTTCGGCGCGTTCGTGCCCAAGGGCATCACCCTGCGTGTCTACGGCGACGCCAACGACTACGTCGGCAAGGGGCTTTCGGGCGGCCGCATCGTGGTACGCCCGGCCGACGAGGCCCCGGAAAGCTTCGCCGCCGAGGACAACATCATCGCGGGCAACGTGGTGCTGTTCGGCGCGACCAGCGGCGAGGCGTTCCTGCGCGGCCAGGTCGGTGAGCGGTTCGCTGTGCGCAACTCGGGCGCGGTGGCAGTCGTCGAGGGCGTCGGTGACCACGGCTGCGAGTACATGACCGGTGGCCGCGTCGTGATCCTCGGACCCACGGGCCGCAACTTCGCGGCAGGTATGTCCGGTGGCATCGCCTACGTGTACGACCCGCGTGCGGCGCTGCCGAAGAACCTGAACCCGGAGATGGTGGAGATCGAGGCTCTCGAAGAGGCCGACACCGAATGGCTGCGGGGCATCCTCGCATCCCATGTCGACGCCACCGATTCCGCGGTGGGGCAACGCATCCTGGCTGATTGGGACAACGAGTTGAAGCATTTCGCGAAGGTGATGCCGCGCGACTACAAGCGTGTGCTCGCGGCGATCGCCGAAGCCGAGGCCAAGGGCCTCACCGGTTCTGACATCGACGACGCGATCATGGCGGCGAGCAATGGCTGATCCCCGCGGTTTCCTCAAGCACACCACGCGCGAACTCCCCAAGCGCAGGCCCGTGGACCTGCGTCTGAAGGACTGGAAAGAGGTCTACGAGGACTTCGACCACGCTCCGCTGCAGACCCAGGCCTCACGGTGCATGGACTGCGGTATCCCGTTCTGCCACAACGGATGCCCGCTGGGGAACCTCATCCCGGAGTGGAACGACCTGGTGTACCGGGACCGGTGGCGCGACGCCATCGAGCGCCTGCACGCCACCAACAACTTCCCGGAGTTCACCGGGCGGTTGTGCCCGGCCCCGTGTGAGGCCGCGTGCGTGCTGGGCATCAACCAGGACCCGGTGACCATCAAGCAGGTCGAGGTCGAGATCATCGACCACGCCTTCGACCAGGGCTGGGTGGTGCCGAAGATGCCCGACGTCCAGACCGGCAAGAAGGTCGCGGTCGTCGGCTCAGGACCGGCCGGACTGGCTGCCGCGCAACAGCTCACGCGTGCCGGCCACACCGTGACGGTGTTCGAGCGTGCCGACCGCATCGGCGGCCTGCTGCGCTACGGCATCCCAGAGTTCAAGATGGAGAAGCGCCACATCGACCGTCGTCTGGAGCAGATGGCGGCCGAGGGCACGCAGTTCCGTCCGAACGTCAACGTCGGCGTCGACATCACCGTGGCCCAGCTGCGGCTGAACTACGACGCCGTGGTGCTCGCGGGTGGTGCCACCGCATGGCGTGACCTGCCGATCCCGGGCCGCGAACTCGACGGCATCCACCAGGCCATGGAGTTCCTGCCGTGGGCCAACCGCGTGCAGCTCGGCGATCCGGTGACCGACGAGAACGGTCAGCCGCCCATCACCGCCAAGGACAAGCACGTCATCATCATCGGCGGCGGCGACACCGGCGCCGACTGCCTGGGCACGTCGCATCGCCAGGGTGCGGCGAGCATTCACCAGTTCGAGATCATGCCGCGCCCGCCGGAGACCCGCGCCGACTCGACCCCGTGGCCGACCTACCCGCTGATGTTCCGGGTGTCCTCGGCACACGAAGAGGGCGGCGAGCGCGTGTTCTCGGTCAACACCGAGGAGTTCATCGGCGAGAACGGCCACGTCACCGCGCTGCGCGCGCACGAGGTGAAGATGAACGCCGGCAAGTTCGAGAAGGTCGAAGGGACCGACTTCGAGCTCAAGGCCGACCTGGTGCTGCTCGCGATGGGCTTCGTCGGCCCCGAGAAGGAAGGCCTGCTCGACAAGCTCGGCGTCGAGCTGACCGACCGCGGAAACGTCAAGCGCGACGACAACTTCCAGACCTCGGTGCCCGGGGTGTTCGTGGCAGGCGACATGGGCCGTGGCCAGTCGCTGATCGTGTGGGCGATCGCCGAGGGCCGGGCCGCCGCCGCGGGTGTGGATCGTTACCTGATGGGTCGCTCGGCGCTGCCCGCGCCGATCAAGCCCACCGCCGCGCCGCAGCGCTGAGTCTCACGCGAGCTGCGCGACCCGCAGCTCGCGAAGCTCGCTCACATAGCGGGAACCGTTGAGGTCGCCCGGCAGCACGAGTCGTGGTGCGTCGAGGTCGGTGCCGTCCTGCGCCCACGCCACCAGAGCGGGCGTAGGCGTCACGGACGGGTCGATGTCGCCCCACGCCAGCGTCGCGGCGTAGCCGTCGGCGCCCGTGGCCACCACCGCGACGGTGAGCAGCGGATGTTCGGCGTTGGGGCCGCCCGCCGGGTGCGCGGCCGTGATCGCGTCGCTGAGCAGCGCCCCGGTGTAGGTGTGGTGCTGCGGGCCGTCGTGCGTGGTGAACGTCGCGTCCAGTGTGCGGTTCGGCAGGGCCCGCAGGGCCTCACGCGTCATCGTCAAAGGTGCGCCGACATCCCCGGTGACGGACAGATCCGTGGAGACCTGGGGTTCGGCCGCCGCGGCGCCCGTCCCGGCGAGCAGCGCCAGCATCGAAACACCCGTGAACACGAGCAGTCGGACCATGTGCGAGACAGCACTCCCTGGACTCATGCGACCTCCTTAACGGTGACGACTCTAGGTCGTACGGGCTGCCGGTGCGCGGTGGCAAACCCTGCCGCAGCGGAGGCGAGAGAAGTCACTTCTGCAACACCGGCCTCATAAAAAACAGCAGACTTTTTCCCGGCGTGGCGCGCACTGTTTGCCGGATGTGAGGTATCTAATGACTTGGTGAGAGCTCTGCGGTACCGTGGAGTTACGGGTACAGCTATCACGACGTCACAGGAGACAGCACCGTGTATCTCAATCCGCTGAGCAAGTCTCGGATGGGGCGAATTGCCTGGTCGTTGCTCCGCCACCCCGTCAAGAGCCGTGAGTTCCCGGCCAAGAACGAACGTCTGGTACGGCCGGACGAGCTACTCCGCTACGGCGTGTGATCCGCCGCGGATGACCCGTCGGCGGGCCGGTAGCGCCCGTTCGTCAATTTTTGCTTTGCTCGCGCTCGTCGGGCCGGCCGCTGTGGGCGTCGGTACGTCAGGCGGCGCGGTGGCCGCGCCGCCTGATCCCATACCGCCGAACGCCTGGGCACCGGCCCGCTCCCTGCCGATGGACGACACCCAGCACTGGCCCGATCTCGCGTCGGTCGCCGAACCCCTCGACGGGCGACCGTTCTTCGCTGAGGAGATCTGCGGCTTCAACGCCTCGCCGAAGCGGCAGTTCAGTTCGGATCAGGCGCGCGCCCGCGTCGACCGAGGCCCCGGCAGATGGTCGCTGCAGCAGCAGATCGTGCACTTCCCGGGCCAGGTCGCGTCGTCCTCAGAGCGGGCCGGCGCCCTGTTCAGCTCGGTCGTGGACGCGCTGGCCAAATGCCCGGCGCAGGTCCCCGGCACCGTCGTCGACGTCACGACGCCGCCCGTGCCCTGTGCGCCGCAGCGCTGCACACAGACCGCCGCGACCGTGCACGCACCCGACAGGGTGACCGCGCACCTCTATCTGACCGCGGCGGGCGGAAGCGTCTCCGAAGTGGCGGTCTTCGCGGCCGGTACGCCCGACGTGCCGTGGGGCGCACCGGCCGACGACGCCGTACTCGCCGCGATCACGGGACCGGTCTGCGCGGTGTGGGAGTGCTGACGCGACAGATCAGGCAGCCGTCAGCTGACCCGAATCCCTGATCGCCTGGGCGAGCGGCTCGAGCACGGCCGGATCGTAGGGCGGCGGCAGGTAGATGATTGCGAGGTCCAGACCTTCGGCACCCAGCGCGGCTGCCTCGTCGATCACCTTGGCGTAGTCGCGGTCCTCGCCGAGACGCACGTGCGCCGACAGGGTGATCTCCTTGGGGTCGCGCCCCAGATCGGCACAGTGCGCCGCGAGCACGTCGCGCTTGCGCGCGAACTCCTCGGGGGTGCCGCCGACGAAGTTCCAGTGGTCGGCGTACTTCGCGGTGATGCGCAGGGTCCGCTTCTCGCCGCTGCCGCCGATGCAGAACGGCGGGTGCGGCTGCTGCGGCCCCTTGGGCTCGTTACGCGCGTCCTTGAGCTGGTAGAACTTGCCGTCGAACGTCGTCGTCTCCTGCGTCAACAGGCCCTTGAGCACCTCACAGGCCTCCTCGAACCGGTCGAACCGCTCCTTGATCGAGCCGAGTTCGATGCCGTAGGCGCCGGATTCCTCTTCGTTCCAGCCCGCGCCGATACCGAGCTCGAGGCGCCCGTTGGAGATGATGTCGAGCGCCGCGGCCATGTTGGCCAGCACCGCCGGGTGGCGGTAGTGGATGCCGGTGACCAGCACGCCCACGCGCAGCCGCTCGGTGGCCTGCGCGAGCGCCGTCAGCGTCGTCCAGCCCTCCAGGCACGGGCCCGCGGAGTCGGAGAAGATCGGGTAGAAGTGGTCGAACGTCCAGCCCGACTCGAAGACGTCGATGTTGTCGGCCGCCTTCCAGATGGCCAGCATGTCGGCCCATGTCGTGTTCTGCGGTGATGTCTTGAAAGCGAATCGCACAACACACCAAACTAGACCCGCACACTGAATAATCCCTGGACGAAAAACCCGCGGCGAGAGCTGCTGATTACGCATCACCTGGGCCATTACGACGACGTAATCGGTAGTCTTCCCCGTGAAGAGGTACGAAATCCGCCGATCTAACTACGGGGAGTGAACATGACCCAATATGCAGTCACAGATCCGGCGACCGCCGAGGTCGTCGCCACCTATCCGACCGCGACCGACGCCGAGGTCCAGGCCGCGATCGAGGCTGCTCACAAGACCGGCCGCACCTGGGCGAAGAGCACGACCGTCGCGGAGCGCGCCGCGCTGATCCGCAAGGTGGCCGAGCTGCACGAGCAGCGTCGCGAGCAGCTCGCCGACGTCATCGTCCGCGAGATGGGCAAGCCCCGCGACCAGTCGCTTGGCGAGGTCGACTTCTGCGCGGCCATCTATCAGTACTACGCCGATAACGCCGAGAAGTTCCTGGCCGACGAGCCGATCGAACTGCTCGACGGCGAGGGCAGCGCCGTGATCAAGCGCTCGCCCATCGGCGTGCTGCTGGGCATCATGCCGTGGAACTACCCGTACTACCAGGTGGCCCGCTTCGCCGGCCCCAACCTGGTGGTGGGCAACACGATCCTGCTCAAGCATGCGCCGCAGTGCCCGGAATCGGCCGAGCTGCTGCAGCTGCTGTTCCTGGAGGCCGGGTTCCCGCAGGGTGCCTACGTCGACATCCGCGCCACCAACGAGCAGGTCGCCAACATCATCGCCGACCCGCGCGTGGCCGCGGTGTCGCTGACCGGTTCCGAGCGCGCGGGCGCCGCGGTCGCCGAGATCGCCGGCCGCAACCTCAAGAAGTGCGTTCTGGAACTCGGCGGATCCGATCCGTTCATCGTGCTGTCGACCGACGATCTCGACGCGACCGTGCAGGCCGCCGTCGACGGACGCATGGAGAACACCGGGCAGGCCTGCAACGCCGCCAAGCGGTTCATCGTCAACGAGAGCATCTACGACGACTTCCTCGCGAAGTTCACCGAAAAGCTGCTCGCGGCCGGCGAGGGCATCGCGCCGCTGTCCTCGGAGCAGGCCGCGGTCCGGCTCGAAGACCAGGTCAAGTCGGCCGTCGAGGCAGGCGCCAAGCTGACCGCGGCCGGCGAGCGCAAGGGCGCGTTCTTCCCGCCCGCGGTGCTCACGGGCGTGACCGAGGACAACCCCGTCTACCGCCAGGAGCTGTTCGGCCCCGTGGCGGTGGTGTACAAGGCCGGCTCCGAGGAGGAGGCCGTCCAGATCGCCAACGACACGCCGTTCGGCCTCGGCTCGTATGTGTTCACCACCGACTCCGAGCAGGCCGCCCGGGTGGCCGACAAGATCGAAGCCGGCATGGTGTTCGTGAACGCGGTCGGCGCCGAGGGTGCCGAACTGCCGTTCGGTGGCGTCAAGCGGTCCGGTTTCGGTCGTGAGCTCGGCCGGTACGGCATCGACGAGTTCGTCAACAAGAAGTTGATCCGCGTCGTCGACTAGTGCGGCTGCCGGGCCACGTGGGTCCGGGCATGTGCGACGGCGTCGTCGAGTGAATCGAGCAGATGGTTCTCGTGCCGAAGTGACTCGAACACACCGACATTCGCCAACAGGTCCATGTGCTCGGGCCGGACGCCCTTGATGATCACGGTGATTCCGCGCGACTCGAGTTCGGTGGTGATCTCGGCCAGCGTGTGCGCACCGGTGGCGTCGAGCATCCCCAGTTGTGACATCCGGATGATGACAACGGATACATGGGGATGCTCGGCGTCGGTGATCGCGTTCGAGATGCGCTCGGCCGCACCGAAGAACATCGCGCCGTCAAGGCGCAGCAGCGCGATCTGATCGTCGCCGGGCCGGCGTGGCCCGGGAAGCTCCTCACGCACCACACTGCTGCGGCGGGCCACCGAGCGCAGCGCGAAGAACGCCGCCACCAGGATGCCGATCTCGACGGCCTCGATCAGGTCGAAGCACACCGTGATCACCGCCGTCAGCACGAAGATCAACGCGTCCGACCGGGTGGAGCGGACGATCTTGCGGATCGTCGTCGCCGAGATCATCCGGAACGACGTCACCATCAGCACGCCGGCCAGCGCGGACAGCGGAATCGCCGCCACCGGGCCCGTGGCCAGGTAGACCACCGCCAGCAGGACGAGTGAGTGCACGATGGCCGAAAGTCGCGTCGCCGCACCGGAGCGCACGTTGACGGCCGTGCGCGCGATCGCGCCCGTGGCGGGCATACCGCCGAAAGCGCCGGAGGCCACCGACGCCAGGCCCTGCCCGACGAGTTCGCGGTCCGGGTCGTAGGGGCCCGTCGGCGACATCGTCGCGGCCACGCGTGCCGACAGCAGCGATTCGATGGCCGCGAGTGCGGCGATGGCCAACGCCGCGCTGAACATCGTGCGCAGCGTGTTCACATCAACGTGCGGCAGCACGGGAGCGGGCAGGTGCGACGGCAGCTCGCCGATTGCCGCGACCGGGATATCCAGCGCCACGACGAGTACGGTTGCGACGATCACAGCGGTCAGCGATGCGGGGATTCCGCTGTGCACCCTGGGCAGGACGGTCATCAGCACCGCGACAACCCCAACCACGGCAAGGGTTTTCGCGGCCTCGCCCCAGTCGGCGTTTCGCGCCACCGTGAACGCGGCGAGCAGCGTGCGCTCGCCCGCGGGGGCCTGCTGTGCCAGCGCGGCGGGCACCTGCTGCAGGAAGATGATGGCCGCGATGCCGAGCGTGAAACCCTCGATCACGGGCCACGGGATGAACGTCACCGCGCGGCCCAGTCCGGTGACCCCGGCCGCGAGCACCAACAGGCCCGCCAGCACCGTCACCAGCGCGATGCTGCCCAGGCCGTGCTCGGCGACTATGGGCGCGAGCACCACGGCCATCGCGCCTGTCGGCCCGGACACCTGGACGTGCGATCCGCCGAACACCGCGGCCACCAGGCCGGCCACCACGGCCGTGATCAGGCCCGCCGCGGCCCCGACGCCAGACGAGATGCCGAAGGCCAGCGCGAGTGGCAGCGCGACGACCCCGACGGTGATCCCGGCGAGGACGTCCTGGCGCCAGGTGTGCGGCAGGTCGGCGTAGTCGTTCTTGTGGGGCAGTAGGCGGGCGAGGTTGGCGAGCACGGTCATTTCTTCTTCCCGGCGGGTTTCTTCCCGATCGGCGGTAGCGAGCGCATCGCGGCCAACTGGTCCCGCTGCGCGCCGAGGGTGTCGGCCAGGAAGGTGCGGGCGATGACCAAGAGTTCGGAGATCTTCGGGTGGGCCAGTTCGTAGAACACCGCGTTGCCTGTTCGCTTACCGCTCACCACGTGGTGGCGCTTGAGCACGGCGAGATGTTGCGACAGCAGCGTCGGTTCGATGTCGGTCTCGGCGAGGATCGCGCTGACCGGAGTGGGTTCTGAACTGGCGGAGAGGATTTCGAGTATCCGTATCCGCGCCGGATGGGCGAGCGCCTTGAACAGGTTGGCCTTGATCTCGTAGAGCGGCTGTTCGGGGCTGCCCAGGAAGTTGTGCGGCACGACGGTCCTGATGACTTGATGGATTGATGAAGTTCTCAATTGATGGTAGCCGGTGGGCCGCCGTATCCGTAATGGCCGGCGACGGTGACACCGGGCACACTGGGGGTATGGGCGGAGTCTTGTACTTCGACGGCAACTGCGGGATGTGCACGCGCAGCGTGCACGCACTTGCGAGCCGTCAGCGCCGCGGTCTCGGCGGGCTACGGTTCGCGCATCCCGCTGTGGGTCTACCGCGTCCCGGGTGCCACACCGCACTGTGCGGCGCGGCCCGGGGACTGTTGATCAGCTGGGCGCGACCAGAGAGTTCAACTCGGTGCCGTCGTCGGACACCTGGACCAACGTGTCACCGATACGCCAGATCCTCCCGAACGAGTTTGCTTCTTTCGGCAACGACCACACCATCTCGCAGGTTTTCAGGTCGAAGGCCTTGGCGATCAGGTCCACCTGTGGGTTCGTCACCGCAATGACGGCAGTCGTGCCGTCGGTGCCGAAATACTTTCTGCCGAGATCGATTTCGCACGGCTTTCCTTTGTCACCCGACTTCAGGTCGTAGGGCTGCCAGTGTTGGAAATCCACATGGTTGCTCTCGTCCACATAAAGAGTGGTGCCGATCAACAATGTGTCATGGGGGCGTTCACCATCGACGGTTAGCAAGCGTGATCCTCGCGCAGTCACCACCGTCCAGCCCGAGAGGGAGGTGTCGATGTACAGACCTTCGGCGGCAGGAAAGCCCGTCAGACCCAGAGTGCCTATTGTTCTGCCAGTGAGGTCGAAGGACTCCACGGTTGGGTTGAATTTTTCGCCGTCCTTCAGCACGCGGGCAGAGAAACCGTCACCGTTGAACATCACATCGTCGAAGACCGCGCCCTCAGGGACTTCCGGGGTGAACACGTGCCCGTCGGTGAGGGAAAAGAACACGTAGTTCCCACCCGTACCCTCCGCGGCGATGTTCTTCGCCGGGCCGAACACCGTGCCGAGCCCTGGAATGAACCATGTCAGTTCGGCTTTCGGCCCGACTCCGTAGACGCCTTCTTTTTCCGTCACTGCGAGTAGATAGTCGCCTGTTCGGCGAGCTCGTAGGCCCGTGGACGAGAGCCGCAGCGGGGTGGGGCCGGTGTAGGTCACCTCACCGCCGCGCAGATCCACGACCCACGCAGTCGCCGCGGATCCGTCGTCGACCAGGCAGACCATGGCATCGGGGCCGTTGAGAAAGCATTCTGGCGCCCGCTCGCCGGTGTTCAGTTGAACCGCCGGAAAGAGCGTGTGGCCGTCGATGGCATCCAGACCGGTGAGCCACCACGACGTTCCCGACGGCCCGGATGAGCGCGCGAGGAAGTATGCGCGATTATCCAGCGTGTCGATGAGGGCGTCACGTGCGTACTTCTCGTTGCTGACAGCGATCCGTGTGGCGTCCCCGCCGGGCGCGGCGGGAGGCACCCCGAGATCGGTCACACTCGTTCGCCAACCGGGTACGGGCGCTTGCCCCATCGGTGACGACAGGTAGGCGGTCGGCGGTGGTTGCCATCTCGCACGTGCCCACATCTCAGACCCGCTGGCGTTCCACCAGATTCCCCCTGCAACTAGCGCCACAACCACCGCGAGGGCCGTGGCGAGGACGATCCAGGTGCGACGGCGTGATCGCGGCTGCGGGCTAGGCACGTCGCTGTAGGGCCTCATCCCCATTTCCAACACGCCATATGGATAAGGTGTCGAGATAGCAAGTGCTTGTCCTCAGTCGTCCTCTGCATACCGGTTCGCGAACATCTCCGCTTTCGCCCTGAGGACTGTATCGGGTGTCGGCAACCCGAGATTTCGTTCGAGGAAGCTATGAGTAGCTGCTGGGTCATGTCCGAGCAAGCGCATGATCTCGGCGATGATGGCATGGCGCGCTGCCGCGCCCTGCTGGCGAGCCATTGCGGAGACACCAATGATCTCTTCGGCAAGTTCGTGCTCTGTCAACTTGACGACCTGTGGCGCAAGTTCGACTCGAAGTATCTGGCCACCGGTGAGCGCGGTGGCGGTGACCGTTGCGGCAGAATTCGACGCCGACACGAGAAGGAGACTCTCCGCTTCGGGGGCGTCGTCGACGTCGGTTTGCGACGCTGTGCCGTCAGCGTCATTCTGTTCGTCGAGAGGCCCGGTGTAGTCGAGATCGGCTAGCTCATCAGTGTGGGGTCCGGGCTCTCCCCATGCGTCATCGTCGCCCCACGGGTCGTGGTCATACATCGAATGCGCCTAGGCGACAGAGCACTTCATCAGACTCCACAGGTGTCAATGTTGCCGGCCTCGGTGGAATCGGTGTTGTCGTAGTTCGTCGCAGCAGCTCGCAACTTCTCGGAGAGTTCAACCGAAACGCGTCGCAGTGCGCCTCCGGCGGCTGTTCGTGCTTCGACGGCGTCGGCCACGGCCCGATTGGTCAGTGCGCTGATGACACCGTGGGTTTCCCACATGTTGGTGCCGTTTTCGACCATTGACCGGTTGGCGCCATCGATCTCGCCGACGGCTTTGTCATGGACCGTCGACAGTTTGCGGATGTGGTCGGTGAGGACTGTCAGATTTTTTTCAAGGTCGCTCGACATGAAGCATCCCTTTCATCGTGCGGGAACGGCCTGCGGTGTATCGAGATTCTCAGAGCTTGGCGCCGCCGGAACAGGGGGTAGCGGAGCGGGCTGTGGTGTTGCGGGTGGTCCGTACTCAAACGGTTCTTCTGGCTCGGGCATTGTGAAAGGCGTCTCCGGGAGCGTGCGCTTGGGCGGAGCATCCGATCCGGCTTCGGGGAGTTCTGTAGCATCGCGACCCCGGGGAAGAGGGGACTTCGGCACGGCGAAGGGATCACAGGCAGCCTGTTCTCCAGAGGTGTCTTCCGCGACAAGCGCATAGGTGCCTGTGTGCTCCTTCACCCGCGCGGCGTTCTCGATGACGTTCTTGGTCAAGATCGCCATGGCGACATTCGCAGATTGGACCGCCAACCCGGCAACGGTCATATCGGCGATGAGCTGTGCGGCCTTGCCCGGGCCCGAGTAGTTCGCCACTGCGGTGGCCAGACCGTAGTCGTAGAGGAACTGAGAAATTTCGTCGAGGCGCCCGCGCGTTCGGAGAATCTGCTCGGCCTCAATCTTCAGGACGGCCGCGATGTTGGAGTCGGCGGCTTGCGTATCCGACGTCAACCGGCGGTGAGATGCATTTACCGCGTTGTACACCTGCGACGCAGTCCCGTCCCACCGGTCGAAGTGCGGTTCGGCATCGATCAGCGTATTAACGGCGTTAGCCAATTTTTCAGCAGAGCCTCGGAATCCCCCGCCGTCTTCGGGGTTGCCGTTGCCAGTTGTCGCCTTCATCGCCGCGATGGCCATTTGCGCCGCAGCCAGGATCCGCGAATCCGCGAGCTTGAGAACGGCGTCCATGATCGGGCCTGTTGCGACGTTCGGGAAGACGCCGAGGCTACCGAGGCCACCAATGACATCCTGGGCGTCGCCGATGAGTTTGCGACCGTTCGTCAAGGCGCCGTGGAAGTCGCCTTCCACGACGTCGCCCACGAATGCTCTGGCGTCATTGACGCCGTTGACTGCTCCGTTGACGATGTCAGCTGGATTGGGCAGCCCGATCTTGTCGGCGATCCTCCCGACATCGTCCAGAAAACCCACAGCATCCCCCTTTGCTGGAGTGAGCGTACAACAAGTTCTGGACCCTCCAGAGCGTTAGTTTGTGTAGCTGAGGCCACTCCCGGGGCACACTGGACACATGGATCCGGTCATTGCCCTGCGCCAGATCGCCTACTACAAGGACCGCGCGCGGGAAGACCCGCGGCGGGTGATGGCGTATCGCAACGCGGCCGACATCGTCGAGCGGCTGACCGAAGCCCAGCGTGACCGACTGGGGGCCACGAACGGCTGGCAGTCACTGCCCGGCATCGGCCCGAAGACCGCGAAGGTCATCGCGCAGGCCTGGGCCGGGCGTGAGCCCGACGCGCTCGTCGAGTTGCGGGGGAACGCAGCCGATCTCGGCGGCGGTGACATCCGCGCCGCGCTGCGCGGCGATCTGCACGTGCACTCGAACTGGTCGGACGGTTCGGCGCCGATCGAGGAAATGATGATGGCCGCAAGGGATCTCGGTCACGAGTACTGCGCCCTGACCGACCACTCACCGCGGCTGAAGATCGCCAACGGGCTCTCGCCGGACCGGCTGCGTGAGCAGCTCGACGTCATCGACGAACTGCGGGAGGCCGTCGCGCCGATGCGGATCCTCACGGGCATCGAGGTCGACATCCTCGAAGACGGTTCGCTCGACCAGGAGCCCGAGCTGCTGGAGCGCCTCGACGTCGTGGTGGCCAGCGTGCACTCGAAGCTCGCGATGGACGAGGCCGCGATGACCCGGCGCATGATCAAGGCCGTCACCAACCCGCACACCGACGTCCTCGGCCACTGCACTGGCCGGCTGGTGACCGGCGGTCGCGGTATGCGGCCCGAATCGAAGTTCGACGCCGAGAAGGTGTTCACCGCGTGCCGGGACGCGGGCACCGCGGTCGAGATCAACTCGCGCCCCGAGCGGCGCGATCCGCCGACCCGGCTGCTCAACCTCGCTCTGGAGATCGGCTGCGTGTTCAGCATCGACACCGATTCCCACGCGCCGGGCCAGCTCGAGTTCCTCGGCTACGGCGCCCAGCGGGCGGTGGACGCCGGTGTGCCGGCGGAGCGCATCGTCAACACCTGGCCCGCCGAGGCTCTGCTGGAGTGGGCGGCGACCTGATCAGGCGCCGAACGGATCATGTTCGGCCAGAAGCTTTTCCATGCGCGCCTCGTCGAGGCGCACGCGGATGGTGGCGGCCTCGTGCTGATCGCGGATCACCTTGGCAAGCGTGAAGGCGCTGGTGACGACGAACAGCGCGGACATGGCGAGGAACATCCGTTGCCACATGTCGATCGGCAGGAAAAGGATCCCTCCGAGTAGTCCGATGAGGCTCACGCCGAAGGCGATGGCGGCCTGGAGGAAGAAGGCGGCCGTGACCCTGGTGGTGTCGGTGAATGCGTTCATACGTCCGAGCCTGGCGGAACCTGCGGGCGGCCGGATGCGTGAGACTACTCAAATCCGTCAGTCCGGCAGCATGGGCATCTCCAGGCCTGGGTCGCGGCCGACCAGCACACCGCGGGTGAGCACGGCGTTGCCGAACCGCTGCCGCACCTGATCGATGGCCGAATCGATCGCGACCGGATCCGGTTGTTCGGCGAACGGCAGTTCCAGTTGTTGGGTGCCGCCACGGTCGATGTTGGACACCGCGAACCCGATGAGCGTGAGCCCGCGTTCGGCGATCAGCGGTGCGGCTGCGGCCACGAGTTCGCGTGCGGCGCAGAGGATCACGTCGGTCGATGCGGTGGCCCGCGGCATGGTGTGTGACCGGGTGGCGCGGCCGAAGTCGTCGAACCGCAGGCGCAGCACCACAGTGCGGCCGGTGCGTCCCGCGGCGCGCATGCGCCGGGTGATGCGGTCGACCAGGTTGACCACGACGGCGTCGACCTCGGCGGCGGACATGGAGTTGCCGCGCCGGCCCAGCGCGCGCTGAGCGCCGACCGAACTGCGTCGTACCCCTGTGGTGACCCGGCGGCGATCGATGTTGCGCGACAACGTGAAAAGCTGACGTCCCATCGCGCCGCCGACCATGCTGCCCAATGTGGCCTCGGACAGTTCGGCGACATCGGCCACCGTCTCGATGCCGTGGGCGCGCAGTTTCTCGGCGGTCTTGGCGCCGACACCCCACAGCCGACGCACGGGAAGCGGATGCAAAAACGCCAGTTCCCGGTCGGGTGGCACCAGGAGCAACCCGTCGGGCTTGCCCTCCTGGCTGGCGACCTTGGCCAGGAACTTGGTGCGCGCGATGCCGACGGTGATGGGCAGCCCGACCTGCTCGCGGACCCGTGCGCGCAGGCGCGCGGCGATCTCCACCGGCGTGCCCGACACCCGGGCCAGCCCGGATACGTCGAGGAACGCCTCATCGACCGACAGCGGTTCCACCAGCGGGGTGGTGTCGTGGAAGACCGCGAACACATCGCGGCTGGCCTGTGTGTAGGCCGCCATGCGCGGCGGGACCACAATGGCCTGCGGGCACAGGGCCCGGGCCTGGCCGCCGCTCATCGCGGTGCGGACGCCGTAAGCCTTGGCCTCGTAACTGGCCGCCAGCACCACACCGCCGCCGACGATCACCGGGCGTCCGCGCAGCGCCGGATCGTCGCGCTGCTCGACCGAGGCGTAGAACGAGTCGAGGTCAGCGTGCAGGATGCTCGCGGATTCCGCAGCGGACACGAACATATGTTCGCATCGAGGGGCGACAGATGCGAGAGGCGGCTACGCCGTCCCGACGGGCAAGGTGCCGTAGATGCTGTTGAGCCAGATGTGGGTGAGGGTGGCGACGACCTTCTCGGGTGCGACCCCGGGTTGCTCGTCGGCCAGCGCCGCCATCATGGTCCGCTCATTCATCAGGTTCAGAGACGTCGCCAGGTCGAGCGCCGGGATGGTGTCCGGCGCCGCGCCACGCTCGCGTTCGGCCGTGATCAGCGCCGCGGTCGCCGCGATCCACTTCTGCATCAGGCCCGACCAGAATTCCTTGAATTCCGGACTGCTCTTGAGGGCTTCGGTACCCGCCCGGGCCGTGGCGGGGTGGGACCCGAACGAGTTGAAGAAGATCTCGATGCCGCGACGGATCGCCCGCTGCGGGTCGGCGGGCATGCTCTCCACGGCGTTGTCGAAGCCCGAGTCGGCCCGCTTGATCAGCGGATCGATCAGCGACAACAGCACCGCTTCCTTCGACGGGAAATAGAAGTAGAACGTCGGCCGCGAGATCCCGGCGCCTTTGGCCAGGTCATCGACGGAGATCTCGGCGAACTTCTTGGTCTCCAGCAGGCGTTGGGCCGTCGCCAGGATCGCAGCTTCCCGGTCGTCACCCGACGGGCGCGCCGAACGGCGGCCGCGGGGCGTACGAGTCTGACTGGCGGTGGTCACGACCAGTAGCTTAACACCGCGTCGAAAATATCAACACACTGTTGACCGCATCAACACTGCGTTGATACCGTCGGTCCCATGACCGAACACTTCGACGTCGTGATCGTCGGTGCAGGGATCTCCGGCATCAGCACGGCCTGGCACCTCCAGGACCGCTGCCCGACGAAGAGCTACGTGATCCTGGAGCGCCGCGCCAACATCGGCGGCACGTGGGACCTGTTCAAATACCCGGGCATCCGCTCCGACTCCGACATGTTCACCCTGGGCTTCCGGTTCAAGCCGTGGACGTCGGCCAAGTCGATCGCCGACGGTCCGTCGATCTGGAACTACATCAACGAGGCCGCGCAGGAAAACGGCATCGACAAACACATCCGGACCAACCACCGGGTGCTGGGCGCCGACTGGTCGGACGCCGAGAACCGCTGGACCATCACCGTCGAGGCCGACGGCGAGCAGAAGCAGATCACCGCGTCGTTTTTGTCCGTGTGCAGCGGCTACTACAACTACGACCAGGGCTACTCGCCGGAGTTCCCCGGCGCCGACGACTTCGCGGGGCAGATCATCCACCCGCAGCACTGGCCCGAGGACCTCGACTACGCCGGCAAGAAGATCGTCGTCATCGGCTCGGGCGCCACGGCCGTGACGCTGATCCCGTCACTGGTGAACGGCGGGGCCGCGCACGTCACGATGCTGCAGCGGTCACCGACCTACATCGGGTCGCTGCCGCTGGTGGACCCGGTCGCCGAGAAGACCAACAAATACCTGCCCAAGAACCTCGCGC
Organism: Mycolicibacterium smegmatis; assembly: GCF_001457595.1. Classification (GTDB taxonomy): domain Bacteria; phylum Actinomycetota; class Actinomycetes; order Mycobacteriales; family Mycobacteriaceae; genus Mycobacterium; species Mycobacterium smegmatis. The sequence goes on along the minus strand of NZ_LN831039.1, from coordinate 6,523,904 downwards.
ACTTCGTGAACCGCTGGAAGGCCATTGCATTCAGCACCGCGCAGTATCAACTGGCGCGCAAGTTCCCCAACTACATGCGCAAGACGCTGATGACCATGGCCCAGCGCAGGTTGCCCGAGGGTTTCGACGTGCAGAAGCACTTCGGCCCGCGCTACAACCCGTGGGACGAGCGACTGTGCCTGGCGCCCAACGGCGATCTGTTCAAGACCATCCGTGCCGGCAAGGCCGACGTGGTCACCGACACGATCGCGAAGTTCACCGAGACCGGCATCAAGCTGACCTCAGGTGAGGAGCTCACGGCCGACATCATCATCACCGCAACGGGTTTGAACATGCAGCTGTTCGGCGGCGCGAGCTTGACCCGCAACGGGCAGGAGGTCGATCTCACCGAGACCATGACCTACAAGGGTCTGATGCTCTCGGGTGTGCCGAACATGGCGATCACCTTCGGCTACACCAACGCGTCGTGGACGCTGAAGGCCGATCTGGTGTCGGAGTTCATCTGCCGCGTGCTGAACTACATGGACGACAACGGATTCGACCGTGTCGAACCCCAGCATCCCGGCGACGCCGTCGACGCGCTGCCGTTCATGGACTTCAACCCGGGCTACTTCCGCCGCGCCATGGACAGCCTGCCCAAGTCCGGGTCGCGCGCCCCGTGGCGGCTCAAGCAGAACTACTTCTTCGATCTGCGCATGATCCGCTACGACAAGGTCGACGAGGAATCGCTGCACTTCACGAAACACCGTGCGGCAGTCTCGGCTTCGTCGTCGTAGAGCAGATACGGAAACTGCCCCTTTCCCGCACGGGAAGGGGGCAGTTCTGCGTGTGCAGGAAGATCAGGGGGTGACGACGACGATGCCGTCCTCGTCGCAGTAGGCGATGTCGCCGGGGGTGAAGGTCACGCCGCCGAAGCTGACCTCGACATCGCGCTCGCCCTCGCCGGTCTTGGTGCCCTTGCGGGGGTTGGTGCCGAGTGCCTTGATACCGACGTCGATGGTGCGCAGCGCGGCGGCGTCGCGCACCGCACCGTTGACGATCACACCGGACCAGCCGTTGTCGGCCGCCAGACCGGCGATGACGTCGCCGACGAGCGCGGTGTGCAGGGAACCGGCGCCGTCGACCACGAGCACCCCGCCCTCACCCGGCGTCGAGAGGATCGACTTCAGCAGCGCGTTGTCCTGGAAGCAGCGCACCGTGGTGACCGGGCCTGCGAACATGATCTTGCCGCCGTAGTTCTGCAATTGCAGGTCACAGCTGCGGACGTCGGGATAGATCTCGTCGACGAGGTCGGCGGTGGCGCGCGGTTCGATACTCACCCCGCGATTATTTCAGGCCGCCCGCGGCGTCAGTCCTGCGCTCCGCGGCGCCGCGCCGCGAGCACCAGCAGCACGATCATGACCGCGGCCGCGATGGTGGGTCCCACCGGGAAGCGCGTGGAGTGATGCTCCTCGACCGGGACGGGCACCGGGCCCGACACCGGGTTGGGTGCGGCCTCCACAGTCGACTTGGCTTGTGCGGCAACCTCTTCCGCGGCCGCCGCGATCTCGTCGACGGGTGCTGCGGTGGGCTTCTCGACCGGCGCGGGCGCGGCGGGCTCGGCCTTCTTGGCCGGTGCCTTTTTCGCCGGTGCCTTCTTGGCGGGTGCTTTCTTGGCGGCCTTGGCCGGGGCCTTCTTCGCCGGTGCCTTCTTGGCCGGCGCTTTCTTGGCCGGCGCTTTCTTGGCCGGTGCCTTCTTGGCGGGAGCAGAATTGTCGCCGGAGCCCGATGCGCCGGCTGCCGAGTCCCCCGAGGGCGTCTGTGGATTCTCGGTGGGACGGTCCTGCTGCTCTGCCATTCTGGCTGCTCCTATGGGGTGTGTCGTATCCGCGCCAGCGCGGTGGGATGTGGCCGGCAGTCGTTCCCATCATGCCAGGCGGTCAGATCGTCACCCCGTGACGGCCAGAGCGGCCGCGAACGTCACCACGACGGCCATGGCCCCCAGTTCGACGAGTGATCGTCGCTGCGACAACCCCGCACTGCTGCGGTGCGCCCGCGCCGCGGGCAGCCAGCCGGACCGGTTCCGCCAGGCCAGGACCAACAATCCGGCCGTCACCAGCATCTTCGCCGACAACAGCCGGCCGTACCCGGTCACGACGAGGTCAGCGGGGGACTGCAACCGGACCAGCGCACCGACGACGCCGGCCACCAGCAGCACCGCGACGCAGCCCAGCGACAACTGGGAGAACCGCGGAAGCACGCGCGCCCACTGACCCCGATGGGTCACGGTGACCACGAGAGCCGCCAGCAACCCGCACCACAGCGCGGCGGCGAGCGCGTGCACGGCTACGGCCAGGCCGCCGAGCGGGCTCTCCGAGAGGTGACCGGCCAGAGTCCGGGCGGCCATCCCGGCCGCGGAGATGCCGACCGTCGCGAGCATCGCCGACGGCCCGGACACCACAGAGAACCGGGCCGGACGCTGCGTCGCCGACGCGACACCGCAGACCGCCACGGCGGCGACGATGCTGACCAGACCGGAGCGCCCGACGGTGGTGTACCAACCGAAGTCGGCCACAGTGCGCACACCGATGTGCCGCACCGAAAGACCCGCGGCCAGCGCGGCGTCGGTGACCAGGCGGACCAACTCGGCCAGCGCCCACACCGCGGCGGTCACGGCGAGCGGTGTCGCGGCAACGCGGGCGACGTCGGCGCGGTGACGTGCCTGGTCGAGCATCGGGACCGCGGCCAGTCCGAGCGTCGCGACCGCCGCGGCATCGGCCAGCGCGCGCACGGCCGCGCCGATGATCGGCGTGTGAGGGAAGGCCAGCGCCCACGCGGTGACGGCCGATGCGGCGATCACCAGGACGCCGCCCGCCATCGTGCGGCGGGTTACGCCCGGCGCCGCAGGGCCCACCAGGCTCCGCCACCGACTATCACGACGGCCGCGAGCACGAACGGCCACACGGGCAGTCCGTCGTCCTCGCTCGCCGCTGGCGCAGGCGCGGGGGCGACGGTGGGACCGGGCGTGCCAGGTCCTGCCACGGTCAGGTCGAACGACCACGATCCCGACACCACATGTCCGTCGGCCGAGGTGGCCCGGTAGTTGACGGTGTAGGTGCCCGCGGGTCCGAGCGGCCGGACACCGACGCTCACGACCGTGCCCTCGACCTGCGGGTCGTCGGTCGACCACAGGTTGCCGTCTGGGCCGACGACGGTCATGGCCGCAAACGCCTGCTGCATGGGTTCGTTGAACGTCGCGCTGACCCGCTGCGGGGACTCGGTCAGCGTCGTGTTCTCGGCGGGATCGGTGGAGATCAGGGCGGCGTGGGCCGATGCCGCGCCTGCCCCGGCCAGCGACGCCGAGACCAGGGTGAGTGCTGTCAGTGCAAAGGAGAGAAGTCGCGTCAGGACGCGCGAACGCGCCCCGTGAAGGGGTGTCATCGATGTCGGTCTTTCGTCAGAGGGGTCGTGGACAGGTCAGGCGGTGGCGCCGACCGGTGGACCTCTGTGCGAAATGGACGCAGCCAGGAACCGTGCCGACTGGGTCGGTTGATCGCTTCCGACGACGGTCCGTGGTGTCTCGGGCGCCGGCAGCACGTGTGCGGGCGCCGCGGGCACCCGCACGGCGCGAGAGACCACGGAGCACAACCGCGCGCCGCCCGCGATGAGCAGCGCGCCGAGCCACACCGCCGCGGCGTGCGCAGGCAGCATGACGACCCCGGGCCGCACCGCGTCGACGCCGTGCAGATGGCCCGCTGAGGTGAGCAACAGGTGCGACAGTAGTTGCCCCGTGCCGAGCAGGACCCACAAGACCCAGGTGCGGCCCGCGGCACGGGCCGTCGCGGCCACGGCACCCAGCGTCAGCGCGAGGACCGCGAGTTGCACGAGCACGGCGCCGCCCACCAGCGCGCCACCGGCGGCGCCGTGCGCGGCGAACGCCAGAGCAGGGGTGAGCAGTCCGACGGCCGCTCCGCGCAGCAAGGCGGCGGGATCGCGTCGGACGTCGGTCATGGACGGATCAGACCAGGCCCAACCGGGCCATCAGGTCGGCGTCGATGCCGTCGAGCTGCGCGGAGATGGCCGCATGGGCGCCGCGCCTGCGCGCCGACGGCATGTTCTCGGCGGCGGTGACCGCGGCCGCGAGGTCGGTGAGCCGGTCGTTGATCGCCGCGACGAACTGCTTGGTCTCGGCGTCTTTCGGCTTCTTCTCGGCGACCAGCCGCAGTGTCTGCTCGGCCCCGGCGATGCGCGCCGACAGCTGCGCGCCGTGTCCGGAGAACTGGCCGAGCTGGCTCAGTGGCACGCCGAGCTGATCGGCCCGGCGCTCGTCGATCGCGCCGCGCGCGGCGATCGCGGCGCGGTACACCACGGGCACCAGAACCGGCGCCAGCAAACGGGTGACGGTCAGCAGGCGGCGCACGCGCGTCGGCGAGAGCAACTTGCCTTCGCGCGCCGCGCGCAGCTGCGTCTCCGCGATCTTGAGAGCGTTGCGGTCGGTATCGCGCTGTGCCCTGAGCTGGGCTTTGAGCGCCTTCTGCTCGGCCTTGCGGTCGGCTTTGATGCGCCGGGCTTCGTTCTTTGCCGCGAGCCGCGCTTCGAGCTTGGCCTTGGCCTTGATCGCACGGGCTTCTGCGCGGCGGGTTGCGCGGCTCTTGCGTCGCGTGAACAGGCCCATTCCGGCTGCCTCCCGGTCATCTCGTGGTGTGTAGGTGAGCACCGCTGAACTGCTGCTGAACCACAGTATCGTCCGGTCGATTTGCTCTGCCGACTCGGTGTGCGGGGCGGTGGGTGAATCATCACAGCTAGCAAATCTGCACCCCGCGTTTGTGCGACAATCAGGTGACGTCTGTAAAGCCGATGCAGGTGCGCCGAAGGGGGGTGACTTCATGCGTTCGCGCGTGCGCGTCGCCGCATCAGCGTGTCTGGTCACCTCCGGCCTGTTCATGGCGGGTCTCGGCGGGGCGCTGGCGTTTGCCAACCCCGACGCCGGTTCTGACACCGCCGGGCAGGGCCCGGCCGGAGCCGACAGCGGTGCGCCGCAGGTCGCCGGACCGCGCGGTACCCACGGGCAGCGCCCGTCGCCGCGTCCCGGCGGTCCCGGCCACACCGGCCAGGCTCCGACGCACGGGCACTCCCGCCCACCCATGCACACCGGCACCAGACACCCCGGCAAGCCGCCCCGGCCGGGCCCACCGCGACCCGGCCACGGGCATCCGACCAAGACCGGTCATCCCGACCCGCCGCAGCAAACCGATCCCAGCCACACGCCCACCCGGCCGTCCCATACGCGACCGACCCGGCCACCTGGGTGGCCGGGCTGGCCCGGGTGGCCGCCGCATCACGGGCACTGGCCGACCAAGCCCACCAAGCCCACGAAACCCACCAAGCCGACCGAGCCCACGGAACCCACCGAACCGACCGAGCCGACGAGCCCGACACCGACCACGACCGTGATCCCCGGTGGTGTCGATGTCGGCGGTGGCAACGGCGTCGGTCCGAACGAGGCGCCCGAGGTTCCCCGGCCTCAGGTCCCGGACATGCAATTGCCGGGACCCCGGGTGGTCCAGAACTCCGGCGGCGGGGCCGCCGCAGAACCGCCAGGCGCGGCCGCCGAGGCCGTCGCGCCGCCGGTGCTGCTGCCCGTCGTCGTCGCGCCGGTCATCGTGCCTCCGGCACTTGCCGCCCCGCAGCCGGACGGCGGCGGCGGTCCGGGCGGTACCGAACCGCGCAGGCCCGCGGCGACGCCGACGCTGAAATTCCAGACACCGGCCACCGGCCAACCGCAGGCGGTCGGGGCACTCGACGCGGGCGCGCCGCCCGCGTCCTTCCGGGCCGGTTACACCGACTACCTGCGTACCGCCGAGGTTTTCGACATCGTGGCGGTCGCGGTTCCGGGGACGGCGGGCCTGCTCGGCCTCACCGGGCTGGGCGGACTGGTCGGCTACCGGCAGGCGAAGGCAGGTGTTGTGGTGCGCAGCAGCGCGTCGCGCTTCATGCCCTGACAACTGCCCGAGCAACCGCCCGAGGAGGCGCACCGGAAGTGGAAATGCTAGGAAAGGTCGGAAGGGGGAAACGTGTCAGCCAGTCGTAGCGTCACGCGCGCAGTGAACGCGGTGCTCGATCTCGCACCGCGTCGTGGGGAAGTGACGCTGACGCGCCTCGTCGACGCTGTCAGCGAAGACCGTGGCAGGCCCATCGAGATCACCATGGAAGAACTTCCGGTCGGCGTGTGTGGTCAGTGGCGTCAGTACGCCGACCGCGACGTGTTCCTCATCCAGCGCGGACTGCCGGCCTGGGACCGCACCCTCGCACACGAGCTCGGCCACCTGGTTCTGGGCCATGAGGGCATCTCCATCGTGGAGGCCGCCCAGGACAACGTCGAACTGGCCAGTTCCGATCTGATCAGTTACATGTTGAACCAGCGCACCGGGTGCATGGGACCCAACGGCGAGGACATCGAGCAAGAGGCCGAGGACTTCGCGGCGCTGCTCCTGTACCGCCTGGGCCGGCTACCGTCCGATCGATCGTCGATCGTGCAGGTACGGCTCGGAGAGGCGTTTGGTTGATCATCTGGGTGATCGCCGGGCTGCTCGGCCTGGCGACCGGACTGCGCATCGGATGGGCGCTGGTCAACAAGCAGTCACTGGTGAGCTCGGCGATGATCGTGGCGCTGGGCAGTCTCGGCGCGGTCGCGGCCCTCAACTGGCAGCCGCTGGCGCTGTTGATCGACACCCTGCTGCGGTGGCCCAATCTGGCCGTCGGGCTCAGCCAGGTGGCCCTGGTCGCCTGCGCGGCGGGCAGTTGCGTCATGATCACCTCCGCGTCCTCAGAGCGATCACCCGTCACCACCCGCCGAATCGCGTTCGCGCAGTACGGAATTGCCGCCGTCGTCGCGGTGATCAGCCTCGTGATGTTCTTCCTTGCCGGCAGGCAGCCCGAGATGGCTCCCGAGGAATACCTCAAGCACCAACTCGGCGACAACGGCATGTCGTGGTTGCTGCCGCTGCTGTACGTCTTGCTCGCGCTCACCCTCGTCGCGTGGGCGGGTCTGCGCTACTCCAACCGTAGCCGCCGCGGCCGGGCGCTGTTCGTCTTCACCGTGGGCATGGTGCTGATCGTCGCGGCCAGCGCCTTCTTCCTGCTGCGGGCGGTCGGAACGTCGGACACCATCGGTGTCGGCGCCGCGGCCACCCTGCTGGGCTGCGCGATGGTCGTGGTGGCCGCGGGGTCACTGCTGCCCAGCATCGAGGACTGGTTCGGCGCGCGTCAGGAGTTGCGGGTCATCGCGCCGCTGCTCGACGAGCTGGGCAAGCGCCAGCCCGACGTCGGGATCGGGGTGCGCCCGCGCGGGCCGCTGGTGTTCCGGGTCGCCGAGCGCATGTCGCTGATCTCCGACGCGCTGTACCTGGAAGCGACCGCGGCCGAATCCCGCAGACGCAAGGCGGCCCGGCACGGGTCGGGATCGGCCGACCGGCCGGTGCTCGACATACCCGAGGTCACGCCGCAAGAGCAGGCGCGCGCGGTGGCCCAATGGATCCACGACACGCGTGACGAGGACGCGCCGGCATCGGCTTTCCCCGGATTGAGTTGGTTGGGACAGCCCGAATCGCTGTCGGACCGGGAGTGGATCCTGGCCATCGCGCAGCAGTACCGCGAGATCGAACGGGCTGGAAAACACGTGTGAGCAGGTCCCGAACAGGACCTGCTCACACGTCACGACATCATTGCCGGGCGAGGCCCGGAATCGTCACTCCGCAGAGTCGAGTTGTTCGCGGCGGCGCAGTTCCTCGGCCTTTTGGACCAGGTCCTGCTGAGCCTCCGGCGACAATCCGACGGTGCGGGCAGCAATGCGGCGGACCCCTTCGTCACGCATGTTCGCGAGCCAGGTGAGTTCCTTGTCGAGCTTCTCGTAGTACTCGTCGTCGGTGAAGTACGCGGGCTTGATACGGAAGAAGTTGGCAAGAGCAGCCATGGTTGCGGCGGACGGGTTGGTGCGGTTCCCCGAACGCAGCTGCGAAAGATACGGAGCCGACATGGTGATGCCCTCGGACTTGAGCGCAGCAATCACCTCGGCAGACGTGTGGGGTCCGCGCCCGGGGGGATAAACCGTGTCGAACAGGCGGTTCAGACGGGCGGCGAACGTCTTGCTCATCGATTTGACCTCCACATGATTCATGAGCGGAACGAAAAGGCGGCGTATTTGCTGACTATCGTACCGAGTGTTGTGACGACAACCAAGTGCAAACCACGGAAAAGTTAACCTTGCTTCGTGTTTTGACCAGGATTACCGGCGAAACACGTGTCTTCGCCGCGCGCCGAGCGTGGTTTTGCGTCGTGTGACAACACAAATAGTGACGGTTGCGTTGTATTCAGTTGGGTGAGCTGCGGTCATTCTGTGAAAAAGCTGTGTTGACGTCGTAAGTGGGCAACGGATGATCAACCGGTACTCGCGGAATCAGGTATTTGCTAGAGCACAGACCTCGCCACCGACTCGTGGCGGATGCCGTTGTATACGACCGAGCGCACGTGCCGCCGCGGGGTCAGATCGCAAGGCCCGTACCAGGACCGCGTGAGAGTTGCCAGGCCATGATCGGGCCAGTCCTGGCGACGATCCGGGTGTCACGGGCGGACCCGAACGGCTGACGCGCCGGCATGCGCGAGCATCGGTGCAGGGTTGATTGCTGCCTCTGTGACAGTAGACAAGATCGGTGTGCCGGCGCCACCGCTGTGGCAACTGAGCCGGCATGTGCGGCGCAACCTCGGTGGCGCCGAGCCGCCCGAAGCCCCACAGCGTGCAGGCAGCAAACCGGCAGTGAAAAACCATGATCGGTGGTCAGCGCGTTGATCTTGATAAAGGGGTGGGCGTGTCGCGTTCGCTCACGCAGCCAGCAACATTGCCAGGATCGCGGTGTCGGGGTGGCTGATGGGATCGACGCCGACACGGCTCACCATCGACGTGACGGTGCCGTCGGCCTCGGCCTCGACCCAGGCCGCGCGGTGTTCGAGACCCAGATGCGGAAGTCCCGGCAGCAGCACGCACCCCGACGCCGCGCCCGCGCACTCGGGCAGCGACGGCGTCGTCTCCGACGGCGGGTGCAACATCAAGAGCGCAGGCGGTTGGTGTTCGGCGAAATATCCCGGCGGCACCGCGGCCTCGCCGACCACCGGGCCCTCGGCCATGACCAGGCCGACGGTGCCGGGCTGCGGTTCATCCGGCAGCTCTTCGCGGACACCGAAAATCGTTGTGGTGGACAGTAATCCCGGCCAGGATGCGACCCGTACCGTCGCCATCAACAACTGCGCCCACTCCTTGGTCGAGTCGGGCCAGCGTCCTGACACCACGAAACCCTTGAGTGATCCGCCGGAATGAAACGGGGCGATCTCGATCGCCCGACCGGACCGATTATCCATTTTGCCTCCAGGACATCGGTGTTGGCCTGTCCGCGGCACCTCGATGTGCCGATGAATTCAGGATGCGTCAGGTCGGCAAACCGTGCAAGCGACACGACCTGCGCGGCTGTACGGTCCCGAAAACGAGGGCGGGGCGTCGCGCGAATCGCGCGACGCCCCTCGTTCACCAGATCAGGCGGTCGGTGCCGACCGGGTGTCAGATGCCTCTTTGTGAGCGGATCAGCCGAAGATCAGACCGCTGGTCTTGGAAGTGGCTGCCGCGAAGCGGTTCTGCACGTCCTCCCAGTTGACGACGTTCCAGAAGGCCTTGACGTAGTCGGCCTTGACGTTCTTGTACTGCAGGTAGAACGCGTGCTCCCACATGTCGACCTGGAGCAGCGGGATGATGCCGAGCGGCACGTTGGCCTGCTGGTCGTAGAGCTGGAAGGTCAGCAGACGGCCACCGAGGCTGTCGTATCCGAGCACCGCCCAGCCCGAACCCTGCAGGCCGTTGGCCGCAGCGGTGAACTGTGCCTGGAACTTGTCGAACGAGCCGAACTGGTCGTCGATCGCGGCCGCGAGCTCGCCGGTGGGCTTGTCGCCACCGTTGGGGGAGAGGTTCTTCCACCAGATCGAGTGGTTGATGTGGCCACCGAGATGGAACGCGAGGTTCTTCTCGTTCAGGAAGATGGCCGCGTGGTCACCGTTGGCCCGTGCCTCCTCGAGCTTGGCAATCGCGTCGTTCACACCCTTGACGTAGGTCGCGTGGTGCTTGCTGTGGTGCAGCTCGTTGATCTGACCGGAGATATGGGGCTCGAGGGCTCCATAGTCGTAATCCAGGTCCGGCAGGGTGTATTCAGCCACGAGATTCCTTCCTCATATGTGATTGTGGAGCTGTGGACGTCAGAAAGATCGACGCTCCGAAAGCATCGTCAACATTGCTCCATGGCAGCGCACTCCGCAAGAACGCACGCTCCACCCACGTATACCCGATGCGACCGGGGTCAGAACCAGACGATGAAGGCCAGCACACCCAGCAGGATTGCTGCGATCACGCAGGCCCGCAGGAACGCCACCATCTGGTGCCGGGTCTGCAGATGTCCCGAGGTGTGCCACTCAGGCTGTGGTAAAGCGGACCCGGATCCCATTGGCTGCGACGCCATCAAACACTCCTGACCTGCACGATCAACGTTTGACCCCCCAGTGAGTTCTGTCACAACATCTGGTGTGACGCCGATCATAGCCCCACCATCCCGCCGATACGAAATCGAGTTGCGCAGCCAAGCGAATCACGGTGATCCCAAGGGGCCGAACCAGGGGGTCGTCATCCAGCGCGGCGCAGCGCGCCCGGTCGTCACCCGCGACGAAACATTTAGTTCCACGAACAATTTCGCTCGCCCGAGGGGACGTTGTTGATCGCCGGCCCGCGGGTCCCCGGCGTTGTCCACAGCATCGTCCAGGAATCACACAGGTGACGCCGGTCAGGGCCCGTCCCGTCCGGCGTTGCCTGTGGATGAACCTGTGGAAACTGTGGATAGTCGCGAATTGCTAACGCCGCTCTCTGCGCGTGCGGCGACGCGGCGGGGCGCCACCGACGGGTGCACCGGGCATGAGCGCGTGCGAGCATGGACGGTATGGACGATGTGGAAGTCGCAAAGGCGGACATCTCCGCCGTTCCCACGACGTTCGATCAGTCGGTGGTACTGCTCGACGTGCGCGAGGACGACGAGTGGCAGCGCGGTCACGTCGCGGGTGCCCAGCACATCCCGATGGGCGAGGTCCCGGCGCGCATGGCCGAGATCGACCCGGACGCCGAGTTGTACGTCATCTGCCATGCCGGTGGCCGCTCGCTGCGCGTCGCCAACTACCTGGCCCGTAACGGCTACACGCCCATCAACGTCGAGGGCGGGATGCTGGCGTGGGCGGGCGCAGGTCGCCCCATGGTCACCGACGACGGAAGTACGGGCGCCATCTGATCGGGTGCCCGGTGGCTAGGCTGGTCCGATGATCCAGGTGTGTTCGCAGTGCGGGACGCGCTGGAACGTGCGCGAGCGGCAGCGGTCTTGGTGCCCCCGATGCGGCGGTGGTCTGCTCGCACCGTCGGCGCCCGAGTCCCAGTGGGCCTCGCCGCCTCAACAGCCGCAGCAGCCGCAGCGTCCGCCGGCCCGGCTCGCGCCCGGCTACCGCTGGATCGCGGTCCGTCCCGGCGCCCCGCCACCCTCGCGGCCCCGGCGCCGCCCGTTGGGCCCCACGCCGCGGTACCACACCGTCCCGCGCTGGGGTCTGCACCAGGACTTCGCGGTCGCAGAGGAACGGCAGCAGGCACAACGGACCGGCCCGGCCGCCCACACCGTGCGCCTGGTGATCGTCCTCGCGATGATCGCGCTCGCCGGTGCGGCGTTCGCGCACATCGTGCGGTACATCCTGCTGCTCATCAACCGCACCGTGCTGCTGCATCCGGTGATCGCCTGGGGCGGTGTGCTGCTCGGCATGCTCGCGAGCCTGCTGGTGCTCGCCATCATGACGATCACCGTCGTGATGCTGATCTCGTGGCTGGTCGCCCGGCGGCGCGAGGCGTATTCGCAACGCGGACAGGAAGATCCACGCTCCCCGCTGGAGTTGTGGATCTGCGCCCTGGCGCCGGTGGTCAACTTGTTCATGGCGCCGGTGTTCGTGCTGGAGCTCGCGCGGGCGGACAACCGCATGACGCTGTTGCGCCGGCCCATCGTGGTGTGGTGGATCGTGTGGGTCCTCAGCGCCATCGTGGCCACGTGGTCGATCGTCAGCACCGTGTACGTCACGTTCTTCAACAACACCCCGCAGAACATCGCCGACAACACCGTGACCGTGATCATCGGCTACCTGCTGGGGCTCACGACACTGCTCCTGACCTACCGGGTGTTCCAGGGCTTCGAGGCCACCGAGGCGCAGGGCCGCAGTGTGCGGCGCTGGGTGGTCGTGGCCGAGGGTGCGAAACCTCCTGCGGGCCCCGGCGGACCCCACGGCTCCGGCCCCGCAGGACGTTCCACCGAGAAGGCCGACGAGTCCAGCGACACCGCTGACACGCCCGCGGAGGGCGACACGGAACCGGCCGACGAACAGCCACAACGGCCGGAATCGTCCGTTCCGGTTGAGCCCGCCGGGCAGAACCCGGCAGCATAGCCTCATGACTGAGGCCGACGCCGGAGCCGACGGGCAGGCGCCAACGGGCCCGACGCATCCGTTCGTGGTCGCGCATCGAGGTGCCTCCGCCGACCGCCCCGAGCACACCCTCGCCGCCTACGACCTGGCTTTGCAGGAGGGCGCCGACGGGCTCGAATGCGACGTTCGGTTGACGCGTGACGGGCACCTGGTGTGCGTGCACGACCGCAAGGTGGACCGCACGTCGACGGGTACGGGTCTGGTGAGCGAGATGACGCTCGCGGAGTTGCGAAAGATGAATTTCGGTTCGTGGCACCCGAGTTGGCGCCCCGACAGTTCCGGGGACGACACCGGTGTACTGACGCTCGACGAACTCGTCCGGATGGCACTGGACTGGAACCGTCCGGTCAAGCTTTTCATCGAGACCAAACACCCTGTGCGCTACGGCGCGCTGGTGGAGAACAAACTCCTTGCGCTGCTGCACCGCTACGGCATTGCCGCGCCGGCGTCGGCCGACATGGCGCGCGCGGTGGTGATGTCGTTCTCCGCGGCCGCGGTGTGGCGAATCCGCCGCGCCGCGCCGATGCTGCCGACGGTGCTACTGGGCGAGACGTCTCGATACCTGGGCGGCAGTGCCGCGACCACGGTGGGAGCCACCGCGGTGGGCCCGTCCATCGCGACGCTGCGGGAGCATCCGGAACTGGTGGACCGGGCCGCCGCGCAGGGGCGCGCGCTGTACTGCTGGACCGTCGACCACTACGAGGACGTCCGGTTCTGCCGGGACGTCGGTGTCGCGTGGATCGCGACGAATCATCCCGGCCGCACCAAGGATTGGCTGCAGAACGGCCTCACCGGCGCGGGCCGGGACTGACGCGTCGAGAACTCTAGAGGGCCCCGCCTGCAGCGCGCGGTGCCGTCGGATCCGCACCCGCGGCCGACATCTCACGGGCGACGAAGTCCTCGATGTGGAACAGGTTGGATCCGGCGCGGTCGGCGATCCGCACGAGCGTCGTCATCGCCGCGACCTCCTCGACCTGCTCCTTGAGGAACCACTGCATGAACTGCTCGCCGAGGTGATCACCCTCGTCGCGGGCCACGCTCGCGAGCCGGCTGATCTGCTCGGTGACGGTGCGCTCCTGGTCGAGCGCGAGGGCGAGCGCGTCGCGGGGCGTGGTGAAGTTGTTGCACACCGGGTCGATGCCGGGGATCTCCACCTCGACGTCGCGGTCGAGCAGGTACTGCACGAGCATCATCGCGTGATTGCGCTCCTCGAGCGCCTGGGCGTAGAAGTGCTTGGCGAGCTGCGGCAGGTCGGCGCCATCGAAGAACACGGCGATCGCGATGTATTGCTGGGAAGCCGTGAATTCGCTGCGAATTTGATCCTGGATGAGGGCGTGGAATTTCGTGTCGAGAGCGCCGCTGTTCGTCATGATCTTGATGATAGACCAGGTCAAACGGCATTGTCGGTGAAGGTGACCCTCATTGAGGTCAGCGTTACCTAAGTCTTGATTCGCGTGGTGAAGAACTTCAACGATGTTTGCTGTCGAGGAAATGTAGCCTTGCCTAAACTCAATTGACGGCATTTTCCAGGACGTCAGGCGGCACCGGCGCGTCGGTCCGCAGCGCCTCGAACAACCGCGGCGCGGCGTCGCTGTCCCACATCACCACGTCACCCGAACCGTTGGAACCGAACTCGCCGATGGGCACGGTCATCGTGACCGGATCGCCCCGCAGCGACCATGCCAGCCGGGCGAGATTCCACACGTGCGCGTCCTCGTCGACCGCGAGCGTGCCCGTCGCGGCACGCATCATCGGACTCCAGCGCAGGGGGTTGAGCCACACCGCGGGGCTGGCCGCGCGGTGCAGCAGCCCCGACATGAACTCCCGCTGATGGATCATGCGGTCCAGATCGGCCCGGGCCGTCGCACGTGTGCGCACGAAGCCGAGTGCGGTGCGTCCGTCGAGTTCCTGACATCCGGCGGGCAAATCGATGCCCGCGAGCGGATCGCTGATCGGTTCCGCCGGGCACACCGTCACCCCGCCCACGGCGTCGACCAGCGACGCGAATCCGCCGAAGCCGATCTCGGCGTAGTGGTCGAGGCGCAGCCCGGTCGCCGACTCGACGGTCTGCGCCAGCAGCGGCGCCCCGCCGAGCGCGAACGCCGCGTTGATCTTGTCCTCGCCGTAACCGGGGATCTCGACGTAGGAGTCGCGCGGGATCGAGACCATGGTCGCCGGGGTGCTCGACCCGAGGGCGGGGATGTGCACCAAGAGGATCGTGTCGGTGCGGCCGGTTCCCAGGTCGCCGCCGGTGGTCAGCGAGGCCTGCTGTTCCGGCGTGAGGCCCTCGCGGCTGTCCGATCCCACGAGCAGCCACGTGGTGCCGCGCCCGGCGGCGGGACGCTCCGGGTAGCCGGCCAGTGCGGGTATGCGTTGCAGTGACGTGTCGACCCAGATCATCGCGCCCGCCCCGGCGAGCACCGCGATCATCAACAGCGCCAACACGATACGGCCCCAGCGACGCCTGCGGCGCGGCTTGCGCACGGTCGGCGCGGGTGGCGCGGACTGCGCGGCCGCTGTGGGCGTAGACGTCTTGCGTCTGGTGGGCGGCGGGGGGAACTGGCGAGGCGGCCTCGATGACTGGCCCGGCGGCGGCGGTGCGGGTGGCGGTGCCGCCGGGCGTCTCGGCGGTGGCGGGGGCGCCTGACGCGGCGGTGGTGGCGGAACCCGACGCGCAGGTGGCGGCGGGGCCGGCCGGGGCGGCGGTTGCGGAGGCCGGTAGTTGGGATCGCGGCGGATGAACTGTGACGGTTCCCCCGACGGCCGAGGCGTGCCTGGACGCCGCATGCGCGGGTCCCGGTCACCGTCGGCGGGCGTGAAACCGTTCATCTCAGCAATGTACGTGGCGGCTACCGCAACCAGCCGAGATGTTGCGCCAACAGGGCATACCCGACGAACGCGACCGCGTCGATCAGGGTGTGGGCGATGATCAGCGGCCACAGCCGCCCGGTGCGCTGCCACGCGTAGCCGAACACCAGGCCCATCACCAGATTGCCCAGGCCCGCGCTGTAACCCTGGTAGAGGTGGTAGGCCCCGCGCAGCAGCGCCGAGAGCACCAGCGCCCGCGTGGGGCTGATGTCGAGTTGGCGCAGGCGGGTGAGCAGGAAACCCACGACGATGATCTCCTCGGCCCACCCGTTGGCAAAGGCCGAGCCGAGCAGCACCGGGATGCGCCACCACGTGTCGTACAACTCGGCGGGTTCGACGTCGGCACTCAGGCCCAGGATGCGGGCCACGACGTAGAACCCGAGCCCGGGTAACCCGATCAGCGCGGCGAGGGCGAGGCCGCCGAGGCCGTCGGCGCGCGCCTGCGGGCGGCCCAGGCCGATGGCCTTGGGGCCGATTCCGCTGCGCCACAACAGGTACAGGGCCAGCGCACCCCAAGCCAGCAGATTGAAGACGCCCGCGAGGTGCAGGCCGAGGTCGATGAGGTCGAACGGGGACCGGCGCGGGTTGAGCGCGACGGTTTGGCCGGACAGTCCGAGCAGCACAGCCTCGATCAGCCGCAGCAGCGCGGTGTACGCACTGAGCCCGAACGTCACCGCCAGGACGACGACGATCTCGATCTTGATCGTGCGGCGTGACGGTTGGCGGTGCTCGCTGTGCTCGCGGTGCTCGAGAGGGCCGGTCACCGGAGCTACCGTAGCGGTCCCGCCTGACCGGCGGGCGTCAGAGGCGGCGGGCGCGCAGGCCGTTGAGGAAGGGGCAGCCCATGAGGACGCGGATCGCCTTGCTCAATCCCGGCACGTCGTCGACGGGCGCGGGGAATGGCAGCCGCACGTCGTGGTCGCCGTTCTCGTTCTCGACGCGTAGTTGTACGCCGTAGCGGTCGAGGCCGAGCGGGCGGACCCGGCCCTGACGCAGGGCGACGGGCAGGCGTGTCGCGAGCCGGTCGACCACGTCGCGGTGCGCCGATTCCATGTGCTGCAGCCAGCTGGACTCCATGGCGCAGAACGGATCGGGCCGGGCGGCCAGCAGTGCGCCGACGGTGACGGACTCGGCGCCGGTGGAATCGGCGACGACGATCGACTCGATCTCCAGGCGCAGCAGCGCGTAGGTGTCGTCGGCGTCATCGATGGGTGACGAGTTGACCTGCAGCAGTGCGGGATTCGGGTTCTCGGTGGCCACCAGATCCAGCAGGTCGGCCACCTCGCCGTTGGGCACGTGTTGCAGGCGGCCCCGGATCCACACCAGCGAACGCACCGGTTCGCGCAGCGGCAGCGGCGCGTAGTCGGTCATCTCCAGCACGGCCTGGACACCTGCCGAACCCGACGACACCACCGTGCCGACGAGTGGCCCGTTCTCGGGGACGGTGATGGCGAACGAGCCGTCTTGCAGCAGGTGGTGCACGGGCGTCGCCAACGGCTCGATGCCCTCGACGGCGAGCATCGCACCGCCGCCACGGGCGCATGCGCTACGGATCCGCTCGGCCGTCGTCGGTGCCGCTACTGCCATGTCTCGCCGCCTTCCATCCTTAGGTGAGGTAAGCCTAACTTAACTGCATGATCGAAGACTGCGCAAGGCGTACCGAGGCGCGCGTTCACCGCCAGGAACCGGCCATGCGACCGGATAGGGTTGGCAACGTGCCGCGCATCGCATACCTGGGACCAGAGGGAACCTTCACCGAAGCGGCATTGCTGCAGATGGTGGCCAAGAGCATGGTCCCGGGCCCGGCCGAGGACGCAGCCGGATTCACCCCGGTCCGGACCGACAGCACACCCGGAGCGCTCAGCGCCGTCCGTGAAGGCCGTGCCGACTATGCGTGCGTGCCGATCGAGAACTCGATCGACGGCACGGTGCTGCCCACGCTCGACAGCCTCGCGGCCGGCAGCCCGCTGCAGATCTACGCCGAACTGACCCTCGACGTCGCCTTCACGATCGTGGTCCGACCCGGACACGACGGGCCGGTGCGCACCGTCGCGGCTTTCCCCGTCGCCGCCGCGCAGGTGCGCCACTGGCTCGCGGCCAACCTCCGCGACGCGGAGGTGGTTCCGGCCCACTCGAACGCCGCTGCGGCCCATGACGTGGCCGAGGGCAGGGCCGATGCCGGTGTGAGCACACGGTTGGCCGCTGAGCGCTGCGGACTCGACATCATGGCCGCCGACGTCGTCGACGAACCCAACGCCCGCACACGGTTCGTGCTCGTGGGTCTTCCTGGGACCCCGCCACCGGCCACCGGCGCCGATCGCACCGCCGTGGTGTTGCGGCTGGTCAACGAACCGGGTGCCCTGGTCTCGGCCATGACCGAGTTCTCGATCCGCGACATCGACCTGACCCGCATCGAATCCCGCCCGACCAGAACCGAGTTGGGCACCTACATGTTCTTCCTCGACTGTGCCGGGCACATCGACGACGATCCGGTGGCCGAGGCACTCAAAGCGCTCCACCGACGTTGTGTAGATGTGCGATATCTGGGTTCATGGCCGACGGAATCGGCCGCGGGCGCGCCGCCGCCCCGTCTGGACGAGGCCACCACATGGCTCGAAGGCCTGCGGGCCGGATCGGGTGGCGCATGAGTGGCCGTCTCGTCCTTGTCCGACACGGGCAGTCCCGTGCCAACGTCGACCGCCGCCTCGACACCCGTCCCCCCGGCGCCGAACTGACCGACCTGGGCCACGATCAGGCCCGGCGGGTCGTCACCGCGTTCCCGCAACGGCCTGCGCTCGTCGCGCACTCGGTGGCGCGCCGCGCCGCGCAGACCGCATCCGGTATCGCCGGTGAGATCGGGCTGACGCCGCAGGAGTTCGACGGCGTGCACGAGGTTCAGGTCGGCGAGCTCGAAGACCGCAACGACGACGCCGCGATCGCGCAGTTCGAGGCCATCTACCAACGCTGGCACCAAGGTGAACTCGACGTGCCGATGCCCGGCGGCGAGTCCGCGGTCGACGTGCTCGACCGCTACGTGCCCGTCGTCGACCATCTGCGGCTGAACTACCTCGACGACCACGACTTCGACAGCGACATCGTGCTGGTGAGCCACGGTGCGGCCATCCGGCTGGTGGCCGCGGTGCTCGCGGGCGTCGACGGCAGCTTCGCGCTGGAACACCACCTGGCCAACACCGAATCGGTGATCCTCACGCCCACCACCGACGGGCGGTGGAGTTGCGTGCGCTGGGCGACGCTCACCCCGCCGTTCCATCCCGAACCCGACGTCCAGCCCGTCACCGACGCGCTGACGTCGAAAGACCCGATGGGTTAGATCGCGATCGCGATGTCCTCGCTGCACAGGCAGCCGACCGTCTCGCAGTCGATGCTGAAGGTGTGCGCTATCTCTGGGGTGGTGCAGCCGTCGTCTGTGCACTCGACGCGGTACCGGACATGGTGGATCAGGGTGCCGTGGCAGTGCTCCAGCCCGGCCACACAGTCCCGGCACTGGATCGTCATGTCCCGTTCATAACACTGCGGGCCGACAAAACGTGGTTGCCGCGCGGGCGTTTTCGTGTCCGAAGCGCTCATCCCCACCCCAACTCGTGGAGCCTCTCGTCATCGATCCCGAAATGGTGAGCGATCTCGTGGATCACGGTGATCGCGACCTCGTCGATCACGTCGTCCTCGGTGTCGCAGATGTCGAGCAGGGCATCGCGGTAGATCGTGATGGTGTCGGGCAGTGAGCCCGCGTACCAGGAGTCCCGCTCGGTCAGCGCCACGCCCTGGTACAGCCCGAGGATCTCAGGTTCGTCGGGGTTGCGGTCCTCGACGAGCACCACGACGTTGTCGATCGCCGCAGCCAGTTCGGGTGGCACCTGATCGAGCGCGTCGGACACCAATTCCTCGAACCGTTGCGGGTCCATCCGCACGGCCACGGGTCACGGACCCGGCGGCGGGGGCACCGGCGCGCCGGGCGGCGGCGGGACGTCGACCGGACCCGGCGGGGGCGGAGCCTGCTCGGGAGCGGGAGCGGGAGCGGGTGCGGGTGCGGGAGCGGGAGCCGCTTGGTCGGCCGGCGGGGCCGGGGCGTCGGGCGGCGGCGGGTTGAACGTGTTCTGCTGCGCCGGATCGGTCGACTGGGGTGCCTGCTGAGTGTCCGTCGACTGCGCAGGCAGGTGCTGATCGGCCGACCCGGAGGACCCGGACGACCCCGAGGATCCCGACGACGAGCTCGACGACGAGCCCGAGGTACCCGACGAACCCGACGAGGACGACGATCCCGACGAGGACGAGCTGGACGACCCGGACGACGTCTCCGCCACATCCGGCAGCGGGATGGGGTCGAGGTTGAGGCGTTCGGCCGGGATGTCGGGCGGCGCCACCGGCGGCTGACCGTTGATCAGCAGCGGGCCCTTGGCGGTGTTGACCAGCGTGGACCAGCCGCCGTTGCCCAGCGTCGCGCCGATGCTGCACGACACCTGACGGCTGCCCGCCGACCAGCTCGGCAGCGAGATGGTGCTGTAGCTCAGCGCGAGCGTCGTGCTGCGCAGCTGCACGGGCGCCAGATAGGCATCGGTCTGCTTGGTGCAGGCGTCCTTGATGAACTCGTCCTGGTCGTCCTCGGCAGGCAGCGGCCCGGGGAACTTCTCGGCGAGGTTGACCGCACCGGTCACCTCCATGGCGTGCGGTGCCGCACAGTCGACCGGGACGTCGGTGGGCTGGTTGGTGGCCGGGTCGATGCCCAGGCATGTGCCTGCAGGCCAGACCTTGGACTGATCGATATCGGCGACCTTGCCCGTGAACTCCAGCTGGGTGTCGCCCGGGCCGAGCAACTGCAGGCCGCACAGCATGCGCCGCTCGCCCGACTGCTTCCACGCCTTCTCACCCGACCACAGCAGGCCGATCGTGAACTTGCCGTTGGGATCGAACTTGGGCCCCAGGTAGGACTTCAGCGCGGGCGTGCACTGCTCCTGGCTGATCTGCTTGATGCGGTCCATCGACGGCGGCGGGGCGCTGGGGCCGTACTCGCTGCCGGGGAACGTGCGCATGTCGATCGCCGCGGCGACCTCGAAGCGGTGGTTCTCGCCGCAGTCGACGATGCGGGCCGCGTCGGGGTTGCGCCCCGGCCAGTTCAGGCAGTCGCCGTCCTTGACGTGGTTGAAGGTCTCGTTGCCGCGCGGGCCGAGCGCGATGGCACCGGCGCTGAGCGTGTTGTTCGCGCCCTCACTGCGGGGCAGCGCGGTGATCAGGCCCGCGATGAGCAGGCCGCCGAGAGCGGTCAACAGCAGCGCACGCCGCGTCGACGCGGCGTGCAGGCTGATCCAGAACCGCCCCTTCCGTTCGCGCTGATCGGGAAGCTGGTCTGGGTGCTCGGGTGCCTCCAACATCCGCTCCATTGTGACAGGCGTGTCAGGCGCTGTGACAACTGATGCGGTTGTAACGTTACGAGGTTGTGCTTGCGGCCGGCCGGACACGCTCCCGATGCGGCCGCTGACGCTCCCCGCACCTGGAATGTACGTACCGCCGCGCCAAAAGTAGGGTTGCGCCCGTGATCGACCTCAGGCTGCTGCGCGAGAATCCCGACATCGTCCGCGCGTCACAACGCGCCCGCGGCGAGGACCCGGCGCTTGTGGACGCGCTGCTGGCCGCCGATACGGCACGCCGCTCGGCGGTGTCGGCCGCCGACAATCTGCGGGCCGAGCAGAAGGCCGCGAGCAAGCTCGTCGGCAAGGCGTCCCCGGACGAGCGCCCGGCCCTGCTGCAGCGGGCCAAGGACCTCGCCGAGCAGGTCAAGGCCGCCGAGGCCGCGCAGGCCGAGGCCGAACAGGCGTTCACGGCCGCGCACATGGCGATCAGCAACGTGATCATCGAAGGCGTGCCCGCGGGCGGCGAGGACGACTTCGTGGTGCTCGACACCGTGGGTGAACCGCGGGCCATCGAGAACCCCAAAGACCACCTGGAGCTCGGTGAGTCGCTCGGCCTGATCGACATGGAACGCGGCGCCAAGGTGTCGGGTTCGCGGTTCTACTTCTTGACCGGTGCCGGTGCGCTGCTTCAGCTCGGGCTGCTTCAGCTCGCCACGCAGGTGGCCGTCCAGAACGGGTTCACGCTCATGATCCCGCCCGTGCTGGTGCGTCCCGAGGTGATGCGCGGCACCGGGTTTCTCGGCGCGCACGCCGACGAGGTGTACCGGCTCGAGGCCGACGACATGTACCTCGTCGGGACCTCGGAGGTGCCGCTGGCCGGTTACCACGCCGACGAGATCCTCGACCTGTCCGCGGGACCGCGCCGCTACGCCGGGTGGTCGTCGTGCTTCCGCCGCGAGGCGGGCAGCTACGGCAAGGACACGCGCGGCATCATCCGCGTACACCAGTTCGACAAGGTCGAGGGCTTCATCTACTGCAAGCCCGAGGACGCCGAGGCCGAGCACCAGCGGTTGCTGGGCTGGCAGCGCGAGATGCTGGCCGCGATCGAGGTGCCGTACCGCGTGATCGACGTCGCCGCAGGCGATCTCGGATCGTCGGCCGCGCGCAAGTACGACTGCGAGGCGTGGGTGCCGACGCAGCAGACCTACCGTGAGCTCACGTCGACGTCGAACTGTACGACGTTCCAGGCGCGCCGGTTGTCCACGCGCTACCGCGACGACAACGGCAAACCGCAGATTGCCGCGACCCTCAACGGCACGCTCGCCACCACACGGTGGCTGGTCGCGATCCTGGAGAACCATCAGCAGCCCGACGGCAGCGTGCGCGTGCCCGCTGCCCTTGTGCCCTACGTCAGAACGGAAGTGCTCGAGCCATGATCGACATCGACCTCACCGAAGCGCGGAACTGGTTCGGGTTCGGCGTCGCGGGCAACTTCGCCGGCCACCTCGAACAGGCAGGCGAGGCAAGCGATTTCACCAAGGTGGTGACCGAGGGATACGCGCCCAAGGGCATCTTCCCGTGGTACGCCCCCGGCCGTGACGACTTCCTCGGCGAGTTCCCGCTGTCGAGTGAGAGCATCAAACTGCCCGAGGCCTCCGAGGAGTTCCAGGGGCCGCTCAACCTGCAGATCGAACCCGAGGTGGGCGTGGCCTGCCAGGTGGTGTGGAACGGCGACACGGTGGCCCGGCTCGAGCCGTTCGCGCTCGGTGCCTTCAACGACTGCTCGATCCGCAGGCCCGGCGCACCCAAGATCAGCCACAAGAAGAACTGGGGACCGGCGTCGAAAGGTGTGGCCTCGCAGTTCTTCGAGATCAGCGATCTGACCCCGGACGGCCCCACCGCGACCATGCGTCTGGTGTGCTACCTGCGCGAGGACGGCGGTCAGCAGCACGCGTACGGCGTCGACTCACCCCTGGTGGGCTACTCGTACTACGGCGAGGTGCTGCTGGACTGGATCGTCGAGCGGCTGGCGAACCAGAAGGGTTCCGACGACACGCCTCTGGAGGATGTGGGCGCCCTGATGGTGGCCAGCGGACACCCCGAGGTCGTGCTGATCGGCATCGGCGCGACGCGGTACACGCCGCTGGGCGAGTCGACCTACCTCAAGCCGGGGGACGAGGCCATCGTGCGCGTCTACGACAGCGCCTCCAGTGAGGCCTCGGAACTGCGCCAGATCGTCACGGCCGGCTGACGTTCAGGATTTCAGCAGTTCGTCGAGCCGCGCGGTGAACTCATCGGGATCGGCGGGGGTGAACGCGGGGCGCCACCGCGTCCCGGCGACGTCGAGGGTGACCAGCGTCGAGCGCAGCGGACGGCCGACGTCCAGCGGCAGCCAGCGACGCAGATCCGCGCTGCCCCACAGCCGGAACCGGTGCAGCAGATCCAGCCCGGTCGCGGTGTAGCCGCGCACGTCGCGCAGCGGGATCACCTTCGACGTGCCCGACGGAAAGTGGTAGCGGCGCAACGTGATCGCCTCCTGGTCCAGCTGGACCAGGCCGTCGTCGTAGTACTGCCGCGGCGCGGTCACAGCTTCTGGCACCTCAGTTCGTGGCCCTTGGTGGTCAGGCACCTGCCGTTCTCCAGGTTCCACTGCCAGCCGTGCAGGTTGCAGGTCAGCGTGTTGCCTTCCACCACACCGAACTTCGACAGGTCGGCCTTCAGGTGCGGGCAGCGCCGCTGGATCTGGAAGCCGTCCAGGGTGATCGACGACGAGTCGTCGTGGGCCTCGGCGAACCAGCCGTCGGCGTAGGCGATCCGCTCGTCGGTGAGGCACTTGAAGAACGTGTACAGATACTCGTTGTACCCGCCCACACGCCAGGCCCTGAACCGCGTCGACAAGAATATCGTGTTGACCCAGTCCGGTTCCTCGTCGCGCAACACCGTACGCACCAGAGCGGCGGGGATCTCGAAGCCGTAGCGGAACCTCTCGTCGGGGATCGGTTCGCGGACAACCCGTTTGGGGAAGTCGAGCACCACGGTCTCGTTGTGGTCGCGGCCGGTCAGCCGCAGCTCGACGGGGTAGCCGATGCCGTCGCAGATCTGGTCGGTCTGCGTCATGATCGGCTCGAACAGCGCGCGCAGCGCCTCCAGCATCG
Organism: Mycolicibacterium smegmatis; assembly: GCF_001457595.1. Taxonomy (GTDB): domain Bacteria; phylum Actinomycetota; class Actinomycetes; order Mycobacteriales; family Mycobacteriaceae; genus Mycobacterium; species Mycobacterium smegmatis. Next base: position 6,499,945 of record NZ_LN831039.1, on the reverse strand, counting down.
GCTCGCCGGCCGACGGGGCCCAGCGCGCCTTCTCCGCGGCCAGCACCGGTGCCATGCGCTGCGCGTAGTCCTCGATGTACGCGGCCTTGCCCGTGGTGAAGATCGACTCGGGATCGTCCACCGGATGCGTCAGCGAGTTGAGCGTCGAACCCGTGAAATCGGCAGTGCTGCCGGGGATCATCAGCAGGCCGCCGTCGTGGCCGTGGATGCGCAGCTGCTCCAGGAACACCATCTGGTCCGGGAAGATGTTGGCCGGGTCGCCGTGGTCGTCGTTGAGATCGCGCAGCTCGGGGTCCAGGAAGCACGGCGGGCCCGCCGACGGCACCACCCAGGTCGCACCGACCTGCGCGATGTACTGACGGCAGCGGTCCATCTGCCGCTGGCGCTTCTGGATGCCGAACGCCTCCTTGGCGCGCGCGGGCATGTCGTAGACCATCGGGTACCAGATCGCGCCCGAGTACTGCAGCATGTGCACGTCGATCTGGCCGAAGTCGGTGTGCAGCACATCGAGATCGACCGGACGCGCGTCGTTCATATTGAAAACGGTGGTGACGCGGTCCGAAACCACCAGACCGGAGTCCCCGATCGGGCCGTCGGCGGGCGCGCGCAGCGCGATGATCATCACGTCGAGGTCGCCCTTGGGGCCGCTGACGGTGTGCTTGACCGAGTCGGTGGTCTCGAAGAAGTTGTGGAAGCCCAGCTTCTCGAGCTCGCGGCGCAGATCGGGCACCGGGTAGTCCGGCAGCAGCACCACGGCGTCCTTGTTGACGTACCGGCGCAGGTGCTCGGGGTCGAAGTGGTCCTTGTGCAGGTGCGACACGTAGAGGTAGTCGACGTCGCCGAGCGCGTCCCAGTCGAGTTGGCTGTTGTCCGGGAACGGGAACCACGAGGCGAAATAAGCGGGGTTGACCCAGGGGTCGCACAGGATGCTGCCTGCCCGGGACTCGATCAGAAAGCCGGCGTGCCCGACACTGGTGACCTGCACAAACAGCCTTTCACTGGTGAAACAAGAGTGCTTCGCCAGCCTAGCTGGAACCCGGCGTCGGACCGAAGTCCGGCAGGTCAGCCGCGTGCGGGCGGGCCACGCGTCTACGCCGCGCAACCCGTGGGCATTACGCTTGCGGCTGTGGAACCGGTGTACGGGACTGTCATCCAACTGGCCCGCCTGGCCTGGCGGTTGCAAGGGCTCAAGTTCACGGTGACCGGGGTGGAGAACCTGCCCGTCACCGGCGGCGCGGTGGTGGCGATCAACCACACCAGCTACTTCGACTTCACCTTCGCCGGGCTGCCGGCCTATTTGCAGAAGCGGGGCCGCAAGGTGCGCTTCATGGCGAAGAAGGAAGTCTTCGACAACAAGATCACCGGTCCGATCATGCGCAGCCTGCGCCACATCGAGGTGGACCGCCACAGCGGCGCGGCCTCGTTCGAGCAGGCCTGCGAGTACCTCAAGGCCGGCGAACTCGTCGGCGTGTACCCCGAGGCGACGATCAGCCGCAGCTTCGAGATCAAGGAGCTGAAGTCCGGCGCCGCGCGCATGGCGATCGAGGCGGACGTGCCGATCATCCCGCACATCGTGTGGGGCGCCCAGCGCATCTGGACCAAGGGACGTCCGAAGAACCTGTACCGGCCCAAGGTGCCGATCTTCATCGCCGTCGGCGAGCCCATCGCACCGACGCTGCCCGCGCCGGAACTGACCGCGTTGCTGCACTCGCGCATGCAGCACCTGCTGGAGCAGGTGCAGGACTCCTACGGTCCGCATCCGGCGGGTGAGTTCTGGGTGCCGCACCGGCTGGGCGGCGGCGCACCGTCGCTGGCCGAGGCGAACCTGATGGACGCCGAGGAGGCGGCCGAGAAGGCCGCGCGGCGCGCGAAGCAGAGCGGCTCAGGACCTGCCGAACCCTCCGGGGCGCCGGGGTAGCAGCGTATGGAACCGGTTTTCCGCAGTTTGGAGATCGCGGCGCGGCTTGCGGTCCGGGCCACCGGATCCCGGATCACCTTCAGCGGCCTGGAGAATCTGCCGGCGACCGGCGGTGCGGTGGTTGCGATCAACCACACCAGCTACGTCGACTTCCTGCCCGCGGGTCTCGCCGCGACCGAACGTGGCCGCCGCATGCGGTTCATGATCAAGGCCGAGATGGAACAGGTGGCCGTGATCCGCTACCTGATCAGACACACCGGCACCATCCCGGTGGACCGCAGCGCGGGCGCGGGGGCCTACGCCGCCGCGGTCGAGGCGCTGCGGGCCGGTGAACTCGTCGGGGTGTACCCCGAGGCGACGATCAGCCGCAGTTTCGAGCTCAAGGAGTTCAAGACCGGCGCCGTGCGGATGGCGCTGGAGGCCGGGGTTCCGATCATCCCGCTGATCGTGTGGGGTGCGCAGCGCATCTGGACCAAGGACCACCCGAGGGCGATCGGGCGCAAAAAGATCCCGATCAACGTCTGCGTCGGGCCGCCCATCGAGGCTTCGGGATCTCCCGACGAACTCGGCGCGGCCCTGCGCGCGGCCATGTCGGACATGCTCGAGAGCGCACAGCGCGACTATCCCGCCCCGCCCGGGGCCTTTTGGGTGCCGCGCCGCCTCGGCGGCGGGGCGCCCACACCCGAAGAGGCCAAACGCCGCGACGAGGCGGAACTGGCCGAACGGGCCCGCAAACGTGCCGAACGGAAAGCGAAGACCAACCGGTGACCTCTGACAAAACGCCGGGGCTCATCGCCACCGACGTCGACGGCACGCTGCTCGACGAAGACGAGCGGGTCACGCCGCGTACCCGCGCCGCGGTCCGGGCGGCCGTCGCCGCGGGTGCGACGTTCGTGCTCGCGACGGGGCGCCCGCCGCGGTGGATCCAGCCCGTGGTGGACGGGCTTGGCCTGGCACCCATGGCGGTCTGTGCCAACGGGGCGGTGATCTACGACCCCGCCACCGACCGGATCGTCTCGGCGCGCACGCTGTCGCCGGAGATGCTCGCCGAACTCGCCGACATCGCGACGCACGTGATCCCCGGTGCGGGCCTGGCCGTCGAACGCGTGGGCCGCTCGGCCCATGACGCCGCCACACCTCAGTTCGTCAGCTCGCCCGGTTACGAGCACGCGTGGCTCAACCCGGACAACACCGAGGTGTCGGTCGAGGATCTGCTGAGCGCGCCCGCGGTGAAGCTGTTGATCCGCAAGGCGGGGGCGCAGAGTGCCGACATGGCCGCCGAACTGGTCAAGCACATCGGCGCGCAGGGCGACATCACCTACTCGACCAACAACGGCCTCATCGAGATCGTGCCGTCGGGCATCAGCAAGGCCACGGGCGTCGCCGAACTCGCGGGCCCGCTCGGGCTCACCGACGCCGACATCGTCGCGTTCGGCGACATGCCCAACGACGTCCCGATGCTCAGCTGGGCCGGCCGCGGCGTGGCGATGGGCAACGCGCATCCCGAGGCCAAGGCCGCTGCCGACGAGGTCACCACCACCAACGCCGAGGACGGTGTGGCGACCGTGCTCGAACGCTGGTGGGGCTGAGGCTTTTCGGGCTTTTCGGGCTTTCGGGATTTTCGGCTCAGGCGATCGGCGTGAAGCGCTCGAGCTGCACGGGCTGATCGTCGGGGGCCGCGGGTGGGAGTTCCTGTGGCACACCGTCGATGACGCGGACCACGGTGTGCTTCTCACGGTCGAAGTTCAGCGTGCCGTGCTGGAAGTTCTGCTTGATCCACAGCGGCTCGTGGATCTCACCGCTGGTCGGCAGGCCCAGCGCACCGCGCTCGAAACCCAGTCGGCCCCAGGCCTCGTAGATCGCGCCGGTGAGCGGCTGCGCCCCGGTGACGGGGGACCAGTAGATCGCACCGCGCTCGAAGGTCGCGTAGCGGGCCTCGCCCTCGGCCGCGGCCTCGGGTGAGGTCGGGTTGCCGAGCGGACCCGCGGGCCCGCCGACGGACTCCCACCGCGCGAATATCGCGCCGCCGCGCATCTGCTCGGCGAGTTCCTCGGGTCCGGGTGGCTGGTTGAACCGGGCGGCGATGTCGCGCAGGCGGCCCATCTCGGCGTATGCCGCGTTGCCCGGGCAGTCGGTGTTGCCGACGTCGCGGTGCGTGAAGATCGCGGGCAGCGTCGGGGTGGCGCCGCGCGGGAAGTGGGTGAACGACCCGCCTTCCGATGCGAGCACCACGGTGCCGTGCGGATCGATGCGGTCCAGGCCCAGGCGCCAGCCCAGCAGTCTTCCGGTGGTGCGCAACTGGATCGGGGTCGGGGGCACCGCGTCGAAGTTCCCCATCATCGCCACACCCCAGGTGTCGCGGTTGAAGCCGCCGGTGTGGGCGCCCTCCACGGGCCGGTCCATGCCGCCTGCCCGGCCCTCGAAGACCTGCCCGTACTTGTCGACCAGCGCGTTGTAGGCGATGTCGCACCAGCCCAGAGTTCTCGTGTGGTACTCGTAGATCGACCGCACGATGCCCGCCGAATCCTCGGGCGCGTAGTCGTTGCTGCCCGCCGTGTGGTGCACGATGCCGGCCCGGATCCCCGCGTCGTACACGGCCGGGCACCGCATCGATTCGTCGGCGCCCCACTGCGCGCGGCCGATGATGTGCGGCGGAACGCCGGGGGCCGTGACGGCCGTGGGCAGCGGGCCGATGTCGGCGGGCGCCTGCGGCGGGCTGATCAGCACCGCGGTGACGTTCTGGCCCAGCGGTTGTTGCACGGTTGCGGGCCGGTAGCCCAGATCGGGCTTGTTCTTGTCGTCCTTGTTCTTGGGGGCCGGGGCGGTCGGCGCGGCGTTCTCGGGCCGGGTGATCGCGATCTGCACGGTGTTGGTGCGTCCGACGAACACCGGATCGGTGCCGCGCGGGCCCGGGGTGTCGGCGCCGACGCCGTCGAGGGCCTCGGCCTCGTACCACGGCCCCCACGACCCGTCTGCCTTCTTGGCGCGGATGCGCGCCGAGGTGCCGTCGAGGTCCTGTGCGGTCAGCGCGACCAGGGAGAACGGCTCGTCCTGGTGGATCTCCCGGATGGTCTCGCCGCCACCGAGGTCGTCGAGGGGCTGCTGCGTGAGCGACGGGGCGTCGGCTGCGGGGTTGTGATGTTCGTCGCCGGTCCCGCTGAGCGCCCACGGGACGACGATCAGGGTCGCCGCGATCGCGGTGAACAGGATCGACGGCGCGGGACGACGTGACTGCACGGACTGATGTTACGTATGCGTCTGTTGTTACTAATGATGCGACACGCATCACGATCGCCCGCGAATCTGGACGCAACCGCAACGACACCGCAGAGCGCGAGGCTTCTGCGGTGCCGTTTCGGGTGACGCTTGTTGACTCGCCTGGATCAGGCAGGCGGCGGCACGGGTGCCGGTGCGGCGGCCGGGGCCGCCTGCGCACCGGACTGGATGGCCTGGGTGATGGCCGGGAGCACCATGCCCTTGAGCAGGTCGATCGCCTGGCCCGCGCCCAGCTGATCGGCCGCGGCGGACAGATCACCGAACAGGCCGCCGCCTCCCGTGCTCGCGGCAGGCATGGTCGCGAGCGACGGATCACCCAGGATCGGATAGGTCCCCAGGCTCGGATCCAGGCCGACCGGCGCCGAGATCGGCACCTCACCGGGTGCGGGCAGGCCCGCGGCGTTGGAGATCGGCGTCAGGGACGGATCCAGGCCGGGGGTGGTCAGACCGGTCGAGGGCGTGGCCAGGCCGGGAGTGGTGAGCGACGGCGTGGTCAGCGCGGGGTTGGTCAGACCCGGATCCGTGAGCGACGGCGTGGTGCCCAGCGACGCGTCCGGCGTGGTCAGGCCCGGGCTGGTCAGGCTCGGCGTCGTGAGACCCGGCGAGGTCAGGCCGTCGGGGCTGGTCAGCGCCGGATTGGTCAGGGCCGGGTTGGTCAGACCGGGGTCGGTCAGCGACGGCGTCGTCAAGCCCGGCGTCAAACCTGGGGTCAAGCCCGGGGAGGTCAAACCAGGGGAGGCCAGACCGGGGGAGGTCAGTGTCGGGGAGGCCAGCGACGGCGTCGCGGCGCCACCGGTCAGCGAGGGCATGGGCGGCAGGTTGATGCCGAACTGGGACAGGCCCTGCGAAAGCGCGGACATCAGCTCGCCGGGGAGGTCGGTGACCAGCGCGGCCTGGGTGAACTCGCGGTGTTGAGGTGCGGGGGAATGCTGAGTTACGGCAATCAGGGCGACTGGACTTGCGACGGCCACTGCGGCGACTGCGCTCATGGCTGTCGAGAGCTTGCGTCGACGGCGGTTCGGCACGGAAGTCTCCTCAATACATGGACTGCATATCAACTGCTCGGAGTGCTCCGAACAACTTCGTCAGCGGCTACGGACGGATCGTGCGAAGCCCATGAGCGCCAACGTCATCGATGGTACGGGTGTGACTAGTGTGTCTAGAGTGACGTGATTGAATCGTGAGCGAATTGCGACCTGGACCTGCTGTCGCATTCGAGGGGCGGGAGGGTGGTCGGATACCCTGGCTGCCGATGACGTCCATATCGCACCCGGTCGCTCCGTCCCAGTCCACCGGTAATTTCGACCTATTCGTCGTCGGATCCGGCTTCTTCGGTCTGACGATCGCCGAGCGTGCGGCGACGCAGTTGGGTAAACGGGTCCTTGTCATAGAGCGCCGCCCGCACATCGGCGGCAACGCCTACTCGGAGCCCGAACCGGAGACCGGCATCGAGGTCCACAAGTACGGCGCGCACCTGTTCCACACGTCCAACAAGCGCGTGTGGGACTACGTGCGCCAGTTCACCGACTTCACCGGTTACCAGCACCGCGTCTTCGCCATGCACAACGGGCAGGCCTACCAGTTCCCCATGGGCCTCGGCCTGGTGAGCCAGTTCTTCGGGCGCTACTTCTCCCCGGACGAGGCCAGGGCGCTGATCGCCGAGCAGGCCAGCGAGATCGACACCAAGGACGCCAAGAACTTCGAGGAGAAGGCCATCAGCCTGGTCGGCAGGCCCCTCTACGAGGCGTTCATCAAGCACTACACGGCCAAGCAGTGGCAGACCGACCCCAAGGACCTGCCCGCGTCCAACATCACCCGGCTGCCGGTGCGCTACACGTTCGACAACCGCTACTTCAACGACACCTACGAGGGGCTGCCCGTCGAGGGCTACACCAAGTGGCTCGAGAACATGGCCGCCGACGAGCGCATCGAGGTGCGCCTGGACACCGACTGGTTCGACGTGCGTGACGACCTGCGCGCGGCCAACCCGGACGCGCCCGTGGTCTACACGGGCCCGCTGGACCGCTACTTCGACTACGCCGAGGGCCGCCTTGGTTGGCGCACACTCGATTTCGAGCTCGAGGTGCTCGAGACGGGCGACTTCCAGGGCACGCCGGTGATGAACTACAACGACCTCGACGTGCCGTACACGCGCATCCACGAGTTCCGGCACTTCCACCCCGAGCGCACATATCCCACCGACAAGACCGTGATCATGCGCGAGTACTCGCGGTTCGCCGACAACGACGACGAGCCGTACTACCCGATCAACACCGAGGCCGACCGTGCCGTGCTGGCGGCCTACCGCGCCCGGGCCAAAGCCGAAACTGCCTCGGCAAAGGTGCTTTTCGGCGGCCGGCTGGGCACCTACCAATACCTCGACATGCACATGGCGATCGCCAGCGCGCTCAGCATGTTCGACAACGTACTGGCGCCGCACCTGTCCGAGGGCGCGTCGCTGGTCACCGAAGACGAAAGCAGCAAAGCATGAGTGACATCCCTTCCGGCGCACTCGAAGCCGACGAGTCCAGGGCGGTCAGTCTGCTCTCCCGGGTGATCCTGCCGCGACCGGGTGAGCCCCTCGACGTGCGCAAGCTCTACATCGAGGAGTCGACCACCAACTCGCGGCGCGCCCACGCGCCCACGCGCACGTCATTGGAGATCGGCCCCGAGTCCGAGGTGTCGTTCGCGACGTACTTCAACGCGTTCCCGGCCAGCTACTGGCGGCGGTGGTCGACGCTCGACACCGTGGTGCTGCGCGTCGAACTCACCGGCACCGCGCGCGTCGACGTGTACCGCTCGAAGGCCACCGGCGCGCGCATCACCGTCGGCGGCGCCCCGGTCGCCGGTGAAGGTGACGGCCCCGCCGCCGTCGAGTTCGAGATCGACCTCACCCCGTTCGAGGACGGTGGCTGGATCTGGTTCGACATCACCACCAACACCGCGGTGCGCGTGCACAGCGCGGGCTGGTACGCACCGGTGCCCGCACCGGGCCGGGCCAACGTCGCGGTCGGCATCCCCACGTTCAACCGGCCCGCCGACTGCGTCAACGCGCTCGCCGCGCTCACCTCCGATCCGTTGGTCGACGAGGTGATCTCCGCGGTCATCGTGAGCGACCAGGGCACCAGCAAGGCCAAGGACCATCCCGGATTCGCCGACGCCGCAGCGCGTCTCGGTGACCGCCTGTCGATCCACAACCAGCCGAACCTCGGTGGTTCGGGCGGGTACAGCCGTGTGATGTACGAGGCGCTCAAGAACACCGACTGTGAACAGATCCTGTTCATGGACGACGACATCCGCATCGAGCCCGATTCGATCCTGCGGGCCCTCGCGATGAACCGGTTCGCCAAGTCGCCCATCCTGGTCGGCGGCCAGATGCTCAACCTGCAGGAGCCGTCGCACCTGCACGTCATGGGCGAGGTCGTGGACCGCGCCAACTTCATGTGGACCGCCGCGCCGAATGCCGAGTACGACCACGACTTCGCGAAGTTCAAGCTCAGCGACGCCGAGGAACCGCGCACCAAGCTGCTGCACCGCCGCGTCGACGTCGACTTCAACGGCTGGTGGATGTGCATGATCCCGCGGCAGATCGCCGAGGAACTCGGCCAGCCGCTGCCGCTGTTCATCAAGTGGGACGACGCCGAATACGGTTTGCGCGCAGGCGAACACGGTTACGGCACCGTGACCCTGCCCGGCGCGGCGATCTGGCACATGGCCTGGAGCGACAAGGACGACGCCATCGACTGGCAGGCGTACTTCCACCTGCGCAACCGCCTCGTGGTCGCCGCGCTGCACTGGGACGGCCCGGTCAGCGGGCTGATCGCGAGCCATCTCAAGGCCACCATCAAACACCTCCTGTGCCTTGAATATTCGACCGTCGCCATCCAGAACAAGGCGATGGAGGACTTCCTGGCCGGCCCGGAGAACCTGTTCTCGATCCTGGAGTCGGCCATGCCCGACGTGCGCAAGCTGCGTTCGCAGTACCCCGACGCGGTGGTGCTGCCGGGTGCCACGTCGTTGCCGCCTGCATCGGACATGCGGCGCAAGAAGATCGCGATCCCGGTGTCCAAGCCGGCCATCGCGGTGAACCTCGCGCGCGGTGTCGTGCACCAGTTGCGCAGCCACGACCCCGAGACGCACGTGCGCCCGCAGATCAACGTCGCGACGCAGGACGCCAGGTGGTTCTCGCTGTGCCGCGTCGACGGTGTCACCGTGACCACCGCCGACGGCCGCGGCGTGGTGTACCGCCAGCGTGACCGCGCGAAGATGTTCGCGCTGCTGCGCGCCTCGCTGCGGCAGCAGGCCAGGCTGGCGCGCAAGTTCGACCGCATGCGCAAGGTCTACCGCGACGCGCTGCCCATGCTGACCAGCACGCAGAAGTGGGAGTCGGTCCTGCTCACCGAGACACCGGAGAAAGTCGGACGATGAGCGACGCCCCGCGCGGCGAGGACGCCGTGTTGGTTGCCGTGCAAGCGGCTCTTGCCGGCAGGCCCGGTGTGCTGACCGGCGCCCGTGCCCTCTCGCACTTCGGTGAACACAGCGCGGGCTGGGTGGCGCTGGCCGCCGCGGGCGCGCTGGCCCAGCCTGCCAAGCGCCGGTCCTGGCTCGCCGTCGGTGCCGGGGCGTTTCTGGCGCACGCGGCCGCCGTCGTGATCAAGCGCGTGGTGCGCCGCGAGCGGCCCAGCCATCCCGACATCGCCGTCAACGTCGGAACGCCCAGCCGGCTGAGCTTCCCGTCCGCGCATGCCACCTCGACCACGGCTGCGGCCGTGCTGCTGGCGCAGACCACGGGTGTGCCGGCACCCGCGCTCCTGGTGCCGCCGATGGCGCTGTCGCGTCTGGTGCTCGGCGTGCACTATCCCACCGACGTGGTCACGGGCGTGGTCGTCGGAGCGCTCGTGGGCAAAGCCGTCGGGAAGGCGGCCGGTAGGATTTCGAATTCTGTCGGTGCCGAAGGAGACAGATGAGCGTCGGTGAGCGGGTCGTAACGGAGCAGAAGAACCATGGATGCCACCCACATGAGTGAGGAAGCGCAGCCGACGGCAGGCCCGCCGAAGAATCTGGTCTCCGGGCTGATCAAGGCCGTGCGCCCGCGCCAGTGGATCAAGAACCTGCTGGTGCTGGCGGCCCCGCTGGCCGCCGTGGGCAGCGGCATCGAATACGACTACGCCGACGTCGCGGCCAAGGTCTCCGTTGCGTTCGTGGTGTTCTGCCTCGCGGCGTCGTCGATCTATCTCATCAACGACGCGCGCGACGTCGAGGCCGACCGTGCGCACCCCACCAAGCGGTTCCGGCCCATCGCGGCCGGTGTGGTGCCCGAGTGGATGGCCTACTCGCTGGCCGGCCTGCTCGCTGTCGCGTCGCTGGTGATCTCGTGGTGGCTCACCGCCAACCTGGCCATCGTGATGGCGGTGTACATCGCCGTGCAGTTGGCTTACTGCTTCGGCCTCAAACACCAGGCCGTGCTCGACATCTGCATCGTGTCGTCGGGCTTCTTGATCCGCGCGATCGCAGGCGGTGTCGCCGCCGACATCCCGCTGTCGCAGTGGTTCCTGCTCGTGATGGCGTTCGGTTCGCTGTTCATGGCGGCCGGAAAGCGCTACGCCGAATTGCAATTGGCCGAGCGCACGGGCGCCAAGATCCGCAAGTCGCTGGAGAGTTACACCAGCAGCTACCTGCGTTTCGTGTGGACGCTTTCGGCCACCGCGATGGTGGTCTGTTACGGGCTGTGGGCGTTCAGCCGCGACCGGGCCAACGACCTGATGACCCTCGACGCGCAGGACGCGTCGTGGTACGCGGTCACGATGATCCCCTTCACCATCGCCATCCTCCGTTACGCAGTGGACATCGACGGGGGCATCGCCGGTGAACCCGAGGAGATCGCGCTGAAAGACCGAGTGCTGCAGATTCTGTTCCTGGCGTGGATCGGGACCATCGGTGCGGCCATCTATTTCAGCTGAACGGCCGGTCGCGCGCCGGTTCAGCGGTGGTATCGGTGAACGGCTGGGACGAGGGGCGTCCTTCCCGTACGACATCTCGGTGCGCATCAGCCTGTGGCTGAGCGTGCTCGTGGTCGCGGGCCTGTTCGGCTGGGGCGCGTGGCAGCGCCGGTGGATCGCCGACGACGGTCTGATCGTGCTGCGGACCGTGCGGAACCTGTTGGCGGGCAACGGCCCGGTGTTCAACGCCGGTGAGCGTGTCGAGGCCAACACCTCGACGCTGTGGACGTACCTGGTGACCCTCGGCGCCTGGATCGGCGGTTCGGTCCGGCTGGAGTACGTGGTGCTGGCATTCGCGCTCGCGCTCAGCGTCGCCGGTGTGGTGCTGGTCATGTTCGGCGCCGGACGGCTGTACGCGCCCAGCCTGCAGGGCAGGCGTGCGCTGCTGCTGCCCGCGGGGGCGCTGGTCTACATCGCGATCCCGCCTGCCCGCGACTTCGCCACCTCGGGGCTCGAAAACGGTTTGGTGCTGGCCTATCTGGGCCTGCTGTGGTGGATGATGGTGTGCTGGTCGCAGGCGTTGCGCGCCTACCCGGCCGACGGCGGAGCACCCCAGGACGCCCCCGACAACGTCCCGGGACGGTTCTTCGAGGGGGCGCTGGCGTTCGTCGCGGGACTTTCCGTGCTGGTGCGCCCGGAACTCGCGCTCATCGGCGGCGGCGCGCTGGTGATGATGCTCATCGCGGCGCGGGGGTGGCGGCGGCGCGTGCTGATCGTCGTTGCCGGCGGTCTGCTTCCGGTGGCCTACCAGATCTTCCGGATGGGCTACTACGCGCTGATCGTGCCGGGCACCGCGGTCGCCAAGGACGCGACCGGATCGAAGTGGTCGCAGGGCCTGACGTACCTGGCCAACTTCAACCAGCCCTATCTGCTGTGGGTGCCCGCGGTGCTGCTGGTGCTGCTCGGCCTCGTGCTGGTGGCCACCCGCAGCCGTCCGTGGTGGCTGCACCGTCAGGTGCCGCGCGGGTACGGCTGGGTGCGCCGGACCGTCCAGAGTCCGCCCGCCGTGGTCGCTTTCATGGTTCTCAGCGGTTTGATCCAGGGCATCTACTGGGTGCGCCAGGGCGGCGACTTCATGCACGGCCGCGTGCTTCTGGCGCCGATCTTCTGCGTGCTGGCGCCGGTCGCGGTGATCCCGCTTGTGCTGCCCGACGGCACCCGGTTCACCCGTGAGACGGGCTACCTGCTGGCGGCCGCGACGAGCGTGCTGTGGGTCGCGGTCGTGGGATGGTCTGTGTGGGCGGCGAATTCGCCGGGCATGGGTGCCGACGCGACACGGGTGACCTACACCGGCATCGTCGACGAGCGTCGCTTCTACTCGCAGGCCACCGGGCACGCGCATCCGCTGACGGCCGCGGACTATCTCGACTATCCCCGCATGCGCGCGGTGCTGACCGCGTTGGAGAACACCCCGGACGGTGCGCTGCTGCTGCCGTCGGGCAACTACGACGTGTGGGATGTGGTGCCCGCGATCCCGCCGCCGCCGGACATGACGCCCGAGCAGCGCAAGGCCTACAAAGCGCCCCACACAGTGTTTTTCACGAACATGGGCATGCTGGGCATGAACGTCGGACTCGACGTGCGGGTGATCGACCAGATCGGTCTGACCAACCCGCTGGCGCAGCACACCCAGCGCCTGACCGACGGCCGCATCGGACACGACAAGAACCTGTTCCCGGACTGGGCGGTGGCCGAGGGCCCGTTCCTCAAGGAGCATCCCTTCGTCCCGGCGTACCTGGATGAGGACTGGATCGCGCAGGCGCAGGTCGCGCTGACCTGCCCGGCCACCGACGCGGTGCTGAACTCGGTGCGCGGCGAACTGACCCCGCGGCGGTTCCTGTCGAACATCGTGCACTCCTACGAGTTCACCAAGTACCGCATCGACCGCGTGCCGCTGTACGAACTGCGGCGCTGCGGGCTGGAGCCACCCGAACCGAAGAACCCGCCCTACACCGGCATGCCGGCAACGGGACCGTAGTTAGCTGAGGCGCGGGCGTCCCCGGTATTCGATCCGGGACGGTAACGCTTCGCCTGGCGCGGTCGATAGAAGGTCGACACCCGCGGTGTGAGCCGCGGTTCTCGCGACGGCCCCTGCGCCACCGACATAGGAACGGACGGTGAATGGCACCCATGGTGAGCACGCGCGCGGTGCGCGTATCCGGTCTGCGCCTGCTGGTGGCGACAGTCATTTCTGTGATGTTCACCACATTTGCTGTGGCAAGCTTGGAAATTCCACGCGCGAATGCCTTCTCGCGTGAGGGCCTGCCGGTCGAGTACCTCGACGTGTACTCGCCGTCGATGGGCCGCAATCTGCGCGTGCAGTTCCAGGGTCCCGGCGAGACGGTCGACGACATGCGGCCCAGCCGCGCGGTGTACCTGCTCGACGGCCTTCGCGCACAGGACGATTACAGCGGCTGGGACATCAACACCCCGGCGTTCGAGTGGTTCTACAACTCGGGCATCTCGGTGGTGATGCCCGTCGGCGGGCAGTCGAGCTTCTACAGCGACTGGTACTCGCCGTCGAGTTTCAACAATCAGACCTACACCTATAAGTGGGAGACGTTCCTCACCCGGGAACTGCCGGCCTGGCTCGCCGCCAACCGCAACGTGTCGACCACCGGCAACGGCGTGGTCGGGCTGTCGATGTCGGGCAGCGCGGCGCTGATCCTGTCGGCCTTCCACCCAGGTCAGTTCCGGTATGCGGCCTCTTTGTCGGGCTTCCTCAACCCCTCGTCGCTGTTGATGCAGCAGGCCATCCGCGTCGCGATGCTCGACGCCGGGGGTTACAACGTCGACAACATGTGGGGTCCGCCATGGGACGGGGCGTGGAAGCGCAACGATCCCATCAGGCAGGTGGACCGGATCGTGGCCAACGGGACCCGGTTGTGGATCTACTGCGCACCGGGCGGCGCCACGCCGCTCGACGACGGCGCCGACCCCAACCTCGCGATGAGCGCCAACAGCCTGGAGACGCTGGCCATCAAGAGCAACAAGGACTTTCAGGAGGCCTACGTCCGGGCCGGAGGCCGCAACGCGACCTTCACGTTCCCGCCCGCGGGCAACCACGCCTGGCCGTACTGGGGCGCTCAGCTGAGCGCGCTGAAACCTGACCTGATCGCTTCGCTGAACGGCTGAGGAGCGACCAGTCAGACAACTGCTGAAAAGTAGGACCACACCGATATGTGGTTGACTACACGGGATCGCGAGCCGAGTACTTCGGGGTGAGTCGGCCCGTGGAGTTCTGAAGAAGAGAGATCAGATAGGGAGCGGAATGAAGTTCGTTGGGAGAATGCGCGGCGCAGCGGCAGGTCTGTCGCGCCGGCTGACGGTTGCGGTCGCAGCTGCGGCCGTGCTGCCTGGCCTGGTAGGCGTCGTCGGCGGCTCGGCGACCGCTGGAGCCTGGTCTCGACCCGGCCTGCCGGTCGAATATCTCGAAGTCCCGTCCGCAGCGATGGGACGTGACATCCGGGTCGAGTTCCAGAGTGGGGGGCCGGGCGCACCCGCGCTGTACCTGCTCGACGGTATGCGTGCCCGCGAGGACCAGAACGGCTGGGACATCGAGCTGCCCACGTTCGAGTGGTTCCTCAACTCGGGCATCTCCGTCGTGATGCCCGTCGGTGGCCAGTCCAGCTTCTACAGCGACTGGTACAAGCCGGCCTGCGGTAGCAAGGACGGCGGCTGCAAGACCTACAAGTGGGAGACCTTCCTCACCCAGGAGCTCCCCGCCTGGCTCGCGGCCAACCGCGACGTCAAGCCGACCGGCAGCGCCGTGGTCGGTCTGTCGATGGCCGGTTCGTCGGCCCTGATGCTGGCCGCGCGCCACCCGCAGCAGTTCATCTACGCGGCATCGCTTTCGGGCACGTTGAACCCGTCCGAGGGCTGGTGGCCCATGCTGATCGGCATCTCGATGGGTGACGCGGGCGGCTACAAGGCCGACGACATGTGGGGTTCGACCAACGATCCGAACAACGCGTGGAAGGCCAACGACCCGACGGAGAACGTCGCGACGATCGCCAACAACGGCACCCGCATCTGGGTGTACTGCGGTAACGGCAAGCCGGGCGAGCTGGGCGGCACCGATCTGCCCGCGAAGTTCCTCGAGGGCTTCGTGTGCCGCACGAACTCGACCTTCCAGGAGAAGTACATCGAGGCCGGTGGCAAGAACGGCGTGTTCAACTTCCCGCAGAGCGGTACGCACAACTGGGCGTACTGGGGCCAGCAGCTGCAGGCGATGAAGCCTGACCTGCAGCGCGTGCTGGGTGCGACCCCGACCGCCTGATCGAGTTGAGCTGACGGCGGCGATCCTCTCGGATCGCCGCCGTCAGGCATTTCCGGGACGGTTTCGGGGACCGGCGACATCGGCGATGTGGTTCACTACAACGCGAGTTCGGTGAGTGGGGGCACATTCCGGCGGTCCGGCAGGAAGGTCTAGAGGATGAGACGTGGGTTGAGTCTGGTTCGGGCGCTGATGCTGACCGTGGTGCTCGCCGCGGGCCTGTGGACGGTCTCGGCAACCTCGGGTGCGCCGGCGCGGGCCGACGGCGTTGAGTACCTGATGGTGCCGTCGGCGGCCATGGGCCGTGACATCCCCGTCGCGTTCCAGGCAGGCGGGCCGCACGCGGTGTTCCTGCTCGACGCGTTCAACGCCGCCCCCGACGTCAGCAACTGGGTCAACGCGGGCAGCGCGATGAGCACGCTCGCGGGCCGCGGCATCTCGGTGGCCGCGCCGGCAGGCGGTGCGTGGAGCCTCTACACCAACTGGGAGCAGGACGGCAGCAAGCAGTGGGAGACGTTCCTCACCGCCGAGCTGCCGGGCTGGCTGGCCGCGAACAAGGGCCTGGCGCCGGACGGCCACGCCGTCGTAGGTGCCGCGCAGGGCGGTACGGCCGCGGTGACGCTGGCCGCGTTCCACCCGGGCATGTTCCGGTTCGCCGGGTCGCTGTCGGGTTTCCTGACGCCGTCGGCGACCACGCTCAACGGCGCGATCACCGCGGGGCTCGCGCGGTTCGGCAACGTCGACGCCAACCGCATGTGGGGTCCCCCACAGTTCGGTCGCTGGAAGTGGCACGACCCCGCTGTGCACGTGCAGTTGCTGGCCGACTCCAACACCCGGTTGTGGGTCTACAGCCCCGGCACCCTGACGTGCAGCGATCCGGCCGCGATGATCGGCTACTGCGATCAGGCGCAGGGCAGCAACCGTCAGTTCTATTCGGACTACCGACGCGTGGGCGGCAGCAACGGTCACTTCGACTTCCCGGCCTCGGGGCAGCACGACTGGGGCAGCTGGGCGCCTCAGCTGGCCTACATGTCCGGTGAGCTGGTCGCCACCATCAAGTAGCACACCGCGTCGAGACGGCGAAACAGCTGGACTGGAGCACTTTTCAGCAGCCGGTACGGTGGAAGCGTGCAGCACACGGTTCGGTCGAGGACGCAGGTCGTCGCGCTATCGCTCGCGATGGCCGCTGCGCCGTTGCTGACCGCATGTGACGCCGGTGGGGACATGATCGCGCCCCTGGCCGTGCCGCCTTCGCAAATCACCGACACCAGGGCGCAGTCGGGTGATCTGCCGCCCGAGTCGGCGATGACCGCGCCCGGGCGCACCGGGTCGTTGACGCTCACCGGCCAGCAGCAGGGTTATCTCGATGCGCTCCGTTCCTCGGGCGTGACGCCGTCGAGTGATCTGCTGGCCCTGTCCATCGGGTCGTATGTGTGCCAGGCCCGGGCTGCCAAGCAGAATGACCAGGCGGTGTGGGATTTCGTACTGCCGCTGGTGCGCAGCGATGTGCGTGCCAGGCACTCGGGCGCGACGGTTGCGCCCGGGGAGGTCGACTCGGCGACCTCCGACTACATCCGCATCGCAACCGAACGACTCTGCTAGCAGGAGCACGAAAACTACATGGCAAAGAACGCTCGGCGTAAGCGCCACCGCATCCTGGCCCTGATCGCCGCCGCGGCGATGGCCCTCGTCGTGGTGCTCGTGGTGACGATCGTGGTCGTGATCATGCGCCGTCCGGACACCCCGGCCACCCCGCCGCCCAGCGCGGAACCGCCCGGTGGCGTCGTGGTGCCTCCCGGCACGCGCAAACCGCGCCCGGAGTTCCAGTCGGCCGACTGCCCGGACGTGATGATGGTCTCGATCCCGGGCACGTGGGAGTCCTCGCCGACCGACGACCCGTTCAACCCCACGCAGTTCCCGCTGTCGCTGATGTCGAACATCAGCAAGCCGCTGGCCGAGCAGTTCGGCCCGGACCGTCTGCAGGTGTACACCACGCCGTACACCGCGCAGTTCCACAACCCGTTCGCGGCGGACAAGCAGATGTCCTACAACGACAGTCGCGCGGAGGGCATGCGGACGACGGTCAAGGCCATGACCGACATGAACGACCGCTGCCCGCTCACCAGCTATGTGATCGCCGGGTTCTCGCAGGGCGCGGTGATCGCGGGTGACATCGCCAGCGACATCGGCAACGGGCGCGGCCCGGTGGACGAGGACCTGGTGCTCGGTGTGACGTTGATCGCCGACGGCCGTCGCGAGATGGGCGTCGGGCAGGACGTCGGGCCCAACCCGGCGGGGCAGGGTGCGGAGATCACGCTGCACGAGGTGCCCGCGCTGTCGGCGCTGGGGCTGACCATGACGGGGCCGCGCCCCGGCGGGTTCGGCGCGCTGAACAACCGCACCAACCAGATCTGCGGTTCGGGCGACCTGATCTGCTCGGCTCCTGAACAGGCCTTCTCCGTCTTCAACCTGCCCAAGACCCTCGAGACGCTGTCGGGCAGCGCCGCGGGACCTGTGCACGCGCTGTACAACACACCGCAGTTCTGGGTCGAGAACGGGCAAACCGCCACGCAGTGGACGCTCGAATGGGCCCGCAATCTTGTCGAAAATGCGCCTCATCCGAAACACGGTTGACGCGCGCGCCGGATTTGGACGGGACCACCCGGTCCCTTAACATTAAGAGAAAACTAAGAGCTTCGCGCACGTAGAGGAGCTGACCGAGCAGTGGCGGTCGGCCGATCCACGAGCTCGGATCGCTCGGATCGCAATGCCCGGTACGATTCTCCGGGTTTCGGTGCGTTCACCGGCCGTTGCGGCCGGGACGCGCCGTGTGACGTGCGACAACGCGATGAGCACGGCTCTGACACAGGAGAGTGATATGCCGTTCCACAATCCGTTCATCAAGGACGGACAAATCAAGTTCCCTGACGGCAGCAGCATCGTCGCGCACGTGGAGCGCTGGGCCAAGGTGCGCGGCGACAAACTCGCCTACCGGTTCCTCGACTTCTCCACGGAACGTGACGGTGTGCCCCGCGACCTGACCTGGGCGCAGTTCAGTGCCCGCAACCGCGCGGTCGCGGCCCGTCTGCAGCAGGTCACCCAGCCCGGCGACCGCGTGGCCATCCTGTGTCCCCAGAACCTCGATTACCTGGTCGCGTTCTTCGGAGCGCTGTATGCGGGCCGCATCGCGGTTCCGCTGTTCGATCCGTCCGAGCCCGGCCACGTGGGCCGTCTGCACGCGGTGCTCGACAACTGCCATCCATCGGCGATCCTGACCACCACCGATGCCGCCGAGGGTGTGCGCAAGTTCTTCCGCACCCGTCCGGCCAACCAGCGTCCCCGCGTGATCGCGGTCGACGCGGTGCCCGACGACGTCGCTGCCACGTGGGTCAACCCGGAAGAGCCCGACGAGACCACCATCGCGTATCTGCAGTACACCTCGGGCTCCACCCGGATCCCGACCGGTGTCCAGATCACCCATCTCAACCTGGCGACCAACGTGGTGCAGGTCATCGAGGCGCTCGAAGGCGAGGAAGGTGACCGCGGGATCTCGTGGCTGCCGTTCTTCCACGACATGGGTCTCATCACCGCGCTGCTCGCACCGATGATCGGCCACTACTTCACCTTCATGACCCCGGCCGCGTTCGTCCGGCGCCCCGAGCGCTGGATCCGCGAACTCGCGCGCAAGGAGAGCGACACCGGCGGCACCATCTCGGTGGCGCCGAACTTCGCGTTCGACCACGCCGCGGCGCGCGGTGTGCCGAAGCCGGGATCGCCCCCGCTGGACCTGTCCAACGTCAAGGCCGTCCTCAACGGCAGCGAGCCGATCTCGGCTGCCACGGTGCGCCGCTTCAACGAGGCGTTCGGCCCGTTCGGCTTCCCGCCCAAGGCCATCAAGCCGTCCTACGGCCTCGCCGAGGCCACGCTGTTCGTGTCCACCACGCCCAGCTCGGAAGAGCCGAAGATCATCACGGTCGACCGTGACCAGCTGAACGCGGGCCGCATCGTCGAGGTCGACGCCGATTCGCCCAAGGCCGTCGCGCAGGCGTCCGCTGGCAAGGTCGGGATCGCCGAGTGGGCCGTGATCGTCGACGCCGAGTCGGCCACCGAGCTGCCCGACGGCCAGGTCGGCGAGATCTGGATCAGCGGCCAGAACATGGGCACCGGCTACTGGGGCAAGCCCGAGGAGTCGATCGCGACGTTCCAGAACATCCTCAAGTCGCGCACCAACCCGTCGCACGCCGAGGGTGCCGCAGACGACGCGACCTGGGTGCGCACGGGTGACTACGGCGCGTTCTACGACGGCGACCTCTACATCACGGGCCGCGTCAAGGACCTCGTCATCATCGACGGCCGCAACCACTACCCGCAGGACCTCGAGTACTCGGCGCAGGAGGCCAGCAAGGCCATCCGCACCGGTTACGTCGCGGCGTTCTCGGTGCCGGCCAACCAGCTGCCCGACGAGGTGTTCGAGAACGCGCACTCGGGTATCAAGCGCGATCCCGACGACACCTCCGAACAGCTGGTGATCGTGGCCGAGCGCGCGCCCGGTGCGCACAAGCTCGACATCGGCCCCATCACCGACGACATCCGCGCCGCGATCGCGGTCCGCCACGGCGTCACGGTGCGCGACGTGCTGCTGACCGCGGCCGGTGCGATCCCGCGCACCTCCAGCGGCAAGATCGGGCGCCGTGCCTGCCGTGCCGCCTACCTGGACGGCTCGCTGCGCGCCGGCAAGGTGGCCAACGACTTCCCGGATGCCACCGACTGACCAACAACGCCATCACGGATCGAGCTTCTCGACCGGCGGCTTTAAGGGTGACCTGAACATGGATGAAAACCACAGCGATTCGAATCTTCCAGAGGGCACCGAGCCCGCTGGCCGGCCGGCTCCGCGTACCGACATGACCGTCAACGAGATGCGGGAGTGGCTGCGCAACTGGGTGGCCAACGCCACCGGGCAGTCGGCGGACGCGATCGACGAGTCGACCCCGATGGTCGAACTCGGCCTGTCCTCGCGCGATGCGGTCGCGATGGCCAGCGACATCGAGGACCTCACCGGTGTGACGCTGACGGCCACCGTCGCGTTCCGCCACCCCACGATCGAGTCGCTGGCGACGGTGATCATCGAAGGTGAGCCCGAACCCGAACCGTACGACGAAAACGAGGACTGGTCGCGCACGCGCGATGTCGAGGACATCGCTGTCGTCGGCGTGGCCACGCGTTTCCCGGGCGACCTGAACACGCCCGACGAGATGTGGGAGGCCCTGCTCCAGGGCAAGGACTGCATCACCGATCTGCCCGAGGACCGGTGGACGGAGTTCCTCGACGAGCCCCGCATCGCCGAGCGCGTCAAGAAGGCCCGCACGCGCGGCGGTTACCTCACGGACATCAAGGGTTTCGACTCCGAGTTCTTCGCGCTGTCGAAGATGGAAGCCGACAACATCGACCCGCAGCAGCGCATGGCGCTGGAACTGACGTGGGAAGCGTTGGAGCACGCCAGGATTCCCGCGTCGAGCCTGCGCGGCGAGAGCGTCGGCGTGTACATCGGCAGCTCGACCAACGACTACAGCTTCCTGGCGATGAGCGATCCGTCGATCGCGCATCCCTACGCCATCACGGGCACCGCGAGCTCGATCATCGCCAACCGGGTGTCGTACTTCTACGACTTCCGCGGCCCGTCCGTGGCGATCGACACCGCGTGCTCCAGCTCGCTGGTCGCCACCCACCAGGGTGTGCAGGCACTGCGCGCCGGTGAGGCCGACGTCGCGATCGTCGGCGGTGTCAACGCTCTGGTGACCCCGCTGGTGACGGTCGGTTTCGACGAGGTCGGCGGCGTGCTCGCGCCGGACGGCCGCATCAAGTCGTTCTCGTCGGACGCCGACGGCTACGCCCGCTCCGAGGGCGGCGGCATGCTTGTGCTCAAACGGATCTCGGACGCGCGCCGCGACGGCGACCAGATCCTCGCGGTGATCGCGGGCAGCGCGGTCAACCACGACGGCCGGTCCAACGGTCTGCTCGCCCCGAATCCCGACGCGCAGGCCGAGGTGCTGCGCAAGGCGTACAAGGACGCTGGCATCAATCCGCGCGACGTCGACTACATCGAGGCGCACGGCACCGGCACCATCCTTGGTGACCCGATCGAGGCCGACGCTCTCGGCCGCATCGTCGGCAAGGGTCGCCCCGCCGACAAGCCGGCTCTGCTCGGCGCGGTGAAATCCAATCTGGGACACCTGGAATCGGCCGCGGGCGCGGCGAGCCTGGCCAAGATGACGCTGGCGCTCGCCAACGACAAGCTGCCCCCGTCCATCAACTACGCCGGGCCCAACCCTTACATCGACTTCGAGAAGGAACGTCTCAAGGTCAACGACACCGTCTCGGACTGGCCGCGCTACAGCGGCAAGGCCATCGCGGGTGTCTCCGGCTTCGGCTTCGGCGGCGCCAACGCGCACGTGGTGATGCGTGAGGTCCTGGCCAGCGACCTGGTGGAACCCGAGCCCGAACCCGCTCCAGAGGCCAAGGCCGAGAAGACCGACGCCGACGCGGTTTACGTCGGTGGCGTGCGGATGGACGAGTACGGGGAGTTCATCGACGAGGATGAGCCTGCCGAGGGCGGTGACGCCTACCCGAGCTATGACGAGGATTCCTACGAGCTGCCCGGGATGACCGAGGCCGCGCAGCGCCTGCTGGAGCAGGCCCGCGAAGAGCTCGCTGCCAAGGAGGCCGAAGAACCCACCAAGCAGCTTGTCCCGCTTGCGGTTTCGGCGTTCCTGACCTCGCGCAAGCGGCAGGCCGCGGCCGAGTTGGCCGACTGGATCGACAGCCCCGAGGGTCGCGCGTCGTCGCTGGAGTCGATCGGGCGTTCGCTGTCGCGGCGCAACCACGGCCGTTCGCGCGCGGTGGTGCTCGCCCACGACCACGACGAGGCGATCAAGGGTCTGCGTGCACTTGCCGAGGGCAAGCAGCATCCCAGCGTGCTCTCGGCCGACGGACCCGTGACCAACGGACCGGTGTGGGTGCTCGCGGGATTCGGTGCGCAGCACCGCAAGATGGGCAAGAGCCTGTACCTGCGCAACGAGGTCTTCGCCGAGTGGATCAACAAGGTCGACGCGCTGATCCAGGACGAGCGCGGCTACTCGATCCTCGAGCTGATCCTCGACGACAACGTCGACTACACCGACGCCACGTGCGAGTACCCCATCGAAGTGGTCCAGTTGGTGATCTTCGCCATCCAGATCGCGCTCGGTGAGCTGCTCCGTCACCACGGCGCGAAACCCGCTGCGGTGGTGGGACAGTCACTCGGCGAGGCGGCCGCGTCGTACTTCGCGGGCGGTCTTTCGCTCGCGGATGCCACCCGCACCATCTGCTCGCGCAGCCATCTCATGGGTGAGGGCGAGGCGATGCTGTTCGGCGAGTACATCCGGCTGATGGCGCTCGTGGAGTACTCGGCCGACGAGATCAAGACGGTGTTCTCGGATTACCCGGACCTGGAGGTGTGCGTCTACGCGGCACCGACCCAGACCGTGATCGGCGGCCCGCCGGATCAGGTGGACGCGATCATCGCGCGCGCCGAATCCGAGGGGAAGTTCGCCCGCAAGTTCCAGACCAAGGGCGCCAGCCACACGCAGCAGATGGACCCGCTGCTCGGCGAACTCGCGGCCGAACTGCAGGGTATCGAGCCGAAACCGCTGACCACCGGCTACTTCTCGACCGTGCACGAGGGCACGTTCATCCGCCCGGGCAGCGCGCCGATCCACGACGTGGACTACTGGAAGAAGGGCCTGCGCCACAGCGTCTACTTCACCCAGGGCATCCGCAACGCCGTCGACAACGGCCACACCACGTTCCTCGAGCTGGCGCCGAACCCGGTGGCGCTCATGCAGGTCGGCCTCACGACGGCCAGCGCGGGTCTGCACGACGCGCAGCTGATCGCGACACTGGCCCGCAAGCAGGACGAGGTCGAGTCGATGATCTCGGCCATGGCGCAGCTCTATGTGCACGGCCACGATCTGGACTTCCGCACGCTGTTCCCGCGCCGGTCCAAGGGCCTGGCCGGGGCGCTGGACTTCGCCAACATCCCGCCGACGCGGTTCAAGCGCAAGGAGCACTGGCTGCCCGCGCACTTCACCGGTGACAGCTCGGCGGTCATGCCCGGCAACCACGTGGCCACGCCGGACGGCCGCCACGTGTGGGAGTTCGTGCCGCGGGGCAAGACCGACCTGGCCGCGCTCGTGAAAGCCGCTGCCGCGCAGGTGCTCCCGGACGCGAAGCTTGCAGCCTTCGAGCAGCGCGCGGTCCCGGCCGACAACGCCCGGCTGGTCACCACGCTCACGCGGCACCCCGGTGGTGCCACGGTGCAGGTGCACGCACGCGTCGAGGAGTCCTTCACGCTGGTCTACGACGCCATCGTGGCGCGGGCGAACGGCGCGGGCGTCACGGCACTTCCGGTCGCGGTGGGCGCGGGTGTCGCGGTGTCCGGCGACGTCGCCGGCGAGGGTGCCGGGGCGTCGGTGATCGAGGACGACGAACCCGACGCCGAGATCCTGCAGGACAACCTGACCGCCGGTGCGGGCATGGGTGCGGACTTCCAGAAGTGGGATCCGAACTCGGGCGAGACCATCGGCCAGCGGCTCGGCACGATCGTCGGCGCCGCAATGGGTTACGAGCCCGAGGACCTGCCGTGGGAGGTGCCGCTCATCGAGCTGGGCCTCGACTCGCTGATGGCGGTGCGCATCAAGAACCGCGTCGAGTACGACTTCGACCTGCCGCCGATCCAGCTGACCGCGGTGCGTGACGCGAACCTCTACAACGTCGAGGAACTGATCAGGTACGCGATCGAGCACCGCGACGAGGTCGAGCAGATCGCCGAGTCGCAGAAGGGCAAGACGGCCGAGGAGATCGCGGCCGAGCAGTCCGAACTGCTGGGCGGTGCGAGCACCGTGGCCGAGCTGGAGGCCAAGCTGGCCGAGGCCGGTCATCCGTTGGCGACCAAGGACTCTGAGGACTCTGAGGAAAGCACGGCAGGTGCTGCCGAAGCCGCAGCCGCCGAGGCCTCGGCGGTCGAGGGTCTGGAGATCCCGCCCCCGCCGACCGATCCCACGGGACCCGGTGGCGCGCCGATCCCGCCGCCGCCGAGTGACCCGTCGGGCCCGGCGCAGGCCGCGTCTGCGACCGACGCTCCGGCGGGCACCGTGAACAAGGCGACCGCAGCCGCGGCCGCGGCGAAGGTGCTCACGCAGGAGGCGGTCACCGAGGCGCTGGGCGCCGACGTGCCGCCGCGTGACGCGGCCGAGCGCGTGACGTTCGCGACGTGGGCGATCGTGACCGGCAAGTCGCCGGGCGGCATCTTCAACGAGTTGCCCACGGTGAGCGAGGAGACCGCGAAGAAGATGGCCGAGCGGCTGTCCGAGCGGGCCGAGGGCACCATCACCGTCGAGGACGTGCTGGGCGCCAAGACCATCGAGGAACTGGCCACCACCGTCCGCGAACAGCTCGAAGAGGGTGTGGTCGACGGGTTCGTGCGTACGCTGCGTCCCCCGAAAGAGGGTTCGAACGCTGTGCCGCTGTTCGTGTTCCACCCGGCCGGTGGTTCGACGGTGGTCTACGAACCGCTCATGAAGCGCCTGCCCGCGGACGTGCCGGTGTACGGCCTCGAACGTGTCGAGGGCTCGATCGAAGAACGTGCCGCCGAGTACGTGCCGAAGCTGCTGGAGATGCACAAGGGCCCGTTCGTCCTGGCCGGCTGGTCGCTGGGCGGTGCGCTGGCCTACGCGTGCGCGATCGGCCTCAAGCAGTCCGGTGCCGACGTGCGGTTCGTGGGGCTCATCGACACCGTGCTCCCGGGCGAGCCGATCGACCAGAGCAAGGAGGGCATGCGGGCCCGCTGGGACCGCTACGCCCGGTTCGCCGAGCGCACGTTCAACGTCGAGATCCCGGCGATCCCGTACGAGGAACTGGAGAAGCTCGACGACGAGGGCCAGGTGAAGTACGTCCTGGAGATCGTCAAGGAGAGCGGCGTGCAGATCCCCGGCGGCATCATCGAGCACCAGCGCACGTCCTACCTGGATAACCGCGCGCTCGACACCGTCGACATCAAGCCGTACGACGGTCACGTCACGCTGTACATGGCCGATCGCTACCACGACGACGCGATCGTGTTCGAACCCGCGTACGCGACCCGCAAACCCGACGGCGGCTGGGGCTCGTTCGTGTCCGACCTGGAGGTCGTGCACATCGGGGGCGAACACATTCAGGCCATCGATGAGCCGTACATTGCGAAGGTTGGTGCGCACATGAGTGAGGCGCTCAACCGCATCGAGGCTCAGGCGAGCAAGGAGGATGGGGCCAAGTGACGAACAAGACCACCGCTGAACTCCTGGCAGAGCTGCGCGAGAAGCTGGAACTGGCCAAGGAGCCCGGCGGTGAGAAGGCCGTCGCCA
The DNA here is from genome assembly GCF_001457595.1 of Mycolicibacterium smegmatis. Lineage (GTDB taxonomy): Bacteria > Actinomycetota > Actinomycetes > Mycobacteriales > Mycobacteriaceae > Mycobacterium > Mycobacterium smegmatis. The sequence goes on along the minus strand of NZ_LN831039.1, from coordinate 6,474,037 downwards.
AGCGCGAGAAGAAGGGCATCCCGAGTGCCCGGGCCCGCATCAACGCGCTGCTCGACCCGGGCAGCTTCATCGAGATCGGCGCGCTGGCCAAGACTCCCGGCGATCCGAACGCGCTGTACGGCGACGGTGTGGTGACCGGTCGCGGAACCATCGACGGCCGGCCGGTCGGCGTGTTCAGCCACGACCAGACGGTGTTCCAGGGCTCGGTCGGTGAGATGTTCGGCCGCAAGGTGGCCCGGCTCATGGAGTGGGTCGCGATGGTCGGCTGCCCGATCATCGGCATCAACGACTCGGCAGGCGCCCGCATCCAGGACGCCGTGACCTCGCTGGCGTGGTACGCCGAGCTGGGCCGCCGCCACGAGATGCTGCGCGGCCTGGTGCCCGAGATCTCGCTGATCTTCGGCAAGTGCGCGGGCGGAGCGGTGTACTCGCCGATCCAGACCGACCTGCTGGTGGCCGTGCGCGATCAGGGCTACATGTTCATCACCGGCCCCGACGTCATCAAGGACGTCACGGGCGAGGACGTCACGTTCGACGAACTCGGTGGCGCCGACGAGCAGGCCAAGCGCGGCAACATCCACAAGGTGGTCAACTCGGAGACCGAGGCCTACCAGTACGTGCGCGACTACCTGAGCTTCCTGCCGTCGAACCACTTCGACAACCCGCCGATCGTCAATCCCGGTATGGAGCCGGAGATCACGCCGCACGACCTCGAGCTCGACTCGATCGTGCCGGACGCCGACAACATGGCGTACGACATGCACGAGATCCTGCTGCGCATCTTCGACGACGGCGACGTGTTCGAGATCGCCGAGCAGCGTGGTCCGGCCATGATCACCGCGTTCGCACGTGTCGACGGCCATCCGGTCGGGGTGATCGCGAACCAACCGATGGTGTTGTCGGGCGCGATCGACAACGAGGCGTCGGACAAGGCCGCGAGCTTCATCCGGTTCTGCGATTCCTACAACCTGCCTTTGGTTTTCGTCGTCGACACCCCCGGCGCCATGCCGGGTGTCGCCGAGGAGAAGGGCGGCATCATCAAGCGCGGCGGGCGGTTCTTCAACGCCATCGTCGAGGCCGATGTGCCCAAGGTGACCGTCATCATCCGCAAGGCCTACGGCGGCGGGTACGCGGTCATGGGCTCCAAGCAGCTCTCGGCCGACCTGAACTTCGCCTGGCCCACCGCGCGCATCGCGGTGATCGGCGCCGAGGGCGCCGCGCAGCTGCTGGTGAAGCGGTTCCCGGATCCCAATGCGCCTGAGGTGCAGAAGATCCGCGACGACTTCATCGAGGGTTACAACCTCAACATGGCAACACCGTGGATCGCGGCCGAGCGCGGCTACATCGACGCGGTCATCCAGCCGCACGAGACCCGGCTGCTGCTGCGCAAGTCGCTGAGGCTGCTGCGCGACAAGCAGAACGGCCCCAAGGTGCAGCGCAAGCACGGTCTGCTGCCGCTGTAGACGTCCCACGAAGAGGCCCGATCCTCCTGCACTACAGGGGGATCGGGTCTTTTCGTGTACCGGCCTTCCTGAGGTAGGCCCAGTGCGCGAGCGCGGCGGCCACGGTGCCCAGGCCGCCGACCAGGCACGCGACCCTGGGGTTGGCGTGCGTGCAGATCCAGCCGATCATCGGGCCGCCCACAGGCGTGGTGCCGTTGGTCGCGAGCACGAGCAGCGAGATGATCCGGCCACGGACGCCAGGATCGGAGTACAGCTGCAGCAGCGTCGTCGCGGTGGACCGGAACGTCACGCTCGCCGCGCCGACCACGAACAGCAAGGCGTACGCGATGGTCACGGTCGGCATCAGGCCCGTCAGTGCGAGGGCGGCGCCCAGCACACATCCGTTGAGGATCAACCACTTCGACGTGCCCCGCAGGACACCGGCCAGCGCCAGCCCGCCGAACACCGCGCCGACGCCCATGCTCGTGAAGGCGAACCCCACCACGCGGGCATCGCCGCCGAACGTGTCGCGGGCCAGCGTGGGCAGCAGGACATTCCAGTTGAACGCCAGCAGACCGGACACCGCCATGAGGACCAGTGCCGCGGCGATGTGCGGGCGCGCCGACACGTAGCGCAGGGTCTCGCCGAGATGTCCCTTGGCGGAGACGTTTCCGGTGATCACCGGTGCGTGGGGCCGGATCAGCAGCAGCGCGATCACCACCGGTAGGTAGGACGCCGCGTTGAGGAAGAACGACGCCGATACGCCGACCGCCGAGATCAGCACGCCCGCGACGGCCGGACCGGCGATCTTGCCGCTGTTCTGGATGATGCTGTTGAGCGTGACGGCGTTGGCCAAAGTTTCCGGCGTGGCGATGTCGTTGACGAACGTCAGACGCGCGGGTTTGTCGACAGCGTCGGCGAAGCCCTGGGCCACGGCGGCCGCCAGGACGATCCAGATGTTGACGACGTCGATCCACACCAGGACGCCCAGCACCAGTGCGGGGAGCATGCCGCCGAGCGCGGTCCACAGCAGGATCGTGCGCTTGCTGTACCGGTCGGCCAGCACACCGGCGAGTGTGGTGAACAGCAGGGTGGGCAACTGCTGGCCCGCGACGGTGACGCCGAGCAGCAGGGGTGAGTCGGTGAGTTCGAGCACCAGCCAGGCCTGCGTGAGCTTCTGCATCCAGGTGCCGCTGACGGAGATCGTCTGCCCCAGCGCGTATCGGCGGTAGTCACGGATGGTCAGGGCGCTGAACGTGGCAGCCAGGTACCGTCTCACATCGCCCCGCATCGCCCCAATGGTATGTCAATAAGTCTATTGACCATTATGGCGCACCGCGCGCATGAAAGTCAGCTCGCGACCACCGCCGAGCGTGCGGTCCCGTACGCGATCGTGCGCGAGTCGCGTATGAAACCGCACGCTCGGCGGTTACATGTCAAGGTCGGATGCGCAAAGGCCCCGGGCTGTAGAGACCGCTGTGGGTCTGGGAGCCGAAATCGAGTTCGGCAGGCGTCGCTTCGACGACGGTGTCGAACTTGCGCAACGAACCCCAGTCCTGGCCCCAGTCCTGCGACAGGTAGGTCGACATCACCGAGGCCCGCAGCAGCAGGTCGGTGATGCCCAGCAGGCCGCCGTTGATGCCGTCCTGCCACGTGTCGGTGCTCTGCAGCTTGGCGTAGTAGTCCGGCGAGATGCGGAACTTGGGCACCTCGGTGACGCCGTTGGCGTGCAGCATGGGCTGCTGGCACGGGAACGCCAGACCCACGGCCCAGTCCATCAGCACGGGCTGATCGGAGCCGACGTACTCCTGCACCGACTGCAGCTCGGGCACCCGCGGCGGGGTCACCGCGATCCAGTCGCCCTGGCTCAGTGACAGATCCTCGGCCACCACGCGCACCGCGACGGCATCGTCGGGGATCTCCGAGCGCGGGTAGCGCAGGTTGCGCCACGACGGGGTGGGCCCCACGTCGTACGGTGTCACCCGGCCCGCGGGCACCAGGGTGCCGTCCGGGCCGCGGGTCGCGTACTCCAGGTCCACGGTCTGGCCGGTCGTCAGGCCGTTGGCGACGCTCTCGCCGGTGATGGTGCCCGCGGCGGTGATGACCACCAGCGGATGCGCAGCCCGTTCGGTCTCGTCGAGGGCTGGAAGCTCGTACCACGCCGAGGACAGCCTGCTCTCCTGTTGCGCCTCGGTGGAGTACGTACCCGCGACCGGGACCCGCTTGGGGTCGAGGCCGTAGGGCAGCGGCACGGTGGAACCGTTGATGCCCGGCTCGTCGAGCTTGATCGGTCGGTTCCAGTCGTAATCGGTGCCCGGCTGCGGATTGTTGAGGCGGATGGCCTCGGCGATGATGCGGTCGGGAACACCGTCGGGGGAGAAGCCCTGCGGGTCCTCGCCGCCCAGCGGGCCAAGCGGACCGTACGCGCCGGGCAGCGGCGTGAGGAAGCCCGCGTTCGAATCCGGTTCCACCAGAACGTCGTCGGCCAGGCCGCAACCGCCCGCGAACGCGCGGATGTTGGCCCACCCGTTGGAGTACGTCGGGTACTGGCGCACCACGCCGATCGCCATGGACGCCATCATCACCACGACCATGAACCCGGCCGCGACGGGGATGGGCGCCGCGGTCAACCGGTCCACCACACGGGATTCGGTGCGACGCGTCAGGTGCAACCAGAACGCCCACAGGGCCGCGATCGCCGACAGCGCGAAGAAGATCGCGCTGATCTGGACACCGCCGACCTTGGGCACCGAATTGTTGAACGGCGCACCGAAGTTCGACACGTACCACCAGCCGTTGGTGGAGGCGAAGCAGAACGCCAGCACGAACAACACGAGCGACAGGAACGCCATCCGGTTGCGCGCCGAGCGCAGCACCGTGGGCGACACCAGCACGGTCGCCAGCGCGGCCATCGCACCGCCCACCGCGGCGAACAGGCCGAAGTGGTGGATCCACTTGGTGGGCGTGAACATCAGGAAGAACATGGTGGCGAAGATGATGCCCATCAGGCGCCAGGCCGGGCCGCGTGCGACGCCCGCGATGTGCTTGCGCCGCAACATCATGAACAGCGAGGGGAACAGGCACATCGCGGTGAACACGAACGCCACGCGCCGCGAGATCGCGCCGTCGGTGGTCGGCAGGATCAGGTAGTAGTAGCGCAGGTTCTCGGTCCACCACTCCTGGCTGGGCCCGATCGCGGTGCGGATCCTGGTGGCCTCCAGCACCGTTGCGATGGTCTGGTCGGCGAACACCACGGCCAGGATCACGGTGCCCGCGGCCAGCAGTGGCGCGATCAGCGGCCAGGTCCCGACGAGGCGACGGCGGCGCATGACGATGCGCAGGATCGGACGGCCACCGGCCAGCAGTGCGGCGACGGCGATCAGACCGGTCGGCTGGATACCGAGCGTGAACGCGGCCGTCGTGATGGCCAGCGCCGCCGGGGTGAGCCGGCCCGAGGTGACGGCGCGTTCGATCAGGACATAGGTGATCAGCGCGCCCGTGGCGATCTGGCCCTCGGGGCGCAGGCCGTTGTTGAACGGCATCCACGCACCAAGCAGCACCAGGCCCGCGGCCCACATCGCCGCGCGACTGCCGGCCACCGCGGGTCCCAGCCGCGGCAGCACCTCACGGGACAGCAGCAGCCAGCAGATCAGGGCACAGATCAAGTCGGGCAATCGGATCCAGATGCTGGCGTCGCTCACCTTGGTCATGAGCGCCAGCACGTTGTAGTACCAGCCGAACGGGTCCTCGGGGCTGCCGAACCAGCGGAAGTAGTTCGCCATGTAGCCCGCGTGCTCGGCCGTGCGCGCCATCTGCAGGATGTAGCCGTCGTCGGACGAGTTGGCGCCGATCACGTACCAGATCGCCATGCCGCCGACCACCACGCCGTCGACCGCGGTGACCGTGCGCCAGCGCGTCGGGATCAGGCGGTGCATGCGCCGCCCGTCGAGCCGGTCGAGGCGCCACAACGCCAGCAGCGCGATGACGGTCGACACGATCGCCAGCAGCATGGCCGCGAGCTTGAGCGCCGTGGGGTGCGTCGTGAAGCGCGTGTCGATCTCCGCCGACACCGACAGTCCCTGCGGCGCAGGGCCGGTGAGGTCGGTGAACACACCGACGATCGCGGGCCGCAGATTCGGGTCGGGGTAGCCGGTGCGCTGCAGCTTGCCCGCGTCCTCGCCGGAAATCTGTGTGAGACCGACGAAATCGGCGTAGGTGCCATCCAGGTTCGACGTGATCTCGATGCGTTGGCAGTCAGGTCCCGCGACGCGGTCGCGGTTCACGCTCGCGACGACGACGTTGCGCACGATCACGTCGACGCGGGTCTCGGTGACGTTGACCAGCATCGCGTTGAGTGCGGCGTCGCGGCCCTCGGCGGGTGCGGTGCCGAACACCAGGCCGCCCTCGGGGGGCAGGTCGCGCACCACCGAGCACGGCACGGTCGCGGTCAGCTCCAACGGGGCCTGCGAGATCAGCGGAGCGGTGACGTTGTCGAGCCTGCCCTGCTGCGGCCAGTTCAGCGTGGCCGTGGTCTGCGTGACCGGCAGCAGCGGGATGGACACGGAGAGCACGAATCCGAGCAGGCCCGCGATGGTGGCGACCCAGCGTGCGATCCGCACGTCCTTGCCGGCGCTCACGGCTTCATCCATGTTGCCGCTCACGGCAGTGCCCTGATCGGTCCGCCGCGACTCCATCCGAACACTCGCGTCGATCCTTCCTCGATGGCGGCTGTGGGCGCCTGCTCCTGCGGTACCACCCGGATGTAGCGCTCGATCGAGCCCCAGTCGCGGTACCAGTCGTCACGCAGATAGGTCGGGATCGCCTCGGTCCTCAGCAGCGCCTGGATGAACAGGAACGGCCCACCGTCGGCGGCGGACTGCCACTGGTTGGACGACACCACCATCTGCTTGAAGTTGGGGATGATGCGGTACTCGGGCAACTCGGCGACACCGAGCCGCTCGGCGAATGGCCGCTGGCACGGGAAGTTCGCGGCCGTGGCGATGTCCATGAGCACCGGGGTCTGCGATCCGAGGAACTGCTGCGCGGTCTGCAGCACCGGAACGCGCGGCGGCGTGAACGCGAACCACTGGTCCTCGGACAGGTTGGGGTCGTCGGCGACGATGCGCGCGACGTTGGCCTCCGGCGGCGCCCACGCGAGCGGGAACCGCAGGTTGCGCCACGCCTTCTGCTGGAAGATGTCGATGGGCTGGACCTCCGACAGCGCCTGGTAGGTGCCGTCGGGCCGGTGCACACCCCACTGCAGCTTGAGCGACTGGCCGTAGTTGAACGAGCCGTCTTCCTCGTAGTACCAGATGGCGCCTGCCGCGGCGACGGTCACCAGCGGGCGGTCCGGCGTGCGGGGCGGCAGCTGGTACCAGGCCGACGTGGCCTTGGCGGCCAGCTTGTTCTCGCCGTAGCTGCCCATCACCGGGGTGCGGGACGGGTCCAGGCCGAAGGGCAGGAACACCCGCGACCCGTTGACGCCCTCGGGGCCGTAGCCGCCGCCGGTGCCCGCGGCGTAGCCGATGCCGATGTTGGGCTTGTCGACCGGCCCGTCGGAGTTCGGGGTGCCCGGGTTGGCCGCGACGGGCTCGGCGGGTTCGAGGGTGTCGCTGACGCCGTTGGGGGTGAAGCCGACGGGGTCCTCGCCGCCCAGCGGGCCGTACTCGCCGAAGCGCTGGCCCGGAACCGGTTGCAGCATGCCCTCGTTGGGGTCGGCCTCGACCAGCACGGCGTCGGCCATCGCACAGCTGTCGCCGGCCGAGCGCAGCGCGGCGATGTTGGCCGAGCCCACGGTGTAGACGGGGTAGCGGCCCACGGTGGCCTTGACCATCGAGCCGAGTTCGAGCACCACCATGATGGTCGCGACGATCAACAGCGGCGTCGAGGCGAGCGCGCGGTTTCTGCCGGTGTCGGCCACCTCGGTGTGCCCCGCGTAGTCCATGCGGAAGTGCAGCCAGCCTGCGAGCAGACCGCCGACGATCGCGAGCACCAGGAAGATCGTGGTGACCGGGTAATGCGCGATCACAGGCTGCTTGTCGAACCACGGCACGCCGTAGTTGCCGACGTAGAACCAGCCGTTGAGGCCCGAGGTGGCCCACGCCAGGATGAACAGCAGCGCGGTGACGTACAGCGCGAGGTTGCGTCGGCTGTGCAGGCCCACGCGCGCGAACGCGAATGCCGTCACACCACCGAGGGCGCCGGCCAGGCCCGCGAACGCGCCGAACTGGATCGCCCACTTGGTGGGGGTGAGGATCAACAGCAGCAGGCCGATCGCGGTCGATCCGCACAGCCGCCACAGCGGCCCGCTCACCGCGCCGGGCACCCGGCCGCGGCGCAGCAGCACCATGATGAGGCCGAACAGGCACAGCAGCAGCACCAGCACCGCGAATCGGCGGGTCAGGGATCCGTCGACGCTGTCCTCGACCGTGAGGAAGTAGTACCGCAGGAATTCCTGGTACCAGGGGATGGTCGGTCCCACGACGTACTTGATGCGCACCGACTCGGCGACCGTGGCCAGGGTCTGATCGCGGAAGATGATCACGAAGACCACGGCGACCGACGCCGCGAGCGGGGCCAGGGACGCCAGGATCCCGGTGCCCGCACGGCGGGCGGTGACGACGCGGCCGATGGCGCGCGCGCCGACCAGCAGCGGCGCCAGCGCGATCAGGCCCTGCGGGGCGAGTGTGACGGAGAACATCGCGATGACGATCGCGACGGCCGCGGGCCACAGGCGCCGCGTGCCGATGGAGTTCTCCACCAGCATCCACACCGTGATCACCGCGAACGCGATCAGCGGTTCGGGACGCAAACCGTTGTTGAACGGCAGCCACGCGGCCAGGAACGTCGCACCCGCGGTGAGCATCGCGACGCGGTTGGCCGCGACGCGCCTGCCGATGCGGGGCAGCACGCAGCGGCTGATGATCAGCCACGTCGCGATAGCGGCCGCCGTGGCGGGCAGCCGCATCCACACGCCCGCGGTGCTGATCGAGGCCAGGTGCGACAGCACGCTCTGGTACCAGTCGAACGGGGCCTCGGACGCGCCGAAGTAGCGGTAGTAGTTCGTCGTGTAACCCGCCTCGGACGCCACCCGGGCGATGGTCATGTTGTAGCCGTCGTCGGACGTGGGCGCGCCGACGATGTGCCAGATGAGCAGGCCGCCGATCACGCCGGTGTCGGTGATCCACGTCCACAGCCCGGCGCGTCCGCGCGTGCGCGGCGGGCGCCTGCGCCATCCGCGGTCCAACAGGGCCAGCGCGACGATCGACCCGATGACGCACGCGAGGCCGAGCACCATCACGGCGGTCTTCAGCAGGGTCGGTGACGTGATGAAGCGGGTGTCGATGTCGATGCGCGCGGCCAGGCCGGGCTGCGCGGGCACCTTGAGGTCGGTGAAGACACCCGAGACCTGGGGGCGCTTGTCGACGGGCAGGGTTCCGCTGGCGTCGGGGATACCGGCGAAGTCGGCGCCCACCGCGCTGACGTCGGCCCAGACGTGGATCTCGCTGCACGCGCCGGAATCGACGGCCTCACGCGGTGCGACCGCGGCGACCGTGTCGCGGAACGCGACGTAGACCACGTCGGCGTTGGCGCGGATGAACATGCCGTTGCGGCCGGCCTCGATGCCGCCTGCCGGGTTCGTCGAGAACACCACGCCGCCGTCGGCGGGAAGCTCGGCCACGGCGCGGCACGGGATCGTGACGTCGAGTGCCCGCGGCGCCCCGGCCACCAGCGGCGCCGTCAGTTCGGTGACGTTGCCGTCGGCACCCACACCCTGCGGCCACAGGACGGTCGCGGTGGTCTCCTCCACCGGGAGCAGTGGAACCAGACCGCACAACAACACGCCCGCGATGCCGGCGACGACAGCGATCAGGCGTGCGATGCGGGACGGTTCGGTCACTGCGTCATCTGCTGTTCGCTCACGCTGTTCATCGCCCGGCACGAGGCTCGATGGTATGCGACCCGCATGTGAGCGTCGGCCATGCGGGCGCGCGTCGGCCCTACCGTGATCGCTCAGCCGCTAGCTCAGCCGCTCAACTCAGCCGCAGGGGCGCCGGGCTCCACCAGCCGCTGCGCGTGGCCGTGCCGAGGTCCAGGCGCGCCGGCTGGGCGTCCGGGTACCACGGCGTCAGCCGCTGCAACGAGCCCCAGTCGCGGTACCAGTCGTCCTTGAGGTAGGTCGGCACCGACGACGGGCGCAGCAGCAGCTCGGTGATGCCGAGCGGGCCGCCGCCCAGGTAGTCCATGACCGGCGAATTGGCCTCGGCGCCGAACCGGTCCGGCAGGATGCGCCACTTGGGCACCTCGACGACGCCGTAGCGGTGGTCGAACGGCCGCTGGCACGGGAACGCCAGGCCTACGAGCCAGTCCAGCATCACCGGGTCGGACGATCCGACGACCTCCTGCAGCGTGCGCAGCTCGGGGATGCGCGGCGGGGTCAGGGCGATCCAGTGCTGGGGTGCGAGATCGTCGTCGCTGGCGACCAGCCGGATCTGGGTGGCCTCGGGCGGGATCGAGCTCAGCGGGGCGCGCAGGTTGCGCCAGGCCGGGGCCGCGCCGACGTCACCGAAGGTGATGCTGCCGCCCGGCTCGTTGGCCGCGGCCTGCTCGTCGGTGGCCCACTGCACCTCGACCTCGCCCTGGTCGAACCGACCGGCGGCCGACACCACGAGCAGCGGGCCCGCCTGGTCGCGGTCGGGCAGCCGGTACCACGCCGAGCGCAGCACCGCGGGCTGCTGTGTGCCCGAACGCCACGAACCGAGCACCGGCGTGGTGGCCGGGTTCAGGCCGTACGGCAGGCGCGCGCGGGATCCGTTGATGCCCGCGGCAGCTGTGGTGCCGCCTTCGGTGCCGACCTCGGTGCCGGTGACGACGCCGGAGTCGCTGTCGGCGAAGTTGTCCGTGCCGGGCTGCTCCATGACGGGGTCCGCGGAGACATCCGAGGGGATGCCGTTCGGCCCGAAGCCCAGCGAGGTCACGGCGCCGAGCGCCTGACCGGCCGGCTCACCGATCGGGGTGAGCATGCCCGCGTTGGCGTTCTGCTCGACCAGCACGTCGTTGGCCAGTCCGCAGGTCTTGCCGGTCAGGGCGTTGAGGTTGGAGCGGCCCACCGACCACGCCGGGTACTGGTTGATCATCCCCAGCGTCAGCGAGACCACCTCGAAGATCACCAGTGCCCACGTGGCGACCGCGAGCGGGGCGACCAGAAGGCGCTGCCAGCGCCGTTGCGGCCGGTCGGGCGAGACGTCGCGCCCGCTGAAGTGGAACCATGCCGCGACCAGCAGCGCGAGCACCGACAGGCCCAGCAGCATCGTGGTGAACCCGAACTTGAACTCGGGGAACGAGTTCGACCAGGGCACACCGAAATTGGACACGTACCACCAGCCGTTGACCGTCGCGAACGACAGCGCCGTCACGAACAGCACTGCCGCGCCGAACACCGTGCGGTTACGCCGCGACTTCATCGCGGTCGTGGTGACCGCGACGGCGGCCAGGGCGCCGAGGCACCCCGCGAGGCCGGCGAACACACCGAAGTGGTGGGTCCACTTGGTCGGGGTGAACATCATCGCGAGGAACGAGATGATCGTGATGCCGATGATGCGTCTGCTCGGGCCCAGCGCGGTGCCGGGGATGCGGCCCTTGCGCAGCGTCATCGCGATCGACACCGCCAGCGCGAGCAGCAGCGTGAGCACCGCGAAGCGCCGCGCCACCGAACCGTCGGGGCTTGTGGTGAACAGGCGTGAGTAGCGGATGTGCTCGTCGAACCAGGCCAGGCTGGGGCCGACGGCCGACTTGAAGCTGCTGGCCTGCAGTTCGGCGGCCAGGGTCTGGTCGCGGAAGATCAGGAAGATCGTGACGGTGCCCGCCGCGGCGATCGGCGCCAGCAGTGCCCAATAGCCGAACCGTGAAACATGCGCGGCCACAATGGTTTTCAGCGGTCCGATGGCGACCAGCAGGGCGCCGACAGCGGCGATGCCGGTGGGGCCGGAGAACAGCGTGAGTGCACCGATGATGATGGCGACGGCCACCGGCAGCAGCCTGCTGGTCGCGACGCCGCGCTCCACCGAGCACCACGTCAGCAGGATGCCCAGCGCGATGATGGGCTCGGGGCGCAACCCGTTGTTGAGCGGCAGCCAGAACGCCAGGAACAGGCCCGCGGCGGTCCATGCCGCGGCGCGGCTGTGCTTGGCGGCGGCGCCCAGGCGCGGGATGACCTCGCGGCTGATCACCCACCAGCAGGCCAGACCCATGAGCAGCGTGGGGAAGCGCATCCACACGCTGGCCGTCGACACGTGCGCCCACAACGCCAGCAGGTCGTAGTACCAGCCGAACGGCGACTCAGGCGTACCGAACCAGCGGTAGTAGTTGGCCATGTAGCCGGCGTGCTCGGACACACGGGCCATGGTCAGGATGTAGCCGTCGTCGGCCGTGTTGGCGCCGACGAAGTGCCACCACACCAGCATCGCGCTGACCAGCCCGTCCAGCGGCGTCATCGACCACCAGCGCGACGGCAGGAAGCGCTTGTGGCGCCGGCCGTCGGCGCAGTCCAGCACGTGCAGCGCGCCGAGCGCGATGACGGTCATCGCGACGCCCACGATCATCGCGAGCAGTTTCAGCAGGGTCGGCGACGTGCTGTAGCGCGTGTCGATGGTCGCCGACAACTGCAGCCCTTCGGGCGCCGGGCCGGACAGGTCGGTGAACACACCGACGATCTGGGGACGGAAGTCGTAGCCGCTGCGCTCGCCGCGCACCGCCTCGCCCGGGTCGTCGTCATCGGGACCCTGCGTGAGGCCGACGAACTCACCGGTCACCTTGTCGGCGTGCGCGGTGAACGTCAGGTACCGGCAGTCGGGGCTGAGCACCTGCTCCAGCGGTGCGCTGACGACCGGGGTGTTGCGCACGATGACCGTGAGGTCGTTGTTGATGCGTTCGATCAGCAGGCCGCGGTCGATGGCCTTGGGGGCCTGCTTGGGCACCGTCGACAACAGCACGCTGCGGTTGCGGTTCTCCGGTCCCACCAGGCCCGCGGCGGCCTGGCACGGCACGGTGACGGTCAGGTCGGTCGCGACGTAGCCGATCAGCGGCGCGTCGACGCTCTGCCAGACGCCGTTCTGCGGCCAGTTGAGCTCGGCGGTGGTCTGCTCGACCGGCAGCAGCGGCGTCGCGATCGCCATCAGCGTGCCGAGAAGTCCGGCGATGATCGCGACGAGCCGCGCGGTGCGGTGGTTGCTGCCACCCGCTGCATGCGGACCGGTCACGGGCTTCGATGCTAACGGGATATCAGTGGCCATCGGTCTCCGGCTTTCCCCCGGGTTTCCTGATCGCGAGCACGAACGGACCGTGGTCGGACACCTCGAACCGCGGATCGTCGAACACCGCAGAGTCCAGTTCGACGTGATAGCGCCGCACGTTGGGCTGGTTGGGATACACGTCGGATGCCAGGCGCAGCGTGTAGGTGTCATTGGCGCCGTGGCGCATCAGGAACACCGTGGGCGGTTCCCACGGCAGCTCGTCGAGTGCGGCGACGAAGTCATCGGCCGAGCCCAGGGTCGCCCAGCCTTCGATCGCGGCGGCGCGCTTGTCGAACTGCGCGAGCGGGTTGGCGTAGTGCGACGTGAGCCCTTGGAAGCCGTAGTACGGGTAGAAGGACAGGAAGCTGTAGTCGGCCGTGAGCACCACGGTCTGGTTACGCGGGACGCCGGTGACCTCGAGGATCTTGGCGTCGATCTCGCGGTAGTAGCGCTCGGCGCCCGGTGGCCTGCGGTCGGCGCGCTGGCCGGTGCCGTCGGTGTCGGTGTAGGCCACGTTGATGTCGGGTCGCAGCACGTCGGGGATGTCCTGGCTGAACGTGACGGCGCCGATCGCGCCCACCGCGGTCGCGGCGGCGACGACGCGGCGCGACGTCTCGGGCCGATACCGGTGGGCGATCGCGAGTGTGGCCTCGATGAACCCGAACGCACCCGCTGTGGTGAGCAGCACGGTCAGCGTGGGCTGGAGGCGGAAGGACAGCAGCGTGGTGCCCGCAAGCGTCGTGAGCATCGACAGCAGTGACCACGCGTACACCGCGACCACGGCCACCGCGAGCGCCCCGGCGCGTGTCGAGGTGCGGGCCCGCACCACGAGCCACACGGTGCCCAGCATGCACAGCGCGCCGTGCAGCGTGAGGCTGAACATCGGGAAGTGCAGTTCGGCGCCCGCGTCGGGCAGGTAGTGCTGCGCGGTTCCCGAATCGGCCGGTTCGCCGCGCATCGCGGCCAGTAGGTACGGGGCCCACGTGAGCAGCGCGATGGCCCCGGAGATCACCGCGATCACCGCGAGCCGCAGCAGTGGGTCGATGTGCCTGCGGGCGACCGCCACGCACAGCGCCATGATCGTCAGCGTGAACGCCGCGTAGACCAGCAGCAGTGTGTAGAACAGCGCAGCTACACCCAGGAAGATGCCGACGCCGACGATCGCGGCCCACCCGCCGCCGCGCGTGCGGGCACGCAGCCCGGCCCAGGCCAGCACGAACACCGGCGGCATCAGCACCGTGATGATCGCCGCGTACGGCTCGGTGGAGGCGTACGCCAGCATGGCCGCTGTGCTCGCCGCGGTCGCCACGAGTGCGTACTCGAAACGGATCATGGCCGCCCACAACACAAGTGCGAGCGCCACAGCGATCGTGATCGACACGATCGACCAGGGTTTGAACATCTCCCACGCCGGCGTGCCGGTGGCCGCGGCGATCCGCCCGCCCAGCCAGAACCAGCCCGCGGGGTAGAACGGCGGCAGGCCGATGTAGGTCATGTCGTGCAGACCGGCCGTGTCGGTGAGCCGGGTGAGGTACTCGGTGCGGAACTGCTGATCGACCGAGACCCCGAACAGGTACAGCTTTGTCGCACCCAGCGGCATCGCGAGCGTCACCACCGAGAACGCCGAGATGAACGCCAGCGCACCCAGGCGCGCCAGCGTCCTGCGGCCGCGCCGCCACAGCAGTCCGGCTGCGAACAGGCCTGCCAGGCAACCGAACTGGCCCACCGTGGTGAGCGCGTGCAGCTGGTTGGACGTGTTGTAGGCGGGCCATTCGACGCGGGCGATCGCCGCGATCGCCACACCGGCGACGGCCGAGGCCATCAGCACGGCGAGCACCATCTGGCCGAGAACCCTGGCCGCCACCGGCATCAGATGGGGAGCTTGCGGAAGATGGGTCGCGGGATGTGACGCAACACCATCATCACGTACCGGAATGCGCCTGGCGCCCAAACCAGTTCCTTGCCCTTCGCCGACGCGGTGACCGCGAGTTCGGCGACGTACTCCTTGTCCACGGTCAGCGGCGCCTCTTTGACGTGGGCGCTCATGCGGGTGCGCACCTGACCGGGGCGGATCACCAGCACCCGCACACCGAACTCGCGCAGGGCCTCGCCCAGGCCCAGGTAGAAGCCGTCCAGGCCGGCCTTGGTGGAGCCGTAGACGAAGTTGGAGCGGCGCACGCGCTCACCGGCCGCCGAGCTCATCGCGATGATCTGCCCGGAGCCCTGTGCGCGCATCTTCTCGCCCAGCAGCACGCCGACCGACACCGCCGCGGTGTAGTTGACCCCGGCGATCTGCACGGCCTTGCGCTGGTTCTGCCACAGTTCCTCGGCGTCACCCAGCAGACCGAATGCGACGATCGCCACATCCACGTCACCGCCTGCGAACGCCTGGTCGATCACCGCGGGGTGGCTCTCGGTGTCGAGCGCGTCGAAATCGACCACGTCCACCGCGCTCGCACCGGCTTTGCGCATCTGTTCCACGGCCGCGTCGCGGCCGGGATCTCCCGGCATCACGGCCAGCACGATGCGCGCGGATGCGTTGCGCAGATAGCGCTCACAGATTGCCAGCCCGATCTCGGAGGTGCCGCCGAGCAGCAGGATCGTCTGGGGGTTACCTACGGCGTCGAACACCATCTACTGCAGCTCCAAGCCTCGGGGACATCGTGACGAGGGTACCGTGCGGCGCAAAGTGCGGTCCTTGCGCTCGAGACCGAACGCCCAGGCCGGCTGTGAGGCCGGCCTGGGCGTCCAGGTGGTTGTGTGTCAGGCGACGTCGAAGCGGTCGGCGTCCATCACCTTGGTCCACGCGGCGACGAAGTCCTTGACGAACTTCTCCTTGGAGTCATCCTCCGCGTACACCTCGGCCAGGGCCCGCAGCTGCGAGTTCGACGCGAACACCAGATCGACACGCGTGCCGGTCCACTTGGGCGAACCGGTGGCACGGTCGGTGCCGATGTAGGTGCCGTCATCGGCAGGCGAGGGCTTCCATGCGGTGGACATGTCGAGCAGGTTGACGAAGAAGTCCGTGGTCAACGCGCCCGGCTTGTCGGTCAGCACGCCGTGCTTGGTACCGCCGTGGTTGACGTCGAGCACCCGCAGACCGCCGACGAGCGTGGTCATCTCAGGAGCCGACAGGCCCAGCAGGTTCGCCCGGTCGATCAGCTTGAACTCCGCGGGCAGGTCCGAACCCTTGCCCAGGTAGTTGCGGAAGCCGTCGGCCTTGGGCTCCAGGTAGGCGAACGAGTCGACGTCGGTCTCTTCCTGGGTGGCGTCGCCACGGCCCGGCGTGAACGGCACGGTGACGTCGAATCCGGCTGCCTTGGCGGCCTTCTCGACACCCACGTTGCCGCCGAGGACCACCAGGTCGGCGAACGACACGTTGATGCCGGACGCCTTCTGGATCTCCTCGTACTTGCGGACCACCTGGGCGAGCTCGTCGGGCTCGTTGGCCTCCCAGCCCAGCTGCGGCTGCAGGCGGATGCGGCCGCCGTTGGCGCCGCCGCGCAGGTCACTCGACCGGAAGGTCGACGCGGCCTTCCACGCGGTCGAAACCAGCTGCGACACAGTCAGACCCGAGTCGGCGATCAGCTCCTTGAGCTTGGCCACCTCGTCGTCGGACAGATCGTTGCCCGCCGGGATGTTGTCCTGCCACAGCCAGGTGTCCTTCGGCACCTCGGGGCCCAGGTAGCGGGTCACCGGACCCATGTCGCGGTGCAGCAGCTTGAACCACGCCTTGGCGAACTCCTCGGCAAGTTCCTCGGGGTGATCCAGCCAGCGACGGGTGATCTGCTCGTAGATCGGGTCGACGCGCAGCGCGAGATCCGAGGTCAGCATCGACGGGTGGGTCTTGCCGTCCTCGTGGGCCAGCGGCACCGAGTTGGCCCAGCCGTTGTCCTTGGGCTTCCACTGGTTGGCGCCCGCGGGGCTCTTGGTGAGCTCCCACTCGTTGCCGTACAGGATCTCCAGGAAGCTGTTGTCCCACTTGGTCGGCGTGTGGGTCCAGGTGACCTCGAGACCGCTGGTGATGGCGTCCTTGCCGACGCCGGTGCCCTGCGGGTTGCGCCAGCCGAGGCCGACCTCTTCGAGCGGGGCGGCTTCCGGCTCGGGGCCCACCAGCGAGGCGTCGCCGTTGCCGTGCGTCTTGCCGAAGGTGTGGCCACCGACGATCAGCGCGGCGGTCTCGACGTCGTTCATCGCCATCCGGCCGAACGTCTCGCGGATGTCGATGGCCGAGGCCTGCGGATCCGGATTGCCGTTGGGGCCTTCGGGGTTGACGTAGATGAGGCCCATCTGGACCGCGGCAAGCGGGTTCTCCAGGTCACGCTCACCGGTGTAGCGCTTGTCGTCGAGCCATTCCTGCTCGGGACCCCAGTACACGTCCTCCTCGGGCTCCCAGCGGTCCTCGCGACCGAACGCGAAGCCGGCGGTGCGGAAGCCCATGTCCTCCAGCGCCACATTGCCGGCATACACGATCAGGTCGGCCCACGACAGGTTCTTGCCGTACTTCTTCTTGACCGGCCACAGCAGGCGGCGGGCCTTGTCCAGGCTCGCGTTGTCGGGCCAGCTGTTCAGCGGCGCGAAGCGCTGCATGCCCGCGCCCGCACCGCCGCGGCCGTCACTGACGCGGTAGGTGCCCGCGGCGTGCCAGGCCATGCGGATGAACAGCGGTCCGTAGTGGCCGAAGTCGGCAGGCCACCAGTCCTGCGACGTGTGCATGACCTCGACGATGTCGGCGCGCAGCGCGTCGACATCGAGGTTCTGAACCGCGGACCGGTAGTCGAAATCCTCGTCCAGCGGATTGATGACGTCCGGGTTCTTCTGCAGGATCTTCAGATTGAGCTGATTGGGCCACCAGTCACGGTTGCTGCCACCGGCCACCGGAGGCTTGATGCGGCCGAAACCCGCCGGGCAACCACCCGCAGGCGCGTCGGTCTGAGCTTCTCCGATGGGCGGGCTGTCTTCGATCGGGCGATCCTCAGGCAATGCATTTCCTTTCGGGAGTGGTGAATTGGGCTGTGATCACGGGTGTGATCGGGAAGTTGGTGCTTGCGCACGGTGGGGGTCCTGCGCGCACGCCGGGCACGTGCCCCAGTAGATGACCTCGGCCTCGTCGATGGCGTAGCCGTGGTGGTCTGACGCGGCCAGGCACGGGGCATCGCCGACCGCGCAGTCCACGTCGGCGATGTCGCCGCACGTCCGGCAGACCACGTGGTGATGGTTGTCGCCGACGCGAGATTCGTAGCGCGCCACCGAACCTGACGGCTGGATGCGGCGCACCAGGCGCGCCGCATCCAGCGCGTGCAGCGAGTCGTAGACCGCCTGGTGCGACACCTCGGGCAGGTCCTCGCGCACCGCGCGGATGACCGTGTCGGTATCGGCGTGCGGGTGTGCGTACACGGCCCGCAACACCGCGATGCGGGGACGGGTCACCCGCATGCCGGCACTTCGAAGCAGCTGCTCGAAGTCGGTCGTGTGGTTCACGACCAGAAGGCTACTGCTTTTCTGGAATTAGTCAAGAATAAAGTTCTCGCCGCGTTCGCGCCTGTCAGAGCAGTTGCAGGCGCCTGGCCATGTCGGACGCGAAGACGCCGTCCGGGTCCACGCTGCGGCGGATCCTGATCCACTCGTCGATGCGCGGGTACATCGCGTGGAAGGTCTCGGCCGTGGTGCGCGAGTCCTTCGCCGTGTACAGCCTGCCACCGAACTCCAGTACGCGCCTGTCGAGTTCGGTGACGAACTCGTGAAGTCCCGCCTTGATCGGGAAGTCCACGCACACGTTCCAGCCCGGGATCGGGAAGCTCAGCGGCGCCTGGTTGCCCGGGCCGAACAGCTTGAACACGTTGAGGAACGAGTAGTGCCCGGACCGCTGGATGTCGACGATGATGCTCTTGAACTCGTCGACGGCCTCGGTGGGGACCACGAACTGGTACTGCAGGAAACCCGCCGAACCGTAGGCGCGGTTCCACTCACCGAACATGTCGAGCGGATGGTAGAACTGCGTCAGGTTCTGCACCTTGTTGCGGTACGTACCCGACTTGCGGTACCACAGCTCGCCGATCGGCATGAACGTGAACTTGTTGGCCAGGCCGTTCGGGAAGATGTCCGGCAACGTGAGCAGTTGCGGCGCATCGAATTTCAGTGGATCCTTCTGCAGCTTGGGTGGCAACTGGTCGAGCTTGGCCAGGGACCCGCGCGATATCGCGGCGCGGCCGAGTTTCGGCGGCTTGCTGATCGCGTCGAACCACGCGCTCGAGTACGTGTAGTTCGCCTCGCTGCCGTCGCTGTGGAACGCGATGGTCTCGTCGAGGCTGCCCGTGACGTCGCCGTCGGCGATGAAGTACGCGGTCTCCGTCGGCGTCATCTCGATCGTGGCGCGCAGGATGATGCCGGTCAGGCCGTTGCCGCCGACGGTCGCCCAGAACAGGTCCGAGTCCGCTCCCGTGGGGGTCAGGTGGCGCACCTCGCCGTTGGCTGTGAGCAGTTCCATCGAACGCACGTGGTTGCCGAAACTGCCTGCGCTGTGGTGGTTCTTGCCGTGGATGTCGCAGCCGATCGCGCCGCCGACCGTGACCTGGCGCGTGCCGGGCAGCACAGGAACCCACAAGCCGTGGGGCAGCGCGGCTTTCATCAACTGGTCCAGGCTCACCCCGGCGTCGACGTCGACCAGCCGGGTGCCCGAGTCGATCGAGTGGATGCGGTTGAGCGCGGGCATGTCGATCACCAGCCCGCCACCGTTCTGCGCGTTGTCCCCGTACGAGCGTCCGAGCCCGCGTGCGATGACGCCACGACCACCCTCTTCGGCTGCCCGTGTGACAGCGCGGACGATGACCTCGGGGTCGCTGGTCGAGAGCACCGAAGCGACGGTCGGCGCGGTGCGCCCCCAGCCCATCAGGCGCTTGGTGGTGGTCGGAAACTCGGTCGTTGACATCGTCAGTGAGGGTACCGCGCCCATTGCCCGCAACCTGTCGTCTTACCCGCCGAAATCGACGTAAATGCTGTTCACAGCGTTTGTGGACGACATTTTCGTCCCTCTCGGCGCGGTTTCGAGCAGCTTCACCTGGCGGCGAACTTGGTGCATGGGGCCAGCAAACGCGCGGATAAGATATTTCCTGACGTGATGCCAGGGGGATCGGGTGCAACTGAGCGACATCGACTCGTGGAACGTGGGCGCATTGCAGTCCATCGCTTTCGAGTTGCGTGACGAGCTCAGGACGATCGAGGGCGTCGCGACCGACTTGGAGTTGATCTCCAGGCTGCCGGGCTGGGACTCTCCTGCCGCAGACGCAGCCAGGGGGCGTATCGGGACGGCCAAGGCGAACGTCTTGGACGACGCGGCGGTGATCGGAGCTGTCGCTCAACTCGCCGATGAAACAGCGGCGGCAGTCGCGAAGCTTCAATCCCAACTCGAGGCCGTCCGCGCAGACGTCGCCGCGCAGGGCGGGTTGCTCCACCTCGCGGACAACGGCGATGTCACGATCGGCGGGTCGCCGGACGACCGTGAACAACTGAAGCACATCGCGGAGAACATCGAAGCCCGCGCAAAGGCACTGATCCATCAGGCAGAGGACATCGATGCCGACTGTGCAGAGGTGTTCGGCCACATCGAAAATGGTGACGTAACGGCGCGCGGCTCCTCCGATTTCGCTTCGGCGCAAGAGATGGGCCGCGAACAGTCAGGATTGTCCGCTCCCTACCCGCCGGAAGGTGAAGGCGTAAGCCCCGAGAATGTGAATGCCTGGTGGAACGCACTTTCCGAAGAGGAACAGGCCAAGGTCATTTCCGAGCACCCGGACTGGATCGGAAATCGGGATGGGGTCCCCGTGGCGGTGCGCAGTGAAGTGAACAAGGCAGCGTTGGATCGGGAACTCGCTGAGGCGCAAGCCGCCGTCGACGCGATGCCGAGCCGAGATGAGTTCCGGCGGGAGCATCCAGGATGGAACGGTGCACAGTTGAACGCCGCGTACAACAAGATGATGTTCGAGCGGCAAGGGCGTCTCGACGATGCCAAAGCGATGAAAGATGCCCTGTCCGTTGATGGGAAGTATGACCCGAACAAGTATCTGATGCTGCTGGAGTTCCCGGAGGATCGCGAGCCGCGAGCTGCCATAGCCGTAGGCAATCCGGACACGGCTGAACACGTCACCGTGACGACACCTGGCGTCGGTACAAGGCCCGAAAGCCTGGGTGGCATGGTGAGTGAAGCCGATGCCCTACGTCAGGAGGCTCAGACGCAACTCGACCGGGCCGGACGGAGTGGTGAGCAGGTCGCCACAATTGCGTGGCTTGGCTACGAGCCGCCCGGAACCGATATTTCGGTCGCGGAAGCCGGCTTCGAGCGTAGAGCGAACGAGGCTGCGCCGGATCTCGCCGACTTCTATCGTGGAATCAACGCAACGAACGAACACGGCTCAGACGTCCACTTGTCGGCTTTCGGTCATTCGTATGGTTCGTTGACCACAGCCCAGGCCCTCTATGAGCTCGGCGAAACCGGCGTCGTCGACGATGCCGCTTTCTACGGCTCGCCTGGTCTCGGCCACACTGACTCGACCGAGACCTACATCTCTCCGCGAGGGGTGCCGATCGAGGTTATGGCACCGATCCGAGATGAGTCAGACATGTTTCTCGCCGACGGCCGTGCATTTGTGATGTCAGCGCCAGGCGACCCGATTTCTGGTGATCCCACGTGGAATGGCGTACCGCTGCCGTCAGCAGGGGACCTTGGCCAGTTCGGGCCCAACCCCTTGACGCTCCCGTTGGAACAGTTGTCGGCGGATGCTGCAGTGACGCCGGATGGAGTATCACGCGAGGGGGCCGTTGCTCACGCGGATTACCCGCGTCCGGTCGAACTACCAAGCGGTGAGAAGGTGTTGAGAACTCCTGCGTACAACCTGGCGGTGATCGCCGCAGGGCTCGCAGATGTCCCGGGCCCGAATGGAGAGGACAGGTTGGTGCGTTGACGAATCAAATCCCGTCAAGACGGATCCGAGGCGCAATGGCGTGTGTGGTCCTGATGGTGGCCGCAGCATGCGGTGGTGGTAACGGCGATGGCGGATATGACTCGCCGATTCTGAATGAGGATGTACCTGTGGCCAACTTGACCGATCTCCCTGATATTGAGCACTCCAGGATTGAAATGTTGGACCTGATGGAGCGGGTGCGTGACGAAGTTTCCCGGCTTGCACCGGCGACTCAACCCTGGCGGTGGAACCGTGAAGAATCTCGATCAGGATGTGTACAGAAAGAAAGTGGCCTCCGCGGCGTTTCGCTGGCTACACAGAATCTCATCTCAGATGCCCCACTCACCGATGACGAGTGGGCAGCGGCATTCCCGGTAGTGGAGAGGCTGACCAGGGAGTCCGGTCTGGGAACCGTCACGGTGATGGCGAACGCCAGTCGGAATCACGACGTGCGGTTCAGCAGCGACGACGGGCGGACACTTGTATTCGGGACTGCGGAAGCGTCGGTTATTGCCGGAAGAATCGAGTGCCGCCGTTCGGCCACCACCGCTACACCGGCGCCGTCGCCCTTGCCGACCACAACTGGACCTGTTCCCACCAGAACGACGGGCAGGGGAGGATCGTGACGAACCCTGAGCTACACGTGACGCCGGCCGAGGTGCGCCGCTCGGCCGACCAGATGGACGTGGTTGCGCATGAGGCCTCGTCCAGCCGTACGGCGATGGCTGACGGCATCTCGGGCCAGACGACGGCGTGGAAAGAAGCCGGCACCCCAGGTTTCGCCAAGTTCGTGGACATCGCTCATTCTCAGGCAGAACGGTTACGCACCGATCTGACAGGCCTCAGGGACAGGCTGCGAACTGCCGCCGATGTCTACGAACGACGGGATCACGAAGCCGGCGGAGCCCTCGACAGTTCCGTCGGAGGAACGGACTGATCGCTCCCGGATGTCAGAGGTCACGAAGACGCGAGCACGGGCTCCTCTTCCTCGATGGCCGGGCGGCGCAGGAAGATCTGGAGCAGTGCGCCGGCCAGCGCGCAGGCCGACATCACGAAGAAGCAGATGATGTAGCCGCGGTGGGCCTCCCAGCCGCCGCCGACGGCGATCAGCCTGCCCATGAGCAGCGGGGCGATGCCGCCGCCGATGAACATCGCCGTGGTGATGATCCCGTTGGCCGTCGACACGGCGCCCTCGGGTGCGGCGTCGGACGCTGCGGCGTAGTAGATGGGCCACACGGCGTTGGCGACCACACCGAACGCCAGTTGGATCACGACGACGAGCACTGACGACGTCGCGAAGTAGAAGCATGCGACGCTGATGGCCATCCAGATGCCACAGATCATGATCGTGGACTTGCGGCCGATGACGTCGGACAGCGTGGGCCACAAGATCTGCCCCAGGACGCCGGTGAAGGCGAACACGACGCTCAGCCCGGCCGATTCGGCCAGCGACAACCCGACGACGTTGTACAGGTAGGCGGGCAGCACGACGTTGATGCCCATGTAGACGACCTGGGTGAGCAGCGTCGTGAGCGCGGTGAGATTGATGCTGCGGATCTTGAAGCACGCCCCGATCAGGCCCTTTCCGCCGGAGGCCGCCCGTGCCTCGTCACCCTCGGGCGGGGTGAGTCCCTTGGCGGCGATGTCCTCGTAGAGGGTGCTGATGCGCTCCGCGGTCGAGTAGCGGCCCCAGAAGATCATGAGCGGCACCGCGACGATCAGGCCGAGGAACAATGCATACGACCAGTTCTCGGGGCCGAACGCGGCTATCACCGCGGCTGCCGCCAGGCCGCTGAGCAGCGATCCGACCGGATAGCCGGTGTGGTGGGCGCCCAGTGCGAAGCCGCGTCGCTCCTTGGGCCACCACTCGGCGGTGTTGCTGACGCCGACCGGTTCACCCCAGCCTGCGCCGAGGTTGACCCCGACGCGCAGCGCGATGAACGCCGCGGCGTGCGAGCTGACGGCCTTCAGTCCGGAGACGAAAGACAGTGCGGTGTAACCGATCACGAGCGGAACCTGGAAGCGGGCACGTTTCCAGCCGCCGCCGTACCGGTCGCTGAGCGTGGAACCCGGGATGGCCAGCACCGCGAGCGAGATCATGATGAGCGATGCGATGGCACCCCAGGTGTCGGGGCTGAAGTCGAAGTGCTCGGAGATGGTGGGGCCGAGCCGCAGGATGATCTCGCGGTCGTAGGCGTTGAGCACCCAGATCAGCCAGCACACACCGAGCGAGACCCAGGAGTACTTGTGCGTGTTGCGCAGCGAGACCCTGCGTGAGCCGATTTTCATACCGATGTCCTTGACTGTGAAGTGATCAGGCGCCGAAGCGGGGTTCGGGGACGCCGCGCACGCCGAGGCCATGGATGGCGAACAGGGAGCCGCGCAGTTGTCCGTCCTCGGGGAACCGCGGCAGCGGCGGGCGCGCCATCGAGGTCACGTAGAGGACGTCGAGATCGGGCCCGCCGAACATCACGCTGGTGGGTTTCAGTACCGGGAAGTCGATGACGTGGTCGACGGTGCCGTCGGGCGCGTAGCGGATGATCTTGCCGCCGTACACCAGCGCCTGCCACAGGTAGCCCTCGGCGTCGACGGTCGCGCCGTCGGCCGCACCGCCGCCGCTGGTGTCCACACGTGCGAACGTGCGCCGGTTGGACACCTTTCCGGTATCGAGATCGTAGTCGTAGCACCAGATCTCGCCGGTCCAGGTGTCACAGAAGTAGAGCGTGCGCCCGTCGGGGCTCCAGCACGGACCGTTCGAGACGGTGATGTCCTCGTCGAGTATCTGCAGTGTCCCGTCGGGGCCGTAGCTGTACAGCTTGCCGCTGCGGGACTCCTCGAGGGTGTCCATCGACCCGAACACGAACCGGCCGCGCTTGTCGACCTTGCCGTCGTTGAGCCGGTTGCTGGGCAGGTCGCGCTCCAACTCCAGCACCTCGGTCTGCTCGCCGGTTTCGAAATCGACTCTGTACAGACCGTTTTCGAGTGCGGTGAGCGCGGCCGTGCCGTCGCGGTACAGCGTCATCGAGCCGATCTTCTCCCGAACGTCCCACGCCCGGATCTGCGTGCCGTCCGCAGTCGCGCGGAAGATGCGGCCGTCGGCGCTGTCGAGCCAGTACAGCAACTGCTGCTCGGTATCCCACAGCGGTCCCTCACCGAGGGTCGTCTTGAGATCGGCGACGACGGTGATCGAGTAGTCGCGGTTGATCGCGGTTCCCATGGGCGTGAACGCTAAGGCGGGCTGAAGATGTTCAGCAACGTTAAGTTGTGATCTTCGGCATTTTCAGGTGGCGTGCGTGGTGGCACCCACTTTTTCGCACGAAAGCCGCAGCACAGCGGGTGGCGAGCTGGGCATCGGGCTGCAATTCAACTTAACGTTGCTTAACGATTTGGATCACACTTAACGTCGGACACACACGACGGCAGGGGGAGGTGACCAGTGAGTGCAGAAGTCCCGTCGCGGCGGCAGCGATCCACCCGGGTCTCGGCGGCCGACGTGGCACGGGCTGTCGGCGTCTCACCGGCGACCGTCTCCTACGTCATGAACGGACGCGCGGGCGTATCCGAACAGACGCGGGCGAGGATCCTCGAAGTGGCCGAAGCGCTCGGGCACATCTCGAGCGCGCGGGCCGATCGGCTGCGGTCGCATCAGACGCGGGTGATCGGCCTGATCCTGACCGACATCGCCAACCCCTTCTACACCGAGATCGCGGCAGGCACCATCGACGCCGCGCGGGCCCGTGGGTACGAGGTGTTCCTCGCGCACACACAGGAGGACCCGCAGACGCTGCGGTCGATCGTCGACACGATGATCGCCCGCCAGGTCGACGGGGTCGTGATCACCGTGCTGCACCCCGACGACGGCGAGGTGATCCGTTCGTTGCGCAGCGCGCGCATCCCACTGGTGCAGTTGTCGCGGCGCATCCAGCGCGTCGACGCCGACTTCGTCGGCATCGACGACCGTGCCGCGGCCTCGGAGATGATGGAACACGTTGTCACGCACGGCTATCAGGACATCGTCACCGTGGTCGGGCCGCGCTCGTCGAGTGCGTCGGCCGCGCGTGAAGAGGGTTTCATCCGTACCGCCGAGGCGCACGGCATCCGGACGGTGTCCTCGCAGCGCATCAGCACCTACCTCAGCGAGCGCGGCGGCTACGAGGCCGTCGAACAGGTGCTGGCTCGCAAATCGCTACCGCGGGTGATCGTGTGCGGCAGCGACGTCATCGCGCTCGGAGCCATCAGCGCACTGCGGGAACGGTCCCTCAACGTTCCCGACGACGTCGCCGTCACGGGTTTCGACGGGCTCTACCCGGGACCTCTCGTGGAGCTCACGACAATCAACCAGCCTCGGCGTGAGATGGCCGAGCAGTCCATCGAACTGCTGACCCGCCGCATCGAAGGAGCGGGAGGCTCCTACCAGTCGGTGCTGCGCGCCCACCAACTGCGCATCGGAACCACGTGCGGCTGCCCCAGGATGCGGCCGCACCTCGCCGCCTGAACCGACTGAGCGACAACCACATCGAATCGTGACGACCCCCGAGTGGGGGTCTGGAAGGAGCGTTGTCTTGGACAGGCTCATCATTCGCAGATTGATGCCGCTGCTGATCGCGGCGTACATCATCGCGTTCATCGACCGCACCAACATCGGGCTGGCCAAACACCACCTCGAGGTCGATCTGGGGATCTCGGCAGCCGCCTACGGTCTGGGTGCCGGCCTGTTCTTCCTCGCGTACTCGCTGTGCGAGGTGCCGAGCAACCTGATCATGCACCGCGTGGGCGCGCGGATCTGGATCGCCCGCATCATGGTCACCTGGGGTCTGCTGTCGGCGGCCATGGCGTTCGTGCAGGGTCCGGCGTCGTTCTACGTGCTGCGGATCCTGCTGGGCGCGGCCGAGGCCGGCCTGTTCCCGGGCGTGATGCTCTACCTCACCTACTGGTTCGGCCGCGATCAACTAGCGCGTGCCAACGGGGCGTTCCTGGTCGCGGTGTGCCTGGCCAACATCGTCGGGGCGCCGGTGGGTGGTGCCCTGCTCGGCATGGACGGCGTGCTCGGCTGGCAGGGGTGGCAGTGGATGTTCGTCATCGAGGGCATCCCCGCGGTGCTGCTGGCGGCCGTGGTGCTCAAGGTCCTGCCCAACGGTCCGCTCGAGGCCAAGTGGCTGGACCGGCGGCCGCACGTGCCCTGGTCGACCGTCTGGAACGCGAGAAGGCCGAAGGCGCCGCCGCATCGGGAACCCACTCGTTCGCCGGGGTGTTCCGAGACAAGCAGATCCTGCTGGTCATCGCCGTCTACTTCACGCACCAGATCGCGGTGTACAGCCTCACCTACTTCCTCCCCGGCATCATCGGCGGATGGGGCGAGATGTCCGATCTGACAATCGGTTTGCTCACCGCGCTGCCGTGGGTCGCGGCGGCGATCGGCACGCTGGTCCTGCCGCGGCACGCCACCGACGGGCGCAGGTCCCGGATGCTGCTGTTCGGCGGGATGGCGGCCATGGTCGTCGGATTCGTGATCGGCGCGGTCGCCGGACCCGCGCTCGCCCTCATCGGGTTCTGCATCGCGGCGTCGACGTTCTTCGTCGTGCAGTCGATCCTGTTCACCGTGCCGGCCTCGAGGCTCACCGGCGCCGCACTCGCCGGTGGCCTGGCCCTGGTCAACACCCTCGGCATCCTCGGCGGCTTCGTCGGCCCGTTCGTGATGGGCCTGCTCGAATCCGTCACCGACAACCCCGGGGCCGGACTGTGGTTCGTCATCGCACTGCTGGTCATCGGCACCGCGGTGAGCCTGACCCTCAAGGTCCGCGCCGCGCCCCAACCCGAACTGAAGGGAGTCAAAGCATGAGCGACGCACGCATTCTCGTCGTCGGCGCAGGAGCGATCGGCGGTGTCACCGCGGCGCACCTCGCGCGCGCCGGGCGGGACGTGACCGTGCTCGACGCCAACGCCGAACACGTCCGGTTGATGAACTCACCGGGCCTGAAGTTCGACGAACTCGGCGAGACCAGCCACGTCACGATCACCGCGGTCGACAGTCCCGCGGCCCTCACGGGCCGGTTCGACTTCGCCCTGGTGGCGCTCAAGGCCCCGTATCTGCAGGCTGCGCTCGGGCCGCTGGTCGAACGCGGTCTGGTGGACACCTACGTATCCCTCGGAAACGGACTGGTGCAGAACACCATTCAGCAGATCGTCGGTACCGAGCGCTTCGTCGTCGGCATCACCGAGTGGGGCGCGACCAACCTCGGTCCGGGGCACGTCGCGCAGACCACCGTGGCCCCGTTCGTGATCGGCGAGGTCGACGGCACGCTCACCGCGCGTCTGGAGACCCTGCGCGGCGTGCTGTCCGCGGCAGCCGAGGTGGACGTGTCCACCGACGTGATGAACCAGGTGTGGACGAAATTACTTCTCAACAGCACCTTCTCGGGCCTCGCCGGTGTCACCGGAATGCTGTACGGCGAGATCGCCGCCGATCCGCTGGGCCGCACGATGGCGTATCACGTGTGGACCGAGTCGTACGACGTCGCGCGTGCGGCCGGCTTCGAGGTCGGCCCGCTCATCGGCATCCAGCCCGATGATCTCGTCGTGCGTTCCGAAGCGGACCGCGAACGCGCCGATGCGGCAATCGAAGTCCTGATGAGCAAGCTCGGCGCCACCAAGGCGTCGATGCTGCAGGACCTCGAACGCGGCGCGACCACCGAGGTCGACGTGATCAACGGCGGCGTGTGCACCACCGCGGCGAAAGCCGGTGTGGCAAGCCCGTTCAACGCGCGCATCGTCGAACTCGTCCACGAATGCGAACAAGGCCTGCGCTCGCCCGGCCGGGAAACGCTCGAAGCCCTCGCCCAGATTTCCGCTCGACAATGAGGAGTCAAACCATGAACCAGTCCATGAACGACAAGGTCATCATCACGTGCGCCGTGACCGGCGGCATGACCGTGCCCGCGCAGTCCAAGGCCATCCCGATCACCGTCGACGAGATCGTCCGCGCGGGTGTGGAGGCCGCCGAGGCCGGTGCCGCCGTGCTGCATGTCCACGTGCGTGAGGAGACGACGGGACGGCCGGTCGCCGATCTCGACCTGTTCGAGCGGGCGCTCACCGAACTCAAGAAGAACACCGACGCCGTCATCCAGCCCACTACCGGCGGCGGCCGCGGCATGACCGTGGAGGAGCGCGCGTCGGTGCTGAAGTTCCGCCCGGAAATGGCCACATTCAACGCGGGCAGCTTCAACTTCGGCCTGTTCCCGGTCGCGGCGCGGGATCTGCCGTTCGCCGATTGGGAGCGTGACTACCTCGAAGGCACCACCGACTACATCTTCAAGAACACCTTCGCGGACATGACCTACATGGCCGAGCAGATGCGCCAGTCCGAGACGCGCCCGGAGATCGAGGTGTACGACGTCGGCCACATCTACAACCTGGAGCAGCTGGTCAAGGACGGTGTCCTGGAGCCGCCGTTCAACCTGCAGTTCGTCCTCGGTGTCCTTGGTGCCAACGCCGCGGAGCCCGATCAGCTCATCCACATGCTGCGCACCGCCGAGCGGGTGTTCGGCCGGGACGCGTTCACGTGGTCGGCCGCGGGCGTCGGCTACCGCGGCGAGTTCGGTCTCGCGGCGCTGTCGCTGATCCTGGGCGGCAACGTGCGCGTCGGCCTCGAGGACAACCTGCGGATCACCAGGACCGAGAACGCGACCTCCAACGCGCAGTTGGTGCGCAAGGCCGTCGACCTCGCCGCTACGTTCGACCGCGCACCGGCCACACCCGACGAGGCGCGTCAGTTCCTGGGCCTGAAGGGTGCCGCGGCGGTCGGGTTCTAGCGCGGGGTTCTAGCGCAAACGGAAGATCACGGCGCGCTGGACGATGAAGTTGATGACGGTGGCGGTGCCCTGCGCGATCACGAACGCAACGGGCACCCGCCAAGGCTTCTCGTCCCACGCCATGTAGAACACGTAGTTGATGCCCACCTGCACGGCGTAGGTCACCGCGTACAGCACGCACACCGCGATGAACCGGGCCTTGCTGGGTGGCGCCTGGAACGTCCAGCGCCGGTTGATCAGGTACGCCGTGGTGGTGCCCGCGACGAAACTGAGCGTCTTGGCCACGTTGACGTGCAGCCCGGCCGCGAGCAGCAGCACGTACAGGCCGAAGTCGACGATCGCCGACAGCCCACCGGTCACGATGAACCGGAACGCCTGGGTTCCCAGGCTCAGGCGGGGTGCTGTCGTTTCGGCCACCCCGGCAGCTTAGCGAGGTCAGGGGGACAGGACGTCTTCCAGCACGCCGCGCAGCGCCTCGACCGCTGGTCGGAACGCATGTTCGGCGGGTGCGCCGAACCCGACGATGATGCCGTCGGGGGCGGGGATGTCTGGATGGGCCAGCGGGTGACGCATGAGCGCCAGGCCGGACAGCGCGATGCCGGCCTCGCCCGCGCGGCGCAGCACCTCGGGTTCGGCGCCGTCGGGCAGGGTGAGCAGCATGTTGACCCCCGCGGCCAGGCCGCGGATGCCGACGTCGAAGCCGGACAGCGCCTCGACCAGGTGGTCACGGCGACGTCGGTAGCGGTTGCGCATGCGCCGGATGTGACGGTCGTAACCGCCCGTGGCGATGAAGTCGGCCAGCGTCAGAGCCGTGATGGCGTCGACGTTGAACTGCTGGCCGCCCGCCGCGGCGATCACGGGTTCGACAAGTGCCTGTGGCAGTGCCATCCACCCCACCCGCAGGGTCTGCGCCAGGCTCTTGCTGGCCGAACCCAGGTAGGCGACGTGCTCGGGGTCCAGCGACTGCAGGGCGCCCACGGGCTGGCGGTCGTAGCGGAACTCGCCGTCGTAGTCGTCGTCGATCACGTAGCCTCCGGTGCGCCGCGCCCACTCGATGACCTCGCTGCGCCGCGACGGGTGCAGCGGCATGCCGTGCGGGCTGTGGTGTGCCGGGGTCAGCAGCACCGCGGGTACGTCCAGCATGTCGAGATCGCTGATCACCGCGCCGTGTTCGTCGAGGCCGATGGGTGCCGTGGCGATGCCCATCGCGGCGAGGGCATCGCGAAAAATGAAGAGCCCGTACGCTTCCACGGCGATGGAACGCTGTGTCCCGAACACCTTGCCGAGCAGTTCGACGCCGTTTCGCACCCCCGAGCAGATCACGATCGATTCCGATGTGGTGCGCACGCCGCGGACGCGGCCCAGATATTCGGCCAGCGCCGAACGCAATTCGAGCCGCCCGCGGGGATCGCCCATGCGCAGTGCCGACGCGGGTGCGTTGGACAGTGCGCGGCGCGCGGAGGCCAGCCACGCCGTGCGCGGGAACTCCGCGACATCGGGCGAACCCGGCATCAGGTTGTGCTTGGGCGTGCCCGCGATGCGCAGCGGCGGCGGTGTCAATCGCGGGGCCTCGGTGCGCGCGACCCAGGTGCCCGCTCCCTGGCGTGAGGCCAGCCAGCCCTCGGCGACCAGGTCGGCGTACGCCTCGGCCACGGTGTTGCGGGCCAGTCCCAGGTCGGCGGCCAGCACGCGCGACGGCGGCAGTACGGTGCCGGTGCCCAGGCGCCCCGAGCGGATGCCGTCGCGCAGGGCGGTGACCAGGTCTTCGCGGGCCGTGCGGCTGCCCGGCGTGATGACGGTGTGCAGCTCGAGGTCCCGAGCTCCAGAATTGGCCCGTGAAGTCACTACAACATTGAACCACCTGGGCGGGCCTTTGATGGCTAGCGTGGATGTCATGACACAGACACTCGAATCCGCCGAACGCATCAACGTCTACAAGGCGTTCCCCGAGCTGTACGACGCGATGATGACGCTGTCGTCCACGTCCGCAAAGGATTTCGACCACACCATCGGCGAGCTCGTGAAGATCCGCGCGTCGCAGATCAACCGCTGCGGGTTCTGCCTCGACATGCACACGCGCGACGCCCGCAAGCAGGGCGAGACCGAGCAGCGGCTCGCGCTGATCGCGGCGTGGGAGGAGGCCGGTGACCTGTTCACCGAGCGTGAGCAGGCCGCACTTGCGCTCACCGAGGCCGTGACGGAGATCAACCGCGGCCCGGTGTCTGACGACGTCTACGAACGTGCGGCCGCGGTGTTCAGCGAACGCGAACTCAGTCAGTTGATCGCGATGATTGTGACCATCAACGCGTGGAACCGCATCAACGTCACCGTGAAGATGCCGTTCCCGCGCCGCTGAATCCCCCAGACCTTCCGCGAGTGTGAAACCTCAGCGAAAAAACCGCGTTGGAGTCGCAGAGGTTTCACACTCGCGGGTATGGCAGATCCACCGAAGCTAGATTGGGCGCATGGCCGGCCCGGTGTCAGTGCTCAGCGAGAACGAGTGCTGGCGGCTGCTCGCGAGCGTCCCGATCGGGCGGTTCGTCACCACCATCGGCACACGGCTGGAGATCTATCCGGTGAACTTCGCCGTGCAGGAGCGCACCGTGTTGTTCCGCACCAACGAGGGCACCAAGCTGATCACCGCGATCATGAGTGATCGCGTGCTGTTCGAGGCCGACGCCCACACGGCCGCCGACGGCTGGAGCGTGATCGTGCGCGGAACCGCCGAACTGCTGCAGACCGCCGAGGACATCGCCGAAGCCGAGCAGACGGGACTGCTGCTGTGGACCTCACCGGCCAAACGGCGCTACGTGCGCATCACCCCGAAGGAGATCTCGGGGCGGTTCTTCACGTTCGATCAGACCCAGTAGGGCACGCGGCCGCGGTACTGGCGCATCGCGAAAGCCGCGAACGTCCAGCCGATCACCGTGAACGCCAGGACCACCAGCCAGTGCCGAAGTTCCTGATCGGCGCCGAGCAGCGGAGCACGCACGATGTCCAGATAGTGCAGCAGCGGGTTGATCTCGACGATCTTGGCCCACGAGCCCGCACCCTGCTGCTGCAGCGTCGACTCGTTCCAGATGATCGGCGTCATGAAGAACAGCAGCTGCACGACGCTGGCGAGCAGCGGCCCGATGTCGCGGTAGCGGGTGGCCAGGATGCCGAAACACAGTGCGACCCAAACCATGTTGAGCATGATGAGCCCGAGTGCCGGGATGACCGCGAGATCGGTCCACGTCCACGGTTTGGGATAGATGATCGCGATGATCACGAAGATGATGATGTTGTGGGCGAACAGGATGATCTGCCGCCACACCAGCCGGTAGACGTGCACGCTCAACGGCGTCGGAAGCTGTTTGATCAGACCCTCGTTGGCGATGAACACCTCGGCGCCTTCGAGGATCGACGCGTTGATCAGGTTCCAGATGATCAGGCCCAGCGTCACATACGGCAGATGCTCGGACAGTTCGAGCTTGAACAGCTTGGAGTACAGCACGCCCATCGCCACGGCGGTCGCGCCGGTGGCGATGGTGATCCAGAACGGTCCGAGCACGCTGCGGCGGTAGCGCTGCTTGATGTCCTGCCAGCCCAGGTGGGCCCACAGTTCACGTTTGGCGAAACCCTCGACCAGGTCGCGGCGGGCTCTGGCCATGGTCTTCGACTGCGCCGCCGCGTCGGTGAACGTCATCGCTGGAACCTTTCGCGTCTTCCCAACCGCCGCAGCCGAATCCACTCACGCAGACCGGCGAGGTCGCGGCGTGACACCAGAAAGTACCAGCCGAAGCGCAGCCACTCCTGCGGCAGGAGCTTGCGCAGACCCGGCTGTGACAGCAGGTAGCCGCGGTTGCGGTAGGTGAAGAACCGCTTGGTCTCGTCGTCCGGGTACTGCGTGTGCATGCGCCCGCCGAGGATCGGTTTGAACTCGTCGGTGCCACAAGGATGCAGATAGCTTGCGGTCAAACACGTTCCGAACGGCAGCCCGGAACGGACCAGGCGACGGTGCAACTCCACCTCGTCGCCGCGTACGAACAGCCGCAGATCCGGGACGCCGACGGCGTCGACCGTGTCGGCGCGGAACAGGGCGCCGTTGAACAGCGACGCGATGCCCGGCAGCAGATCCCCCGATGACGACGAGCTGTCGGTACGCAGTTCCG
The DNA here is from genome assembly GCF_001457595.1 of Mycolicibacterium smegmatis. Lineage (GTDB taxonomy): Bacteria > Actinomycetota > Actinomycetes > Mycobacteriales > Mycobacteriaceae > Mycobacterium > Mycobacterium smegmatis. Next base: position 6,440,385 of record NZ_LN831039.1, on the reverse strand, counting down.
AGGTGAGCCGGCGCCACACCAGACCGCGGCGCAGCGGGAACGCGAGGCGCTGCGGATCGTCGAGGTTGCACACCATGGGGGAGACCTCGGCCAGGCTGTGCGTGTGCGCGCAGGACAGCAATGTCGAGAGCACGGTCGTGTCGGCAGGCCTGCCGTCGTCGTCGGCCAGCCAGATCCAGTCGGCGCCGAGAGCCAGCGCATGCAGCATGCCCAACGCGAAACCACCTGCGCCGCCGAGGTTTCGGCGCGACCCCAGATATGTGGACGGGACGGGCTGGCCGGTCACCAGTTCCCGCACCTGCGGGTCGTTGTCGTTGTCGACGACGATCAGGTGGTCGGGTTTGCGGTCCTGCGAGACGACGGCGTCCAGCGACGTGGCCAGCAGTTCTCGACGCCGGTGGGTCACCACGACCGCACAGACGACCTCAGTGTGCGTCACGCGCGGTTTCCTCGAGCACTTCACGCACGTGGCGTGCGGCGTCCTCACCCTCGTAGGCGCGTACGACCTCTTCGATGCCGCCGGTCATCCTGATGGTGCCGTGGTCGATCCACATCGCGGTCTTGCACAGCCGGGCCAGGAACTCGTTGGAATGGCTTGCGAACACCAGGATCCCGGAGCGCTCCACGAGGTCCTGCAGGCGCGACTGCGCCTTCTTGAGGAACTCCGCGTCGACCGCGCCGATGCCCTCGTCGAGCAGCAGGATCTCGGGGTCGATGCTCGTCACCACGCCCATGGCCAGGCGGACGCGCATGCCGGTGGAGTAGGTGCGCAGCGGCATCGACAGGTACTCGCCGAGTTCGGTGAACTCGGCGATCTCGTCGACCTTTGCCAGCATCTGCTTGCGCGTCTGCCCTAGGAACAGACCGCGGATGATGATGTTCTCGAACCCCGAGATCTCGGGGTCCATCCCGACGCCGAGATCGAACACGGGCGCGACGCGGCCGGAGACGGTCGCCGAACCCCGTGTGGGCTCGTAGATGCCCGACAGCAGTCGCAGCAGCGTCGACTTGCCCGCGCCGTTGTGGCCGACCAGGCCGACCCGGTCACCCATCTCCAGCGACATCGTGATGTCCCGCAGTGCCTCGATGACGACGACGTTCGACTGGTTGCGGCCGATGGCACCACCGGCCTTGCCCAGGAAAGCCTTCTTCAACGAGCGGGTCTTGGCATCGAAGATCGGAAACTCGACCCATGCGTCGCGCGTCTCGATGCGCGGTGCAGAAGAGGATGTCACGCGCGTCCTACAGGTACTGCCCGGTGCCGGGGTGGGTGGCGCCGCCACGCTGGGCGCCGGGAACCTGGATGCCGGGTGGCAGCGCGCCCTGACGCATCTGCTCCAGCTGGGCCCGCGCGGCCATCTGCTGTGCGAACAGTGCCGTCTGGATGCCGTGGAACAGCCCCTCCAGCCAACCGACCAGCTGAGCCTGGGCGATGCGCAGCTCGGCGTCGCTGGGCACGTTGTCATCGGTGAACGGGAGCGTGAGGCGCTCCAGCTCCTCGCGCAGTTCGGGCGCGAGACCGTCTTCGAGCTCCCGGATGCTGGTCTGGTGGATCTCCCGCAGGCGGTTGCGGCTCGCGTCGTCGAGCGGAGCGGCCCGCACCTCCTCGAGCAGCTGCTTGATCATGGTGCCGATGCGCATCACCTTCGCCGGCTGTTCGACGAGGTCGGTGAGCGACTTGCCCTCGCCCTCACCCTCGCCTTCTGTGTCGGCACCGCCCGCAGCACCGGTCAGGATCTCGATGTTGTCGTCATCCGGATTGATGGTCATGGCCTTCCCGTCACCTGTCGTTGTTCGGTTGGTCGTCTTCACGCCGGCGGTGGATCCGATCCGCGCCGTGATCCTCGCCGCTGTCGTGGATCTTCTCCCACGACGATCTTCTCCCTTGACCGTGAGGTATCTAGCGACACTAGCCCGTCGGGCATGACGAACCTCCCGGCCACCGGGGTGCTCGTCATCACGTGACCGAGGTGGAGCGCCTCCGGGCCACCGCGCAGGCCAGTGCGGCCGCGACGACCAGGGCGGCATTCCGGGGCGGCGTCAGGAAATCCGGGGAGACCCTCCACCGGGTGATCGGAAGCAAGATCAGCAAACGCCGTGGTGGCGACCTGCGACGGCACGGTGTGGGCGCCGAACGGCCCGATCTTGAACCCGACGACGCCGAACCTCAAGGCAGACGCCCACTGCCGTCGCCGCCGGTGTGCACTGCCCGCCGCCCCGGCGATGACCGCGGCGGATGGTCCGGCAACAGCAGACCCATTAGCACTCCGAACCCGCAGCGCACTGGACTAGTATGGCTGCCCAGGGCGACCCGTCCCGAGCGCGGCCTCGGCAGCCGAGACGCACGGTCGGGGGCTCTTTCACATCGTGCAGTTTGTGGTAGTTGCGGACGCTCTTAAGGTGGCTGGCATGGCATACGACGTCGCCCGGGTGCGTGGCTTGCACCCAACGCTGGGCGATGGGTGGGTGCATTTCGACGCCCAGAGCGGGATGTTGGTACCCGATGCGGTCGCCACCACGGTTTCCACCGCTTTCCGCGGGTCGATGCCAAGCGCACTCGGCCCCCACCCGTCCGCTCGCCGCAGCGCCGCCGTCCTCGCGGCGGCCCGCCAGGCGGTAGCCGATCTCGTCAACGCGGACCCGCGGGGCGTGGTCCTCGGCCCGGACCGGGCCCATCTGCTGACCTCGCTGGCCGAGGCGTCGTCGGCACGCGTCGGGCTGGGCTATGAGGTGGTGGTGACGCGTCTCGACGACGAGGCGAACATCGCGCCGTGGCTGCGCGCGGCGAATCGTTATGGCGCCAAGGTGAAGTGGGCCGAGGTCGACATCGAGACCGGTGAGCTGCCGTCGTGGCAGTGGGAAGGTCTCATCGACAAGCCGACCCGGCTGGTGGCCATCGCTTCGGCGTCGTCCACCCTGGGCACCGTCACCGACCTACGTGAGGTGACCAAGCTGACACACGAGGTCGGCGGTCTCGTCGTGGTCGACCACTCCGCAGCCGCGCCCTACCGGCTCATCGACGTCAACGAGATCGAGGCCGACGTCGTCGCGCTCAACGCCGTCGGCTGGGGTGGTCCGCCGATCGGCGCCCTGGTGTTCCGCGACCCGGCCCTGATCGACTCGTTCGGATCGGTGTCGTTGAACCCCTACGCCACCGGTCCGGCCCGCCTCGAACTCGGCGTGCACCAGTACGGGCTGCTGGCCGGAGTTGTCGCGAGCATCGAATACCTGTCCAACCTCGACGAGGCGGCATCCGGCACCAGGCGTGAACGCCTCGAGATCTCAATGCAATCCGCCGGTGTCTACCTGAGCCGGCTGTTCGACTATCTGCAGACCTCGCTGCGGTCGCTGCCGCTGGTGATGGTGATCGGCAGCCCGGAGACCTCCATCCCGGTGCTCAGCTTCGCGGTGCGCGACGTGCCGGCCGAGCGCGTTGTGCAGCGCCTGGCCGACAACGGCGTGCTCGCGATCGCCAACGCGAGCTCGCGCGTGCTCGACGTCATCGGTGTCAACGACATCGGCGGTGCGGTGACCATCGGCCTGTCGCACTACTCGACGACCGCCGAGGTCGACCAGCTGGTGCGGGCGCTGGCCTCCCTCGGCTAGTCACGCCTGCCCGGGGTGTCATTCGGAGACGCGCAGCAGGACCTTCCCGGTCACCTTCCCGGAGGCCAGCAGATCGTGGCCCTGCTGGGCGTTCTCGATGGGCAGCTCGGCACCGATGATGGGCTTCACGCGGCCGTCGGCGATCATCGGCCACACGTTCTCGCGCACGGCCCGCACGATCTCGCCCTTGCCTCCCGGCCCGTCGACCGGCCGCGGCCGCAGTGACGTCGCGATGACGCCGGCGCGCTTGCCCAGCAACTTGCCGATGTTGAGCTCGGCCTTGACGCCGCCCTGCATGCCGATGATGACGAGCCGGCCACCGGTCGCCAGCGCGTCGACATTTCGGTCCAGGTATGCCGCACCCATGATGTCGAGGATCACGTCGGCGCCGTCGGTCTCGCGGCGCAACCGCTCGACGAAGTCTTCCTCGCGGTAGTTGATCGTGATGTCGGCACCCAGGTCGCGGCAGATTCCGAGTTTTTCCTCGGAGCCCGCGGTGACCGCGACGCGCGCACCCATCGCCTTGGCCACCTGGATGGCGTGTGTGCCGATGCCGCTCGCGCCGCCGTGCACCAGAAGCAGATGGCCCGCCGTCAGCCCCGCCGTCATCACGACGTTCGACCACACCGTGCACGCCACCTCGGGCAGACCGGCCGCGTCACGCAGGCTCACTCCGTCGGGGACGGGGAGAACCTGCGGAGCGGGCACGGCGACGTATTCGGCGTAGCCGCCGCCCGCCAGCAGAGCGCACACGGGCTGCCCGACGGACCACCCGGACACGCCGTCGCCGAGCGCCTCGACGGTCCCGGAGACCTCCAGCCCGATGACCTCACTTGCCCCCGGCGGGGGCGGATATTTCCCGGCGGCTTGTAGCAAGTCGGCGCGATTGATCCCTGCGGTGTGGACCTTGATCAGAACTTCACCGTTTGCTGGCGCGATACTGGCTACGTTTTCCCAGTTCAGCCCGCCGTTCACGGAGGCGACAATTGCATGCATTTTTTCGACGGTACAACCCTTCGAGTTATCGCGCGCAGCAATACTTACGTCCCTTACGATTACGCGCATGGTGGGGATGATTGCCGGACGCACGGCAGGAGACATGCCGGGTCTGGATATCGCCGAGGAGAGGTCGTGGCAGAACTACCTCGACTCGGCTCTGAGGTTGTACGCGACGCTGAACCGGTCGCTTGTGGACCAGCATCATCTGACGCTGAACGATGTGCGTCTGCTGGACTATTTGGACAAGTCGCCGACAGGTTCGGCCAGGATGGGGGACCTCGCCGACCGGCTGATGTCCCTCCCGAGCCGGGTCACCCGGCAGATCCGGCGGTTGGAGGTACAGAACTTCGTGGTGCGCGGCGCCAGTCCGGAGGATGGACGTGGCGTGGTCGCCAAGATCACCGACGAGGGCCGCGCCGCGGTCCGCGAGGCGATGGTGACCTACGGCCAGGGCGTCCGCACGCACTTCCTGGGACGCCTGTCGCGTCCTCAGATCGCTGCGATGGGCGAGAACTGCCGGCGTATCAGCGCCGCGCTGAAGAACGGAGCCCCGCCCGCCAAGATCGGCCGGGTGTAGTCCCGTACTCTTATCGGCGGTGGCGTGGCAGAGCGGCCTAATGCACTCGCCTTGAAAGCGAGAGACGGCTAACACCGTCCGGGGGTTCAAATCCCTCCGCCACCGCTGATCAGTAGCATTTCGGCGTCGAACCAGGCGTCGGGCAGGTGCTGAAAGTGACACTTTTTGACCCAGCTCCCCGGGGATCAGTCCGGCGCTGTGTCGGCGTGTCGCCGCGTGACTGGTCCTTCGGATCCCACGGTGGGATAGACATATGGCACGGGACTTACTCCGCTGAGACCAACCCGTCTCGTCCCGCAGTTCCCTACGATCCGTTTCCGCGGCAGGTCGGATCGTCACAGAACAGGGATGAGCTCGTCGCTTCGAGTATCGGAGCGAGGAGGGAGAACTCGGTGATGTTGTCCTCACCTTCCGGTGACCCTCGCAAGATGCCGACGGCGGCGACTTCGTCGTTGCCGAATTTGACGTATGCAGGTGAGCCTGAATCCCCTGAGGCGGAATACAGTTCGGCTTCCACGGTGAGGTTGTCGTGCCCGATCACCTTGCCGCAGGTTTCGCCGCTGACAAATCCGAACTTGCACAAGGTCACGTTGTTGTTCAGAAGGTACTCGTAATCGAGCACCTTGGTCACCCGATACACCCCCGCGATCCGTGCATTGTCTTCTGCTGAGTCGGTCAGCGACGGGTCGATTTCGATCACCGCGAAGTCCGACCACCCGTCGGGTCCGGTCTTCACGACTTTGTCCGGCGTGTCGGCGGTCTGGACGGTGGTGAATCGGCCGAGTTCCACGGGGGTGTCTTCGTCAGCCTTGCGGGTGAAATGTGGCGAATCGTCGCCGGGGCGATCGCAGTGGCCGGCGGTGAAGCCGATCGGCGTGCCGGAACTGTCGCGTCCGAGGAACCCCAGCGTGCACTCGTACTCGTCGTTGTCGGAACCGTCGGCGGCAATCGCCGTGCCCGGCACGAAGTCGTCGAACGACAACCAGTCATTGTCGGTGCCGGTCATCACCTGTGTCATGTTCGGTTGGTCTGCTGGCACAGTGGGATTCGGCCAGAACACGAATGCGACGAATGCCACCGCGAGCACTGTTGCGAGGCCCAGGCTGGTGATGAGCAGACGACGCAGTATCCGTCGGCGCGGCTTGACCGGCGTCGGCGTCGGCGCCGGGACGCCGGGAGGCACGGGCGCATAGACTCCCCCGGTCACGGTTCGTCTACATTCGGCTCGTCGCCCGGGCCGTCTACCGATCCCGGATCGAAGGCGTCACCATCATCCGGCTGCTGTTCGGGTAACGCCGGCTGGTCTGGTGTCTGCGCATCGCGCGGAGAATTCTCGCCAGGATCGGTATCTGGCGCGGGAGTGATAGCAGGAGGATCGTCGTCGGGGGCTCCCGTGACTTCGTCCGACGCTGGGGTGTCGCCGTCTGGGTCTGCGGCGCCGTGGTTGGGGTTGGTGCAGATGGTGCCTTCGCAGACAACGTAGCTCGGGCTGCCGTCGGGGTTCTTGATGGCGTCGGGGGCGACGTAGCTGCCCATCGGGCAACCGGGATCCTCGTTGCGCGCGCAGTACTCCTGGGTGTGGTTATTGCCGGTGGACCCGTCAGCGCCCATCGGCCCGCCGTCGATCGGGTTGCCGTTGGCATCCCAGAAGCCGCCAGGATCCGCAGCCCCGTGGTTGGGGTTGGTGCAGATGGTGCCTTCGCAGACAACGTAGCTGGGGCTGCCGTCGGGGTTCTTGATGGCGTCGGGGGCGACGTAGCTGCCCATCGGGCAACCGGGATCCTCGTTGCGCGCGCAGTACTCCTGGGTGTGGTTATTGCCGGTGGACCCGTCAGCGCCCATCGGCCCGCCGTCGATCGGGTTGCCGCTGGCATCCCAGTAACCACCGGCGGTCGTGAGAAGGACGTGGGTGCCGTGATAGCTGCCCTTCGGGCACCTCGGGTCGCGATTCTGGGCGCAGTACTGCGCATTCGAGGCCGGATTCGAAACTGCTCCCGGTTTCGCCGACTTATCCGAACCGCCGGCTGTGGGTGAACTCGAGGACCCGGAACCGCATGCCGACATCAGCACCAACGCTGCGAGTCCGATGAGAACCGTTACGAGCCTCCGCACCAATTTTCCCTCCACATGCCATGCTCGGCGTGCTTCCACAACTCCGGTCGAGTTGGTCGTTGCTGCCGCAGCACTCCCTCTTCGCGTGGTGGTGTTGCCACGTGTATCTGCGCACAGACGGTACGCAGCGGGTTATCAGCCGGCTTTCGAAAAACTGACATGCGATTGCGAGATCCTGTGCGGACACCGTTTCGCTGTCGGCAGTTCAGCTAGTGTCGCGTGGTATGGGCGGTGAAAGTGACGGGCAGGCACCCACAGCTGAGAAACCAGTCGAAAGCAAGCACACCGACCAAACCCGCGTTTCCCTTCACAGCCGCGACATAACGGTCCTCAGTGTAGAATTCAGCTTCGTCACTCAGCGAATGGCAGAGTCGGTCGACTGGTCGTTCTCGCGGAAGCAGCACACCATTTTGGTCTGGCGCAGAGGGCGGGCGTCCTCGAAAGAATTTCAGTTCGAGGGTGGATCAGCGGGCCGCATGACACCCCGAGACGGCAACGTGTGGGTGATCCCCGCCGAGCTCTCGTCAGCAGCGTTGGTGCGCAACGCCGCGTTTGAATTCGCTCAGCTGACGCTGCCGGCCCCGTCGGTGGGAGGCGCGACCTTGCGTCCTGTTGCCGACCGTCAGGATCCCTTGTTGCACAACATGGTCGACAGGATCGCAGATCTGGCGGCGCGTGATGATGTTCTATCGCGCCTGCTTCGAGACTCGATAGCCGAAGGGCTGCGTCTGCACATCCGGGACCGCTACGGTGAAGCGCCGTCTCCGGACGGCAAGAGTGTGCAGATGCTCGACCAAGGTCAACAGCGACGACTCGTGGAGTTTCTGCACGACAGTCTTGACGAACGCATTGATCTGAGAACCGCCGCCAACATCGTCGGTATGAACGTCCGGGACTTTCGGCCGGCTTTTGCTCAGGCGTTTCACACCACGCTGTATCAGTTCGTTCTGGACCAACGGATCAAACGCGCGAAGGCTCTGCTGGCGAGCACAGCCTTGACGATGACCGAAATCAGCTTCACAGTAGGGTTTTCCAGTCCGAGCCATTTTGCAACAACATTCAAGCAACGCGTCGGTGTCACACCCAGCGCCTACCGCGCTCATCTCTGATCAGGTACTACAGCGCTCGCCACCGTGAGAATTCGGGCGTTGTGGCCCCTCGGGATCAAGTGGTCGCTCGGGGTCACTCCTCGTGGGTCGGCTGGTCGCTGTTGTGCAGGTACCACAGTCCGTCGTCGTGCTGGAGGCAGTACCAGTACTGGTAGAGGTTGTCCTCGCCCACGTTCTCCAGGTGCATGTCCGGACCGTCGGATATGCATGCGCCCTCGGTCGGCCAGCTCCACGGGATTCCCGTCGCACCGTCGTAGACGATGACGTCGTCGGCCGCAGCAACACCCGCGGTACCCAGCATCAGACCCGCGGCGGTCGCCAACCCCACCATCAGTGTTCTCATCGTCGTCCCTGCCTTCCCGACAGCCGAACTCGCCTTTGGACGAATGACCAGAGGTGTACGGCGCACCATATCCGCAAGATTCACAGCGAGCTTTCAGAAAATGTCGAGCCTTTCGAGAAACGAATGCGGCAACCCGGCGTCCAGTCCCGCTTAGCCTCCTGCCCCGAACGGCACCTGCCTGCCTTCACCTCACGGACATGTCACCGCTGCGGCTGCAGAACCCGCAGCTCAACTCGGTATCCGAAACCCGCCAGATCACGCTTCTGGGGTGCCTCCCGCACTCACTGCGGCAGGACTCGCGCGGCGACGTAGTCGGCGGCCTGTTGGACCATGCCGTTGGTCGCGTACAGGTTGTGGCTGGCCCCGTCGCTGCCGGTGGGCGAGCACACGGGGTCCGTCTCGATGCACAGGTCGACGGTCTTGTCGGTGTACAGGTGCCCGATGTTGATGGGCGGCGCCGTGGACTGCACGGTGTTGATGAACCCGTTGGAGGGTTTCCCGAACAGCGTCACCGCGGTGACGTGCTTGGCCACGTCGTCGGGCATGGGCCCCGTGATCCCGTCGGGCAGTACGAAATTCGCGGGCACGGAGTCGGCCGTCAGGTAGGCGGCCACCGCGGCGCCCTGCGAGAAACCGCCGATGACGGTCTTGGTCGACGGGCACGTCGCCGCGGTCTGCTCGACCTTGCGGCTGGCGTCGACGATTCCGTCCGCTGCGCGCTGGAAGTCAAGCGACGCAGGGTAATTCACCGCGTACACGTCCACGCTCTTGTCGCCCAGCCTGCCGCGCAGCGCATCGACGAACGCTTGCCCGACGAACCCCACACCCGGCGGCTCGAACGTGCCGCGCGCGAACACCACCTCGACATCCGGGCACGGTGGCGCCGCGCCCTCGATCGGCGGTTCGGCGTTGGCGGTGCCCGCCGTACCGGGGACCAGGCCCGCGGTCAACAGCGCCGCGGACACCGCGGGAATGAAACGTGAAAGCGTGCTCTTGAACACCGACCCGACCCCCAAAGCTCGACAGCGAATCCGTGGCGCCATTGCCGCATGCGGGAATTGCCGCGATCGCCGAAAACCAAACCTGCGGAGCCGAAATCGTCGGGACGCGACGGCGCGGCAAAGTCGGCAGCTTTGCCGGCGGAGGCCGTCGCAGGCCGTTTTCGACAGGCTCTGCGGGCCAGCGGGTTTCGCTGAGGGGGTGCTACTCGCCGGTGAACTCGGGCCTGCGCTTTTCGAACATCGCCGTCACCGCCTCGGCGAGGTCCTTCGACGGCAGGAACGCCGAGTTCCAGGCCGCGACGAACCGCAGGCTCTCGGCCACCTGCGCGGTGCGCTGCGCGTCGAGCACGTCCTTGACGCCTGCGACCGTCAGCGGCGGGTTGGCGGCGATCTCGGCGGCCGTGGCGTGCGCGGCGGCCAGCGAGGCCTCGGCGTCGTCGTAGACGTCGTTGACCAGACCGATCTTCTCGGCCCGTGCGGCGTCGATGTCCTTGCCGGTGAGCGCCAATTCGCGCAGATGTCCGTCGCTGAGGATCAGCGGCAGACGCGCGAGGCTGCCCACGTCGGCGACGATCGCGAGCTTGACCTCACGCACCGAGAACTTGGCGTCGGCGCTCGCGTAACGGATGTCCACGGCGCTGATGAGGTCCACGCCGCCGCCGATGCACCAGCCGTGCACCGATGCGATGGTGGGCGTGCGGCAGTCGGCGACCGCGGTGATGGCGCCCTGCATCTTCTGCAGGCGCTTGTGGAAGTCGGAGCGTGACTTCGCGCCCGCGTCCAGGGCGGGCAGCGAGGCGCCCATGGCGGGCAGGTCCAGGCCGTAGCTGAAGTTCTTGCCGGAGCCGGTCAGCACGATGGCGCGTACGTCGGGATCGTCGTCGAGGGTGCCGAACACGTCGGGCATCTCTTCCCAGAACGCGGGCCCCATCGCGTTGCCCTTGCCGGGCCCGATCAGGGTCACCTGTGCGACATGGTCTTTGACCTCGACGGTCACCGACTCGTACGTGTCAGCCATGGTCAGATCCGCTCCAGGTAGAAGTACAGATGCCGCGGCGTTCCCGAGCTGAGATCGAGCGCACCCTTGCCGTTCATGATGCCGATGACGGCGTTGTCGTCGACGACCTTGAAGTGATCGTGCACGGGACGCCCGTCGTAGACCATCGACGCGGTCACCTCGCCGCGGAACTCCTCGAGCCACAGGCTGGCCTCGCCGCCCATGGCCTCGGTGTTGGAGAACTTGTTGCCGTCGGCGTCCAGGCACACCAGTGGCTTGGCCTCCGACGCCGAGACGAAGGTCTTGCCGAACCAGTTGAGCTTCTTCATGAAACCGTTGGCCTTGTGGCCGGTGTAGAACTCGCCGCCCTTCCACTCACCGAGCATGAAGTCGATGCCGGCGGGGCGTAGCAGTGCCCAGAAGGCGTCGAGTTCGGCGTCAGGGATCTCGCCGTCGCGGTTCTTGAATGCTTCGAACGTGCCCCGTGCGTCGGTCAAGCGCTGTCTCCTGTTCGAGGCCCGGCCCCGCCCGGCGCGATCCAGCGCTGTGCGAAGTCCAGGAATGCGTCGTTCTCGTGCGGTGCACCGATGGTGACACGCACGCCGTCCTCACCGTACGGCCGGACGATGATGCGGTTGTCGGCGGCCCTGGCGACGAAGTCCAGCGTGCGCTCGGCCAACGGCAACCACACGAAGTTCGCCTGCGACGGCGGCAGCGTGTAGCCGGCGGCGCGCAGTGCGTCGCTCACGCGGGTGCGTTCGGCGACCACGGCGTCGGTGCGGGCCAGCAGTTCGTCGGCGGCGTCCAGGCACGCGATGGCCGCGGCCTGCGACACGCTGGTCGCGCTGAACGGCACGTAGACCTTGCCCAACGCCGTGACGATCTCCGGGTCGGCCACGGCGTACCCGACGCGCAGGCCCGCGAGCCCGTAGGCCTTCGAGAACGTCCGCAGCACCACGACATTGCGGTGCTCGCGCACCAGGCCCAGGCTGTCGGGCAGCAGGCCGTCGCGGATGTACTCGACGTAGGCCTCGTCGAGTACGACGAGGATGTGCGGCGGTACCGCGGCCACGAACCGCGCCAGCTCGCCGGGGTCGACGACGGTGCTGGTGGGGTTGTTCGGGTTGCAGACGAAGATCAGACGCGTGCGGTCGGTGATGGCCGCGAGCATGGCATCGAGATCGTGAGTGTGATCACGCAGGGCGACCGCCACGGGCGTGGCGCCCGCGGTGCGGACCTGCAGCGGATAGATCTCGAAACTGCGCCACGCGAACAGCACTTCGTCGCCGACGGAAGATGTGATTTGTATCAACTGCTGGCACAGACTCACCGATCCGCAGCCCACAGAGATGTTCTCGGGCGCGAAATTCACGTGCTTGGCAAGGCGTTCCCGCAGGTCAAGATACCCGTTGTCGGGGTAGCGGTTGATCAGATCGGTGGCCTTGAGGATCGCCTCGCGGACACTGGGAAGTGGTCCGTGGACGGTTTCGTTGCTCGCGATCTTGATTGCGCCCGGAACTGTTTTGCCTGGTGCGTACGCGGGAAGGTCGGCCATTTCGGCGCGCAATCGGATGCTCACTTGGTCAGGATAGGGGAGAGTGTGTACTCTTCTCCCTCGGCGGTCACGGGCACCAAAACGGAGTCCGGTACCCTCACAGAAGTTCAGGAGGCGTGCCAGAGCGGCCGAATGGGACTCACTGCTAATGAGTTGTCCCCCTTACCGGGGACCGGAGGTTCAAATCCTCTCGCCTCCGCCAGGGTTGATTCGTCAACCGTGTATAACTGAATAGCCAAGCGCCCGTAGCTCAACGGATAGAGCATCTGACTACGGATCAGAAGGTTAGGGGTTCGAATCCCTTCGGGCGCACACGAGAGTCGGGGCGCGGTCATCACAGACCGCGCCCCGATTCGTCTTTGCACCGCGTCCGGTGCGCCTTGGATCAGTGGGTGACGCCCAGGCAGTAGGTGCGGGCCGGGGCCGGGTAGTCGTAGGCGCTGGTGTCCGGCGGGCACTGTGACGGGTCGGCGGCGTCGAACCGCTGCACCACCCGGTAGGCCGTGGCGTCGTCGGTGGCGCAGTCGGTCTGCTCGAGGAGGTCGCTTCCCGGCTGCGGGTGGTAGCAGTGGCCGACGGTGAGGTTCTCCACGAGGCAGAGCCGGCCGACGGTGTTCTTGTCGGTCTCGGCGTGGCCGACGGTCCACGTGTAACCGATGTAGTTGTCGTTGCCGCACACCTGATCGGTTTCGATGACCGCGCCCACGGTGTAGCTGGGATCGGTGGTGCAGGAACTGCGCTGGATGTTCGGACCGGTCTTGCCGGCGCCGGGGCTGATGGTGACGCAGTCACCCACCGAGAAGCTGCTGATCTCGTGCCGGGCGTCGGCAACGGCGCGTTGTTCCTCGCGTTTCTCGGCGAGGCCGACCTTCGCCAGGATGATCAGCGCGGTGCCGATCACCACGAAGGAGATGCGGGCGCTCTTCCTGCGCCACCAGCGCTGCGTCGGTGCCGTTTCGGTCATGTTGATACCCCCTGTGCTGCCTCATTTATTTGCTGAGGATTGACGAGCAGGGATGTTAGCGCCAACTGGCAAGCAAGTGCATCTCGGGTCGAGTTGACGGATGTCAAGTCAACGGATTTGCGAAACGCGTCAATAATCCCTTGTGGAATCAAGTATTTGGTTTGCTCGACCGTACGAAATCTCCCGGTATGCTGTCACGCAGCAAACTTCAATCCACTTCAATGGGTATGAAGTGAAAGTAGCTGCTTTGGGGGTGGGGTAGTGCAGAGTGAGATACCGGATGCCTTCGCGGCGGGGCTGTTCCTCCCCGCGCGGCAGGCCATTCCGTTCGACGAGGTGCTCGTCGAGTACGCGAACAGTGAGTCGTTGCAGCCGTACCTCGCTCCGTCCACGGACGACGGCGACGTACACGTTCACGTGGACGAGGATCGGCATCTCCTCGACAACGAGGCCCGGCGTCTCGACGACGAACGGCTCGCGCGTGACATCGCCCGGTTCCACGCGGCGCGCCGCGAGGCGTCGATGCTGGCGATGATCAACATCGCCCTGCCGCTGGGCCAGAGCATCGAGCTGAGCGACGGGCAGGACTACCTGCTGCACGTCGCCCGCGACGAGCGCGGACGGCTCGGTACGCCCGACGTGCGCGACCTGTCGCGAGCCGCAGCGGCGATGCGTCAACTCGTGTGCGCCAAACTGGATGCGCTGATCGTCGATTCGGTGACCGTCGCGGCCGACGGCGACACCCTCGTGTACCCCGACGGCACCGAGGCGGCCGTGCTGGGCCGGCTGTGCCCGGTCTGCTGGTACGCCACCCGCGCGGCCCTGGCTCAGCGGGCGATCGACACCGCCGAGAGTCCGGTGCTCGGGCAGGATCTCGTCGATCCGACCTCGGTGGCCGTGCTCTACACGTTGGGGCTGATCGAGTTCTGAGGGTTCAGTCGGCGATGAGGGTGGCCGCGATGTCACACGCGAGTTCGCGCAGCACCTCGTCGGTGACATGCCTGCGCGCGGTCTGGCGGTCCAGGCGCAGCACACTCACGAGCAGGTCGACGTGTCCGGTCACCTGGACGCGCGCCAGTTCGACGGGGACGTGCAGGCCGTGATCGTCGGTGAGGTACCGCAGCAGCACCGTCACGCGATCGTTCATCCACGGCGAGCGTCCCGGTAGCGCGGTGGTGCGCCGCAGGCCGGTGTAGCGGCGCCTGCGTGCATCGTCGGACGGTGCGTGGTGGGCCTGACGAGGCAGGTTCGCCGACTGGGCCCGCGCGCGGACTACGCGGACGTCGCCATGCGGTGAATCGCACCCGGTGAATGCCGCCGTGCGCATGACCTTGGCTGTCGCCATGGCGTGCTTGTGACCCATTGACCCGTACCTGCCCCCGACGAATTCTCTTTGCCGGTCGACTTTACGCGACGGTCAAAAGATTCGTGGTCAGGACGGTTTCATCAGAGCTTTCACCAGAGCACCGCGATACCCGCTGCGAGCAACGGGAGCACACCGGCCGCGACGAACAACGGCATCACAGGTTGCCCGGTCCGGCGCTGGCGGGCACGGCCGATACCGAGAACCGCGCCGAGGGCCACGAGGATGACGAGCTTGATGCCGATCTTCGGGTAGTTGAGTTCGATGCCCGCGGGCCAGGGTGCGGCCAGGGCCAGTCCGGTCAGCAGTGACAGCAGGATTCCGTAATCCATCACGCGGGTGATCTCGAAGCGCCGCGCCGCGGCCTCGGCCACCCAGGCGCCGACCATCACGGCGAATCCGATCAGATGCAGATAGACAACTACGTGCCGTAGTAGTTCCATGCGCGGAGTCTATGCTCTGCAAACGTCAGCGCGCCACGCTCAGCTAGGGGGGAGCGGGACGCGCCAACTTGTGTCCAGAGTAGGCCTGTGTACGGCGTTTATCCAGGTGCCGTCCGGCGGGCCGCCGGGCGGTCCTGTCGGTCTCCACTACTGTTGGTTTCGTGCGGTTGCTGCTCATCGCCGATACCCATGTACCCAAGCGAGCGCGGGACCTGCCGAAACCGGTGTGGGACCAGGTGGATCGCGCCGACGTGGTCATCCACGCGGGAGACTGGGTCGAACCCGCTCTGCTCGAGTTGCTGAGCGCACGCGCGCAGCAACTCGTCGGCTGCTGGGGCAACAACGACGGCCCCGAATTGCGCAGGCGCCTGCCCGAGCGTGCCGACGTCATGCTGGGCGGCCTGCGCTTCACTGTCGTGCACGAGACCGGCGCGGCGACCGGCCGCGAGGCCAGGATGGCCAAGCTATATCCGGACACCGACGTGCTGGTGTTCGGCCACAGCCACATCCCCTGGGACACCACCGCGAAAACCGGTCTGCGCCTGCTGAATCCGGGATCGCCGACCGATCGTCGACGTCAGCCCTACTGCACCTATATGACCGCGACGGCCGACAACGGGGCACTGACCGACGTCGTGCTGCACGCGATCGAGCGCTAGGCCGTGTCGGCCGCGCAGATCAGGTCGATGTGTTTTTCTGCCCAGAGGCCCAGTGGGTTGAGCGCGTCGAGCAGTTCGACACCCGCCGGCGTCATCGAGTACTCCACACGCGGCGGCACCTCGTGGTAGCTCTCGCGGTGCACCACGCCATGGCGCTGCAGTTCTTTGAGGTGCTGCGTGAGCATCTTCTGCGAGATCCCGTCGAGGCTGCGGTGCAGTGCGTTGAACCGCTTGGGCCCGTCCTGTAACTCCCACAGGATCAACGGTTTCCATTTGCCGTCCACGACAGCCATCGCGGCGTCGAGTCCGCAGGTGTACCTGCCCAATGAAGTCACTGGTCACCCCCAATGGTTTCGTTTTGGTAAGTATCGCACTTTTAAGTGGGTACTTGTCGCACGGTGCGTGTCGTCCAACGATGGTCACATGCCATCGACACAGCACGTAACGTTCCTCGGCGTCGGCGAAATGGGTTCGGCGCTCGCGCATTCCGCGCTGGCCGCGGGTCACCGCGTGACGGTGTGGAACCGCACTCCGTCGAAGACCGCGCCGCTCGTCGAGGCGGGTGCGCGCGCCGTCGCCGACGTGGCCGACGCCCTGGACGATGCAGACGGCCCGATCGTGGTCTGCCTGTTCGACCAGGCCTCGGTGCACGACGTCCTGGACCCCGTGGCCCACCGGCTTGCCGGGCGACGCGTGGTCAACCTGACCACGACGTCACCCGAGGGCGTGCGTGAACTGGGACGCTGGGCCACCGGACACGGCGCCGAACACCTCGACGGCGGGATCCTCGCGACGCCCGACATGATCGGCACCCCCGGATCGCGCATCCTCTACAGCGGTTCACCGGGATTGTTCGAGGATGTTCATCCGCTGCTCGAAACCTGGGGCACACCAGAGTATCTCGGTGACGACGCCGGCATCGCGTCGCTGTACGACCTGGCACTGCTCGCGGGCATGTACGCCATGTTCGCCGGGTTCTTCCACGGCGCCGCGATGGTCGCCGCGCAGGGCGTGTCGGCCAAGGACTTCGCCTTCCGCGCCGCCGACTGGCTCACTGCCATGGCACCGGCGGTCACCGGGTACGCCGAGATCATCGACGGCGGCGACTACTCGGTGCCCGGCCAGCAGAGCCTGGAATTCTCCGACATCAGCGACATCGTCGAAGCGTCGCGCGCCCAGGGCATCAGCACCGAACTCGTAGACGTCGTCCAGCGGTTCATCCATCGCCAGATCGACGCCGGTCACGGCAGCGACGGTTTCCCCAGGATCATCGAGAGCATCAGGAGCGCAGCATGACAACCACACCGACCGTGACGGTTTTGGGCCTCGGCCCGATGGGGCAGGCGCTTTCGCGCGCGCTGCTCGACGCGGGACACACCGTGACGGTGTGGAACCGCACCGAGAGCAAGGCGCAGGCCCTGCGGGACCGGGGCGCGCTGTCGGCGCCGACGCCCGCGGCCGCGATCGCCGCGAGCGACCTCGCACTGGTCAACGTCGTCGACCACGATGCGGTGGACGCGATCCTCACCGCGGCAGGCGACGCGCCGGCCGGCCGGACCGTCATCGGGCTCAGTTCCGACACCCCCGACCGGGCCCGGCGCACCGCCAAGCTGGTCGGCAATGTCGGGGGCCGTTACCTCGACGGCGCGATCATGACCCCCATCGACACCATCGGAACTCGCGGCGCCAGCATCCTGTTCGCGGGTCCGCAGGCACTGTTCGACGAGCACCGCGGTGTGCTCGACACGCTGGGTCAACTCACGTGGGTGGGGGAAGACCACGGCCGCGCCGCGGCGTTCGACATGGCGCTGCTGGACCTGTTCTGGACCTCGGTCGGCGGCTTCGGCCACGCGCTGATGGTGGCCCGCGCCAACGGGATAGAACCGTCGGAGCTGATGCCGCACGCGCACGGCATCGTCGGCATCCTCTCACCGATCTTCACCGAGGTCGCCCAGCGCGTCGAGGACGACCGGCACTCGGACGCCAGCGCATCGGTGTCATCGGTCGCGTCGTCGGTACGGCACCTGATCGCGGCCTCGCGTGAGGCGGGGGTCGACGCCGGACTGCTCGAAGCCTTCCGGGGCTATGTCGACGCGACCGTGGCGGCCGGGCACGGCGACGACGAAATCAGCCGAATCGCGTCAGAAATGACCACTTTGACGCGGGGGTGAATATCCTGCCGCAATGGAGTCGAACCCACCGAGTGCCGTCGTCGAAGCCGCGCACCGCGAACACCTCACCACCCTCCCGTTCGGCGACCGCCGAGATTTCGACGACGCCGACCGTGGCTTCATCGCCGCGCTCGAACCGTGCGTGATCACCGCCGACGACGGGCGGTTGGTGTGGGACAACGATTCATACCGGTTCCTCGACAGCGAGCAGGCCCCGGCCAGTGTGCACCCCAGCCTGTGGCGGCAGAGCCGGCTTTGCGCCAAACAGGGGCTCTACGAGGTCGTCGATGGCATCTACCAGGTGCGCGGACTCGACCTGTCCAACATCACGTTCGTCGAGGGCGACAGCGGCGTCATCGTCATCGACCCACTGATCTCGACCGAGACCGCGGCCGCCGCGCTGGCGTTGTACCGCGCGCACCGCGGTGACCGCCGCGTCACCGCGGTGATCTACACCCACAGCCACGTCGACCATTTCGGCGGTGTGCTCGGTGTGACAACCCAGGCCGACGTGGACGCGGGCAGGGTCGTGGTGATCGCCCCCGAGCACTTCACCACGCACGCGGTGCAGGAGAACGTGTATGCGGGAACGGCGATGGCGCGGCGCGCGGCCTACATGTACGGCGCCGCGCTGGCCCGCGGGCCCCTGGGGCAGGTGGGTTGCGGTCTGGGGCAGGTGCCGTCGACGGGGGAGGTGGCGCTGATCGTGCCGACCCTCGACATCCGCGAAACCGGGGAGATCCACTCGATCGACGGTGTCGACATCGAGTTCCAGATGGCGCCCGGCACCGAGGCGCCTGCGGAGATGCACTTCTATTTCCCGAAATTCCGGGCGTTGTGCATGGCGGAGAACGCGACCCACAATCTGCACAATCTCCTGACCCTGCGTGGCGCGCTGGTGCGCGACCCGCACGGCTGGGCGGGATATCTCACCGAGGCCATCGACAGTTTCGCCGACCGCACCGACGTGGTGTTCGCATCCCACCACTGGCCCACGTGGGGACGCGACAACATCGTCGAATACCTTTCGCTGCAACGAGATCTGTACGCCTACCTGCACGACCAGACGTTGCGTCTGATCAACCAGGGGCACACCGGGATCGAGATCGCCGAGCAGTTCGAGCTCCCGCCCGCGTTACAGGCCGCGTGGCACACGCACGGCTACTACGGATCGGTCAGCCACAACGTCAAAGCGGTCTACCAGCGCTACATGGGCTGGTTCGACGGCAACCCCGGCCGGTTGTGGCAGCATCCGCCCGAGGCGCTCGGCCCGCGCTACGTCGACGCGATGGGCGGCATCGACCGTGTCGTAGAGCTGGCGCGGCGCGCCTTCGACAGTGGTGACTACCGCTGGGCGGCAACGCTGTTGGACCATGCGGTGTTCACCGATGAGCACCATCGCGGCGCACGCGCGCTGTACGCCGAGGTGCTCGAACAGCTCGCCTACGGCGCCGAGAACGCGGTCTGGCGCAACTTCTTCCTCGGCGGCGCCACCGAGTTGCGTGACGGCAAGTTCGGCACCCCGACCGCGCCGTCCTCGCCCACACTGCTCGCCCAGCTGACACCCGAGCAGATCTTCGACGCGGTCGCCATCAACGTGAACGGGCCGCGCGCATGGGATCTCGACCTCGCCATCGACGTCACGTTCGCCGACACCGGCGATACCTACCGGCTGACGCTGCGCAACGGGGTACTGGTGCACCGCAGAACCGAGCCGGATCCGTCGAGTGCGCACGCCAGCGTGACCGTCGCCGACAGGATGCGGCTGCTGACCTTCTTCATCGGCGACACCGCGATGCCCGGACTTCAGGTCACCGGTGCCCCTGACGTGCTGCAGTCGTTCCTGCGCGTGCTCGACCGGCCCGACCCGAACTTCAGCATCGTCACGCCCTAGGGCAGGCCGCCGTCGGCACGCACGATCGAGCCTGTGGTGAAACTCGAGGCGTCCGACATCAGGAACAGCGCCGCACCGACGATCTCGCGCGGATCACCGGCGCGCCGCAGCGCCAGGTGCGAGAACGGGTCGCCGGACATGTTCCACGCCCTGCTCACGTCGGTGAGGAACGGCCCGGCCATCAACGTGTTGACCCGCACCGTGGGGCCGTACGCCTTGGCGAGCCCCTCGGTGAGCACGTTGAGCCCGGCTTTGGCCGCGGCATACGGCAGCATGTACTGGTCGGGCCGCAACGACCCCGACGAACTGACGTTGATGATCCGGCCGCCACCGTCGGCGACCATGCGCTCACCGATCAGCGCCGAGAGCCGGAACGGTCCTTTCAGGTTGAGGTTGAACACCGCGTCGTAGAGCTTCTCGGTGACCGCGCTCAACGACTCGTACAGCGGCGACATGCCCGCGTTGTTCACCAGCACGTCGACCTTGCCGAACCGTTCGTACGCGGCGTCGACGAGCCCGTCGAGTTCGTCCCAGTGGCCCACGTGCACCGAGTACGGGAACGCCGTTCGCCCTGTCTCCGATGCGATCTCCTCGGCGGTGACCACGCACGAATCGAGGTTGCGGCTCGCGATGATCACGTCGGCACCGCAGCGGGCGGCACCGAACGCCATCTCCCGCCCCAGGCCGCGGCTGCCGCCGGTGATCAGCACGACGCGGTCGGTGAGGTCGAAAAGCTGGTCGGCGTAACCCATTACAGCTCCTGTCCCTGGTATGCCTGACTGGCACGGCTGACTCGTTGGACGAAGACTGCCATATGGTGACACGGTGCAACTGCTTTTGATCCGACACGCTCTGCCGCTGCGCAGCGAACCCGGCCAGGGTTCCGATCCCGTGCTGTCGGAGATCGGCCTGCAACAGGCCGTTCGCCTGCCCGACGCGCTCAAGCGATTCCCGGTCACGCGGGTCGTGAGCAGTCCGCAACGGCGCGCCGTGCAGACCGGTGAACCGCTCGCCGGAGCGCTGGGGCTGCCCGTGGAGATCGACGAGCGGCTCGCCGAGTACGACCGCGACATGTCGCACTACGTGCCGATCGAACAGATCGCGCAGGAGAACCCCGCCGAACTCGCCCGGCTGGCCGGCGGTCACCTGCCCAGCGGCGTCGACGAGGAGGAGTTCGCGGGCCGGATCGGCGCCGCGTTCGACGACCTGGTGGCTGCGGGCAACCACGAGGACACCGTGGCGGTGTTCAGCCACGGCGGCGTGATCAACGTGGCGTTGCACGGGATCCTCAAGACCGAGCGGTTGCTGTCGTTCCACATCGACTACGCCTCGGTCACCCGTGTGCTGGCCTCGAGGTCGGGGCGGCTGTCGGTGGCCTCGGTCAACAGCACCGAACACGTATGGGATCTCCTGCCGCGAAACGCGCGGTGGTAAACAGTTTCCGTGACTTCGCTGGAAGGCCTTGACCTCGACGCCCTCGACCGCCACCTCCGTGCCGAGGGAATCGCCCGAGCGGGCGACCTGCGCGCCGAACTGATCGCCGGCGGCCGGTCGAACCTGACGTTCCTGGTGTTCGACGACGCCTCGAAGTGGGTTTTGCGGCGCCCGCCGCTGCACGGCCTCACCCCGTCGGCGCACGACATGGCGCGTGAGTACCGCGTCGTCGCGGCCCTGGCAGGCACCCCGGTGCCGGTCGCGCGCGCGGTCACGATGCGCAACGACGACTCCGTCCTGGGCGCGCCCTTCCAGATGGTCGACCACGTCGACGGCCGCGTCGTGCGCACCGCCGCCGAGCTGGCCGCCCTCGGCGATCAGACCGTGATCGACAACTGCATCGACGCGCTTATCAAGGCATTGAGCGACCTGCACGCAGTGGACCCGTACGCCGTCGGCCTCGGCGATTTCGGCAAGCCCGACGGTTACCTGGAGCGCCAGGTGCGCCGCTGGGGCTCGCAGTGGGAGCACGTACGCCTTCCCGACGACGCGCGCGACGACGACGTGCGCCGCCTGCACGCCGCGCTCGCCGACGCGGTCCCGCCGCAGAGCGGGACGTCGATCGTGCACGGCGACTACCGCATCGACAACACGGTCCTCGACGCCGAGGACGCGACCGTGGTGCGCGCCGTGCTGGACTGGGAGATGTCCACGCTGGGCGATCCGCTCAGCGACGCCGCGCTGATGTGCGTGTACCGCAACCCGATGTTCGGGCACATCCACACCGACGCGGCCTGGTCGTCGGATCTCGTGCCGCCGGCCGACGAACTGGCCGACCGGTACTCCAAGGTGTCGGGTCGCGACCTCGCGCACTGGGACTTCTACATGGCGCTGGCCTATTTCAAGCTGGCCATCATCGCCGCGGGTATCGACTACCGCAGGCGCGAAGGTGCCGACGGACCCGAGCAGGTCGGCGAGGCCGTCGCCCCGATGATCGCCGCGGGGCTTGCCGCGCTGGGCTGAGCGTCACCGGGTCTGCGCCCGCGCGCTCAGTCGCGCATCGCGGCCTTGAGGTTCTTCTTGGCGGCGCGGCGTAGCTGGAAGATGCGGGCGGTGCCTGCCGCGACCGTGAGCAGGCCGCCGGCCACGGCGGCCCCGAGGATCGCCACCCCGAGCGGTAGCGACCAGTGCCAGCCGAGGAACGCGAACTCGGCCGACGTGGTGTTCTGGGCGATGAAGATCAGCAGCACGATCAGCACCAGAAAACCCATGATGAGCGCGGTCCACAGGGCGCCCGCGCGCGTGAGCTTGGGCTCGGCGGCCAGCTCCTTGGGTTTGCCAGGCGCCGGTGGCGGTGGCGGCATACCGTGCGTCGGCTCCGGCTGATCGGGCGATGCGGGGAGATCGCTGGTCATGTAGCCATCTTTGCTCGATATGTCCACAAAGCAAACCACCGGGCGACAAACCGAGGCGGCATGTCGGGTCTGCGGTTAGGGTCGACGCAAGCTGTCCGTCAAGCTGCCCTCGTCGGAAGGACGTTCAATGCAGCACCGACCCCTGACAGTCCTTCTGTTCGTGCTGGCCCTGTTCGCGCCGCTGGCGACCGGTTGTGGCAGTTCGAATCCCCTGGGCGGCGGCGAGATCTCGGGTGACCTCAAGACCATCAGGGTCGGCTCGGCCGATTTCCCTGAGTCGAAGATCATCGCCGAGATCTACGCCCAGGCGCTGGAGGCCAACGGCTTTGACATCGGCAGGCAGTTCGGTATCGGCAGTCGCGAGACGTACATCCCGGCTGTGCAGGACCATTCGATCGACCTGATCCCCGAGTACACCGGAAACCTGCTGCAGTACTTCGAGCCGGAGACACCCGCGACCACGCCGGACGCGGTGCTGCTCGGCCTGTTCAAGGCGCTGCCGGGTGACCTGTCGATCTTGTATCCCTCACCCGCCGAGGACAAGGACACCCTCGCGGTCACCGAAGAGACCGCGCAGCGGTGGAACCTGAAGTCCATCGAGGATCTCGCGCAGCACTCTGCCGAGGTGAAAGTCGGCGGGCCGTCGGAGTTCCAGACCAGGCAGACCGGGCTGGTGGGGCTGAAGTCCAAGTACGGTCTGGACATCGCCCCGGCCAACTTCGTCGCGATCAGCGACGGCGGCGGGCCCGCCACGGTGCAGGCACTCAACAGCGGAGCGATCACGGCCGCCAACATCTTCAGCACGTCCCCGGCAATCGAGCAGCACCACCTCGTGGTGCTCGAGGACCCCAAGAACGTGTTCCTCGCGGCCAACGTCGTTCCGCTGGTGGCCTCGCAGAAGATGTCGAACGAACTCAAGACCGTGCTCGACGCGGTGAGCGCCAAGCTGACCACCGAGGCGCTGATCGAAATGAACACCGCGGTCGAGGGCAACGCCGGCGTGGATCCCGACGAGGCCGCGGCCAAGTGGGTGGCCGACAACGGGTTCGACAAACCGATCACCGGATGAGCGGGGGCAGATGATCACCTTCACCGACGTCACCAAGCAGTACCCCGACGGCACGGTCGCGGTCGACAACCTCAACCTCGAAGTGCCACAAGGCACTCTGGCGGCGTTCGTGGGGCCGTCCGGATGCGGCAAGACCACCTCGATGCGCATGGTCAACCGGATGATCGACCCCACCTCGGGCACGCTGACGGTCAACGGTGAGGATGTCACCCAGGTCGACCCGGTGAAACTGCGCCTCGGCATCGGTTACGTCATCCAGAGTGCGGGGCTCATGCCGCACCTGCGGGTGGTCGACAACGTCGCGACCGTGCCGGTGCTGCGCGGCGAATCCCGGCGCAGCGCACGCAAGGCCGCGATCGGCGTGATGGAGCGCGTCGGGCTGGATCCCAAACTCGCCGACCGCTATCCGGCGCAGTTGTCCGGTGGTCAGCAGCAGCGCGTCGGGGTGGCCCGCGCGCTCGCGGCCGATCCGCCGATCCTGCTCATGGACGAACCGTTCAGCGCCGTCGACCCCGTGGTACGTGAGGATCTGCAGGCCGAGATCATCCGTCTGCAAGGCGAATTGCGCAAAACCGTCATCTTCGTCACCCATGACATCGACGAGGCCATCAAGCTCGGCGACAAGGTCGCGGTGTTCGGCCGCGGCGGCGTGCTGCAGCAGTACGACGCCCCGGCGCGGTTGTTGTCCAACCCGGCCAACGAGTTCGTCGCCGGGTTCGTCGGCGCCGACCGCGGCTACCGTGGCCTGCAGTTCTTCCACGCGACGGGCCTTCCGCTGCACGAGATCCGGCACGTCGCCGAGCCTCTCATCGACTCCCTCGACCTCGCGCCCGGCGACTGGGTGCTGGTGACCAAACCCGACGGTTCCCCATACGCGTGGATCAACGCCGAGGGCGTCGAGGTGCACCGCAGCGGAAAATCGTTGTACGACAGCACGATCGCGGGCGGATCGCTGTTCCGTCCGGACGGCACGCTGCGCCACGCGCTCGACGCCGCGCTGTCGTCGCCGTCCGGTCTCGGTGTCGCGGTCGACGCCGACGACCACGTGATCGGCGGCGTGCGCGCCGACGACGTCCTGGCCGCCCTCGCCGAGCAGCGACAGATCCCCGAACTCTGATGCGGTACCTGCTCACCCACCTCGACGACCTGTGGGAGCTGACGGTCATCCACCTGCGGTTGTCGCTCGTGCCGATCGTGCTGGGCCTGCTGATCGCGGTGCCACTGGGTGCGCTGGTGCAGCGCACCACGACGTTGCGACGGCTCACCACGGTCGCGGCGAGCATCATCTTCACCATCCCGTCATTGGCGCTGTTCGTGGCGCTGCCGCTGATCATCCCGACCCGGATCCTCGACGAGGCCAACGTCATCGTCGCGCTCACGCTCTACACCACCGCACTGCTGGTGCGCGCGGTCCCCGAGGCCCTCGACGCCGTGCCCGAGCACGTACGCGACGCCGCGACCGCCGTCGGCTACCGTCCGCTGACGCGGATGCTCAAAGTCGAACTGCCGCTGTCGATCCCGGTGCTCGTCGCGAGCCTGCGCGTGGTCGCGGTCACCAACATCTCGATGGTCTCGGTGGGCTCGGTGATCGGCATCGGCGGGCTGGGCACGTGGTTCACCGAGGGTTACCAGTCCAACAAGAGCAGCCAGATCATCGCGGGCATCATCGCGATCTTCGTGCTCGCGATCGTCGTCGACACCCTGATCATGCTGGCGGGCAAGCTCATCGCACCCTGGAACCGGGCGGAGGTCACCGCATGAACTTCCTGCAGCAGGCGCTGGCGTTCATCTTCACCGCCGAGAACTGGGCCGGCCCGTCGGGCCTGGGCGCGCGCATCGTCGAACACCTGGAGTACACGGCGGTCGCGGTGTTCTTCTCGGCGCTGATCGCGGTGCCGCTCGGCATGGTCATCGGGCACACCGGCCGTGGCACCTTCCTGGTGGTCACCGGCGTCAACGCGCTGCGTGCCCTGCCCACACTGGGGGTTCTGCTGCTCGGCGTGCTGCTGTGGGGGCTGGGCCTGGTGCCGCCCACGGTCGCGCTGATGCTGCTGGGCATCCCGCCGCTGCTCGCCGGCACCTACGCCGGCGTCGCCAACGTCGAACGGACCGTGGTGGACGCGGCCCGGTCGATGGGCATGACCGAGAGCCGCATCCTGCTGCGCGTCGAGGTACCCAACGCGCTGCCGCTGATCCTCGGTGGTCTGCGCACGTCGACCCTGCAGATCGTCGCGACCGCGACGGTCGCGGCATACGCGAGCCTCGGCGGGCTGGGCCGCTACCTCATCGACGGCATCAAGATCCGCGAGTTCCACATCGCGCTGGTCGGCGCCATCATGGTGACGGCGCTGGCGCTGATCCTCGACGCCGCGCTGGCGTTCGCGGTGTGGCTGTCGGTGCCCGGCGCCGGACGCCTGCGGGGCCGCCGGTCCGGTCGCGGACAGATGCCGCAGCCGTTCCTGGGCGACGAGGTGGCCCTCGAATCGCGGACACCGAATGCATCTGCAAGGAGTTCCGGAGTCGGCTACGAAGGCGGAGCGCCGTCGCATACGGTAGAAGGGTGAGTGACAAGTCGCGTTCCAGCGAGCAAACCGTCGACGACGCCTGGCCGGCGGTGTTGACCTGGCGGGCCCACGACGAGCCCAGAATGGAATCGGTTCGCGTACAGCTCCAGGGCAAGCGGATCAAGGCCTACGGCCGGATCGTGGCGGCCGCCACCGAATCGCACCCGGCGTTCTCGGCCTCCTATGACCTGGTCACCGACGAAACCGGGGCCACCAAACGCTTGTCGCTCACCGTCACCCTCGCCGAGCGTGAGCGTCAGCTCTCCATCGCGCGCGACGAGGAGAGCCAGTGGCTGGTGCAGGACCACTCCCAGACCAAGAAGTCGGACTTCGGCGGCGCACTCGACGTCGACGTGATCTTCAGCCCGTTCTTCAACGCCCTGCCGATCCGCCGGGTCGGGCTGCACACCCGCACCGACTCGGTCTCGCTGCCGGTGGCCTATGTACGGCTGCCCGAGCTGTCGGTCGAGACCGTAAACATCAGCTACAGCAGCGGCGCCGACGGCATCAAGCTGCACTCGCCGGTGGCCGAGACCACCATCACCGTCGACTCCGAAGGTTTCATCCTCGACTACCCAGGACTGGCAGAGCGGATCTGATCACCCCGCCGGCCCGCCCGGCGGCCGCGAGTTCGTCACGCCAGTTCTCATCGCCCACCACGGTCGCGATGATGTCGGGCCGCGCGAAGCTGTCGTAGCGCATCCGCGCGGCGTGGCCCGATTCCACGAGCTCGGCCACCGAACCCGTATCCGCGAGCGCAGCTCTGGCCCGGGTCAGCAGCTCGATGCCGCGATCCAGTGCCGGCAGCAGCTGCGCGGCGTTGGCCTCGCACATCGCGCGCACCAGATCAGGCGCCGAGCCCGCGACCCGCGTGCCGTCCCGGAACGAGCCCGCGGCCAGCGCGTAGGCCAGCGGGACCTCGCCGGCGATCTCGGCCATCGTCTCGGCGAACAGATGCGGCAGATGCGAGATGGCCGCTGCGGCAGCGTCGTGCTCGTCGGAGCGGGCGGGCACCACGACTGCGTGGCAGTCCAGCGCAAGCTGCGCGACCTGGGTCCACACGCCCGCGTCGACGTGATCGTCGACCGACACCACCCACGGCGCGCCGACGAACAGGTCGACGCTGCCCGCGGCCCATCCCGAGTGCGCCGTGCCTGCCATGGGGTGGCCGCCCACGAACCTCTCGAGCAGGCCGTACTTCTCGACCTCCCGCAGCACCGCGCCCTTGACGCTGATCACGTCGGTCAACGCACAGTTCGCTGCCGCGGCACGGATGTGGCCCAGCATGAGCCCGAGCGCGGGCATCGGCACGGCCAGAACGATCAGCGCATCGTCGGCAGCGGCCCTGGCCAGCGCCTTGTCGAGGTTCGCGGTGGCGTCGAACCCGTCGAACGTGGCGGCCTGCACGGCCTCGACCGACCGGTTGTAGCCAAAAACTTCCCGACCCGCCGCGGCGGCGGCGCGCATCACCGAGCCACCGATCAAGCCGAGACCCAGCACGCACACGGGAGTAGTTGTCACCCCACAAGGTTGGCACACGCTCCCATCGCGGCGGCTGGGAGATCCCTGGTCAAAATCGCTGGTCGGCGACTACCGTAGGCGCTCATGGGAGCACAGCGAGCGCCGGCAGACCTGCCCGATGGTTTCGGCGTGGCCGTTGTCCGCGAGGACGGCAAGTGGCGATGCGCGCCCATGCGCAAGAGCGCGCTCAACAGCCTGTCCGCGGCCGAGACCGAGCTGCGTGAGATCCGCAGCGCGGGTGCCGTGTTCGGCCTGCTCGATGTCGACGACGAGTTCTTCGTGATCGTGCGCCCGGCGCCGGCGGGCACCCGACTGCTGCTGTCGGATGCCACCGCGGCGCTGGACTACGACATCGCCGCCGAGGCACTCGAGAAGCTCGACGCCGACATCGAGGCCGATGATCTCGACGACGCCGACCCCTTCGAAGAGGGCGATCTGGGCCTGCTGTCGGATCTCGGACTGCCCGACGCGGTGCTCAGCGTGATCCTCGACGAGACGGATCTGTACGCCGACGAGCAGATCGGCCGGATCGCGCGCGAGATGGGGTTCGCCGAGGAACTGTCGGCAGTGCTGGACCGCCTCAATCGGTGACCCCGGAATCCCAGATCCGTGCGGCGCTGGAGGCCGCCCGCACCGCAGGACCGCGCGATGTGCCCATCGGGGCCGTGGTCTACGCGGCCGACGGCACCGAACTCGCGCGGGCGGTCAACGTCCGTGAAGCCTACGGCGACCCGGCCGGGCATGCCGAGATCGTGGCGATGCGCGCGGCGGCCAAGGTCCTCGGTGACGGCTGGCGCCTGGAGGGCGCCACGCTGGCCGTGACCGTGGAACCGTGCACGATGTGTGCAGGCGCGCTGGTCCTGGCGCGTGTGTCGCGGCTGGTGTTCGGAGCGTGGGAGCCGAAGACCGGCGCGGTCGGCTCACTGTGGGATGTCGTGCGTGACCGCAGGCTCAACCACCGGCCCGAGGTGATCGGCGGCGTGCTCGCCGACGAGTGCGCGGCTCTGCTCGAGGAGTTCTTCGCGCGCCAGCGCTGAGTTTCGTGTGGTCGAGTGTGCACTCTTGGCGGGTTGCTCGATCGAGTGTGCACTCTTGGCGGGTTGCGGGCCATTTTTCCGCCGTGGCCGCACGCTCGGTGATCACCGTGATGAGCAGCGCGATTATGGCCTCCGGCGCTCTCCCGGTAAGCTACTGCGCGGTGGCGTGTCCGAGCGGCCTAAGGAGCACGCCTCGAAAGCGTGTGTGGGGTAACCCCCCACCGAGGGTTCAAATCCCTCCGCCACCGCCAAAGCCGCCCGCCTGCCAGCGCAGGTAAGGGCGGTTTTTGCGTTTGCTGGCAAGCCGTCCGACCACGGTTTGCCCACATTTTGCCCACAACTTGTCGCGCTTCGTGAGTACCGTGCGGCGCATGGCTCAGGTTGTCCAGTACCAGACGGCGCACGGCAAGCGGTACCGCGTGCGCTACCGCACCCCCGACCGCCGACAGACCGACCGGCGCGGATTCAAGACCAAGCGGGAGGCCGAGGCGTTCGCCGCCGAGGTGGAGGTCTCCAAGATGCGCGGCGAGTACGTCGCCCCGTCGCTCGGACGGGTGACGGTGGGCGAGCTGTCGGCCGACTGGTTGGCGCGTAAGGAACACGCGACCGCGCGTTCTCACTACCGGATGCTGGAGTCAGCGTGGCGGGTCCACGTCGCCCCGCGATGGGCGTCGGCGACCGTCGCTGATATTGACCAGCTCGGCGTAGAGGCGTGGATCACCGGCATGGTGCGCGGTGGCGCGGGTTCGACCACGGTGCTGCGCGCGCACGGCGTCCTGTCGGGCATCCTGGCCGACGCCGTGAAGGGCAGGCGGTTGGTGGCCAACCCGGCCAAGGGTGTCGGCAATCTGCCGCGTAAGACGGCGCGCCGCCACGTCTACTTGTCAGCCGACGACGTGGCGCGGCTGGCCGACGAGTGCGGCCAGCATCGCGCGCTGGTGCTCACGCTGGCCTACACGGGCATCCGGTGGGGTGAGGCTGTCGCGCTGCGCGTGCGTGACGTGGAGTTCCTGCGGCGTCGGCTGTCGATCCACGAGAACGCCGTGCAGCTCGGCGTAGAACACGCTGTAGGGCCGACCAAGGGCCGTACGGCGCGGTCGGTGCCGGTTCCGGCGTTCGTACTTGATGAGCTGTCGGTGCTGTGCGCGGGCAAGACTCCCAACGATCTGGTGTTCAGCGCGGCCGGTGACGGGTATCTGCCACGCCCGAAGTCGGACGGGGGATGGTTCGCTGCCGCCGTGAAGCGCGCCGGGGTGCAGGCCGTCACTCCGCACGATCTCCGCCACACCTGCGCGTCGCTGGCTGTCTCGGCAGGCGTGAACGTGTTGGCGCTTCAGCGGATGCTTGGCCACAAGTCCGCCAAGGTCACGCTGGACACCTACGCCGACCTGTTCGACGCCGACCTTGACGACGTTGCGGCCGCGCTGGATCGTGCGCGTGGCGGGCACAAGACGGACCCGGAGGTAGTGCGCGACACGCCGAACTGAGCAACACGCCGAACCAATTTCGCTGTCGCCGCACTCGGATTCGCTGTCAGCGTCTGTCGTATCTCTGGCAGCCATTGTCAGCAACTGTCAACCTACGAAGGCGCCGAAAACTGTTCGTGCGCAACGTCTCTCACGGGAAGCGTGCCACGCTCGGTATTACGCTGGTGATCGTGGCTGAAGAACGAATCTCAGGGCTGATCAAAACTGACCAGGCCGCCGAGTACCTGAGCACTACCCCCGCGCGCTTGGCGAATATGCGCTACTTGGGTGAAGGCCCGAAGTACGTGCGAATCGGCCGCAGCGTCCGCTACAGACTCGCCGATCTGGACGAGTTCATCGCCGCCAACGTGCAGAACGCGGGCCGCTGACACCGTGACCGACGCCCGAATTCCGGAACGGTGGTTGAATGACCGCCGCCTGCAACGGCTCTCAGCCGAGCACTACAGGACGTTCGTCAACGCGCTGCTGTGGTCGGTCACCAACCGCACCGATGGCCGGATCGAACGCGAGGACGTTGGACTCATCCCGCATTGGTCGGCCAACGCCGCTAAGGCGTTCGTGGACGCCGGACTGTTCACCCCGCAGTCGGACGGCTGGTTGATCACCGACTACGCGGCCACCCAGACCGCCCGCAGCGAGCTGGAGACCTTGGAGAGGATTCGGCAGCGGGAGCGGGTGAAGAAGGCCAAGCAGCGCGCTGAGAAGTTGGCGGGGGGTGCCGACGACGAGGACAGTCCCGGGGATGACGACGGGGACAGTCCCGGGGAAGCGTCCCCGGGGACAGCACAGGAAGGAAGGAAGGCAGGCAATGAAGGGGAGCGGGTACCAACGGCTGCCGGTTTGCACGGTCCTCCGTCGCTCACCGAGTTGCCGAAGTGGCGCGGCGCTGGACCGAATCCCTTTGAGGAGTACGCATGAGGACTGAGCCGGGATGGGACGACGAGGCACCGGCCGCAGTGTTCGCCGTTGTCGTCCGTGCCGCTGAGCTTGCTGCCAACGGCCTCGCTGACGCAGCGTCGAACGTCATGGCCGACTCCGCAAGTGAATCGGCGTGGCTGCGTATCGCCGCCGTGCGCACGCTGGCCGGTTTGTTGGCCGGTCCCGACGCCGCCGTACGCTTCGACAAGTTGCGCGCCGATGTGCACGCGCTGGCCACCGCGACCGGCGCACCCGACGAGCAAGCACGCCTCAGCCTTGCCGCCATCGCCCTAGCCGAGGCGTACGAACGCGGTGCCATCGGACGCTGTAACGAGCTGATGAGCATGGCCGAGTTCGCAGACCTGGACATCGCGCACGCCGCCGCTGTCATCGCCGGGCACGTCGTCGCCTATCTCGCCGGAGACCAAAGCGGCGCGCTGTTCGCGGTGTTGCGTCGGCGTCACGGGCTGGAGGGCGCACCGTGAGCCGTGTTCACCCGGCCCGCGTCCCGGCGTCGGGCGTGGTCGGTCTACTTGCCGTTGTGCTGACCGGGGTGCCGCGCTTGGACGGTGCCGCGTGTGTCGGCGTGCGTGGCCGTTTCCATGAGGCTGAGCGCGGCAGCCGGATTCGGATTGCCGAGTGCATTGCCGTGTGTCGCCGTTGTCCCGCTAAGGCCGAGTGTGGCCGGTGGGCTGACTCTGAGCCTGATCTTGTCGGCGTGGTCGCGGGCGAGTTCCGAGGTGGTGTACGCGCAGAACTAGAAGATCGTGACGAACATGCGGTAGTAGTTGCAGACCATGAACTCCGGGGAGTTCGTCGAGATGTCCAGCTTCATCCAGAAGTTGCGGTTCACGATCACCAGCAAGACGACCTAGACCGAGCCGTAGCGGAGGCTCTGCCATGACCGAAATTGACTTGACCGGCGTCGGCGAGCACAGACCCGACCACCGACGCGGCCTACTAGTGTTGGCTCACTTGCCCGACGCCGTGCAGCGTGCCGAGGATGCCACGGCATATGCCGACTACGAGAACCGGCACTACCGCGCCAGCGTGACCCGAACGCGGCCCGCCACGCCCACCGAACGTGCACTACTGCGCCATATCGGCTACACGGTGCCCGACGACCTGACGACCGTCGTGGAATGGCTGTCCAACGGCGTCCGCCGCAGAACATGGCCAACCCTGGAGGAACAAAACCCATGACCATCTCTGACACGAAAACGCCGGCACGACAAGACAATCCGCCCGACAGCCACACGGCCGGCGAAAACGCACCGACCGGCACCGATGACGACCATACGCCGACGAGCGAACTTGACGAGACGACGCAAAATCAGGACGAGGGCGGCAGGGCGAACCGGGAGGCCAGGTATCGGCGCGAGCGCAACGAGGCGCGCCGCGAGCTGGACGAGCTGCGCGACACCCTGCAACGCACCCGCGCGGCCATCGTGGAGAACGCTGTGCAGGCAGCAGGTCTAGACCCGCGCTTACTCACAGCAGCCGGGCACACCGTAGACAGCCTCGTCGGTGACGACGGTTTGATCGACGGCACCAAGTTGTCCGAGGCCGTCACAGCCACCGCACGAGAGTTCCGCGTGCCACCCAAGGGCCGACCGCCCCAACCGAACCGGCAGCAAGGCACTGGCAGCGGACAGCCGCCCGGTAAAGCGTCCTGGAGTAAGGCACTCAAAGGCCGCTAGACTGGCTGTCGCGGTTGGTGTTCCGGCCCGTGGCCCGCATCCGCTGCACGTACGCCCCGAGGGCATCCCGGCCTGATCTGCGGTCACCGGGCAAGTCACATCAGACCACGCTCACCTTCGGAGGCATTCATGCCCTTGCTCACCGCTAACGGCGCGGCCATACTGGCGCCCCAAGATGTCCAAGACCTCGTTGTGCAGCCGCTCATCCGCGCGTCTGTCGCCACGCAGGTCTCCACCGTCGTGGAGACCGCTTCGCACAGCACAAGGTTTCCCATCGTTGTCACTGACGCACAGAACAATTGGGTAGCGGAAGGACAGGAAATCCCGGTCACTGACCCGGATTTGGAAGAGCTGGTCGTTACTCCGGCCGGCCTCAAGTCGCTCGTTGTGGTCTCCAACGAACTCCTGGCCGACTCCGATCCGAGCGCGTTGCAGGTGGTCGGTGAGGGTCTGGTGAGAGACCTCCGCATCAAGCTGGACGCGGCCTATTTCGGTGACAGCGTGGCCAACGGCCCGGACGGTGTCGAAAGCTTGACCAACGTGCAGGAGACCACGCTCACCTTTGACGGCAGCTTGGACGTGTTCGCCGAGGCAGTCAGCCTCGCCGAGAACGTCGGCGTGCTCGCCACCAACGTCGTGGACGGCTTGTCCAACATGGCCTTGGTCGGCAGCCCGACCGATGTCCTGGCCGTGGCGACAAGCAAAGTCACGGCCGACAGCAACCAGCCGCTACTTGGACCTGACGCGACGCGAGCCACGGGCCGCAGCGTGCTCGGCGTGCCGCTGTACAGCTCGCCCGCCGTCACCGCTGGCGCAATGTGGCTCATCCCCCGGGACAAGTGCTTCGTCGTGATCCGGCAGGACGCCGAGGTGATCGCCGACAGCTCGTTCGCGTTCTCCAGCGACCGCACGGGCATCCGCTGCGTGCTGCGCGTCGGCATCGGGTTCCCCCATCAGCAGGCCGTCGTGCGCGTCGGCATGGAGGGAAGCTAAGACCTGCCCGGAGGTGTCGCCAACCGGCTACTCCAACCCTCCGGGACAGTGGTGCCGCTGCCCGTCGTGGTCACCCGCCAACGGCGGGCAGCGGTGCCTGTAGCCGACATTTGCCCCGGGGGAGACCTCCTCCCCCCGCCATCGAGTCGCGGGCGCGCTGCGCGCTGGCTTCCCTTTCGGACAAGTCTGCGGTTTTCGCGTCTAATCTCGTCCCCATGGGGGGGACGTTCAGCGATCTCAAGGCACAGTTCGACCCGGTCAACCGGAAGAGGAAGGGCGATCAGTTCGAGATCGTCTGCAAATGGTTCCTCGAAAACGACACAGGCCAATACAAGCAGTTGCTGCGTCGGGTGTGGTTGTGGAAGGACTGGCCAGGTAACTGGGGTATCGATGCTGGCATCGACCTCGTTGCGGAAGACACCGAAGGCCGGCTGTGGGCTATTCAGGCCAAAGCATACGAGAACACGGTGACCAGAACCGAGGTGAACAAGTTCCTCGCGGAAGCGGGCCGGTTCGACTTCGCTTACCGAATGCTGATGGCGACGACCGACAAGTTGTCTCCAACCGCACAGCGCACGATGGAGGACCTCGGGGTCACCTTCATCGGTCTGACAGAACTAGAGGACTTCACCGAGTGGCCAGCCAAGCTGACAGACCTGCGTCCAGCCAGAGTGCCCGAGCCGCGCGAGCCACACGATTACCAACAGGACGCGATCAGGGACGTGATCGAGGGGTTCAAGACCGCTGATCGTGGGCAGCTGATCATGGCGTGCGGCACCGGCAAGACCCTGACGGCGTGGTTCATCAAAGAGGAATTGGCCGCCACACGCACCCTCGTCTTGGTGCCATCACTATCGCTGCTGAAGCAGACGATGAAGGAGTGGCGAACCGCCAACATCAAACGTCCTTTCGATGCGCTGCCGGTGTGCAGTGATGAGACCGTCGCGCTTGACGAGGACGCAGCGATTTCCCACACCAGCTATCTCGGAGAGCCAGCGGACACTGACCCGGAAGTTATCGCGGCGTTTCTGCGGAAGCGGTCGGGGCCACGCGTCGTCTTCGCCACCTACCAGTCCTCACCCCAGATCGCCGCCGCTTTCAAGTTGGGCCGGGTGCCCCAGTTCGATCTAGTGATCGCCGACGAGGCACACCGAGTCGCTGGGCCGGTGTCCTCCGACTTCGGCACCGTGCTCAACCCCAAGGCGATCAGGGCGAAGCGGCGGCTATTCATGACGGCGACGCCGCGCTACTTCACCGGGCGCATACTTCGCCAGGCTCAAGAGGCGGACTACGAGGTCGCGTCGATGGACGACCAGATCAAATTCGGGAACGTGTTTCATCGGCTGAGCTTTGCGGAGGCCATCGAACGCAAGCTACTCACTGATTATCAGGTGGCAATCATCGGTGTCGATGACGCGACCTACCGCGATTGGGCTAAACGCGGTCTACCTGTCAGGCTGAGTGACGAGACGCCTACGGATGCTCGTTCACTGGCGGGGCAAATCGGCTTGGCCAAGGCGATGCGCAAGTACGATCTGCGTCGGTTGATCAGCTTCCACAGCCGCGTCAGGGCGGCCAGAAAGTTCGCTGAGTCGATGCCCGGCGTGCTGGAGTGGATGCCTGCCCGGCAACGCCCTAGAGGTAGCTTGTGGTCCCAGCACGCCTCGGGGGAGATGTCGGCGGGCGAACGCCATGTCCTGCTCCAGCATCTGAAGAGACTCGGTGACGGTGAGCGCGGCCTGCTTGCCAATGCCCGCTGTTTGGCCGAGGGCGTTGATGTGCCCAGTCTCGACGGCGTGGCCTTCATCGACCCGCGGCGCTCCGAGGTGGACATCGTGCAGGCTGTAGGTCGCGCGATTCGAAAGTCCGAGACCAAAACAATTGGCACCGTTGTCATCCCTGTGTTTATCGACCCCGACGAAGATGCTGATGCCGCACTGGACTCCTCGGCCTTCAAACCGGTTTGGGATGTCATCAAAGCTCTCAGAGCGCATGACACCGAACTCGGTGAGCATCTTGACGCCCTGCGACGGGAAATGGGACGCAAGGGAAGCAAACCTCGGCTTC
The DNA here is from genome assembly GCF_001457595.1 of Mycolicibacterium smegmatis. GTDB lineage: Bacteria > Actinomycetota > Actinomycetes > Mycobacteriales > Mycobacteriaceae > Mycobacterium > Mycobacterium smegmatis. The sequence continues at coordinate 6,404,387 of NZ_LN831039.1, read as the reverse complement.
CGAGCAAGATTCACTTCGATGTGCCAGCCACTGTGGGCACAGAATTTGTCAACGCATTCAAGGTCCATATGGTGGATGCGACCACCGCACCGTGGGAGTTCTGGTTCGGGCTGTTGACAAAGCATGTTGCTGAGCATGGTCATGCCCGTCCCTCGTACACGTCGTTGGATGGCGACAATAGGCTCGCGGCCTGGGTGACGAAGCAGAGATCACACCGCAACAGTGGGAAACTATCGCAAGAACGCCAACTGCGACTTGAGGAGCTGTCTGGTTGGACGTGGAATCCGCGTGACGACCTGTGGGAGGAAGGCTTCGCCAGGCTTCAAGATTACGTAGCGCAGAGCGGTACTGCTCTCATTTCAAAAGACGCCACGGTCAACGGATTTCAGGTCGGCGCATGGGTCACTACCCAACGTTCCGCATATAAGAAGGGGGGCCTCCCCGCAGAGCGGATACAGCGGTTAGAGGCACTGCCCGGTTGGACGTGGAGCACGCGGGATGACAAGTGGCCCTTCTGGTATGAGCAACTGAAAAAGTACGTCGCCGAGCACGGCCATACGCGATTAGCCGCATTGGAAAAATATGACGGACTCCGACTTGGGCAGTGGGTGGCGCAACAGCGATACCACCGCAATAGGGGCGACCTTGATCCCGCTCGTGCTCGCCTTCTTGAGGAATTCCCCGACTGGACTTGGGACGCTCTCACAGACCAGTGGGAGCAAGGTTTCCGCCACCTTCAGGAGTACGTCCAGCGCCATGGTGACGCCATGGTGGCGCAGAAGTTCAAGTCCGCCGAGGGCTACAAACTAGGCCAATGGGCCACCATCCAGCGTACGGTCTACCGCGACGGCCAGATGAGCAAGGAACGTCAGGCACGGTTGGAGGCACTACCAGGCTGGGCTTGGGAAGCGCGCGAATCACGTTGGGAAGAAGGGTTTCGACGCCTTCAGGCGTACACCGAGGCGCACGGCACGGCACGATTGGTGCGGACATATGTCGACCCTGCGGACGGATACCAGCTCGGGAAGTGGGCCTACTCGCAGCGCTCGTCGTTTTCCAGGGGGCGGTTAGGACCGGACCGGACCGCCCGCTTGGAGGCACTGCCTGGCTGGGTATGGGGCATACACGATGCCTTGTGGGAGGGCAACTACCAAAAGCTTGCGGAATACGCAGCTGCACATGGGAGCTGCGCACCGACAAAGTCCTCGGATTCCGACGGCTTTCGAATCGGTGGCTGGGTCAATCAGCAACGCACCCTGAAAAACAAGGGCAAATTGCGCGCCGACTACGCAGCTCGGCTTGAGGCGCTCCCCGGTTGGGTGTGGGCAGTGAACGATTCGAAGTGGGAGGAGGGTTTCCGCCAACTTGTCGACTACACGGAGCATCATGGCACCGCTCAAGTACCCGCGAGGCATCACCATGACGGATACCCGCTGGGTTCATGGGTGCCTAAGCAACGGGACTTCTACCGGGCCGGGACGCTTAGCGAAGAGCGTGCGCGACGCTTAGAGGCTCTGCCGGGCTGGTCCTGGGACCCGCACGCCGAAAAATGGGAGCGAGCATTCATGCTCCTTCGGGAGTACACCGCCGAACATGGCACCTCGCGGGTCCCGCAGAGTTACACCGTCGACGGCGTCCGACTCGGTTTTTGGATTGCGACCCAGAAGGGGACCTACGCCAAAGGTCGGCTCGATCCCGCGCGTCAGCGCAGGCTTGAGGAGCTGCCGGGGTGGACCTGGACCACCCTGTCCCACGATGTCTGGGAGGAGAGGTTCGTGATGCTGGAGAAGTTCACTGCGCGGGAGGGACACGCGCGTGTGCCGCAGAGGCATGTCGAACAAGGAGTACGACTCGGACAATGGGTCAGTGTCCAGCGACACGACGCAGTCTCTGACGTAATTGCACCGGAACGACGCGAGCGCCTGGAGGCGTTGCCTGGCTGGGCATGGGACAGCAAGGCTGCTGTGTGGGATGGCAATCTTGCGTTGTTTGTCAACTATGTGAAGCAGCACAAGACCGACCGAATTCCCCGCTCGGAAGTCGTCAATGGCGTGAAGCTCGGACAATGGGTTCATGTCCAGCGGCGATTTTTTGCCCAGGGGAAGCTGAGTCGGGATCGACAGAAGCGGTTGGAGGCTGTACCCCATTGGGCCTGGGAGTAGCCGCTGGGACGAGGCACTGCGTGCCCGCTACCCGACGGCGCTCCGCCCTCCGAGAGCGTTCTCTGGCCAGTCGTTTCCATCAGCTTTCGCAAGTGCAACGAGGTGGTCATGCGACCCAACCGGCGCGCTTGTCGCGGAGCCGACAAGCACAGGCCCATACGGCGCGACGTGGGTGTGACTGTGCTTCATTGACACGCGGGTTGTCCGCCTCTGTCTATCTTTGTCGGTCTCGGCTGATACCTCTGTGTCATGCTTGCGCGCATGTCGGTTACCTCGATGCTCGACCGCGAGGTCTACCTGTATGCGGAGGTAGACAGGCTGATCGGCCTCTCGGCAGGCACGGCCCGCCGCTGGATCAACGGCTATCAGCGCAGCGGCACCGCTTACCCGCCGATTCTGCGTGTCGCGCCGCGTGACACGGAATGGGCGACGTGGGGCGAGTTCGTGGAGACGCGAATTCTCGCCGAGTACCGCAACCTGAACATCCCGACTGCGCGGCTGCGCGCCGCTATCGACGGGCTGCGCCGTATTTACGGCCTTGACTATCCGCTAGCGCACCTGCGTCCCTATCTGGCCGTCCATGCCCGTGACCTGACGATCAGCGGCGAAGAGGTCGGTCTGTCTGAGGATGAGATGGTGGTCCGCACCGGCCAGCAGCTGTTATTTGGCTCAGGCAGGGAGCTGATATTGCACGCTTCCTTGGCGCAGGACGAACGGGGCGAGAAGGTCGTGAGCGAGCTACGGCCTGATCGTGACTTCCCCGAGATCGTGATCAGCCCCGACCGCTACAGCGGGCAGCCGACCTTTATCGGAAGGCGTGTATCGGTGGCCACAATCGCGGGGATGGCCAACGCGGGGGAACGCCACGAAGACCTCGCCGCCGACTACGGGCTGAGCATGGAGCAGGTTCAGGCAGCCATCGACTACGTCAAGAAGTACAAGCTGGCTGCGTAGTCAGGCGACGGGCATGGACCTGGACCAGGTGACCTACGTCGTTGACGAGAACCTGCTGCGCCTAGGTAACGGGCTTGTGGCGGTGCGGCGTGACACGGCGCGGTTCAGTCGCCCGCCAGTGGATGAACTTCTATACGCCGGGATTTTGGATCCCCATTGGATACCTGTCGTCGGTGACCGGGGTTGGATCGTGGTCACCAATGACAAGCGACTCCGCACCCGCCCGACTGAGGCAAGTCTTGCGATCACACACAAGCTCAAAACCGTGCACTTGCACGGCGACATCGGCACAAGGCCAGCCTGGGAACAGCTCGTTAGGCTGACTGCTCGATGGGAGGCCGTCGAACGTCAGGCCGCAATCGACGGCCCGTGGTGGCTATCGCTGCGCCGCGACCGCGCCGTGGTCATGCGGTACGAGCCGGGCGCGCCTGAACGGGTATGAGCGGCAAGCGGTCGACGACACGCCGCGTGCCCACAATCTGCCCACAATTTGCCCACGGTTACAGGTAACCGTGGTGATCCCCAGTTATGACGGCATGCAGGTAGAGACGCTTTTGATCCTCTGACCTGGTAGCTGAATAGGGTTCAAATCCCTCCGCCACCGCCATAAGAACTCCCCACCTGACGTGGGGAGTTTTTTCATGGGTCGGCGGGCGTCAACCGAAGGACCGGGATGCGGCGCACGCCCTCGGCCCGCTTCTCGTACGCAACCCAGCCTGGATACAGCCGGCTGGCGGCAAGCGCGTACAGCCGGTCCCGTTGAGGGCCATCGACCTCGCGGGCGACGAACCGCCCACCGCGTCGCCCGACATACAGTTCACACTCCGGGTGTGCCCGCAGGTTGTGATACCAGCCGGGGTGGCGGGCCTGACCGTAGTTGGACGCGATCAGCACCACATCGTCACCGTCGGTGAAGTACGCCAGCGCGGTCTGGCGCGTCTTGCCGCTGCGCGCACCGGTCGAGGTCAGCACGGCGATCGGGATTCCCACGCTGAGGCGGGCCCGACCACCGGTGGCCTTGATCAGCGGAACCTCGTACGGCATCGCGATTTTGCGCCAGATCGCCGACGCCCGCGCGGTGGCCAGCACCTTGCCGCCGAACCACCAGGCCAGGTCGCGTTTCCAGCGAGGCCGCGTTTCCAGGTCGACGCGGGGTATCCCGTGGAGCTTGTCATCCATGACTCATCCGCGGCCACGGCGCGAACGGGTTCTTCACATTCCGCAGGACCGGTTCGAGCGTGGGGTAGTGGCGCAGCAGCACCGACGTCATGGTGTTGTCGGCGATCCACGCCATGCCCTCGGGTGTGTAGACCTGCGGTGTGAAGTCCACGGTGTAGAACCGGTCGCTCTTGAGCCGGCGCGTCGCCATCAGCACGAAGATGCGGAACGCGGTGTCGCTGAACCCGAAGCCCGCCGGCAGTTTCTCGCCGAACATGCCGACCATGGTGTCGACCTTCTCGATGTCGCCGCCGTAGATCTCGCGCATCCGGTCCGCGGTCGCCTGGTCACCGCCGCTGATCTCCTCGAACGACGTCGCGGGCTTCAGGCGCAGTTGACGACGGAACTCGTTGTAGCGCGGCACACCTCGCTCGCGTGAGCGCAGGATGTCGACGGCGATCAGGTCGATCAGGTGCGTCTCGGACTGGAACTGCCGCATGAACTTCGGGCTGTTGTGCAACGTGACCGCGCCGGGATGTGCGACGCCGAGCGAGTACAGGCAGTCCACGATGCCCAGGCGTTTGAGCACACCGCGGGCATTGGCCACACCGTGCAGGTCGGTGAACGAGAGTTCTTGTGGCGCAGTATCTCCCGCCAGGGACAAAAAGGTGTAGTCGTCGGGGATCAGCGGGTGCATGCGGTACACCGTGACGAAGTCCTCGGTGATCGAATAGGCGGCCGAGTGGTGTTCGGTGTCCGAACCCGGGATACCGCTGATCAGATCGCTCGTGCCGATCCGTCCGACCAGTTTCCCGACGGCTTCACCGGCCAGGCCGAACCAGTTGGCGCGCATACCGATGTGCAGCGTCGGATGGGCGAGGATCGCGGGGGTCCATTCGACGGTGTGGATCTTGGCGATCAGGGCCGCGTTGATCAGGCGGGCCTTGTTGAAGATCTGCTCACCGGTCCACTCGGGGTACGCCGCACGCAACCGGTCGCAGATCGCGTTGTGCTCGCGCATGAAGATCGTGCCCATGAGCTCGGAGCCCACCCACCAGCCGTCCGCCGCGCCGGAGGCCTTGATGACCTCGGGTGCGACGCCGATGAACCCGTCGCCGTCGATGAGCACCTTCCCGTCGTCCGAGTCGGTACGGATCAGCTTCTGGGCCTGCGGGCTGTTGCCGTAGATCTGTGACGCATCCCACCAGTGGGTCTCGCGGTTGATGAACGTCGTGTGGCCCGGCGCGGAATCCGGGTCGGCAGGCGTGGCGGGTACGTCGATGGTCGCGCCGTTCCACTCGTGGTCGCCCTCGGGCACCGGGATCTTGTGGATCCGATTGGCGTCGGTGCCGTGGCTGAACCAGTCGTGGGTTTCGAACTGCAGCCACGCCGCGGCCAGCACGTTGAGTGTGGTGGCCGGGCGGAATTCGTCGCGCAGCAGCAGTTCGGTGCTGATGAGCCGGGGGTTGGGGTCCATCAGGTGCGGCATCTGCTCGGGGCGGCCCTTCGACGGCGCGACGTTGCGGCCGAAGCGCGTGTTCGCCATGCCCATCGACGGATCGGACAGGTCGTTGTAGGAGCCGTCGGGCGTGCGGTTGGTGAGGTACTCGGCCGGGGAGTACTGCGTCTGAGGCCGCGGCGGGTCGCCCTCGTAGGAATCGAAGAGGTTGTGCTCGCGCAGCGCGTCGCGGATCCCCACCAGCACACTGATCCCGAGCCACGCGGGCAGCTTGTCCCAGCCGATCCGCCGGTCGACGGTCTCACTGAGTTTGATGAACGACCGCATCAGCAGTGCGCGCATTGCGGCCTCCTTTCCAGGCGGTGACGGCCAGCGCGGTGTTGACCGCGGAGATGACGATGCTCGTGATGCCGGGCCTGCGACCGAGGTCACCGCGCACGGTGGTGACAGCGGCCGCAACAGTGTCCGACGCATGAATCAGCACAGCGAGTCGCTCGGCCCGCCGGAGGTCGGCGCCGCGGAGCAGGAGCAGGTCGAGGCCGATCAGCACCGTGCGGATGCCGAACATCCGGAACGGGTAGGTGCCCGCGCGGTCGACGGCGGTGTCGACGCCGAGGCGTCCGAGCAGTTTTTCGGGAGCCAGAAGCCCTGCCGCGCCGTTGGCGATCCGGATCACCGCGAGCGTCTTGCGCGCAGCAGTGCCCTTGTGCACCCGCCACCTCCCGTGGTCGATCGGTTGTGGCTCGATCGTGGCGTTTTCTCGTGCGGGACAAACGAGTAGTCGGCTACTCGTTTTCCGGCACGCCGCAGTGGATATCAGCGTTGAATGAACCGGATGCAGCTCATGTCGCCGACCGATTCCATGTTCTTGATCGCGGAGTCGCGGGAGCACCCGATGCATGTGGGCGGTCTGGCGCTGTACGACCCGCCCGACGATGCAGGCCCGGAGTTCGTGCGTGAGTTGTACGAAGAGATGGTCAGGCACACCGACTTCCAGCCGGTGTTCCGCAAGCATCCGGCGACCCTGCTCGGGGGTATCGCCAACGTGGGCTGGACTCTCGACGACGAGGTCGACCTCGACTACCACCTGCGGCGTTCGGCGCTGCCGTCGCCGGGACGCCCGCGCGAGCTTCTCGAACTGACCTCACGTGTGCACGGCACGCTGCTCGACCGGCATCGCCCGCTGTGGGAGGCCTACCTCATCGAGGGTATGGCCGACGGACGCTTCGCGGTGTACACCAAGGTGCACCACTCGCTGATCGACGGGGTGTCGGCGATGAAGCTCGTCGAACGCACACTGTCCGAGGACCCGAGCGACACCACGGTCCGGGTGCCGTGGAACCTGCCGCGGCGCGAATCGTCGCGCAGGGCGGGCTCGTCGTCGTTGGCGCGCACCGCGACCGGCGCCGCGACGTCACTGGCGGCGCTGGCGCCGTCGACGATCAGGCTGGCGCGTGCGGCGCTGCTCGAACAGCAGCTCACGTTGCCGTTCGGTGCGCCAAGGACCATGTTCAACGTCAAGATCGGCGGGGCCCGCCGCGTCGCGGCGCAGTCGTGGCCGCTGGAGCGGTTGCGTCGCATCAAGGCGGTCACCGGGGCAACGATCAACGACATCGTGCTCGCGATGTGTGCGGGTGCGCTGCGCGCCTATCTCGCCGAGCAGGACGCGCTGCCGGACCGGCCGCTGATCGCGATGGTGCCGGTGAGCATGCGCAGTGAACACGAGGCCGACGCCGGCGGCAACATGGTCGGCTCGATCCTGTGCAGCCTGGGCACCGACGTGGAGGATCCGGCCGACCGGCTCGCGGTGATCCGCCGCTCGATCACCGACAACAAGAGGGTGTTCTCCGAACTGCCGCGCCTGCAGGCGCTCGCGTTGTCGGCGCTGCTGATCGCCCCGCTCGGGCTCACCACGGCGTTCCCCGGATTCGTCGACGCCACCGCGCCGCCGTTCAACCTCGTGATCTCCAACGTGCCGGGACCCAAGAAGCCGCTGTACTGGCGTGGGGCCCGCCTGGCGGGCAACTACCCGCTGTCGATCGCGCTGGACGGGCAGGCCCTCAACATGACCGTGGTGAGCAACGCCCACAACCTGGATTTCGGGTTGGTGGGCTGCCGGCGCAGCGTGCCGCATCTGCAGCGGCTGCTGGGCCACCTGGAGACCTCGCTGAAAGACCTCGAGACGGCCACAGGCGCCTGACACCTGTTTTGGCTAGACCAAATAGGAAAGGTCACGCAAAATGGTCGCCGTGACGGAAAGCGGTGATCCGGGCCAGTCGCCGGAACTCGGCCGGATGCGGATCCTCGACGCGAAACCGGTGAACCTCGACGGTTTCAGCGTCCCCGACCCCGATCTGGGTCTCGCGGCGATGAGCAGTCCCCACGATCCGCAGCCTTCGCTGGTGATCCGCGACGGCCGCGTGGTCGAGATGGACGGCAAGGCCGCCGAGGACTTCGACGTCATCGACGAGTTCATCGCACGCTACGGGCTGGACCTCGACGTGGCGCCCGAGGCCATGGCAATGAGTGACATCGACCTGGCGCGCATGGCCGTCGACATCAATGTCCCGCGCGCCGAGGTGGTGCGCCTGATCGCGGGGACGACGCCGGCCAAGCTCGCCAAGGTGATCGCGGTGCTCACGCCCGTGGAGATGCAGGCCGCGATGGCCAAGATGCGGGCGCGCCGCACGCCCAGCAACCAGGCCCACGTCACCAACCAGCTCGACGATCCGCTGCTGATCGCCGCAGACGCCGCCAGCGCGGTGGCCTACGGGTTCCGCGAGGTCGAGACGACGGTGCCGGTGCTGGCCGACGCGCCGTCGAATGCCGTTGCGCTGCTGATCGGTTCACAGGTAGGCGTGCCCGGCGCGATGGCGCAGTGCTCGATCGAGGAGGCCCTCGAACTGCGCCTGGGCCTGCGCGGGCTGACCAGTTACGCCGAGACGATCTCGATCTACGGCACCGAGCAGGTGTTCGTCGACGGCGACGACACCCCGTTCTCCAAGGCCATCCTCACCTCGGCGTACGCGTCGCGCGGGCTCAAGATGCGCGTCACCAGCGGCGGCGGCGCCGAGGTGCTCATGGGCGCGGCCGAGAAGTGCTCGATCCTGTACCTCGAATCCCGTTGTGTCTCACTGGCACGCGCGCTGGGTTCGCAGGGCGTGCAGAACGGCGGCATCGACGGTGTCGGTGTGGTGGCCTCGGTGCCCGACGGCATGAAGGAGCTGCTCGCCGAGAACCTCATGGTGATGATGCGCGATCTCGAATCGTGCGCGGGCAACGACAACCTGATCTCGGAATCAGACATCCGCCGCAGCGCCCACACGCTGCCCGTGCTGCTGGCCGGCGCCGACTTCATCTTCTCCGGATTCGGCTCGATCCCGCGCTACGACAACGCGTTCGCGCTGTCGAACTTCAACTCCGACGACATGGACGACTTCCTGGTACTGCAGCGCGACTGGGGCGCCGACGGTGGACTGCGCACGGTGCCCGCCGATCAGCTCGCCGCGGTGCGCAGGCGCGCGGCGCGTGCGGTACAGGCCGTCTACCGCGATCTCGGGCTCGCCGACTTCGACGATCAGCACATCGAGAACGTGGTGGCCGCCAACGGATCCCGCGACCTGCCGCCGGGGGATCCGAAGGCCGTACTGGAGGCCGCCAACGCGATCGAGGCCAAGCAGCTCACGGTGTTCGATGTGGTGGCCTCGCTCAAACGCACCGGTTTCGATCCCGAGGCCGAGGCCATCATGCGGCTGACGGCCGAGCGGATGCGTGGTGACCAGTTGCAGACCTCAGCGATCTTCGACGAGCAGTTCCGGGTGTTGTCGAAGATCACCGATCCCAACGACTACGCCGGGCCCGGAACGGGTTACACACTCAGCGAGCAACGCCGCGCCGAGATCGACAACATCCGCCAGCAGCGCAGTGCCGCCGAACTCACCGCCGATCAGGCCGAGCACGCCGGGCACATCACGGTCACCGAGATCGAACCGGCGCGGCAAGGCAGCGATCCCCGCGAGGTGTGCATCGGTCTGTCGCCTGCGCTGGGGCGCAGCGTGTGGCTGTCGTTGTGCGGCCTGCCGATCGGTGAGGTGATCCGCCAGATCTCGGCCGGCCTGGAGGAGGAGGGCTGCGTGCCGCGGTTCGTGCGTGTGCGGTCCACCATCGATGTCGGCCTGATCGGGTTGACCGCGGCCAAACTGGCCGGCTCGGGTATCGGAATCGGCTTGCAGGGCAAGGGCACCGCACTGATCCACCGCCGCGACCTGGCGCCGCTGGCCAACCTGGAGTTGTTCAGCGTCGCGCCGTTGCTCACCGCGCGCAACTACCGCGAACTGGGCCGCAACGCCGCACGCCACGCCAAGGGCATGGCCCCGGTGCCGATCCTCACCGGCGGCACCGACGAGTCGATCTCGGCGCGCTACCATGCCCGCGCGGTCGCATTGGTGGCGCTGGAACGTCAGGCCAGCGAACCCGGCGAGGCGCCGGTCACGGTGGAGGTGCGCAGGCCATGAACGACAAGTTCACAGACAAGTACACCGTGGCGGCCGCTGTCGACGGCAAGCTCGACTTGTCCGATCTTCGGATGGACCCCGCGGTGCTGGCACACCAGGCCGTGATCGCCGAGGAGAACGGCAACCCACAACTCGCCGAGAACTTCCTGCGCGCAGCCGAACTCGCGACCATCGACGACGAGGACGTGATGCGGCTCTACGAGGCGCTGCGTCCGTACCGGTCGAGCGCGGAGGATCTCGACGCGCTGCAGGCGTCACTGGAATCGCGTGGCGCGGCGCGCTGCGCCGAACTCGTGCGGCAGGCCGCCGAGGCCTACGCGCGGCGGGGCCTGCTGCGGTGATCCCCGCCGGCCTGATCGCCGGTATCGACGTCGGCAACCACACCACGGAGATCGTGCTGGCCCGCGTGACCGACGGAACCGTGCACCCCGTCGGGCACGGACAGGCGCCGACCCGCGGACGCAAGGGATCCCGCGAATCACTCGAAGGCGCGGCGGCACTGCTGCACCGTCTGGAGGTGGACCTACAGGTACGTGCCGAGATGCTCGTGCTCTCGGCGATCCGCCCGGTCGACACCGAGACCGCACCGCTGGCACCGGCGACCGTACCCCACGCACCGGTGCGCAGCCTGCGCAGGCCCGACGCCAGCACGCCCGCGGGCAGCGGCTACGCCGTGGGTCGCCACGTGCCGCTTGCGGCGCTCAAACACGACGATCGCCACGACGCGGTCATCGTCTCGGTCGACGCCACAACCGATTTCGAGGACGCCGCGGCCGCGATCACCGACGCGGTGGGCAAGGGCGCCAACGTCGTCGGGGTGCTGGCCGCCCAGGACGACGCCGTGCTGATCCGCAACCGCATCCCGATCGACGTTCCCGTGGTCGACGAGGTCGACCTGGACGGCTTGGCTCCTGATGTGCTGGTGGCGGTCGAGGTGGTCGCCGAGGGGCGTGCGTACCGCGCCCTGGCCGATCCGATCGCGGTGTGCGCCGCGCTGCAGCTCGGCCACGAGAACCTGCGCGACATCGCCGAATTCACCAGAGAGCTCGCGGATTCCCCGGCGATCGCCCTCACACCCCGCACCCGTCCGCCCCAACCACCCGCACCCGACGACGACTACGTCGAGTTCGCGCGCGACGGCGAGCAGGTACGGTACCCGCCCGCGCAAGCCCACACGATCCTGCGCCGCGAACCGCCGGGCAGCGTGGTGAGGATCCGGTTGCGGTCGGTGCCCACAGCCGATCACGAGATGGCCGTCGACGACGCGTTCTTCACCGATCTGGCGGCGCTGGACAACGGCACGTGGCTGCGCCGCGGCGTGGCCGACGCGAGTGGCACCGTGGTGGCACTGCTGGCGGCCGACCACGTCGCCGACGCCGCGGCGACGCTCGCCGAACTCACCGGGCGCCCGGCGCGCACGCTCGCCTCCGAACCCGAGGCCGCCGCGCGCGGCGCCCGCACCACACCCGGCCTGCCACCCGATTCGGTGGTGTGCGATATCGGCGGCGGCACAATCGATCTGGTCGGTGCCGAACGGACCGTCACCGCGGCGGGCGCAGGCGAGACCATCACGGTGGCGGTCGCGAAGATGCTCGGCATCCCCAGGGCCCTGGCCGAGCGCGTCAAGCGCACACCGGCCATCCGGGTCGAGGGCCCGCACGTCGCACACGAGGAGGACGGGCGGCGCTTGTTCCTCGACGCCCCGGCACCGGCCGAGGCCATCGGACGCCTGTGCACCAGGGGCACCGCAGGTCTGGTCCCGTTCTCCAGCCGGCTGGCTGCAGAGGAGTGGCGCAGCCTGCGGCTGGCCATCAAGCAGGAGACCGTGGCGGCCAACATCGCGCGCTGCATGAAGGCGTTCGAGAAACCGCCGACCGCGCTGGTGCTGGCCGGCGGCGGTGCCCTCGACGACGAATTGCTGCGTACCGTCGGTGAATCCCTGCGGACCGCGGGGGTTGTGGTGGGCCGCGCCAACATCGACGGTGTGCACGGCCCACGGTTCGCGGTGGCCTCAGGTCTGGTGCATCTGTACGCCGAATCAGCCGGCGAGCGCGGGGCGCAGGAAGTCTCCTGAGATCGCGACGGCCGGTGCCGACGAGTCGCCGCCGACCACCAGCGTCGCGAACGCGATGTCGCCCGCGATGCCCGCGAACCAGCCGTGCGAGTGCGTGTTGTCGCCGAATTCCGCCGTGCCGGTCTTGCCGCCCAGGTCGGGGATGTCGCTCAACGCGGTGGCCGTGCCCTCGGTGACCGTTCCGCGCATCATCGCGCGCAGCGCGTCGGTGATGTTGGGCGGCAACGGCACCGACGGGGTGTCGGCCGTGGTCTTCTCGCCGTCGACCAGCGTCGGCAGGATCGTCGAACCGTGCGCCAGGCTGGCCTCGGCGACGGCGAGGCCGAACGGGCTGACGGTCACGGTGCCCTGGCCGATGCCGTTCTCGACACGCTGGGCGGCGTTGTCGGCGTTGGGGACACGGCCGGTCACGGTGGTCAGGCCGGGCACCATGAAGTCGACGCCGATCCCGAAGTCCTTTGCCATGTCGGTCAGTGCGTTGGGCGGCAGCTCGTCGGACAGGGCGGCCATGCTGGTGTTGCAGGAGTGCGAGAACGCCGACGACAACGGCACGGTGCCCAGGTCGAAGTTGTCGTCGTTGGGGATCGTGCGGTTCTCGATGGTGAGCTCACCCGGGCAGGCCACCGGTGTGTCCGGGGTGGCCAGGCCCGCGTCGAGGGCTGCCGCCGTGGTGATGGTCTTGAACGTCGACCCCGGCGGGTACAGGCCCGAAAACGCGATCGCACCTTGCGGATCGGCGGCCGGGTTCTGTGCGGCGGCCAGGATGCCCCCGGTCGATCCGGAGATCGCGACCACCACGGCCGGGCGGGTCTCCTTGGCCACGGCCTGCTGCGCGAGCAGTTGCATGCGCAGGTCCAGCGTGGTGCGCACGGGCCCGGTGTCCTTGGGCGGCGTGGACGTGAGCTGTTGTGCGGGTGCACCGTCGGCGTCGACCAGGTACACCGACCAGCCCGCGTTGGCGGTGATCCGGTCGTGCCACAGCTCGTCCAGGCCGCTGATGGCGGGCGAGGACAGCTGCCGGTCGGCGGTGAGCAGCTCACCCTGCTCACGCACGGTCACGCCGGGGATCTGCGCGAGCTGATCGCGCACCTGACCCAGATCGTCCTCGCGCAGCTTCATCACCGTCACGCGGTCATCGGTCGTCGAATTGAGTTGTGCGGTGACCGATTCGGTGGTGGTGGTCGGATCGAAGGGCGCCAGCAGGGCGGCGAGCGGTGCGGCCGACTCCGGATGTGCGCGTTCGACAGTGATGACACCGACGGTCTGCCATGTCATCAACGGCTGGCCGGTGCGGTCGAGCACCGGGGTCTGCAATTCGCTGTCCTCGCTGTACTGGAAGCGCAGATCCGGGGTGAGGTCGCGGTGCAACACGGTGGGGGACCAGGTGATCAGCCAGTCGTCACCGGATTTGGCCGCCGTCGCGGTGGTGTCGTAGCCGAAGTCGCGGCCCTCACCCCAGGTCCACGTGTACTTCAGCGTCGCGCCCGCGTCGTCGCCTTCCTCGGGTTCGGCGGCCACCGAGACGTTCGCGGCGTCGCCCATCCCGGCCAGCATCGCGGTGATGGCCGCCTCCGCGGCCGCCGGATCGCTGGTCTGGGCGGCCGCCGCGGCCGCATCCTTGCGGCCCAGCGCCTCGGCGAACGCCGAGAACCGGTCGGCCGGATCCGGGGACGACGAACATCCGACGACCGATATGAACAGACCGACAACCAGGAGCCACGTCAGAGCGGGACGTAAGTGCATGCCCCCAGCCTTACAGCAGGCTCCGCACCTGTTCCGCGAGGGCCACCCCGAGATCGCGATTGTTGGCCTCGGTGAAGTGGATTCCGTCGACGCCGTCGGTGCTGATCACCGAACCCGCGTCGAAGAACGGCACCTTCATGAACGACGCGAGCGCGCTGTACACGCGGGCGAGCTCAGTGGTCTTCTGCTCGCCGCCCTCGAAGATCAACTGGAACCAGGGGTGCGGCATGGGCGCCAGCGGTGGCGGCGAGACCACCAGCACCTTGGGTGCCGGGTACGTGGTGCCGACGCCGCCCGCGCTGGTGAGCACCTGCGTGACGAGCACCGACATGCCCAGCGCGATGTCGAGCGGGGTGCGCCGGAAGTAGGCCTTGGTGTCGTTGGTGCCCAGCATGATGATCACCAGGTCGAGCGGCAGGTGCGTCGCGAGGCACGACGGCAGGTAGCTCGCGCCGTTGAGCCGCGGATCGGTGGGGTCGTCGATGTTGGTGGTGCGCGCGCTCAGTCCCTCCTCGATCACCTCGAAGTCCGCTCCGAGCTGCTGGGCCAGCACACCGGTCCAGCGCACGTCGGGGGCGAACCGCTCGGTGGGTGCCCCGTCTTCGACGGGGACCCAGCCCCAGGTCAGGGAATCACCGAAACACAGAATTCGCTTGGCCATGGGCCAAGCACATCACACCGCGTCGTTCTCCGATGCGTTCTCGGGGGGCGCGTCGGATCTGGCCGGGGCCCGCAGGCCGGGCCCAACACGTAGGAGACTATTTCTACGGGCAGGTGATCTCGAGTTCGAACGGTTTGGTCACCGCACCGGCCATCGGGTTGGCCATGTCAGCGCCGGTGGCACTGCCCTTGATCGTGTACTTGTTGCCGTCCTTGGTGGCCTCTGCGCTGCCACCCGGCACACCCGGCGTGTAGCCGAGGCTCACACCGTCGATGTTGCCGAGCGCGACCGCGCTGACGGCGGGCTGATCCCCTTCGGACAGGGTCGCGGTGACGGCGGAGGTGCCCTGGCCGACGGTCACGGACACGTTGCCCGCCACGGTGGCGCACACGACTGATCCCTCGATAGGGTGTTCGGCGCCGTCGATGACCACCCGGGCGGTACCCGTCCCGGTGGTGGCGGTGGCGTCGCCTGCCGCCACCGAGGTGCCGGGTGAGGCCGTCGAGTCGACGGTCGCGTTTGCGGTGGGTGACGCCTCGCTTGCCTCGGCGCTCTTGTCGTCGGACGAACAGCCGGACAGACCCGCGACGACAAGTGCGGCACTTCCGACAGCTACCAGGAACCCTCGCTTCACCACTGATCTCCTCACGGTCGTGGCCGGTCAAGATCAAACCAGCCGTCCTGCAAAGTATGGAGTTAGCTGGCAATCGCGTTATGTGATTACGCGAATTCCCCGAACTGCTGCACACGCCGCCGTAGATTCGAAGCTGTGCAGACTTTGCGTACACCGGACGAGCGATTTGCCCAGCTTCCCGAATTCCCCTACGCGCCAATGTATTGCGATATTGACGACGGGGAAGGCGGACGGCTGCGGGTGGCCTGGGTCGAGGACGGCCCGGCGCACGCCGAACCCGTCCTTTTGTTGCATGGGGAACCATCTTGGTCGTTCCTGTACCGCAAGATGATCCCGATCCTCGTCGCGGCGGGTCACCGCGTCATCTGCCCCGACCTCGTCGGGTTCGGCCGCTCCGACAAGCCCACCCGCATCGAGGACCACACCTACGCGCGGCACGTCGAGTGGATGCGGTCGCTGGTGTTCGACGCGCTCGATCTGCGGAAGGTGACCCTCGTCGGGCAGGACTGGGGCGGGCTGATCGGGCTGCGACTGGCCGCCGAACATCCGGACCGGTTCGCCAACATCGTCGTCGCCAACACCGGCCTGCCCACCGGTGACATCCCGATGCCCGATATCTGGTGGCAGTTCCGCAACGCGATACAGAAGGCGCCGAAGGTCGACGTCGGACGATTCGTGGCCTCGGGGTGCCGCCGTCCGCTCAGTGACGGCGTGATCGCGGCTTACGACGCCCCGTTCCCCGACGACTCCTACTGCGCCGGGCCGCGTGCGATGCCGGGCCTGGTGCCCACCTCACCCGACGACCCGGCCGCCGAGGCCAACCGCGCGGCATGGAAAGTGCTGCGCGCCAGCAAGACCCCCATGCTGGTCGCGTTCAGTGACGGCGACCCCATCACCGGCGGCATGGCCCCGATCTTCAAGAAGGAGATGCGCGGCGCCCACGGCATCGAGCACCCCGTGATCTCCGGCGCGGGTCATTTCCTGCAGGAGGACGCCGGCGAAGACCTCGCCTCGGCGGTCGTGGAATTCCTCAGGGACAGGTGACCGCGATGTCGAATGGGGTGTCGGCCGGAACTGACGGGTCGGCGGGATCGGCACCCATGCCGATGCCCGCGACGGTGTAGGTGTCACCGTCGCGCGTCGCGACGACAGGAACTTCGGACAGACCCGACATGTAGACCACCGACGGGCCGTCCGACCAGACGTCGCCGATGTTCACCGACTCGACGTTGGGCGCCTCGCCCTCGGTGACCTTGACCGTGGTGCGCACGTCCGACTCGATGGTGATCGTGGTCAGACCGTCACTGGTCTCGCAACCGATCGCGGTGACCGGTCCCAGTTCGTTGCCGCCGAGCACCACCTTGCCCTGATCGGCCTCGACCGGCGTGGCGGCGGGCCCGTCGGATTCCGTCGCCGGCGACTGCCCCGCATCGTTGGAATCCTGCGACGAACACCCGGCGACTCCGGTCAGCAGTGCCGCGCATCCGGCGGCAGCGACGAGTCGGTTCACGACCAGTTCCACGAGCAGCAGTATGGTCGGGCCCGCCCCGTTTACGGAAATCGCGTGGGTATCCGGTTGAATGGCTCTCTGTGGATCAGCCGTACTTCACCGTGACGGCCGAGTTGGAGGGCCGACTCGGCCGGGTCGGAACCATCCATACGCCCCACGGCGACATCCACACCCCGGCGTTCATCCCGGTCGGAACCGCCGCCACCGTCAAATCGGTGCTGCCGGAGACCATGAAACAGCTTGGCGCCCAAGCCATCCTGGCCAACGCGTATCACCTCTACCTGCAGCCGGGCCCGGACATCGTGGCCGAGGCCGGCGGCCTGGGTGCGTTCATGAACTGGCCGGGGCCCACCTTCACCGACAGCGGCGGCTTCCAGGTGCTGTCCCTGGGCGTCGGGTTCAAGAAGGTGCTGGCCATGGACACCAACCGGGTACAGGCCGACGACATCATCGCCGAGGGCAAGGAACGCCTGGCGCACGTCGACGACGACGGCGTGACGTTCCGGTCGCATCTCAACGGTTCGCTGCACCGCTTCACACCCGAGGTCTCGATCGGCATCCAGTACCAACTGGGCGCCGACATCATCTTTGCGTTCGACGAACTCACCACGCTCGTCAACACCCGTGCCTACCAGGAACGTTCGGTGCAGCGCACCCACGAGTGGGCCGAACGCTGCCTCGCCGAGCACCACCGGTTGCAGAACCAGGCACCGGAGCGGCCCCGTCAGGCGCTGTTCGGTGTGGTGCAGGGCGCCCAGTACGAGGACCTGCGCCGCAAGGCCGCACGCGGCCTGGCCACGATCGGCGAGCAGGCGGGGCCGGCCGAGGGGCTGGCCTTCGACGGATACGGCATCGGCGGCGCCCTGGAGAAGCAGAACCTGGCGACCATCGTCGGCTGGGTGAGCAGCGAGCTTCCCAAGGACAAGCCCCGGCACATGCTGGGCATCAGCGAGCCCGACGACCTGTTCGCCGCGGTGGCCGCGGGTGCGGACACCTTCGACTGTGTGTCGCCGTCGCGCGTCGCGCGCAACGCCGCGATCTACACGTCGACGGGGCGGTACAACATCACCGGCGCACGGTACAAGCGCGATTTCACGCCGCTGGACCCCGAGTGCGACTGCTACACGTGCGCCAACTACTCGCGCGCCTACATCCGGCACCTGTTCAAGGCCAAGGAGATGCTGTCGGCGACGTTGTGCACGATCCACAACGAGCGATTCGTGGTCCGGCTGGTCGACCGGATCCGCGCGGCCATGCTCGCCGGGGAGTTCGACGCACTGCGCGACGAGGTGCTGGGCCGCTACTACGGCACCTCTGTTCGCTGAGAGCGTTCGCCGAGCGGGGTACGCGAAAGTCGCATGCACAATGGGTGGATGTCGACCGCCGCGACAGCCCAAGAGGCGCAGGGACTGCTGCTCCAACTGCTCGACCCTGCCACCCGTGCCGACCCGTACCCGATCTATGACCGCATCCGCCGCGGCGGACCGCTTGCGCTCCCCGAGGCGAATCTCGCGGTGTTCTCCAGCTTTTCCGATTGCGACGACGTTCTGCGGCACCCCTCGTCGTGCAGCGACCGCACGAAATCGACCATCTTTCAACGGCAACTCGCCGCCGAGACGCAGCCGCGACCGCAGGGGCCCGCCAGCTTCCTGTTCCTCGACCCGCCCGATCACACGAGGCTGCGCGGCCTGGTCAGCAAGGCGTTCGCGCCGCGCGTGATCAAGCGGCTCGAGCCCGAGATCACCGCGCTGGTCGACCAACTGCTCGACGCTGTCGACGGGCCGGAGTTCAACCTCATCGACAACCTCGCCTACCCGCTGCCGGTCGCGGTGATCTGCCGACTGCTCGGCGTGCCGATCGAGGACGAACCGAAGTTCAGCCGCGCGTCGGCGCTGCTGGCCGCGGCCCTGGACCCGTTCCTGGCGCTCACCGGCGAGACGTCGGATCTGTTCGACGAACAGATGAAGGCCGGGATGTGGCTGCGCGACTATCTGCGAGCCCTCATCGACGAGCGGCGCCGCACACCGGGTGAGGACCTCATGTCCGGTTTGGTCGCGGTCGAGGAGTCGGGCGATCAGCTCACCGAGGACGAGATCATCGCGACCTGCAACCTGCTGCTGATCGCGGGCCACGAAACGACGGTGAACCTGATCGCCAACGCGGCCCTGGCCATGTTGCGCACCCCCGGACAGTGGGCCGCGCTGGCCGCCGACGGATCCCGGGCCTCCGCGGTCATCGAGGAGACCATGCGGTACGACCCGCCCGTGCAGTTGGTGTCGCGGTACGCAGGCGACGACCTGACCATCGGGACGCACACGGTGCCCAAGGGCGACACCATGTTGCTGCTGCTCGCCGCGGCGCACCGCGACCCGACGATCGTCGGCGCCCCCGACCGGTTCGATCCGGACCGCGCTCAGATCCGGCACCTCGGCTTCGGCAAGGGGGCGCACTTCTGTCTGGGGGCACCTCTGGCCCGACTCGAGGCGACCGTGGCGTTGCCCGCGCTCGCGGCCCGGTTCCCCGAGGCCCGGCTCAGCGGCGAACCGGAGTACAAGCGGAATTTGACGCTGCGCGGCATGTCTACGTTATCCATCGCGGTATAGCGATTCGACGACGGATTCCATCGCCAAATCCATAAACTAATGACGAAACCGTAGCCATTGGGTACGGTCGTCTTTCATGCGAATTCTCCTGGTGGGTGCCGGCGGCGTCGGCTCGGCCTTCTGTGCGATCGCCGCGCGCCGCAATTTCTTCGATCAGATCGTGGTGTGCGACTACGACGAGAGCCGTGCGCGGCAGGCCGCGGAGGCCGTCGGCGACGCCCGGTTCACCGCGGCGCAGGTGGACGCGACGTCGGCCGACGCGGTGGCCGACCTGGTGCGTGAGCACCAGATCACCCATGTCATGAACGCCGTCGACCCGCGGTTCGTGATGCCCATCTTCAACGGGGCACTGGCCGGCGGTGCCGACTACCTCGACATGGCGATGAGCCTGTCGCGGCGGCACCCGGACAGGCCCTACGAGCTCACGGGCGTCAAACTCGGCGACGAGCAGTTCGGGGCCGCCGGGGACTGGGAGGCCGCGGGCCGTCTCGCGCTGGTCGGCATCGGCGTCGAACCCGGACTCTCGGATGTGTTCGCGCGCTACGCCGCCGACCACCTGTTCTCCGAGATCGACGAACTCGGCACGCGCGACGGTTCGAACCTGGTGGTCGAGGGATACGACTTCGCGCCGTCGTTCTCGATCTGGACGACCATCGAGGAATGCCTCAACCCGCCGGTGGTCTGGGAGGCCGACCGCGGCTGGTTCGTCACCGAACCCTTCAGCGAGCCAGAGGTTTTCGACTTCCCCGAGGGTATCGGCCCGGTCGAGTGCGTCAACGTCGAGCACGAAGAGGTGCTGTTGATGCCGCGCTGGGTGAAGTGCAAGCGCGCGACGTTCAAGTACGGGCTGGGCAGTGAGTTCATCGACGTGCTCAAGACGCTGCACAAGCTGGGCCTGGACCGCACCGACAAGGTCCGCGTGCCCGGCGCGAACGGCCCGGTCGAGGTGAGCCCGCGCGACGTCGTCGCCGCGTGCCTGCCCAACCCGGCCACGCTGGGACCGCAGATGCACGGCAGGACCTGCGCGGGCCTGTGGGTGACCGGCAAGGGCAAGGACGGCGCGCCGCGGTCGACGTACCTGTATCACGTCGTGGACAACCAGTGGTCGATGGCCGAGTACGGCCACCAGTGCGTGGTGTGGCAGACCGCGATCAATCCCGTTGTGGCGCTGGAACTTCTGGCGTCGGGAGTGTGGAGCGGGGCCGGTGCGCTGGGACCGGAGGCCTTCGACGCCGTGCCGTTCCTGAATTTGCTGAAGGACTACGGCTCGCCGTGGGGGATCAAGGAGCTGTAGCTCACGCGTCGGTAGGATCGGGCGCCATGCCGACCGAGCTCACCGCCGAGCAGGCCGCCGCGCGGCTGCACGCCGCCGACACCCTGGGGCTCCCGCTGGGGCCCGGCCAGCCACCGTCGTTCCTGCAGGCCCTGGGCGTGCGCAAGGACTGGACCGATCTGCGGGTGTACGGCGCGTTGCTCGCGGTGCTCACCGAGTTGTTCTCGCGCCCCGGCGTGCACTTCATCTCGGGTTTCTACGGACCGCTCGAGCGTGCGCTGCGCGACGCCGGTGCCGACGTCGACTTCGCTCCTGCGGATTTCCGTCGCTTCGGTCCCCTGATGCGTGCGCAGTCACCGCGGGTCATGGCGACCGCGGCGACCCCGCCGGACGCCGACGGATGGTGCTCGCTGTCGCTGCACGCCGGCGGCACCGTCGATGAATTACGCAGGGCGGGGACCGATCCCGAGCGACTGTTGATCGTCGAGGTCTCCGAGGCGTTCCCGCGGACGTACGGTCTGGGTGACACACACCGGCATGCGTTGCACGTCGACGAGATCGACATCCTCATCCGCTCCACCGCACAGCCGATGAGCCTGCCGGGAGACCGCGCCACACCCAGCGACGTCGACCGGGCGATCGCGAAGCACGCGGTCGCCTACATGCCGTCCGGGGCGACGCTGCAGACCGGCATCGGGTCGATCCCCAACCAGATCGCGGCACTGCTCGCCGAGGGCGACGGCGGCGAATACGGTTTGCACAGTGAGATGTTCACCGACGGCTGCATGAAATTGCACCGCGCGGGCAAGGTCACCAACACCCACAAGGGTCTGTACGACGGTGTCAGCGTGACGACCTTCGCGTTCGGGTCGCCGGACCTGTACGAGTGGCTCGACGGCAACCGCGACGTCGCGTTCTTGCCCGTGGAGATCGTCAACTCGCCCGAGGTGATCGCCAGGAACCATCAGATGGTCACCATCAACGGCGCCCTCGCAGTCGACATCCACGGGCAGGTGGTCGCCGACACCATCGACGGCAGCCAGTTCAGTGGCATCGGGGGTGCGGAGGACTTCGTGGCCGGTGCCGGGCTGGAACTGTCCGACCGCTCGCTGATCTGCCTGCCCTCGACGTACACCACCAAGGACGGCCACGTGCGGTCGCGGATCGTGCCGTGGTTCGGTCCCGGCGCGGTGATCACCACGCCGCGCCACCACGTCGACGTCATCGTCACCGAGTACGGCACGGCCGAACTCGAAGGACTCACGGTGCGCGAGCGCGGCAGTGCGCTGGCGGCCATCGCGCACCCGCAGTTCCGCGACGACCTGCTGGAGGCCGCCGAACGCACGGTCAACGGGCGCTCGGCGTTGGCGTGAATCCGGACCCCAACGCACACAACGCACGTCGCAGTCGCCCGCATCATCTGCGCACGCTGGTCGCCCGGGCGGTCGGCATCGAGACCGCTCGATCCACCGGGCCGGTCTAGAGCGTGTTGAGGATCCGCTGCAGGAACTGCTTGGTGCGCTCGTGCTGCGGATCGTCGATCACGGCCGCGGGCGTCCCCTGCTCCAGGATCACCCCGCCGTCGGTGAACAGCACCTGATCGGAAACCTGCTTGGCGAACTGGATCTGGTGCGTCACGATCACCATGGTCCAGCCCGCGTCGGCCAGGTCCTTGATCACCGCGAGCACCTCACCGACCAGTTCCGGGTCCAGGGCCGAGGTGGGCTCGTCGAACAGCACCACCTTGGGCCGCATGGCCAGCGCCCGCGCGATGCCGACACGCTGCTGCTGACCACCCGAGAGTTGGTACGGGTACTGGTCGCGCTTGTCGGCCAGTCCCACCTGCTCGAGGAGTTTGACAGCATCGGTCTCGGCCTCGGCGCGGGGACGGCCCTGCGCGACGATCGGCCCCTCGGTGATGTTCTGCAGAACGGTCTTGTGCGGGAACAGGTTGTGGGACTGGAAGACGAAACCGCTCTGGGCGCGGTAGCGGCGCAACGTGTCCCGGGTGATGCGCTCGGAGAAATCGATCCGGACGCCGTCGTCGCCACCTACCTGGATGACCCCGGAATCGGGCACGTCGAGGGCGTTGAGCGCCCGCAGCAGCGTCGTCTTCCCCGAACCCGAGGGCCCGAGAATGGTGGTCGCACTGCCACGCGCGACCTTGAACGACACGCCTTTGAGAACCTTGTTGTCGCCGAAGGCCTTCTCCACGTTCTCGGCGACGATCCGGTATTCGGGCTCTGTGGTCATCGCGCCACGTACCTTTCCAGTCGGCGTTCAATGCGGCTCTGGCCGAACGACAACACCAGGCAGATCACCCAGTAGTAGACGGCAGCCGTGCCGTAGAGGGCGAAGAACTCGAACGTCGGGGCCGCGGCGATCTGGGCCTGCCGCAGCAGTTCGGTGACCAGGATGGTCGACGCCAGTGACGTGTCCTTGACCAGTGAGATGAGCGTGTTCGACAGCGGCGGCACCGCGACGCGGGCGGCCTGCGGAAGGATGATCCGCTGCAGCGACTTGCCGTAGGTGAGGCCGATGGTCTCGGCAGCCTCCCACTGTCCCTTGGGGATGCTCAGGATCGCCGCGCGGATGATCTCGGCCGCGTAACCGCCCACGTTGAGGCTGAATGCGATCACCGCGGCCGGGAACGGGTCGATGCGCACCCCGAACTCGGGCAGCGCGTAGAACACCAGGAACAACTGCACCAGCAGCGGGGTGCCGCGGATGATCGAGATGTACAACCGGGCGACGTTGCTGAGCACGGCATTCGACGACAAGCGCGCCAGCGCCACGCCCAGCGCGATCACCAGGCCGATCGCGAAGCTGATGATCGTCAGCGGAATGGTCATGGTGACCGCGGCCTTGGCCAGCGGCCACAGGTTGTCGCCGATCAGCTGCCACGTCGACCGGACGGCAGGCGGCGCGCCGTCACCGTTGGCGGCGCCCGTCGCGTCGGCCTTGAGGTACTTCTGCGAGATCTGCGCCAACGTGCCGTCGGCCCTGAGTTCGTCGAGCGCACGGTTCAACTCGGGCAGGTAACCGCTGTCCTTGCGCGCGGCGAACCCCTGCTCGCTCTTCTCGCCGACCTCTCCGGCGATCTTCACCGACGTGTCCCCGGTCTCGGCGAGGTAGGCGTACACCGCGATGCTGTCGTTGACCACGACGTCGACGCGTCCCTGGTTGAGCAGCTTGATGGCCTGGGTGAAACCCTCGACGGCCTCCACCCGGGCGCCGGCCTGCCGCGCGATCTCCGACCAGTTGCTGGTCGCGTTCTCGGCGGCCACCTTGCCCTTGAGATCGTCGAGTGAGGTGATCGAGTTGTCGTCGGCGCGCGTGACGATGACACCCTCGCCGACGGAATACGGCTCGGAGAGGTCGTATTTCGCCTTGCGCTCGTCGGTGATGGTGACCTCGTTGGCGATGATGTCGAACCGGTTGGCTTCCAGCGCAGCGAATATCGAGTCCCACGGGGTTTCGACGAACTGGATTTGCACGCCGATCTTGTCGGCGACGGCCTTCACCACGTCGATGTCGTAACCCGTCAGCTCATTGGTCGCCGGGTCGTGATAACTGAAGGGGGCGTACACGCCTTCGGTGCCCACACGCAGCACACCGGCTGCTTTTATCGGCTCGTCGCTGTCATTCGCAGCGGGTCCACAGCCTGCGAGCAGCATGGCGGCCAGGAGCAGGAGCCCCAGCAGAGGAATACGTAGGGAACGCACCGCCGGAAGCTAGCAGGCCGCACCGATCTTATGAAGGGTTCTGCTCAGACCGGCCGATATATCCAGGGATGGCGGGGCAGCTGGTCGGGGTCGAACCGGGCCAGCAGTTCGTCCATCGTGGTGGCCGGCCGGCCGAGGGATTCGGTGATCTGAGCGAACGCGCGCTCGACCCCGATCTCGGCCAGCGTCACCGCGCCGTCGCGCTTGGCCAGACGCGCGCCGTCCTCGTTGAGCACCAGCGGCACGTGGGCGTACGTGGGCTCTGGATGGCCCAGCAGCCGCGCCAGATAGGCCTGCCGGGGTGACGAGGGCAGCAGGTCGTCACCACGTACCACCTGGTCGATCCCCGACGCCGCGTCGTCGACCACCACCGCGAGGTTGTAGGCAGGCACACCGTCGCCGCGGCGGACCACGAAATCGTCGACGATGCCGGTGTAGGGGCCGTGCAGGACGTCGTTGACGGTGTACACGAACGTGTCGGTGCGCAACCGCATCGCGGGCGGGCGGCCGGTCTCGCGGCGCCGCGCGGCGCGCTCGTCGTCGGTCAGGTCGCGGCACGTGCCCGGGTAGGCGCCCTGCGGGGCGTGCGGTGCGCGTGGTGCCTGCGCGATGTCCTTTCGGCTGCAATAGCATTCGTACAACAGGCCCTCGCCGGCCAGCTGGTCGATCACGGCGTCGTAACGGTCCTCGTGCGTGGTCTGCCACTCGACCGGTTCGTCCCAAGTCAGCCCGACCGCGGCGAGGTCGGCCACCTGGCGCCGGCCGATCTCCGGGAACGTGCGGTCGTCGAGATCCTCGACCCGCACCAGAAAGCGCCGCCCGGTGGACCGTGCGAACAGCCACGCGAGCACGGCGGTGCGCAGGTTCCCGATGTGCAGGTCGGCCGAGGGGCTCGGCGCGAAGCGTCCGGCGGCGTTGCTCACGCCCGCAATGTAGCTAATCGCGCTCCCACGGCGCGGTGTCGCCCATCTTCTCGTAGTACTTGGCCAGGTGGCTCTTGACCCGGTCGATGTCGCCTTCGGGCAGGTCGATGCCGCCGCGTGCGCCGTCCATGATGGCGCCGGCGGCCATCACGCCGCGCGGTACGACCTTGAGGTCACCGCCGACCACGTCGGCGATCAGCAGCTTGTAGGCCGTGAAGTTGTCCTTCTTGTCCTTGTCGTACCAGACGTGCGCGTCGCGGTACTTCTCGTTGGGTTCGTCGGTCGCGTCGGCCCACTTGCGCACGCGTTTCTCGGCGGCGTCGCCGTCCCAGTCGCGGTCGCGGTCGGCGAGGGGAAGGTCCTGGAATGCGGTTACGGACATGTCTGTCGCGTGCCCCGTCGGTAGCAGTGGTAAACCGCGGTTACCTTCGAGGGGGTGACCAATCGGCAGCTACCCGGCGGCACTGTGCGGGTCGAAGAAGAAGACGGCCTGGTGCGCGCCCGGGGCCTGCGGTACGGCACGGCGGCCCGGTTCACCCGCGCCGAACCGACGCCACTGTGGGAAGGGGTGCTGGACGCCACCCGCAGCGGCCCGGCGTGCCCGCAGCGGCCGTCGCGCGTGAGCTGGATGACCGGGCCGTTGCTGGACGGCCTGGTGATGGACGAGGACTGCCTGGTGCTGAGCGTCACGGCGCCCGCGGACGCAAACGGCCTGCCGGTCATGGTGTGGTTGCACGGCGGCGCGTATGTCTCGGGCAGCGGCGAATCGCGCAAATACGACGCCGCGCCGCTCGCGCGCCACGGCGACGTGGTGGTGGTCAACGTCAGCTACCGGCTGGGCACCTTCGGCTTCCTCGCGCCGCCCGGCGCACCGGACGGGTTCAACGTGGGCCTGACCGATCAGATCCTGGCCCTGAAGTGGGTGCGCGACAACATCAGCGCGTTCGGGGGCGATCCGGGCAACGTGACCGTGTTCGGGCAGTCGGCGGGCGGGGACTCCGTGGTGAAACTGATGCTGGCCGAGGAGGCATCCGGGTTGTTCCACCGCGCGATCGTGCAGAGCGCACCGCTGGGGCTGGGGGATGAGCGGGCGGATCTGGCGGTGGCCATGCGTTCGGCGCTCGCCGACGCCCTGGACGGCGTCGACCCGCTGCAGGCCACCACACAGCAACTTCTCGACGCGCAGGCCGCTGCGGCGTCCTGGGCGCAACCGGTCGAAATGCTCGGGGCCATGATGCCTTTCGCACCGCTGCTCGGTCACGACCCGCTGCCGCCGGCCGACGACGTGGCGGGCCATCTCGCCGACGCCGCGGCGCGCATCGAGCTGCTGGTGGGGTACACCCGCGACGACGCGGCACCGTTCGTGACGATGCACCCCGAGTTCTCCGAGATGCCCGATCTCACCGAGTTCATCTTCGGCGCCCCGGCCGAGACGCTGGCGGCGCAGTGGAACGATCTGGGCGGGCGGGCCGCGTCCTACCGGTTCGAGTGGAGTCCCGACGACGCGCCGCTCGGTGCGTGTCACTGCCTGGAGTTGCCGTTCCTGTTCGGCTCGCCGGAGGCGTGGGCCGACGCTGCGATGCTGGGCAACGAGCGCCGCATCGACCCCACCTTGGCCGACGAGATGCGCACGGTCTGGACACAATTCGCGCACCACGGGGTCGACGCGCTGCCCGCACGGTCACTGCGGTTCGGCTAAACCCGGCACGATGTCACCGAGCTCGAATGCGGTGGGGAGTCGAGCTGTGCGAATGTGCACGAACGCGCGTCGCGGTCCGGGCGCCAGCGGTTGAACTGCGCGGTGTGCCGGAACCGGCGGCCCTCCATGTGGTCGTAGCGCACCTCGACCAGGCGTTCGGGGCGAAGCGGGACGAACGACAGATCCTTGCCCGCATTCCAGCGTGACCCGCCGCCGTAGCGTCGGGCGAGTTCCGGATCGGCCGCGGCCTGCGCGGCCCAGTTCCACGGGTGATGGTCGAAATCGGCTACCAGCGTCTGCAGTTCGGTGAACAGCGCCCGCCGGGTCGCCATCGGGAAGGCGCCGATGACGCCGACCGACGCGAGGCTGCCGTCGTCGTCGTACAACCCGAGCAGCAGCGAGCCCACGGCGTCGGCGCCGGATTTGTGCAGCCGGTACCCGGCGACCACGCAGTCCGCGGTGCGCTGGTGCTTGACCTTGAACATGACGCGCTTGTCCGGCTGGTAGGTCAGGTCCAGGGGTTTGGCGATGACCCCGTCGAGACCGGCGCCTTCGAACTCGTGGAACCAGCGCTGCGCAGTCGGCAGATCGGTGGTGGCGGGCGTCAGGTGGAACGTCGGGCCGGCATCCGCGAGGGCGGTCTCGAGCGCGGCGCGACGCTCGCTGAACGGTCGGCCGGTGTAGTCGTCGTCGCCGAGTGCCAGCAGATCGAACGCGATGAACGCTGCGGGCGTCTGTTCGGCGAGCATCGCCACCCGGCTCGCGGCGGGGTGCAGACGCAGTTGCAGCGCCTCGAAGTCGAGGTGGTTGTCGGCCGGTAGGACGATCTCGCCGTCGATCACGCAGCGGTCGGGAAGCTCGGTCAGCGCCGCGGCCACCAATTCAGGAAAGTAGCGGGTCATGGGCCGTTCCTTGCGGCTGCCGAGTTCCACCTCGGCGCCGTCGCGGAACAGGATCGACCGGAACCCGTCCCACTTGGGTTCATACGACATCCCCGGCGGGATCTGGTTCACGGACTTCGACAGCATGGGCGACACCGGAGGCAGCACGGGCAGGTCCATACCGATGACATTCCCACGTTCGGCCGGTCTACCGTCCCGAGGAGGTAAGAATGGGAAGGATGGACTTGCCGGTGCAGCCCCCGATCGAACCGATGCTTGCCAAGGCGCAGGTGAAGGTGCCCGACGAGGCGGGGGTGTGGTCCTACGAGCCCAAGTGGGACGGTTTCCGCGCGCTGGTGTTCCGCGACGGTGACGACGTGGTGCTGCAGTCGCGCAACGGCAAGGATCTGGGACGGTACTTTCCCGAACTGCTCGACGCGCTGCGTGACGAACTCGTTGAGAAGTGCGTGCTCGACGGTGAGGTCGTGGTGCCCCGCGACATCGCCGGCCGGGTGCGGTTGGACTGGGAGTCACTGAGCCAGCGCATCCATCCCGCGGCGAGCCGCATCAAGATGCTCGCCGAGCAGACCCCGGCGCACTTCATCGGCTTCGACGCCCTGGCCCTCGGTGACCGGTCGCTGCTCAAGGAGCCGTTCCGGGTGCGCCGCGAGGCGCTGGCCGAGGCCGTCGACAACAAACGGTGGTGCCACGTCACCCGCACCAGTGAGGATCCCGCGCTGGGCACCGAGTGGCTGAAGACGTTCGAGGGCGCCGGGCTGGACGGGGTGATCGCCAAACGGCTCGACGGACCGTATCTGCCCGGCAAACGTGAGATGGTCAAGGTCAAGCACCACCGCGACGCCGACTGTGTCGCAATGGGTTACCGCATCCACAAGAGCGGCGACGGCATCGGGTCGATCCTGCTGGGCCTGTACCGCGACGACGGGGAGCTCCAGATGGTCGGCGGCGCAGCGTCGTTCACCGCCAAGGATCGCATCAAACTGCTGGCCGAACTCGAACCGCTGCGCGAGGGCGACGAGATGCGTGAAGGCGACCCCAGCCGGTGGAACTCGGCGGCCGACAAGCGGTGGACCCCGCTGCGCCCCGAGAAGGTGTGCGAGGTGGCCTACGACCAGATGGAGGGAAACTCCGTCGAGGGCAGGCGATTTCGCCACGCCGTGAAGTTCCTGCGCTGGCGTCCCGACCGGGAGCCGTCGAGTTGCACGTTCGACCAGTTGGACACCCCGCTGAACTACGACCTCTACGACGTGCTGGAGGAACAGTGATGGCCAGTGCGGCAACCGAACTCGACGTCGACGGGGTAAAGGTCCGGTTCACCAACCCGGACAAGGTGTACTTTCCCAAGCTCGGCAAGAACGGCACCAAGGGCAAGCTCGTCGAGTACTACCTGTCCGTCGCGTCCGGCCCCATGCTGGCACTGTTGCGCGACCGCCCGGTGCACCTGCAGCGGTTCCCCGACGGCATCGAGGGCGAGGAGATCTACCAGAAACGGGTGCCGCAGAAGCATCCCGATTATCTGGAGACCTGCGTCGTCACGTTCCCGTCGGGGCGCACGGCCGACGCGCTGAAGATCACGCACCCGTCGTCGATCATCTGGGCCGCCCAGATGGGCACCGTCACACTGCATCCGTGGCAGGTGCGCTGCCCCGACACCGAACATCCCGACGAACTGCGCGTCGACCTCGACCCGCAACCCGGCACAGGATTCAAGGAGGCCCGCACCGTTGCGTGTGACGTGCTCAAACCGCTGCTCGACGAACTCGGCCTGGTGGGTTATCCCAAGACCTCGGGTGGCCGTGGCGTGCACGTGTTCCTGCGCATCAAACCGCAGTGGGACTTCATCGAGGTGCGCCGTGCGGGCATCGCGCTGGCCCGTGAGGTCGAGCGTCGCGCCCCCGACGCGGTGACCACGTCGTGGTGGAAGGAAGAGCGCGGCGAGCGGTTGTTCATCGACTACAACCAGAACGCGCGCGACCGCACGTTCGCCTCGGCCTACTCGGTGCGCAAGACCCCCATCGCGACCGTGTCGATGCCGCTGAGCTGGGACGAACTGCGCAACGCCGACCCGGACGACTACACCATGAACACCGTGCCGGATCTGCTTGCCGGGCGCGATGATCCGTGGGCCGACATCGATTCGGTGCAGCAGTCCCTGGGGCCGCTGCTGGACCTCGTCGCCGCCGACGAGGAGCGGGGCCTCGGTGATCTGCCCTACCCGCCGAACTACCCGAAGATGCCCGGCGAACCGCCACGGGTACAGCCCAGCAAGAAGGTCGCCGAGCACTGGGACGAGCAGGGCAACCGCAAGCAGTGAAGGCCGAAGGCAGTCTCACCCCTCGGGGGCGCCGATGGCCTGCAGGTGTTCGATCGTCGCGGCGCGGCCCCGTCCGATGTGGTCCAACATGGCGCGTTCGGCGATCTCGGGCTGTCTGGTCTCGAGCGCGGCGGTGACGGCCTCGTGATCGGCGGCCGACTGGCGCCGTCGTTGCACGAACCAGATCGCTTGATAGGGCACACCCGTCCACAGCCGATCGATGAACTCGTCCAGCAGTGACGAGTGCGCGGCGGCGTACACCAGCCGGTGCCACCGCGCATTGAGATCCACCACGTCGGCGAAGCGAGGCGGCTCGCCGTCCACGACGAGCCGGAACTCCTCCTGCAGTTCACGAATGCGGCGCAACTCGTCCTCGGTCGCATTCGCCGCGGCCAGCCTGGTGGCCAGGGGTTCGAGAGTCTGCCGCAGAAGGTAGGTCTCCTCGGCACGTCGGATCGAGTACCGCGTCACCACGTGCCCGTGATGACGCTTGTACTCGACGAGCCCGTTGGCCTGCAACATCCGCAACGCCTCGCGGATGGGTGTGAGACTCATCTGCAGCTCGTCGGACAGGCTCGCCAATGTCAGCTTGGCCCCACCCGGTAACCGGCCGCACTCGATCAAGCGGCGGATCTCGATGAACGCCTCTTCAGCCTTGGTTGTCGGGAGCGGCTCGGGTGGGGTTGCCATCACGTCCTCTCGACCTGGCGCCGATTCTGTCACCCAGACGGTACCGCGATCGGGGTCACCGGCCCGCTGTCGTTGAGTGTCTGCACCACATTCTTCACCGCGAGCTCGGCCATCAGGGTGCGGGTCTCCACGGTCGCCGAACCCAGGTGCGGCGCGAGCACCACGTTGGGAAGCTCACGCAGGCCCGGATGCACCTCGGGTTCATGCTCGTAGACGTCGAGCGCAGCCCCCGCGATGCCACCACGTGCGAGGGCATCGGCCAACGCGCTCTCGTCGACGATCGGGCCGCGGGCGGTGTTGATCAGATACGACCCGGGTTTCATCGCCCCCAGCGCCTCGGCGTCGATCAGATGACGCGTCTCAATCGTCAACGGGCAGTGCAACGAGACGATGTCAGAGGTCGCGAGCAACTCGTCGAGCGGGACCCGACGGCCGATGCCGTCGTCCTGCGCGCGCCGGGCGTGGTACACGACGCGCACACCGAATGCCGTTGCGCGTCTGGCGACGGCTCGACCGATGTGGCCCATACCGACGATCCCGAGTTGCTTGCCCTGCAGACCGGTGCCGAGCATGAATCCGATGTCCCACGACCAGGGTTGGCCCGACCGGATCAGGCGATCGCCCTCGCTCACTCTGCGCGTGACGTCCAACAGGAGGGCCATGGTCAGGTCGGCGGTCGCATCGACCAGCACCCCCGGGGTGTTGGTCGCGGTGGCGCCGTGGCGTGCGATGGCCGCGACGTCGAGGTTGTCATAGCCGACGGCGGTGTTGGCGACCACGCGGAGTTGGTCCCCTGCCGCGGCGAGCACACGCTCGTCGATCCGGTCGTTGAGCATGCTCACGATGCCGTGCGCGCCGCGTACGGCATGGCGCAACTCGTCGTCGGTGAGG
This sequence comes from Mycolicibacterium smegmatis, assembly GCF_001457595.1. Classification (GTDB taxonomy): domain Bacteria; phylum Actinomycetota; class Actinomycetes; order Mycobacteriales; family Mycobacteriaceae; genus Mycobacterium; species Mycobacterium smegmatis. The sequence goes on along the minus strand of NZ_LN831039.1, from coordinate 6,372,498 downwards.
GGACGGTCGTGCGGGGACACCCACACCTCACCGACATCGGCGAGAGGCGACAGAGTCGCCGGTGGCAGTGCCCGGGTGACGACGACTTTCACCGGGCACCCGCCAGAATCGCCCTCGCGCGCTGAGCGACCGGGTAATCGACGAACGTCCCGTCCGCGAGCCGGATCGACGAGACACCTTCGGCCTCGGCCGCGCTGAACGCGGCGTCCACTGCACGGGCCCAGTCGATCTCGGCATCGCTCGTAACGAACGCACCGGCCACCGAGGCGATCTGCGATGGATGGATGACCTGCTTACCGCCGAACCCGAGCTTTCGGGCATGCCTCGCCGACCGGATGAGGCCGTCGTCGTCATCGAGATCGAGGTACGGGCCGTCCACCGGCGCAGGACAGTTCGCCGCCGCGGCGGCGAGGACCAGTTGCGACCGCGCGAAGAGGAACTCGTCGCCGTCGCTGGTCGGGGTGATGCCGAGTTCACGGGACAGGTCCGCGGGGCCGAACGACAACGTGTGGACCCGTGCGTCGGCCGACGCGAGCGAGGGCGCGTTGAGGATGCCCGCCGCTGTCTCGACCAAGGGGATGATGCCGATCCGGCCGTCGTCGGCCCCCGCCGATCGCTCCGCGCGAGTGAGGAGTTCGCTCACGCGCCGGATACGGTCCGGTTCGGCGCTCATGGGGACCATGACCAGATCCAGCCGGTGCAGCACGGGCTCAAGGGCGGTCAGGTCGTCCTCGGCAAAACCGCTGTCCACGGCGTTGATTCGGACGCACAGCACCGGCACACCAGCGGTGGGTAGCGCGGACAGCGCCGTCACGGCCGCGTCGCGCGCGGCGTCTTTCCTCGACACCGCCACCGCGTCTTCGAGATCGACCGCGACGCCGGCGGCCGCACTGGCGGCCGCCTTGGCGATGCGGTCGGGCCGGTCGCCCGGCACGAACAGCAGGGTGCGAAGCAGAGGAAGGGCGCGAGTCGGTCGCCCGCCCATCAGTCGGCGTACCAGTTCGGCAGGTCGTCCTGCATGTCCACCCACACCGACTTGATCCGGGTGTAGTGCTCCATCACGGCCTGTCCGCCCTCGCGCCCGTAACCGGACTGCTTGTAGCCGCCGAACGGAACGAGGTGGTTGATGGTGCGGGTGGTGTTGACCCAGATCAGTCCGGCCGCAATGCTCGCCGCGACCCGGTGCGCGCGGGACACGTCCCGCGTCCACACCGATCCGGCCAGGCCGTACTCCGTGTCATTCGCCTTGGCCACGGCGTCGGCCTCGTCGGTGAATGACATGACACCGGTCACCGGCCCGAAGATCTCCTCGCGGATCATCCGCATGTCGCGGTTGACGCCGTCGAGGATGGTCGGCGAGTAGTAGTAGCCCTGCGCCAGCGGGGCTTCCGTGGGCTGCGTGCCGCCGCAGACCAGATTCGCTCCCTCCTGGATGCCGCTGGCGACGTACCCGGCGATCCGTTCGCGATGCTGTGCGGAAATCTGGGCGCCCATCTGGGTGCGCTCGGACAGCGGATCGCCCACGCGGATGCGCCGTGCCAGTGCGGCGAACCGGTCCAGGAATTCGTCGTGGATGGTGTCCTGGACGAAGATTCGCGATGCCGCCTGACAGGTCTGACCCGCGGCCGAGAAGATGCCGTAAGCGGTGCGGTGAACCGCGGCATCGAGGTCGGCGTCGTCGAAGATCACGGTGGGTGACTTGCCGCCCAGTTCGAAGGTGACGAGTTTGAGATCGCTTGCCGCGGTGGCCGCGATCTGCTTGCCCACCTCGGTCGAACCGGTGAAGGCGATCTTGTCGACATCCGGATGGGCGACCAGCGCGGCGCCGGCTTCCTCGCCGATTCCGGTCACCACGTTGAAGACTCCGTCGGGCAGTCCCACCTCGGCGATGAGCTGAGCGAACACGACCGCGGAGACCGAGGTCTCCTCGGCGGGTTTGAGGATGATGGTGTTACCGCCTGCCAGGGCGGGCGACAGCTTCCACGCGAGCATGAGCAGCGGCGAGTTCCAGGGCACGATCGCGCCGACCACACCCACCGGTTCGCGGCGGGTGTAGCTGAAGGCCGTGGCCGCCTGGGGATGGGTCTCACCCACCGTCGTCTGGCACACACCCGCGAAGTACTCGAAATAGCGTACGACCGCGTCGATCTCGGCACGCACCTCGCGGACCGGTTTGCCGTTGTCGCGGGACTCGATGACCGTGAGTTGATCCCGGTGCCGGTCGACCACTGCGGCGATCTTCATCAGGAATCGGCCGCGGTCGGCGGGCGACACAGCGCCCCACGGCCCTTCGAAGGCTGCGCGCGCCGCGCGCACGGCACGGTCGATGTCGGTCGAATTGGCCCGCGGCAACCGTGCCCACACCCGCCCGGAGCGGGGTTCGTAGGAGTCGAACGTGGCGCCGTCGGCAGCGGAAACCGCCTCTCCGGCAATGAACATCGACAGATCGGCGACGTCGGAGGCGGCGTCCGGGTTCGTGAGGGTGGCGACGTCGGACGGGCGGAAGGTGGTGACTGTCATGCTTGGGTCTCCTGCGGCAGTAGTACGGGCTTGATCTCCTGGAAACTCTGCATCCGTCCCATCACCGAATCGATGTCGCGGAGCGGATAGTGGCCGCTGATCAGCCGGTCGAAGGGCAGCCGATCGGCGTAGCGTTCCAGGATGGTGAGTGCAGTGCGGTAATGCGAGAGGTCACCCGAGAAGGAACCGATGACGTTGAGGTTCTTCTTGGTGATGGTGCCGGGGGCAATGGTGGTGACCCCGGCGCCGAGTTGGCCGACCACCAGGTAGCGGCCGTCCGGTGCGGCCATTTCCACGCCTTCGGCGAAGGCCGCGGGGTGGCCCGAGAACTCTGCGACCAGATCGGCGCCCAGGCCGTCGGTGGCATCCCGGATCATCGCCAGCCGATCATCCGGATCTGTATGGGCGGCAAGGGAGATCACGTCATGGGCGCCGAACTCCGAGGCGATCTCCAGGCGGGTGTCCGGCGCGCCGACGGTGATCACCCGGCCTGCGCCCGCCTGCGCGAACAGACCGGTCGCCAGAATTCCCAGCGGCCCTGCACCCTGGACCACGACGGTGTGCTCGGGCCCGACGCGGCCGGCCTGTTCGACCGCGTTGACCACGGACCGCAGCGCACAACTCGCCATGCTGGCAAGGTCGTCGGGCACGCCGTCGGGGACGCGGAGCCGGCCGGACCCGGGCAGCACGTAGGAGTGTTGCGCCAGACCGCCCAGCAGATTGGGCCACTGGTCCATGGTGGCCTGGCCGTACGGGATCTTGTTGCGGCACAACGTGGGACGCTTTTTGGCGCACATGACGCAGCGGCCGCAGACAGCGTGGGTCCACAGGATGCGGTCACCGATCTGCAACGGCTGACCGGCCGAGTCGACGTCGGCGCCGTCGCCGATCGCGATGATCCGGCCGACCATCTCGTGCCCGAGGATCAACGGCAGCCCGACAGGGATGGCGAGTGAGCCTTCCCAGCAGTGCACATCGGTACCGCACAGTGAGCAGGCCACGATCTCGACGAGCAGCCCGCCAGGCGCCACGGTCTGCGGGACGGCGACCTCTTCCAGGGTGAGCGGTTCACCGAAATTCCGCACCACGGCTGCCTGTGTGGATTTCGGCAGCGTCGTCGCCCTCATCGCTGAACCTCCGCGACGTCTGAGGCGACCCCGGGAACGGCGGTCGCCGAATCGTCGGCGCGCACCTTGCCCCAGACGGCCATGACGAGATAACTCACCAGGCAGACTCCGGCGATGTAGGTGGCGATGGGCCAGGTTGCGCCGTCGCTGCGAAGCAGCAGCGCCGCGGCGATGAGCGGCGTGAAGCCACCGACGATGGCCGCGCCGAGTTGGTAACCCAGTGAGGCGCCGGTGAACCGGACTTCCGTGCTGAACAGGGCCGAGAAGTAACTGGCCTGTGCGGCGTACATCAACGAGTGCCCGACGGCCAGGCCGACGATCAACGCGATCAGCAGCGTCCAGCCGGAGTTGGCGCCCGCGAGCCAGAAGAACGGGAACGCGAACAGCACCATGAAGCCTGCACCACCCATGTAGACGGTCCGCGTGCCGACCCGGTCAGCGAGCACGCCGAACGCCCCGATCGTGATGATGGCGACGACGGACGCGATCAGAATGCCGTTGCGCGCGGTCGATTCGCCGGCACCGTTTTTGGCCAGGGTCAGTGCGAACACCGTGATCAGGTAGAACGTGCAGGTTTCGGCGGCCTTCGCGGCGAACGTGACGAAGATGCCCCGCCGCCCGGTGCGGAACGCTTCCACCAGCGGGATGCGCTTCTTCTCCTGCTCGGGTTCGATCGACCGGGTGGCCATTGCCGCTGCGAACTCCGGGGATTCGGTGATCGCGCGGCGTAGCCACAGGCCGACGAGCATGAGCACGGCACCAAGGATGAAGGGTATGCGCCATCCCCAGCTCAGGAACTGCTCCTCGGGCAGCAGCATGAACCCGCCGAGCACCAGACTGGCGAGCACCAACCCCGCGTAGATACCCATCTGCGGGCAGCTGCCGTAGAAACCGCGGCGACTCTCAGGCGCGTGCTCGATGGTCATGATGGACGCGCCGCCCCATTCGCCTCCGTGTGCGAGCCCCTGCAGGATCCGCAGCGTGACCAGGAGGACGGGGGCCAGTGTGCCGATCGACGCGTAGGTCGGGAGTATCCCGATGCCGACGGTGGAGACACCCATCAACGCGAGCGTCGCGATCAGAACGCTCTTGCGCCCGAACTTGTCCCCGAAGTGGCCTGCGATGATGCCGCCGACCGGGCGTGCCACGAAACCCACGCCGAAGGTGGCCAGGGCGAGCAGTGTGCCGACCGCCGGGTCCTCGTTGTGGAAGTACAGCGCGCCGAAGATCGTCGCGGACAGTGCGCCGTAGAGATAGAAGTCGTAGAACTCGAGCATCGATCCGATGCCACTGGCGAGCGCCACGCGCCGGACGAGTCGCTCGTTCGGCGCCGCAGGCGCAGCGGGATTGGTCATGAACTCACTCGCTTCGTTGAGGTGGGTTGGAGGGTGCGGCCTATCACGCCGGCCTCGGCCAGCGCATCCACGACATCATCGGGATAGGCCAATTCGGTCCGTAGGATCTCGTCGTTGTGTTCTCCGACGGCAGGGCCCGGATGGCGGATCTGGCCTGGTGTACGAGACAACTGGGCGATCAGGCCCTGCATTCGCACCGCACCAAGGGTGGGGTGGTCGACGGTGACGATGCTGCCCCGTTCGGTGAAGTGCGGATCGGCGACGATGTCCGCCGCGGTGTACACGGGGCCCGCCGTCGCCCCGACCGACTCGAACATGGCCAGTACATCGGCGTTGTCGCGTTGCCCGACCCAGGACGCGATCGCCTCGTCGATCGTCTCGCGGTGTTCGATTCGGCCGGAGATGTCCGAGAACCATTCGGCGTCAGCCAGATCCGGCCGTCCGACCGCACGCATGATGCGTTGTGCGGTCGCGGTGGTGGCGCCGGAGAGCGCGATCCAGCGCCCGTCACGGGTGCGGTAGCACTCGCGGGGAACGTTGAAGCCCGTTCGGCTTCCCTGTCGTGTCGGCAGGGTGCCGAGCTGGTCGTACGCCGACGTCTGGGCGCCCAGGATCCAGAACAGGGGTTCGTAGATGGACAGGTCGACGACCTGCCCATGGCCGGTCGCCTCGGCGTGACGCAGCGCGATCATGGTGGCGAAGGCGCCGGCGAGTGCGGCGACGCCGTCGGCCAGCGGCCATTGCGGAAGTACCGGGGGACCGTCGGCGGCGCCGTTGGTGTCGGCGAACCCGGACATGGCCTCGGCGATCGTGCCGAAACCCGGACGGGACCTGTAGGGGCCGGTCTGCCCGAACCCCGAGACACGCACCACGACGAGTTTCGGGTTGGCCGCGATCAGGTCCTCCGGATCGAGGCCCCACTTCTCCAGGGTCCCGGGACGGAAGTTCTCGATGAACACATCCGCGTCGGCCAGCAGTCGACGCATCACGTCGGCGCCGCGGGGATCCGAGAGCGACAGGCTGATGTCGCGCTTGTTCCTTCCGACGAGCGCCCACCACAGCGATTCGCCGTCCTTGCGCCACTCCCATTGCCGCAGACCGTCACCGTGCGGGTGTTCGACCTTGATCACATCGGCCCCGAAGTCCCCGAGGAGCGTCGCAATCATGGGCCCCGCGTAGATCGTGGCGCCGTCGACGACCCGGACTCCTCGAAGCGGCGGCGGCTGAGCGGAAGTTGTATCAAACATTTAATTAAATTAGCGCCCGAGTGAGCCCCGACACAAGTGGCCCCCGGCGTGACGCGGTCCGGCGCAGGTCAGAAGCAGGCCCGGCTGTTAGGCCGATGGGTTTTTCGACGATTGTCGCCGTGTCGAGACACGGTCCAGAAAAGGGTTCTCAGCTCGCCGGGGCGAGCATGATATCGAGAAACCGGTCAGGCCGGCCCGACGTCGCGAGCGCCTCAGCCGAGTCGATCAAGTGCAGCATGCCGATACCTGCCGCGAACGTGGCCTCGCCGCGCAGCCGGGCTTCGTCGGGATCGAACCCGTGATCTTCGAACGCCTTGATGACCGCCATCCGCACGCGGTGGTCGGCGGCGCGCACGTTGGCCGCGGCGATCTCGTCGGTGCGCGCCCATTCGCGCATGGCGCGTTCCAGCATCCAGTGCTGCGGGCTCATGAGCGCCTCGATCATCTTCGACAGACGCTCGCGCGGCGGCAGGTCCTCCATTTCGGCCAGGGACCTGCGGTCGTTCTCCAGGAACGTGTTCCACGACGCCACCAGGGCGGCGCGATAGGCCTTCATGTCGGTGAAGTGCCAGTAGAAGCTGCCGCGGGTGGCGCCGACCTGCTCACACAACCGCTCGATCTTCAGTGCCCGCATACCGTCCGAGGCCAGCAATTCATAGCCGGCCTGCAGCCAGTCGTCGGCCGTCAGGGTGCCGGGTGCTCTACGAGGCTCACGTGCCACCCGGACAGATTAGGGGGTGGCGGCACGTGAGCGCGCGTGATCAGGCGGTCGCCTTGACGGCCTGCGCGTGCAGGCCGTAGGGCACGGCCTCGAGCAGCGTCACCCCGATGCGTGCGCCGGTGGGCGTCTCGTACTCGCGGTGCTCACCCGGGCGCGCCCCGAGGATCGCGCTGCCCAGCGGCGACTGCACGGAGTACACCTCGAGGTCGCCGTACTCGGCGCCGCGGACACCGAGCAGGAAGGTTTCGGTGTCATCGGAACCGTCCCACCGCACGGTCAGCACCATGCCGGGCTCGGCGACGCCGTCGTTGGGCGGGGTCTCACCGACCTCGGCGTGCAGCAGCAGATCGTGGATCTGCTGGATGCGGGCCTGCCGGGCACGCTGGACGGCCACCTGGTTCTCGTCGGAATCCGAGGCGGCCTCGGTGGCGATCAGTTCCCGCAACGTCGACAGCTCCTGCTGGAGTCGTTCATGTGCCTGCGGAGACATCCAGATGCGTTGGGGTGCATTCATTTTTCCTCCTGAGGTAGCTGAGAATTGTCGTCAGGGGCGGGACGTTGCGCACCGCCCCTGACGACGCGAGAGGCCCGTTCCGGGCCGCGAATGGCTTGAGTTGGCCTGAGAGGTGAATCGCTAACGCAGCGGGTTGAATTCGCGCAGTGCGTCGGGTTCCTTGCCGGTGGTGAGGTACTCGGCGAGCAGACGTCCGGTGATCGGGCCGTGCGCCAGACCCCACATCCCGTGTCCGCCTGCGACATACACGCCGGGCGCGACTTCGCCCACCAGCGGGCGCCCGTCCGGTGTCACCGGCCGCGGGCCCACCCACACGTCGGTGCGCTCGTCCCAGCGCACGCCGTCGAGCAGCGGTGTGGCCGACGCGATGATCGCGTCGACGCGGGCCGGTTGTACCGGATCGTCGGGGGAGCGGAACTCCATGGTGCCCGCGACCCGCAGGCCGCCCTGGTACGGCGTGCACGCCACCCGCGCGTCGGGCAGGTAGATCGGCGTGGGCACCGGCCGGTCGACCGGCACGGTGAACGAGTAGCCGCGGCCCGCGCGCACAGGCGTCGGCACCCAGGCCTTCACCAGCCTGGACAGCCACGCGCCGGTCGCGATCACCGCGGCATCGGACTGGATCTCCCCGTCGGCGAGCACGATGCGTACACCGGGCTTCGACGGTTGCACGTCGAGCACCTCGCCGGTGCGGATCGTGGCGCCCCTGGCGACGACGGCGTCGGCCAGGGCATGGACGAACCGCCCCGGATCCACGAAGCGCTGCCCCTCGACGCTGACGGCGGTGGTGATCCGCGGCGACGCCAGCGGAACCTGTTCGCGCACTTCATCGCTCGTCAGCTGGGTGAACTTCACGTCCTGGCCCAGGTCGGCCATGCGCTGCAACTCGGTCAGCAGATGCCCGGCCTGCCGGTCGGTTTCGAACAGCGCGGTGATGGGCGCATCGGTGGTGACCGCGTCCACGCCGTTGGCCATCAGGACGTCATAGGCCTCTATGCACTCCTCGTTGAGCGGCAGGTTGGCCTTGGCGGCCCTGGTCCACGACGACAGGCGGCAGTTGAGCGCGAACCTGGTGAGAAACGCCCACAGGCCCACCCCTGCGGTGAGCGGGATGTGAAGCGGTGCAGTCGGACTCGCGAGCGAGCGCAACCCGTAGCGCAGGACGGCGGGGTCGTTCAGCGGGATCGTCAGGGTAGGAGACACCCAACCCGCGTTGCCCCACGACGCGCCCGCGGCAACGCCGGTGCGGTCGACCACGGTGACGTCGACTCCGCGTTCCTGCAGGAACCAGGCGGTGGACAGCCCCACGATGCCGGCACCCACGACGACCGCGCCGCGCGGACCGCCGTCAATCCGTTCACCGTCGACCACGATTCCACCTCCATGACAGTTTCAAGGCGCCATCGAACTCTGTTGCCTTGCTGATGCCTCCATGGTGAGGGGATCGCCCGGTCAGGGGTTTGCGCCTGCACCACAAACGCGGGCGTGGGATTTGTCGAGGCGCTACAGCGGTTCGGGTCAGCTGAGATGCTCGCTCGCGGCGAGCTGGATCATCATCGCCAACCGCTTGCGCGGGTCGGTGAGCTCGAGGTTGGTCACCTCGGCCATCCTGCGCAGCCGGTAGCGCACGGTGTTCTCGTGCACGCCGAGCATGCGGCCCGCCTCGGCGAGATCGCCCTGCGCCTGCAACCAGGCCTGCAGGGTCGGCGCGTAGTGCGTGCCGTGCGCCTGGTCGTGGCGGCGCAGCTCGGCGACGGGACCACGCTGCGGAGCGCGGCCCGATTGTGCGGCCACCCGCAGCCGTTGCAGCAGGATGTCGTCCCAGGCCTCGTCGTAGACGGGCACCGCACCGCCGTGGCGCACCTCGTGCAGCGCAAGGCATTCGTCGGCCTCACGGCGGGCCAGCACCAGTTCGGCCGCGACCGCCGGACCGCTGACGCCTGCAACCACCGATACCGGATCGGGCAGTGCCGCGCGCAGCCCGGTCACCCACGTCGTCGCGGTGTCGGGGTCGGGACTCGGCAGCACGGTGTACACGGTGTTGTCGGCGAGGGCGCTGCGACCCGGTCGCGACCAGCCGAACCCGGCCGTCGCGCGTTCGAACGCCAGCAGCAGCGCGGAATGTCCCTCGTCGGCGGTGTGCGCCCGCAGCGCGATCACCCGCAGCGGGGTCTGCGGCAACGCGAGCCGGCTGGCGACGGTCGCGGCGTCGGCGGCGCCCTCCAGGAGGCGGATCACCAGGTCGGATTCCACCTGGCGTTCCAGATCGGCGCTCGCGCGTGACCGCAGCAGATGCACCGCCACCATGCGTGCGCCGTCGGCCAGCGCGGCCCTGTTCGCCTCGGGAAGCGGCTGCGCGCACGTCACCCACACCGAGCCCAGAAGCTCGCGGCCCGCGCGGGCCGCGACCACCATGCGCCCGGTCAGCCCCTGCTCCGGGTCGCCCGCGACGAACAGCGGTTCGTCGGACTCGGCGAGATGGCGGAACACGCCGCGCTCGGCGAACAGTGTCCGCAGACGCTCGGGCGCCTGCCTGCTGAGGATCGTCTCGGCCCGAGCCGGATCGGCGTCGTGCTGCAACCGTGAATACGCCAGCACCGACGAACGACGGTCCTCGATGGTCACCGAGCCGCCGACGGTCTCGGCCAGGCTGTCGGCCAGCGCGAACAGGTCGGTGGGTCCCCGTCCGGACTCGGTCTCGCGGCCTTCGAGCACCAGGCCGTAGACCACCGCGGCGAGTTCACTCCAGGAGACCTCGGGTTCGACCAGCATCACCGCGATGCCGTCCGGGGCAGTCGTGAGGTCTTCGTCGGTCGCGCGGACCAGCACCACCACGGCATGTGCGGCCTCGGCCCACTCCAGCGCGTCGGCGAGCGAGGCCGCGCCCACGGCGAGCAGGACGTCGCCGACCACCGGACCCGGTTCGTGCATCACGACGCTGCGCAACTCGGTCGACCGGGGCGTGGAGCACAGCTTGAGGTGGATGCCGTATCCACCCAGCACATTGATCAGCCGGTCGAGTGTGACCACGGACTGAGCCTATCCAGGCCTGCCCCCGTGTTCTCCGCTTACGGACCTGCCGCGAGCGTGGCCTTGCCGTTACGGTCGAAACCGCCGCGATCACGCCACGTGAGATCGACCACATCGCCCGGATAGTGCTGGTCGAGCACCAGCGTGAGCGTGCGGGCCGTATCCAGCGGGGTGCCCTCGATGGACATCAGGATGTCGCCGGGTACCAGGCCCGCCGCCTCGGCGGGGCCACCACGCAGCACGTCCTGGATGATCACGCCGCCACCGGACCGCTGCGCGGTGCGCACCCCGACCCCCAGCAGTGTGGGCGGGCCGATGTGGACCTCCGGCGACGGGGTGCGCGACCGGATCTGGTTGGCGACGGCCATCGCGTCGTTGATCGGGATCGCGAAGCCCTTGCCGCCGGGACCCATGCGGAAGTTCACCGACGCGGCCGTCGTCACGCCGACGACCTGACCTGCGCCGTCGACGACGGGACCGCCCGAGTCGCCGGCGCGCACGGGTGCGGCGAACTCGATCAGGCCGGTCAGTTCGTCCTTGGTGCCGGTCAGGGAATCCTCGGCGTTGACGGTCCGGCCGAACGCCGTGACGGTGCCGACCTCACGCGTGAGCGGGGCGTTGGAGCCGTACGCGTTGCCCAGCGCGACGACGGGTTCACCCTCGACCAGGCTGCGCGAATCGCCGATCGACGCGGTCGGCAGCCCGCCTGCGCCGCGCAACTGCAGCACCGCGATGTCGGCGCGGCGGTTGTAGCCCACCAGATCGGCCATGAACGATGCACCGTTGACCGTGGCGTTGATGGTGTTGGCACCCTGCACCACGTGGTAGTTGGTGAGCACCTCGCCGTTGGGCGACAGGACGAAACCGGTGCCGACGCCGTAGGCCTGCTGATAGTCGACGACCGTGTCGATGCGGGCCACCGCGGGTTCCACCGCGGCCGCCGCGGCAAGCGGGTCAGCGGGTTCAGCGGCGGCCGGTGCCGCGGGAAGCAGCAGCGTCGCGAAAGCGACGAGGGCCGCGAGGATCACCGATCCGAATTGTCGCGAGCGTGGTTTGCCCATGCACCCATCTTGGCGGCGACTGACGTCGCTGTCGACGCGCGCGCTCACTCCTCGACTGTGATGCCGCCGCGGGAGCGCCGCCGGAACCGCGAGCTGCCACCCTTGTTCGCCTTGTTCGACGGCCGTCGGTTGCGCAGTTTGCCGCCCGACGAATCGTCGGTGTCGGCGCCGTCGAGGCTCTCGGCTTCCACTGCCGTGGACTCGGGCTCGACAGCTTTCGACTCGGGTTCGGCGGCTCTCGGCTCGTCGTTGTTCTCGGACGTCGCGTCCTCGGTCTGGTCGGCGTCCTCGTCGGACGCCTCCACAGCGGTGTCGTCCGACGGTTCGTCCGCGCTGTCCTCGGCCCGCTCGGTGGCGTCTTCGCCTTCGCCGGCCTCGTCTTCGTCGGCCGCGTCTTTGTCGATCTCGTCGGCGTCCGCCGTGTCCTTGGCCGCGCGCGTGTTGCGCCGCACGGCGTTGACCTTGGGCTTGACCGGTTTCGGCGGCGGGGGCGGCAGCTCGGCGATGAAGGCGAGGTAGAAGCCGAAGGCGCCCAGCAGGGCGAGGGCCGCCGCGGCGCCGTAGATACCGAAAAGCCACGAACCGGCACTGTCGAGCGACACCCAGATCTCGGCGATCGCGGTGCCGACGATCAGCACACCCGCGAGGACGTGGAACACGATCGAGGTGGTGCGAAGCCGCAACGCGAGTTCGGGCGTACCGAGCTCCGGGCGGCGGGTGCGCAGGAGCGTGAACACGACCGGCAGAGCGGTGAGCGCGACCAGCACGCCGGTCACGATCCGCAGAACCGTTCCCAGCGTGGGCGACGTCTCACCCATCAACTCGGGCCAGCGGGGGATGACGAAGAAGAAGAACAGGCCGGCGGCAATGAGGGTGGACGCCACATGCCAGGTCACCGCGACGGTGCGGCCCATACTCCTCCTTGGTCCAGCTATGGCCCGGGGTGCGACCGGGAGCTGTGAAGCTCCTGGTCGCACCCCGGGACCTCGTGCGGAGGATGCGGGATTTGAACCCGCGAGGGCTATTAACCCAACCCGCGTTCCAGGCGAGCGCCATAGGCCACTAGGCGAATCCTCCGTCGGCAATGGTAACCGAAGCCCCCACCTGTCCCGAAAACTCGGGGTCGGCGGCACGTACTACACTCATCGTGGACCCCGCGCGGCGTCCATCCTGTGAACTCCCCCAGGGCCGGAAGGCAGCAAGGGTCAACGGGCTCTGGCGGGTGCGCGGGGTCCCCTTGATCGCCCCGGGAAGCGGGGATCCACACCAATCGAGATTCGGGTGAAAGGCGCGCCGTGTCGTTCCAGTCCCTCGGGCGCGACGATCTGCTCGCGCAGCACGAGCTCCAGCAGCGCAACTACGCCGAGCTCCAGGCCAAGCAACTGAAACTCGACCTGACCAGGGGCAAGCCTTCCCCCGAGCAGCTGGATCTGTCGAACGGCCTGCTGAGCCTGCCCGGCGACGGCGCCGACGCCTACCGCGACGGTCACGGCACCGACACCCGCAACTACGGCGGCGTGCAGGGCCTGCCCGAGCTGCGCGCGATCTTCGCCGAGCTACTGGGCCTGCCCGTCGAGAACCTCATCGCGGGCAACAACGCGAGCCTGGAGATGATGCACGACTCCGTCGTGTTCTCGCTGCTGCACGGAGGCCTCGACTCACCGCGGCCGTGGTCGGCCGAGCCGACGGTGAAGTTCCTGTGCCCGGCACCCGGCTACGACCGTCACTTCGCGATCACCGAGTCGTTCGGGATCGAGAACGTGCCCGTGCCCATCCGCGAGGACGGCCCCGACGTCGACGTCATCGAACAGCTCGTCGCGTCCGACCCGACCATCAAGGGCGTATGGTGCGTCCCGGTGTACTCCAACCCGACGGGCGCCACCTACTCCACCGACGTGATCCGTCGTCTCGTTCAAATGCCAACGGCGGCAAAAGATTTCCGCCTCATGTGGGACAACGCCTATGCGGTCCACACATTGACCGACGAGTTCGTCGAACCGGTCGACGTGCTGGGCCTGGCCGCAGCGGCCGGCAACCCGAACCGCCCGCTGGTGTTCGCGTCGACATCCAAGATCACCTTCGCCGGCGCGGGCGTGAGCTTCCTGGGCGCCTCGGCGGACAACATCGCGTGGTACCTCAAGCACGCGGGCAAGAAATCGATCGGCCCGGACAAGGTCAACCAGTTGCGCCACCTGCGCTTCTTCGGCGACGCCGACGGCGTGCGCAGGCAGATGCAGCGTCACCGCGAACTCATCGCACCGAAGTTCGCACTGGTGGCCGAGATCCTCGAAGACCGCCTCGGTGAGTCGAAGATCGCGTCGTGGACCGACCCCAAGGGCGGCTATTTCGTGAGCCTGGACGTGTGGCCCGGAACGGCCAAGCGCACCGTGGCACTGGCCAAGGACGCGGGCATCGCCGTGACCGAGGCCGGCTCGGCGTTCCCCTACCGGAAAGACCCGGAAGACAAGAACATCCGCATCGCGCCGACCTTCCCGTCGCTGCCCGATGTGCGTGACGCGATCGACGGTCTGGCGACGTGTGCACTGCTCGCGGCCACCGAGGCCCTGCTGGGCGACAAGTAGTCGGGACCTATCGGTAGCCTTCACCCGTGGCTCTCTACCGCAAGTACCGCCCGGCAACCTTCTCCGAAGTTGTTGGGCAGGAGCATGTCACCGAGCCGCTGTGCACTGCGCTCACCGCGGGCCGGATCAACCACGCGTACCTGTTCTCGGGTCCGCGCGGCTGCGGTAAGACGTCGTCGGCGCGCATCCTGGCCCGCTCGCTCAACTGTGAGCAGGGGCCGACGCCGACGCCGTGCGGCGTGTGCGACTCGTGCGTGGCGCTGGCGCCCAACGGGCCCGGCAACGTCGACGTCGTCGAACTCGACGCGGCCAGCCACGGCGGTGTGGACGACACCCGCGAACTGCGCGACCGCGCGTTCTACGCGCCGGCCCAGTCGCGGTACCGCATCTTCATCGTCGACGAGGCGCACATGGTCACCACGGCCGGCTTCAACGCGCTGCTCAAGATCGTCGAGGAGCCGCCGGACCACCTGATCTTCGTGTTCGCCACCACCGAACCCGAAAAGGTGCTGCCGACCATCCGCTCGCGCACGCACCACTACCCGTTCCGCCTGCTGGCGCCCCGCACCATGCGGCCGCTTCTTGAGCGCATCTGCGCCGAGGAGAACGTTGAGGTCGACGACGCCGTGTATCCGCTGGTCATCCGCGCCGGCGGCGGATCTCCGCGTGACACGCTCTCGGTGCTCGACCAGCTGCTGGCCGGTTCCGAGCAGGGCGCCAACGGCAACCACATCACCTACCAGCGCGCGCTGTCGCTGCTCGGGGCCACCGACCTGGCGCTCATCGACGACGCCGTCGAGGCGCTCGCCGCGAACGACGCCGCGGCGCTGTTCGGCGCCGTGGAGGCCGTGGTCGACGCGGGCCACGATCCGCGCCGCTTCGCCACCGATCTGCTGGAACGGTTCCGCGACCTGATCGTGCTGCAGGCCGTGCCCGACGCCGTCACCCGCGGCGTGGTCGACGCGCCCACCGACGTGCTTGAGCGGATGCGTGAGCAGGCCGAACGCCTCGGGGCGGGGACGCTGACCCGTTACGCCGAGGTGGTGCACGCGGGCCTCGGCGAGATGCGCGGTGCCACCGCGCCGCGTCTGCTGCTCGAAGTGATGTGCGCGCGGTTGCTGCTGCCGTCGGCGGCCGACACCGAATCGGCGCTGCTGCAGCGCATCGAACGCATCGAGACCCGGCTCGACATGTCCATCCCGGCCGGCGAGGCGTCCTCGGGCGTTGCGCCCGCAGAACCGGCCAAGCAGTTCGTGCGTCGCAGCCAGGCCGCCGCCGCTTCGCCGCCTGCCGCCGAACCCGCACCGGCCACGCCGCCCACTCCTGCCGCGCCGCCCACTCCTGCCGCGCCGCCGGCCCCCGCAGTTGCCGCGCCGCCCGCACCGGCTCCCGCTCCGCAGGCACCGCGTCCGGAGCCTCCCGTGGCACGCACGGCCCCCGAGCCGCCACCGCGCCCGGCGCCCGAACCCGTGGCGCCGCCCCCACCTGCCGCACCCGTACCTGCCGCAGCGCCTGCGGCGCCGGCCCCGGCAGCGGAAACCGGTTCTGTGCCAGGGCAACCCAACGCCGCCGCGGTGCGCAGCATGTGGTCGACCGTGCGCGAGAAGGTCCGCCAGCGCAGCCGCACCACCGAGGTGATGCTGTCCGGTGCGATCGTGCGCGCAGTCGAAGGTGACACGCTGGTGCTCAGCCACGAGTCGGCGCCCCTGGCCAAACGTCTCACCGAATCGCGCAACTCCGAGGTGATCCGCGAGGCCCTCAAGGATGCGCTGGGTGTCAACTGGAAGGTCCGCTGCGTCACGGGTGCACCCGAAGCGGCAGTGGCGGCCCCACCCGCGGCGACCGGTGGCGCGGCCCCGCAGGCGCCCGCCCCGGATCCGGTCGAGATCGCGCGTGCCGAGGAGGACGACATGCTGGCCGAGGCGGCCGCCGAGCCGTCGGAGTCGATGCCGCGCCGCGACCCCGAAGAGGTGGCGCTCGAACTGCTGCAGAACGAACTCGGGGCCCGGCGCATCGACGGGTAGTCGGCGCCAGGCCCCTGGTTCGCGGTTCGTGGTTGCTAGGCGGACCACCAGGGCCGCAACGGCAGTCCGCCGTCCTTGCCCTGATCGTCAAGCTTGACCGCCAGAACCTGGTGCAGCTGAACCACATTGGTCTCGAAGCCCAGACGTGAGCCGGCCATGTACAGGCCCCACACCTTCGCGGTGGGCAGCCCGACCTCTTCGACCGCCTCGTCCCAGTGCTCGACCAGGTTGCGGCACCAGTCGCGCAGCGTCATCGCATAGTGATTGCGCAGGTTCTCCTCGTGGATCACCTCAAGGCCCACGTCCTGGGCCTCGGTGATGATGCGGCCCGAGCCGGTGAGCTCCCCGTCGGGGAACACGTACCTGTCGATGAACCCGCCGGCCGATGGCGCCGACCGGTTGTCCGGGCGGGTGATGCAGTGATTGAGCAGCAGGCCACCGGTGCGCAGCTTCGACTTGAGGAAGTTGAAGTACGCCGGGTAGTTGTGCACGCCGATGTGCTCGGTCAGCCCGATCGAGGACACCGCGTCGAACCCGGATTCGATGACGTCGCGGTAATCACCGTGACGCACCTCGGCCAGATCGGTGAGACCTTCCTGGGCGATGGCCTTCTGCGCCCACGTCGCCTGTTCGCGGCTGAGCGTGACACCGAGCGCCTTGACGCCGTGGCGGGCCGCGTAGCGGACCATGCCGCCCCAGCCGCAGCCCACGTCGAGCAACCGGTCACCGGGCTTCAGGCGCAGCTTCTCGAACACCAGGCGGTACTTGTTGTCCTGGGCCTCTTCGAGGGTCGCGTCCTCGGTGGGGTAGCACGCGCACGTGTAGGTCATCGACGGGCCCAGCACCCACTCGTAGAACGTGTTCGACACGTCGTAGTGGTGGTGGATGGCCTCGGCGTCGCGGGTCTTGCTGTGCCGCAGGCCCTCCATGATGCGGCGCCACCGGGGCAGCGCCTCCTGCGGCGGCGGTGCGATCGGCTTGAGGTGCTCGATGCCGATGGAGCGCACGATGTTCGCCAGCACACGCGCAGGCGGGCGCTTGAACTCCATGCGTTCGGCCAGGGCGCGCAGCAGCGGGTAGGGATCGCCGGGATGCACGCCGTGCGGCTCCAGGTCACCGGAGACATACGCACGGGCCAGGCCCAGATCGCCGGGTGCCGTGGCCAGATAGGTGGTCCCACGCGGGGTCTTGAGGTCCAGACCCATCGTGGCGTCCTCGGGACCGGCCGAGCTGCCGTCGTACGCAGTGAACTTCAGCGGCTCCTTACCCGCGGCGAAGATCTCGAGGATCTCGGCCAGGGTGAGCTTGCGGTCCGCTGTGGACGTCTCGCGTTCTTTGAATGTGGTCATTGTCTTTGCACCGCCTTCGAATACAGGTCTAGCAGACGTGAATCCGGGTCGTACGTCTTCTTGACGGTGTTGTAGACCTCACCGCCGTACAGCTCGTCGAATTCGTCACGTGTGTAATAAGCGTCCGAGTACAAAGATTTGTGCCCGTCCAGCTCCGCGACTTTTTTCTCGATGAGGCGGTTGGTGTGGCCCTCCTCGGGGCCCACCGGCACCGATGACCAGAAACCGATGTTGACGTAGGTGTGGTGCGCCTTCAGCGGATACAGGGGCCACGAGGCACCGCCGTCGGCGCTGTCACGCAACCGTAGGGGGCACAGCCAGATCGGCTCGATCGGCACATTCTGCAGGAACCACTCGACAAAGTCCGCGCACCGCTCGATGGGCACCTCGACGTCCTGGACCACCCGCTCGCGCGGCGGGCGCCCGTTGCGCTTCTCGATACGGTCGGCGATGTCGTACCGCTGGTCGTAGGCCACCAGCTTCCAGTAGAAGCTGCTGCGGCGCAGCCGCCGCGGCCAGAACCTGCGGATCACCGGATGCTGAGCGCCGAATGCCCGTGAGCACCAGAACCAGTCGGTGTCCCAGCGCCACAGGTAGTCGTGGATGGTCAGCCGGTCGTGTTTCTCGGCGCCGGTGTCGCCGTCATGCTGGATCGACCGGTAGAAGATCTGCTGACCTGTGTAATCGCTGACCGGCCCCGGCGTTTTCGTCTTGAAGCCAACACACAGGTAACTCTCAGTCGCGCTGAACACCACGCCGTCGAGGTAGTCGACGGGTTCACCGTCCAGCCCGCCGGTCTCGATGATCCGGTCCATCGCCGCGACCAGATCGGTGATCGAGTGAAAGCGCAGGTGGCGCAACGCCACAAACGGGTGCACGGGCTCCAGTTCGATGCGCAGCCGGGTGGAATAACCAAGGGTTCCATATGAATTGGGGAACGCATGGAACAGATCCGAGTGCTGATCCGGTGAGGCCGTGACGATCTCGCCCGAACCGGTCAAGATGTCCATCTCCAGGACACTTTCGTGCGGCAGACCGTTGCGGAACGACGTGGACTCGATGCCCAGACCGGTGACCGCGCCACCGAGCGTGATGGTCTTGAGCTGCGGCACCACCAGTGGGGCAAGGCCGTACGGAAGCGTGGCCGCCACCAGGTCCTCGTAGGTGCACATGCCCGCCACATCGGCGGTGTGCGCGTCCGGGTCGACACCGATCACACCGGTCAGGCCCGAGACGTCGAGACCCTTCACATTGGTGCGGGCGCGGGCGCGGAACAGGTTGGACGTCGGTTTCGCAAGGCGCACTGTCGCGCTGGGCGGGATCGCCCGGTAGCTGGCCAGAAGACGCGAGACGCCGGCGGCATGGGCAGCCTGTGCGTCAGTAGTAACCACAGACACACATATACGCTAGTCAACGGTTGCAGGCGATGCGACCGCAGATGGGCGGTTGATACCGCATCTTCACCTCGCACAAGGAGTTTTCACCCATGGGACAGGTCAGCGCGGTCAGCACCGTATTGATCAACGCCGAGCCCGCTGCCGTGCTCGCTGCGATCTCCGACTACCAGACCGTACGGCCGAAGATCCTCTCCTCGCACTACAGCGGCTACCAGGTGCTTGAGGGCGGCCAGGGCGCGGGCACCGTCGCGACGTGGAAGCTGCAGGCCACCAAGTCGCGCGTGCGTGACGTCAAGGCCACCGTCGACGTCGCCGGACACACCGTCATCGAGAAGGACGCCAACTCGTCCCTGGTGAGCAACTGGACCGTCGCGCCCGCGGGCACCGGGTCGTCGGTGAACCTCAAGACCACCTGGACCGGGGCAGGCGGGGTCAAGGGCTTCTTCGAGAAGACGTTTGCTCCCCTGGGCCTGCGCCGCATCCAGGACGAGGTCCTGGAGAACCTCAAGAAGCACGTCGAGGGCTAGCCGAGGGTCAACGCACGGGGCTGACGGCCGCCGCGGCCTGCGACTGGGAGCCCAGGAAGCCGGCGATGCCCCGGACGATGGCGTCGGCGTACTTCTGACGCCCCTCCGGGGATTTCATCAGCGCGGAGTCGACGGGGTTCTTCATGTTGCCGCACTCGACCAGCACCGACGGGAACTGCGCCAGGTTCAGGCCCGCGATGTCCGACCGGGGATTGAGCCCGCCCTGCCCGATGTAGGTGGCCGGGGGGATCCCCGACGCGGCCAGCTGATCGCGCATGACCTTCGCGAACTGCACCGACGGGCCCGACTGCGCGGCGTTCAGCGGCGGCGACGAGTACAGCACGTGGAAGCCGCGACCCGTGGGCGGACCGCCGTCGGCGTGGATCGACACGATGGCGTGCGGACGCAGCGAGTTGGCCATCGCGGCGCGCTCGTCGACGCACGGTCCCAGCGCGTTGTCGTTGCCGCGTGACATCGCGGTCCGCACGCCCAGCGCCGTCAGTGCCGCCCGCACCCGCAGCGTGGTGTCCCACGTGAAGCTGTGTTCGGGATAGCCGTCGTCGGTTGCGGTGCCGCTCTCCTGGCAGTTCTTGGTGCCGCCGCGTCCCGTGGGCACCTGTCTGCCGATCGACGCGTCGTTGGCCCCGTTGTGGCCGGGATCGAGGAACACGATCATTCCGGCGATGTTGGCGGGGGCGGCATGGGCTACCGGCGACACGACCGATGCCGTCACCGCGATGAGCACGCTGGTCACGACCGCGGCGCCGACACGCAGACAGGCTGGGACTCGCACGGCCGCCACGGTAGCCGCGTCGCGGACTAGGCTGAAAGGCCAAACCGCCGCTGACGGGCGAGAGCAACCAAGTCGAGACCAACACGCGATCAAGAAGACGCAACCGAGACACGAACACGGCAAGGGGACAGTGATGCAACCCGGAGGCACGCCCGACATGTCGGCGCTGCTGGCACAGGCCCAGCAGGTGCAGCAGCAGTTGATGGAGGCCCAGGAGGCGTTGGCCAACGCCGAGGTGCACGGACAGGCCGGTGGCGGCCTGGTGCAGGTCACCGTCAAGGGCAGCGGCGAGGTGGTGTCGGTGCAGATCGATCCCAAGGTCGTCGACCCGGACGACGTCGAGACACTGCAGGATCTGATCGTCGGCGCACTCTCCGACGCCAGCAAGCAGGTGACGATCATGGCGCAGAGCCGTCTGGGTCCGCTGGCCGGTGGGCTCGGCGGCTTCGGTCTGCCGGGGATGTGAGTGGCCGGCAATGTTTGAGGGCCCGGTCCAGGATCTGATCGACGAGCTGGGCAAGCTTCCCGGTATCGGCCCCAAGAGTGCCCAGCGGATCGCCTTCCACCTGCTGTCGGTCGAACCGCCCGACATCGACCGGCTGACCGCGGTGCTCGGACGCATCCGTGACGGGGTCACGTTCTGCTCGGTGTGCGGCAACGTCTCCGACGAGGAACGCTGCCGGATCTGCAGCGACCCGCGCCGCGACGCGTCGCTGGTATGCGTCGTCGAGGAACCCAAGGATGTGCAGGCAGTAGAACGCACCCGCGAGTTCCGCGGGCGCTACCACGTGCTCGGTGGCGCGCTCGACCCGCTGAGCGGCATCGGCCCTGAGCAGCTGCGCATCCGGGAACTGCTCAACCGCATCGGCGAACGCGTCGAGGGCGTCGACGTCGCCGAGGTCATCATCGCGACCGATCCCAACACCGAGGGCGAGGCCACCGCGACCTATCTGGTGCGCATGCTCCGCGACATCCCCGGCCTGACGGTCACCCGCATCGCGTCGGGCCTGCCGATGGGTGGGGATCTCGAGTTCGCCGACGAGCTCACCCTGGGCCGCGCGCTGGCCGGCCGCCGCGCGATGGTCTAGTGCGTTCTTCCAGCAGCGAAACCACGAGTAGCGCCCTGCCGGAATGCCGTTTCGGCAGATACCGTCGGAGGCATGCCTGACCTGCTGAAGATCGCGGATTCGCTGTACCGGCTACGCATCCCCGGCGATCGGGCACACCTGCTCAACTGTTACCTGTGGCAGGAGCCCGACGGTGTCACGCTCATCGACACCGGCTGGCCGGGCGAGGCCGGGCTGATCGCCGAGGCGCTCGCCATGCTCGGACTGCGCCGCCTGCACGTCAAACGCGTGGTGCTCACGCACTTTCACGAGGACCACACCGGCGCGGCCGCCGAGATCGCCGACTGGGCCGACGTGGAAGTGATCGCCGGCGCCGCCGACGCACCGTTCATCCGCGGCGACGAGCCGGGCCCGCTGCCCGTGCTGACCGACGCCGAACGCACGCTGCGGTCCGATCTCACCGAGCCGCCCGTCGGCCCGCCGTGCCGCGTCGACACGACGGTGCGCGACGGCGATGTCCTCGACTTCGCAGGCGGCGCAAGGGTTGTCGGGGCACCGGGCCACACGCCGGGCAGCATCGGGCTGTACCTGCCCGCGGCCGACGCAGTGCTCACCGGCGACGCGGTCGCCGAGTTCAACGGGCACGTGATCGTCGGGGTGTTCAACGTCGACCGTGCTGCGGCCGTTGCATCGGTTCAGCGTCTGGCCGAAACGGGCGCGCAGGTCGCAGGTTTCGGGCACGGCGAGGTGCTGCTCACCGACGCTGCCGCGCGCATCGCCGACGCGGCCGACCCGTTCGCCTGAGCTTCGTTTCGCCGAAACCGCATTCCAGCAGAAAAGTGCGAGTAGACGCCTGCTGGAATGCCATTTCGGCAGAGATCAGAGGAGGTCAGATCAGACGCGCCGCGGCGCGGCGAGGCGCTCAGAACGCAAACGTTCGACCTCGGGAAGCTCGAGCGGGGGCAGATCGCCGACCACGCGGGAGAGCAGATGGTCGGCCAACTGCGGATTGCGGGCCAGGCACGGCCCGTGCATGTACGTCGCCACCACACTGCCCTGTACGGCACCGTCGAAACCGTCGCCGGCACGGTTGCCCGCACCCTTGGTGACCGCGCCGAGCGGACGTGCGTCGGAACCGAGAAGTGTTCCACCGCGGTGGTTTTCGAATCCGGTGAGCGGCTGGTCGAGCCCGTCGGGCAGCGGGCGGGACGCGACCTCGCCGATGGTGCGGGCCTCCTGCGGAGAGGTGGTGGCGTCGAGCAGGCCGACGCCTTCGACGCGCTCACCCGCCGAGGTCTCGTACCAGTGCCCGAGCACCTGGATGGCCGCGCAGATCGCGAGGATCGGCGCGCCGCGTTCGGCGGCGCGCTGCAGGCCGGGATGACGGATCAGATGCTTGGTCGCCAGGCGCTGCGCGTAATCCTCTGCGCCGCCGAGGGTGTAGAGATCCAGCGACTCGGGCACCGGGTCGTCCAGCGTGATCTCGACGATCTCGGCGTCGATCCCGCGCAGGCGCAGCCGCTGTCGCAGCACCACGGCGTTGCCGCCGTCGCCGTAGGTGCCCATGACGTCGGGGAGCACGAGGCCGATGCGCACGGTGCTGGGGTGAGTCATGACAGCCGCCGGTTCAGTTGCAGGAACGCCGTGTAGTTCGCGATCACCTCGACGTGCCCGGGTGGGCAGGATTTGATCGCGCTGATGGTGTCGTGCACCAGCGTGTGCTCGACGTCGGCATAGCCGAGTCGCACCGCCAGATCGGTGCCGCGCTCACCGGCCGCGACCACCTGCACACCCGAGAAGTCCTCGAACCGCACGTCCCACAGCCACGACAGGTCCTCGCCGTCGGGCACCTGGCCGTTGACCGCGATCACCACGCCCGCGCCGGTCCGGTCGACCATCGACAGCGCCTCCTGCCAGCCGGCCGGGTTCTTGGCCAGCAGCACCCGCGCGGTGTGCCGGGGCCCGACCTGCACCGTGCGGTAGCGACCGGCGACCTCGTCGACGGTCGAGACCGCGGCGACGGCCGCGACGGGATCGGCGCCCAGGGCCACCGCGGCCGCGACGGCCTGCGTGGCATTGCCCCGGTTGACGGTGCCGGGCAGGGCCAGCTCCATGGGCACCGACAGCCCGTCGGGTCCGTGGATGTGGGTCTCGTCGAACCACCACTGCGGGCTGGGGCGCTTGAAGTCGGTGCCGGTGGAGTACCAGTCGCGCCCGTCGCGCACGATCACCTCGCCGCTGCGCGGGCAGCTCACCGAATCGTTGGCCCAGGTTCCGCCCGCGGCCACCCACACGACGTCGGGGTTGTCGTAGGCGGCCGACGTCATGAGCACGTCGTCACAGTTGGCGACGATCACCGCGTCGGGATGACGCGCCAGACCGGCACGCAGCGTCCGCTCGATGTGGTTGATCTCACCCACTCGATCGAGCTGATCACGCGACAGATTGAGCAGAACGATCACCGAAGGCGACACCGCATCGGACACATGCGGCACATGCATCTCGTCGACTTCGAGCGCCGCGAGTCCGGCGTCGCGGTTGGCGGCGAGCGCCGAGACCAGCCCGGCGTCCATGTTGGCGCCCTCGGTGTTGCTCGCGACGGGTCCCAGCGGCGCCAGCGCGGCGGCGATCATCCTGGTGGTGGTCGATTTGCCGTTTGTGCCGGTCACGATGGCCGTCCGGCGGCCCTGGCCGAGCTGCCGCAGGACCGAACGGTCCAGGGTCATGGCGACCAGCCCGCCGATCATGGCGCCGGCACCGCGCCCGGTGACCCGGGACGCCCAGCGGGCGGCGGCTCCGGCGGCCAGTGCGGCGCGCCCACGGACGGTCAGCATTCCCGGGATTTTATGTGCACGACACGCTGGCGTGCCGACCCGGCTTGTCGGAGCCGCGTGCCATCCTGACGTTGTGAGCCGAGCACCGCTGTCGAGCACCCCGCAGTTGTGGGGGCGGCCGGCGGATGAGCCGGGCTCGGGCTGGGCGGTCGTCGATGTCGAGACCACGGGCTTCCGGCCCGGTCAGGCGCGCATCGTGAGCGTGGCCGCGCTGGCGGTCGGTGACGACGGCAGTGTCGAGCACAGCATGTCCAGTCTGCTCAACCCTGGTGTCGATCCGGGGCCGACGCACGTACATGGGCTCACCGCCGAGATGCTGGAGGGCCAGCCGTGCTTCGCCGACGTCGTCGACGAGCTGATCGAGGTGCTGCGCGGACGCACCCTGGTCGCCCACAACGCGGGGTTCGACTACAGCTTCCTGGCCGCCGAGGCCGAACTGGTGGGCGCCGAACTTCCCATCGACACCGCGATGTGCACGGTCGAGCTGGCACGCAGGCTCGAGCTCGGTACCGAGAACCTGCGTCTGGAGACGCTGGCCGCGCACTGGGGCGTCACGCAGATGAAGCCGCATGACGCGCTCGACGACGCGCTGGTGCTCGCGCAGATCCTCAAACCCACGCTGGCACGCGCCCGCGACCGCAAGGTGTGGCTGCCGCTGCGTCAGCTGACGCGCAAGCGCTGGCCCAACGGGCATGTGACACACGACGAATTGCGTCCGCTCAAGGTCGAGGCGTCGCGTCTGCCGTGCCGTTACGCCAACCCGGGTCCGTTCGTCGCGGGCCGCCCGCTGGTGCAGGGGATGCGGGTGGCGCTGTCGGCCGAGGTGGTGCGCACACACGAGGAACTGCTCGAGCGCGTCCTGCACGCCGGCCTTGCCTACAGCGACATGGTGGATCTGCAGACGTCGCTGGTGATCTGCAACGACCCGGCGCCCGAGCAGGGCAAGGGCTACCAGGCCAAGGAACTCGGCGTACCGCTGGTGCGTGACGACGAGTTCATGCGTCTGCTCGACCATGTGGTCGGTGGTGCCGACGTCGAGACGTTCGTCGACACCACCGCCGACGGTGACCAGTACGCGCTGTTCTGAGTCAGATCAGCTGAGCGCCTTGGCCTTCAGTGCCTCGAACTCCTCGGCTGTGATGGTGCCCGCATCCAGCAGCGCCTTGGCGTCGGCGATCTCCTGGGCCGGCGAGCGACCGGCGGCTTCGCGGATGTAACTGTCGGTCTCCTGCTTGGCGGCCAGTGCCGCGGCGCGGGCGCGTTCGGCCATGCCCTTGCCGCGCGCGATCACGTACACCAGGGCCGTGAGCCACGGGAACAGGATCAGGAAGACCACCCAGAGCGCCTTGGCGAAGCCCGAAGTGGTGTGGTCGCGCCAGAACAGATCACCCAGGATCTGGAAGAGCACCAGCAGGTATGCGATCCAGGCGAAGATGATCAGGAAATGCCAGAGGAAATCCCAGGTTGAGCCCCAGTCCATGTGTTGCTCCTTGTCGGTTTTGCGCGGCTTTTGACGCAACCGTCAGTCAACCACGAAAAACGCTGCGAACGGCCCGTATGCCGAGCCGGCCGCAGTGTGTCGTGAATCAGATGCGCGTCGGGCTCATCCGCCCGCGGTGGTGAGGCGGCGCACCTGCGCGGTCGCCACCGACAGCATCGCCAAATCGGGGTTCTCGGTGGCGAGAACTTCCCGCAGCGTGCGCCGGGCGCGTTCGATCCGGGGCCGGTTGTAGGCCTCGAACTCGGCGATCACGTCGACGTTGTCGGTGTGCGGGCCGACCATGCGGTAGACGTCGCGCGCCAGGTCGCGCAGCGACCGGTACAGATCCTCACGCAGTGCCAACCGCGCCAACGCATTCCACCGACCGTTGCGGGGCAGCGACGACACCGCGTACAGCAGGCCGTCGACCCCGAGATGTGCCGACAACTCGAAGTAGATGTGTGCGAGCCGCGTGGCGTCCTCGGAATGGGCGTGCGCGATGTCGATGATGTCGAGCAGGCTGTACGAGTACAGCGCCTCACTGAGCCGCCGTGCGATGTCGGCAGGCACGCCTTGGGCGACGTACTCGTCGTGAAGGCGTGTGACCGTGAGCAGTTCGTCGCCGCGCAACATCTCCGACAACTTGCCGCGCAGCATCGCCACCGCCTGGAAGCGCGCGGCCTCGGCGGCGATCGACAGCGGCTGCGGGCGGTTCAGCAGGAACCACCGCGACGCCCGGTCCAGCAGGCGCCTGCCCTCGATGATCAGGCTGTCGGTGAGTTGCGGAGAGAGGCCTGCGGCGTGGATGTCGTGCCACAGCGCGTCGAGTTCGAAGACCTCCGACGCCACAGCATGCGCCCGCACGATCTCGCTTGTCCCGGCGTCGGTTTCCTCGACGAGCCGGAACGCGTACGTCAGGCCCGAGGTCGCGAGCACATGGTTGACCACTGCCGTCGCGACGATCTCACGCCGCAGCGGATGCTCGGTGAGCCGGTCGCCGAGCCGGCGGCGCAGCGTCGCCGGGAAGTACCGGTGCAGGGCCGCGGTGAAGTACGGATCGTCGAAATCGTCGGCGGCCAGCAGGTCGGCCTTGAGGCCCAGCTTGGTGTGCGCCATCAGCGTCGCGAGCTGCGGTCGGGTGAGGCCTTCGCCCGCCGACGCCATCGCCGCGAATTCCTCGGCGCTGGGCAGATGTTCGAGCTCGCGCACCAGGCCGTCGCGTTCGAGTGCGGTGGTCATGCGGGCGTGCACCGACACCATCTGCGCGGCGTTGGACCGCGCGTCGCGCAGCAGGCGGTTGTGAGCCCGGTTGTTGGCCAGCACGTGCGCGGCGACCTCGTCGGTCATATCGGCCAGCAGCGTGTTGCGCTCGGTGCCGCGGATCCGGCCCGCCAGCAGGATCTTGAGGTTCACCTCGTGATCCGAGCAGTCCACGCCCGCGGCGTTGTCGATCGCATCGGTGTTGATGTAGCCGCCGTTGCGCGCGAACTCGATACGGCCGCGCGGTGACACACCGAGGTTGCCGCCCTCGACGATCACCTTGGCGCGCACCTGGTTCGCGTCCACGCGAACGTTGTCGTTGACCTTGTCGCCGACATCGCCGTGCTGCTCGTCGGAGGCCTTGATGTAGGTGCCGATGCCGCCGTTGAACAGCAGATCGACCGGGGCGCACAGGATGTGGCGGATCAGCTCGGTCGGCGTCACCGACGTGATCTCCCCGGAGATGCCGAGTGTTGCGCGCATCTGCTCGGACACCGGAATGCGTTTCGCGGTGCGTGGCCACACCCCGCCGCCCGCGCTGATCACGGCGCGGTCGTAGTCGTCCCACGACGAGCGCGCAAGTGCGAACAGGCGCTGCCGCTCGCGGTAGGCGGCCTGCGTCGACGGATCGGGGTCGACGAAGATGTGGCGGTGATCGAACGCGGCCACCAGCCGGATGCCGCGGCGCAGCAGCATCCCGTTGCCGAACACGTCGCCGCTCATGTCGCCGATGCCGACGACGCGGAATTCGTCGGTGGCCGAATCGATCCCGAGCTCCTGCAGATGGCTGTCGCCACTGACCCACGCGCCGCGCGCGGTGATGCCCATGGCCTTGTGGTCGTAACCGGCCGAGCCACCCGAGGCGAACGCGTCACCCAGCCAGTAGCCACGGTCGAGGGCGACGGCGTTGGCGATGTCGGAGAACGTCGCGGTGCCCTTGTCGGCGGCCACCACGAGGTACGGGTCGGGGCCGTCGTGGCACACGACGCCCTCGGGTGCGGGCGGTTCATCGGACACCGCGTTGTCGACGACGTCGAGCAGGGCCGAGACGAACTGCTTGTAGCACCGCATCCCCTCGGTGCGCGACGACGACGGCGGTTTGACGACGAAGACGCCCTTGGCGCCGGCAGGCACGATCATCGCGTTCTTGACCGCCTGCGCCTTGACCAGGCCGAGCACCTCGGTGCGGTAGTCGTCGTGACGGTCCGACCAGCGCAGCCCGCCGCGCGCGACCAGGCCGAAGCGCAGGTGCAGACCCTCGAATTGCGGTGCGTAGACGAAGATTTCCGACAGCGGGCGCGGCTGCGGAAGTTCGTCGATGGCCGACGCGTCGAACTTGTGCACCAGATACGGCGCCTTCGGTGTGAGCGCCTCGGGCGTGAAGGCGTTGGTGCGCACGGTCGCGTTGACCAGGCTGCGGTAGGTGCGCAGGATGCGGTCGGCGTCGATGTGCACCACGCGGTCGATCTCGGCTTCCAGGCGTTGATCGGCCGCGGCCATATCGCGTTCCCGCACAGCGCCCGACGACACCGACTGGCGCGCGAAACGCGCCTCGAACAGTGCGACGACCGCCGTGGTCGCCGCGGGGTTGTCCAGCAGCACCTGCTGGATGCGCCCCTGCCCGTACGGCAGGGGGAGCTGACGCAGGTAGCGGCTGTAGCTGCGCAACACCGCGACCTGGCGCCAGTCGAGGCCCGCGGTGGGGATCAGCGCGTTCAAGCGGTCGGCCTCGATGCGGTCGGACCAGATGGCGCGGAAGGTGTCACAGATCTGGTCTTGTGCCCGGTTCCAGTCCCGTGCGAAGCCCTGCGCGCCGGCGGTGCCGGGGTCGAGGACCAGCTCGTAGACGTGGCACACCGATCCGTCGTCCCGGGTCGGTGACGTGGTGTGCTCGTTGATGACCTCGAGATCCATGCTTTCCAGCGCGGGCAGCATCCGGCGTAGCGGAACGGGTTGCCCCGCGGCCAGGACGAATCGCAGAGGTTCGTGCGGGTGGACGGGATGGTGCAGACGGACGGTGATCTCGTCACCGGCCAGTGCGTCAAGTTCTTCGCCGTTGAAGAACGCGGTGGACACAGATTCCTCCCTGATCAGGTTGGTGGAACGTGAGATATGTGACAGATACGAGTGTGCGGTCGAAACGCACGCAGCACCCCTGACACTTCGTCACCGATCAAGGTCAGAATTGGACACTCTGTACATGGCGGGAAACGACGTCGGCGCCGTTGCGAGGCAACGGCGCCGACGGCAGAAGTGAAATCAGGCGCGGGCGGCCCGGTTGACGGCCGACACCACAGCGCGCAGCGACGCGGTCGTGATCGACGTCGCGATGCCGACGCCCCATACGGTCTTGCCGTCGATCTCGGCCTCGACGTAGGCCGCGGCCTGGGCTTCCTCACCCGCCGACATGGCGTGCTCGGAGTAGTCCCGCACGTTGACGTTGATGCCCAGCGCACCCAGGGCATCACAGAACGCCGCCAGGGGGCCGTTGCCCGCACCGACGATCTCGCGCTCCTCGCCGTTGACCTTCACCACCGCGGTGATCTTGTCGGTCCCGCCGTCTTCCTCGGCCGCGTCGACCTTCTGCCGCATCCGCTCCAGCGGCGTGATCGGCGCCAGGTACTCCTCGGAGAAGGCGTCCCACATCTCCTTGGGCGACACCTCGCCACCTTCGCCGTCGGTGATCTGCTGGATCACCTGGCTGAACTCGATCTGCAGGCGCCGCGGCAGCACCAGACCGTGGTCGGCCTTCATGATGTAGGCGACGCCGCCCTTTCCGGACTGCGAGTTCACCCGGATCACGGCCTCGTAGGTACGGCCGACGTCCTTGGGGTCGATCGGCAGGTACGGCACCTGCCACAGGATGTCGTCCATGTCGGCGCCCGCGGCGTCGGCGTCGACCTTCATCTGGTCCAGGCCCTTGTTGATGGCGTCCTGGTGGCTGCCGGAGAACGCGGTGTACACCAGATCGCCGCCGTACGGGTGACGCTCGTGCACGGGCAGCTGGTTGCAGTACTCGACGGTGCGTCGGATCTCGTCGATGTTCGAGAAGTCGATCTGCGGGTCGACGCCGCGGCTGAACATGTTCAGGCCCAGCGTCACCAGGCATACGTTGCCGGTGCGCTCACCGTTGCCGAACAGGCAGCCCTCGATGCGGTCGGCGCCGGCCTGGTAGCCCAATTCCGCTGCGGCGACGCCGGTTCCGCGATCGTTGTGCGGATGCAGGCTCAGGATGACCGAATCGCGGCGGGCCAGGTTGCGGTGCATCCACTCGATCGAGTCGGCGTAGACGTTGGGCGTCGCCATCTCGACGGTGGCGGGCAGGTTCAGGATGACCGGGTTCTCCGGGGTGGCGCCCAGGATCTCGGTGACGGCGTCGCAGACCTCTTTGGCGTAGGACAGCTCGGTGCCGGTGTAGGACTCCGGGGAGTACTCCCAGCGCCAGTTGGTGTCCGGGTACTTCTCGGCTTCCTCCAGCACCAGCTCGGCGGCGTCGGTGGCGATCTTCTTGATCGCGGCCTTGTCGGCGCGGAACACGACGCGACGCTGCAGGATCGACGTCGAGTTGTAGAAGTGGACGATGACGTTCTTGGCGCCCCGGCAGGCCTCGAAGGTTCGGGTGATCAGCTCGGGCCGCGACTGCGTCAGCACCTGGATGGTGACGTCGTCGGGAATCGCGTTGTCCTCGATGATCTCGCGGACGAAGTCGAAGTCGGTCTGGCTGGCCGACGGGAAGCCGACCTCGATCTCCTTGTAGCCCATCCGCACCAGCAGGTCGAACATGCGGCGCTTGCGCTGGGGGCTCATCGGGTCGATCAGGGCCTGGTTGCCGTCACGCAGGTCCACCGCACACCACATGGGCGCGGTCTCGATGACCTTGTCGGGCCAGGTGCGGTCCGGCAGCGAGATCTTCTCGACCTCGTCGGCGAAGCTGCGGTACCGGCTGACCGGCATCGACGAACCACGCTGGGTGTTCCAGGAGGGCTGGCCGGGATGCGGCGCGCCCGACGGGGGCGTGATGGTGCGGCCGGTGGAAAAGGCGTCAGAAGAGATATCAGGGGTGTTCATAAGTTCTTGGCTCCGGGAGTTGGACGGGACTCGACCGGCGCATCGCGAAACACCCGCGACGGGAAGCCGGTCTGATCAGACCCCGTCGCGGCGTCCGAGAAGGAGCACCCGCTGCACGCCCAATACCATAGCGCGCCCGGCTGGCAGTTCCCAAACCGCGGTCGTGTCACAGACCCGCGAGCTGGGGCAACGTCAGATGCGCGATCCAGAAATAAATCATCAGGCCGGTGCCGTCGACCACGGTCGCGATCATCGGCGCAGACACCACGGCCGGGTCGACCCGCAGTTTCCTGAGCACCAGCGGCAGCACCGACGACACCAGTGAGGCCCACAGCACGATGGCCGCCACGGTCAGGCACACCGTGAGCGTCACCTCGGGACCGACGCCCAGTGTCCATGCCCGGATCAGCGCCGCGGCCGCCATCGCGACCGCGATCAGAAAGCCCGTCGACATCTCCTTGGAGACGATCGCAGGCAGGTCGCGGAACCGGATCTGACCGGTGCCCATCGCGCGGACCAGCGTCGTGGTGATCTGTGTGCCGGTGTTGCCGCCGGTGCCGATCAGCAGCGGGATGAAGAACGCGAGCGCGACGACGGCCTCCATCTCGTCCTCGAAGGCCCGCAGCACGGTGCCGGTGTAGGCCTCGGCGGCGAACAGCACCAGCAGCCACACGATGCGCTTGCGCCACAGCAACCAGGGGGAGGCGCGCAGGTACGGCACGTCGAGCGGTTCGGAGCCGCCCTGGCGCTCGGCGTCCTCGGTGGCCTCGCGTTCGACGGCCTCGATGGCGTCGTCCTCGACGAGGATGCCCAGCAGCCGGCCCTCGGCGTCGACGACGGGCAGTTCGTCGAGCTTGTGCTCGATCAGTGTCTTGGCGGCCTCCTCGATGTCGGTCAGCGGTGTGACCGTCACCGGCACGTCGCGCATCAGCGTGCCGATCGCGACCTGCGGCTGTGCCAGTACCAGTTCACGCAGGCGCACCGCGCCGCGCAGCGTGTTGTCGGCGTCGACGACGCACACCGAGGCCCCGACGGCCCCGTCGGGGTGCGCCGCGGCGTAGTCGCGGATCTGGTCGACGGCCTCGGCGATGGTGGCCGACGGGACGACGCTGGGGGTGTCGGTGTGCATGCGGGCTGCCACCGAGTCCTCGGGCCAGGCCAGCACGTCGAGCAGCGCGCGTGCCCGTTCGATCGGCATGGCGCCCAACACCGCCTCGCGCCGGTGTTCGTCGAGTTCGCGCAGGATGTCGGCCGCGTCGGGGGAGTTGAGCAGCTGCAGCACGCGCGCGGCCGCGGAGTCCGACATCGACTTGAGCAGTCGTGCCGCGAGGTCGATCTCGACGCTGCACAACAGTTCGGCCCCGGTGTTCGCGTCCAGCAGGTCACCGAGGCCTCGGCGCTCGGCGGGCGACAGGGCCGCGAGTTGGCGCTCGCGCTCATCGGAGTCGGTGGTGACCTCGAGCCACAACTCGACGGCCTTGGGCGTGTTCGACGCGACCGTCTGGCGCAGGTCGATCGTGGCGTCCCGGGTGGTCATGGACCCGAAACTAGCCGACGACGCCGAGGATCACGCCTCCAGTCGGGCGCGCACGGATGCGATCCGCTGCTGCAGTTCGGCCTCGTCGATCACTCCGCGGGCCAGCAGCGAGTGCGCAAGGGCCAGCAACTGGTTCTCGGGATAGGGGACGTCGGCGTACACCGTGGCCGCCAGCGCGTCTTCCTCGTCGCGGCGGTCCTTGAAGTTCAGCACCTGTGGCCCGCACTCCGAATGGTCGAGCGCGTCGCACAGCCCGTCGAGGCTCGACTTCCACGGCGGCACAGGGTTTTCCACGCCGTACTTGGCCGCCATGACGGGCCAGATCTGGTTGCGCTCGACGATGCGCTTGAGAGTGGTGGGCTCTTCGGGCATATCAGCCATGTCTCACCCCGCCGGATGGATCGCGGGACGGGTGTCGACGATCACGTTGGTGGTGACGCCGGGCTTGGGCAGCGCGACGCCGATCAGGCAGTCGCGCGTGATGATCTCGGCGAGCTGGTCCTCGGTCCAGCCCTCGGTGCCCTCGGGCCGCATCGGCATGACCATGAAGCGGTGCTTCTGGTTGGAGTCCTCGACGCGGACCTCGACGTCGTCGGGCAGGTACAGGCCGAACTCGGCGAGCACCTGCCGCGGCCAGCGCACGAGCCGTCTGCGGTAGTTCGGTGTGCGGTACCACTCGGGGGAGTTGCCCAGGATGGGCCGCGGGTAGCACGAGCACAACGCACACACGATCACGTGGTGCAGCGTCGGGGTGTCCTCGAGAATCTTGAAAGCCGTGAAATCGCTGGGTGTTCCGAATCCGGTGGGCTCCAGCCAGTCGACACCCACGGCCTTGCTGGCGGCCAGCGCATCGGTGAGCGCGAGCTGCTTGAATTCGGGATCCAGCCAGGCCTTGGCCACCAGACGCGCGGCAGGCGTCGGCCCGATCTGCTCGGCGAACTCGGTGAACCGGCGGTGCTCCTCGGCGGTGAAGATGCCCTTCTCGATACACAGTTCGCGCAACGCGATCTCGAGCACCTCGAAGTCGGTGACCTCGTCGACCATGGGCTTGACCGTGCGCGCGTGGTCGTGGTCGTGATCGTGGTCGTGGTTACCGCTCATAGGCTCTTCTCCAACCAGCGTTCGGGGATCTCGGTTTGCAGTGTGTCCGTTGAGGTTCCGGTGTAGCCGTAGAACAACTCGGAGAGGTTGAAGCGCACGATGTAGAACCACTCCGGTGTGGCGTCCGTGCGGTCCCAGGTCTCGTCCTCGGGCGCCGGGCTCTCGTAGGTGACCTCGGCGATCACCCCTTTGGCGCCGCGCACGTATTCCGGTGTGCGCGTGTAGAGCAGGGCAGGCAGGTCGCGGACCACCACGGCCTCGCCGACCGAGAATTTCGGCGTGCCTGCCTTGCCTGCGTAGATCTGCGGATCGCCAATGCCGACCGCGCGGATGTGGTGCTCGTTGCGCCTCACGTCGGCGCCGTCGCCCTCGGACTTCGGCGTCGCCTCGAGCATGCGTCCGGCCAACCCGTCCCGGTAGCGTTCCTGCACCTCGACCATGCGGTCCGTGAGTTCACCGTGGCTGATGTGGTGTTTTTCGATCAGCACGCGCGCGACGGCCCACAGCCACCGGCCGTAATAGGGGATGCCCTGGTAGATCGCGCGTCCCACGTCGACGTTGCCGATGCGGCGGCGCTCCTCGGAGAGCCAGATGCCCCGCCATGCCAGCACCTCGCAGATGACGTAGGTCATGTGCTCCCAGTACTCGTACTCCTTGTTCTCGTACTTCATCGGCGCGTCCGGTTCGCCGCCGACGTCGTGAACGGTCTTCATGTACGCGAGAAACCGGTCATGGTCGAGCAGGTCGGGTGGCGGCGCGTCGGGAATTTCGGGAAAGTGCGCTTTGAGGCGACCCACCAAATCCAATTTCGCTGCACGTTCGGCGGCTGAACTCATCTGGGCCCCCTTTTGAAGTCCGCCAGAAAACGTCACGCGAACTGTAACCACGCGCGCGTGTTTGCGCAGCGCAATCGGGGTATTTTACGTGCCCGATAAATTTGGGGAAGAAATGTCGTATTCGGCGCCCGTGTCAGACCTGCGAATCGGGGAATGCGATGACCGAGAGAAAACGGATGGGCAACTCCACCAGATCCACCGGTCCGTGCGCACCCTCGCCGTCGATCTGCAGTGAGTCACCCGGCTGCAGCCGGTACACCGAGCGGCTGTGGCTGTAGTCCATGACACCTTCGAGCATGTAGATGAATTCGGTGCCCGGATGCTGGAAAAGGGGATAGGTCTGGCTTTTCTCGGTGAGCGTGACGTGCAGGCATTCCAGGCGCTTGTGCTCGCCGCGCAGGGAACTGAGCAATTGGTACTCGTGCCCTTGCTTGGTGCCGTTGCGCACGATTTCCGGGCCGGTGCCGGCTTTCACGAACGCCGCGGGGCGTTCCACATCGGCGCCGCGGAACAGGCTCGTGACCGGCACGTCGAGACCCTTGGCCAGCAGCGCCAGCGTGGACAGGCTGCAGGAGGTCTGCGCGTTCTCGATCTTGGACATCATCGCCTTGGAGATGCCCACCCGCGCGGCCATCTCGGCGACCGTGAGCCCATGCTGCTGGCGCAGTTGGCGCACGTTGCGTCCGATCGCGGCCTCGAACTCAAGTTCCTCGACCGGCGCCTGCGGATCACGCTCACGGGCCGTTCCGGACCTGTTGCGAAGCAGTGGAACGTCGTCGCTCACGTGATCTCCTCCTGTCGCCCGTCGGATCAGCGCATCTCTCCCGCCCCCACATATGGATACGGGCTCTTGAGCAGATTGTCCTCGGCGAACCGGCTCAAGCGGAAATCGGTCTCGGGTATCCGCGGGTCGGAACTGTGCCCGTCGACCACCAGGTCGGCCACCAACCGGCCCACGGCGGGGGCGATCTTGAAGCCGTGCCCGCTGAAACCGGCCGCCACGATCAGACCGTCGACGTCGGTCTCGGAGATCACCGGGTTCCAGTCCGGGGTGACGTCGTAGCAGCCCGCGTAACTGCCGGTGATGGATGCGTCGGTGAGACCGGGGAACCGTGTGCCCACCTTCTCGACCGTGATGTCGACGAACTCCTCGGTGGCGCGGTTGAGGTAGTTGTCCGGGTCGGCCGACTCGCCGTGTCCCAGATCGCTGTTGCCGAACAGGATCTCGCCGCCCAGTTCGGGGCGCACGTACTGCAGCGACACCAGATCCGAGAACACCGGGACGGCGCCGATGTCCAGGCCGGGGGAGATGGTGACGATCTGCTCGCGGATCACCCTGATGGGGATGTCGACACCGTAGGGCGCCAGGAACGGTCGCGTCCAGGCGCCCGTGGCGACGACGACGGTGCCCGCGGACACCTCGGTGCCGTCGGCCAGCCGCACTCCGGTGACCCGGTCGGCGTCCATCAGCAGTTCGGTGACGGTGGCGCCCTGTCGGATCCGCACACCCGCGGCGCGTGCGGCGATCGCGAACGCCTGCGCGGTCTGGTAGGCGTCGCCGTAACCGCCGCGCGCCTCCCAGCCGAACGCCGCGAAGGGTTCGAGGTCGGCCCACGGCCACAGCTTGGCCACTTCCGAGGCGTCGATCTCCTCGGTCTGCACACCGACCTGACGCTGTGCGGCCAGGCTCTTGCGCAGCGCGTCGACGTTCTGTTCGCCCACGCCGACGACGTAGCCGGTCTGGCGGAAGCCGATGTCGTCGCCGAAGATCTCCTCGGCCTTCTCGAACACATCGAGACCCACAGCGGCCATGGCCGCCAGCGAGCTCACGCCGTAATGGCAGCGCACGATCCCGCTGGACTTGCCGGTCATGCCGGACCCCACGGTGTTGCGTTCGGCGACAACCACATCGGTGACCCCGCGCTGGCTCAGGGCCCAGGCGGCGGCGGTTCCTTCCAGACCGCCGCCGACGATCACGACGTCTGCGGTGATGCTCATAGCGCGGCGGCCCCTCTGCCCGGGATCCAGTCGGTGCCCGCCAGCGGCACCCGTGCCATCGCGGCGGCCTCGATCGTGACGGCCACGAGGTCCTCGGGTTCCAGGTGGCACACGTGGGCCTTGCCGCACGCCCGCGCGATGGTCTGGGCCTCCATGGTCAGCACGCGCAGATAGTTGGCCAGCCGGCGCCCGCCCTCGATCGGGTCGAATCGCGCCGCGAGTTCGGCATCCTGCGTGCTGATGCCCGCGGGATCGCGGCCGTCCTGGAAGTCGTCGTAGAAACCGGCTGCGCTGCCGATCTTCTCGTACTCGGCAGCGTAGCGCGGATGGTTGTCGCCCAGCGCGATCATTGCTGCCGTGCCGATCGCCACGGCGTCGGCGCCCAGCGCCAGGGCCTTGGCCACGTCGGCGCCGTTGCGGATGCCGCCCGAGACGATCAGTTGCACTTTTCGGTGCACACCCAGTTCCTGCAGCGCCTGCACGGCCTGCGGGATCGCGGCCAGCGTCGGGATGCCGACGTGTTCGATGAACACCTCCTGCGTGGCGGCCGTGCCGCCCTGCATGCCGTCGACCACCACGACGTCGGCACCGGAGTGCACCGCGAGCTTGACGTCGTAGTAGGTGCGGGTGGCGCCGACCTTGACGTAGATGGGCTTCTCCCAGTCGGTGATCTCACGCAGTTCGTTGATCTTGATGGTGAGATCGTCGGGGCCGGTCCAGTCCGGATGCCGGCAGGCGCTGCGCTGGTCGATGCCCTGCGGCAGCGTGCGCATGCCCGCGACGCGCTCGGAGATCTTCTGCCCCAGCAGCATTCCGCCACCGCCCGGCTTGGCGCCCTGGCCCAGCACCACCTCGATGGCGTCGGCCTTGCGCAGGTCGTCGGGGTTCATGCCGTAGCGCGAGGGCAGGTACTGGTACACCAGGTGCTTGCTCTGGCCGCGCTCCTCGGGCGTCATACCGCCGTCGCCCGTGGTGGTCGACGTGCCGACCTCGCTCGCGCCGCGGCCCAGTGCCTCCTTGGCCCCGGCCGACAGTGCACCGAAGCTCATACCGGCGATGGTGACCGGGATGTCGAGGTGCAGAGGGTGTTTGGCGTGCCGGTCGCCGAGCACGACGTCGGTGCCGCAACGCTCGCGGTAGCCCTCCAGCGGGTAGCGCGACATCGACGCGCCCAGGAACAGCAGGTCGTCGAAATGGGGAAGCGGACGCTTGGCGCCCCAGCCGCGGATGTCGTAGATCCCGGTGTCGGCGGCCCGCTGGATCGCTGCGATCGTGGTGCGGTCGAATGTGGCTGATTCGCGCAGGCCGAGTCGCGCGCGGTCATCGGTGGTGTAGCTCATCAGTAGGCGCTCGCATTGTCGACGTGGAAGTGGTACAGGTTTCGGGCCGAGCCGTAGCGCGCGTACTCCGACGTGTCGTCGTCGTAGCCCGCGGCCGCCAGCAGTTCGGCGAGTTCGGCGTGGTGCTCGGGCCGCATCGGCTTGGCGATGCAGTCCGCGCCCAGCGAGGCGACCTCGCCGCGCACGTAGATGCGGGCCTCGTAGATCGAATCACCGAGTGCCTCACCGGCGTTGCCGCGTACCACGAGGCGCCCGGCCTGTGCCATGAACGCGCTCATGTGGCCGATGTTGCCGCCGACGACGATGTCGATGCCCTTCATCGAGATGCCGCAACGCGCCGCGGCGTCGCCCTCGACCACCAGCAGGCCGCCGTGGGCCGTGGCGCCCGCGGACTGCGAGGCGTTGCCCTTGACCCGCACGGTGCCGCTCATCATGTTCTCGGCGACACCGGTGCCCGCGTTGCCGTTGATGAGGATCTCGGCCTGCTGGTTCATGCCCGCGGCGTAGTAGCCGACGTGGCCCTCGACGCGGACCCGGACCGGCGCGTCGACGCCGACGGCGACGTTGTGTGCGCCCGCGGGATGTTCGATGACGAACTCGCCCTCGAGACCGGGCTGGTGCAGTGCTGCGTTGACCTCGCGCAGAGGTGTTGTGCGCAGATCGAATTCGGTGAGACTGACGGTTACCTGGTCCATGCGTAAACAACCTCCGGTTCGGGTTCCCAGATTCGTGCCTTCTCGACGCCCGGCAACCCGGACAGTGCGCGGTACTCGCTGGCCATCGCGACCCACTCGTCGGTCTCGGCGATCACCGCGGGCTTGCACGCGATCGCGTCGCGCACCACGGCGAACGAGTCGCGGTTGGACACCAGCAGCGTGTAGAAGCCGTCGAACGTCGCGCACAGTGCCTTGAGTGCGGTCTGGACGTCGCGGCCGGCCGCCAGCTGTTGGGCGACGAACCGCGCGCCCACCTCGGTGTCGTTCTCGCTGTCGAACTGCACACCGGCCCGGCGCAGTTCGCGCCGGATGGTGGCGTGGTTGGAGAAGGATCCGTTGTGCACCAGGCACTGTTCGGGCCCCACGGTGTAGGGGTGGCACCCCGACGGGGTCACGGCGGATTCGGTCGCCATGCGGGTGTGCCCGACACCCTGCCAGCCCTGCGCCTTGACCAGGCCCCACGCGTCGGTGAGCGCACGCGGATGGCCCACACCCTTGAGCACCGCGAGGTCGGCGCCGAACCCGGCGATCAGCGCCGAGGGATAGGCAGCCTTGACACGTTCGAGCAGGTCCTCCGACGGGGTGTCCGCGGATAGCAGGTATGTCGAATCGACCTGCACCACCTCGACATCGGGACCGAGATCGGGGGCCTCGGCGAGGTCGGTCACCGAGACGCAGCCGCGCCCGGGCGGTGACCACACCGGATCGCCGTAGACCGCGACACCGGCCGAATCGGCGCCGCGGTCCGACATTTCGCACAGCATCTCGGTGAGCATTTCACCCAGCCTCGGATACAGCTCGGCTGTGCGCAGGTGCAATCCCACGATCCCGCACATGACGTTTGTTCTCCTCTCGGGGATTTCGGATCTAGAAAGCAGTGAGATAGGTGTCGACCTCCCACGGCGTCACGGTGCCGTGATAGGTGAAGAACTCCTCGCGCTTGAGGTTTGCGAAGTAGGTGGCGACTCCCTCGCCCGCGGCGTCGAGCACGCCGGTGACCACCGGATCGGCCTCCAGCGCGTCGACTGCGTGCAGCAGCGTGGGCGGCAGGGCCGTGGTGCCGCCGCTGCCGACCGGGCCCGGGTCGATGCTGCGTTTGATGCCGTCGAGGCCGGCGCCGAGCGCCGCGGCGACCGCCAGGTACGGGTTGGCCGAGCCGTCACCGCCACGCATCTCGATGCGCTGGTTGTCGGGCACCCGGATGTAATGCGTGCGGTCGTTGCCGCCGTAGCTGGGCAGCCGCGGCGCCCAGGACGCCCCGGATGCGGTGCTGGTGGCGCCGGTTCGCTTGTAGGAGTTGACCGTTGGTGCGACGACGGACTGCAGGGCACAGGCGTGGTCGAGGATGCCCGCCAGGAAGGCATACGCGGTGTCGGACAGGCCGAGCCCGCGTTCGTCGGTCTCCGACGGGAAGACGGGGTTGCCGCCGCTGGTGAGCGACAGGTGGAAGTGCAGTCCGCTGCCCGTGCGGTCGGCGAACGGCTTGGGCATGAAGGTGGCCACCATGCCGCGTTCAGCGGCGATCATCGACAGCAGATAGCGCAGGGTGATGACACGGT
Organism: Mycolicibacterium smegmatis; assembly: GCF_001457595.1. Taxonomy (GTDB): domain Bacteria; phylum Actinomycetota; class Actinomycetes; order Mycobacteriales; family Mycobacteriaceae; genus Mycobacterium; species Mycobacterium smegmatis. The sequence continues at coordinate 6,332,455 of NZ_LN831039.1, read as the reverse complement.
CGGCCGTGGTGAGCGCATCGGCGAACTCGAAGTTCTGCTCGAACTGGCCGTTGCCGTCCTCGTGGTCGTTGGCGTAGTTGGACCAGCCCAGGGAGTTCATGGCCGTCGAGATCGCGGTCAGGTGGTCGTACATGCGGGTCAGGCCGCGGGCGTCGTAACACGGCTGGGCCGCGGTGTCGGCGGCGTCGGCGGTGACCAGCGAACCATCGGCGTTGCGGCGCAACAGGAAGTACTCGACCTCCGCACCCACCCAGGGTTCGAATCCGGCGTCGGCGGCCTGCTGGATCAGGTTCTTGAGGATCACGCGCGGTGCGTAGGGCCACGGCTTGCCCTCGACGTACGGGTCGCAGTGCACGAGCGCCAGGCCTTCTTTGATGAAGGGGATGGGCGTGAACGAGGCCGGGTCCGGCAGGGCCATCAGGTCGGGGTCCTTGGGTTCCTGGCCCATGGCGCCGACGGCGTAGCCGGCGAAGCCGACGCCCTCGGTGGCCAGCATGTCGATGGCCTCGACGGGAACCAGCTTGGCGCAAGGCTTTCCGCGCAGGTCGACGAACAACGCGAGGATGAACTTGGTGCCCGACTGCTCGGCGAGTGTGGCGAGATCAGAGGTCATTGGGTCAAATCCGTCGTCTCTTGATGGGAATCAATGTATCACAGCATGAAACTTCGGCAAGCCGACGAATCCCCGGACCCGGACGCCGCGGACAACCTTCTGCGGTGGCCGGACCGGGGAGTCATCAACGGGATCAGGCGAATTCGAGCTCGTACGCCGCGTCGCGGTGGAACTTGGCGTCGATACCCTTTTCTTCCTCGTCGGGGGAGATGCGGATGCCCATGGTCTTCTTGATCGCGAACGCGATGACGTACGCGAGCACGAACGAATAGATCATCACCGCACCGGCCGCGACCGCCTGCTTCCACAACTGGTCGATGCCGCCGCCATAGAACAGACCGTTGACGCCGTTGGGCATGCCCTCGCTGGCGAAGAAGCCGATGAGCAGCGTGCCGATCAGGCCGCCGACGAGGTGCACACCGACCACGTCGAGCGAATCGTCGTACCCGAACGTGTCTTTCAGACCCACGGCGTACACGCACACCGCGCCCGCGATACCGCCGACGAACATCGCGCCGATCGGCGTCACCGCGCCGCACGCGGGCGTGATGGCGACCAGGCCCGTGATGGCACCCGAGGCCGCGCCGACCCCGGTCACGTGACCGGTCTTGACCTTCTCGACGGCGATCCACGCCAGGACCGCAGCGCAGGTCGCCACGAACGTGGTGACCATGACGATGGCCGCGGAGTTACCGGCCGACAGCGCCGAACCGCCGTTGAACGCATACCAACCGGCCCACAGCATGCCCGCGCCGAGGAGCGTGAGCGGAACGTTGTGAGGCTTGCGCCGTCCGAACATCGCGGACTTGCCCAGCACGATCGCCAGCGCGAGCGCGGCCGCGCCGGCGTTGATGTGCACCGCGGTACCGCCCGCGAAGTCGACCGCACCGAGCCTGTTGGCGATCCAGCCGCCGACCGAATCCTCGGTGACCGTACCGTCGAACGCGAAAACCCAGTGCGCGACGGGGAAGTACACCAGCACGGCCCAGAACGCCGCGAACACCATCCAGGCGCCGAACTTCATGCGGTCGGCCACCGCACCGGAGATCAGCGCCACGGTGATCGCCGCGAACAGCGCCTGGAACACCGCGAACAAGCTGACCGGCAGCCCGTCGACGGTGGTCATGGGTTCGAGAAGGTCGGTCAGGCCGGCGAATTCGGTGAAACTGCCCACGAATCCGCCGTAGGACGTACCGAACACCATGGAGAACCCGAAGAGGACCCACAGCAGGCCGACGACGGCGACCGCGCCGAAGGTCATCATCATCATGTTGGTCGAGCTCTTGACCGAGACCATGCCGCCGTAGAACAACGCCAGGCCAGGGATCATCAGCGTGAGCCCGATGATGCAACACAGCATGAATGCTGTTGTTCCGGTATCCATCAAACATCTCCTCACGGTGGCGGCTCGAAACAAGCCGTTCACTCGCAGTAACCGACGTTTCTGTTACGGAGATGGTCGCGAAGTGTTGCAGCGTGGTTAAAACTCAAACCGCGCTTTACAGCGGGTTGCCCCATCGGCCCGTGAACGCAACCTGCTCAAGTGGCAGACGTTCACGCGGGCGGCTGTCGCGTTCGGCGATGGCCTCGTCGGCCGTCGCGTAGTCACCGAGGTGTCCCAGCGCGACCACCGCGAACGGGCGCACACCGTCGGGTACGCCGAACGCGGCGCGGGCGCCGTCGACGTCGAAACCGGCCATCGGGTGCGCGATGAGCCCGCGGGACACGGCCTCGATGGTCAGCTGAGCGATCGCGGCGCCGGCGTCGACCGCGGCGTAGCGCGCGGTGCGCTCGTCCTCACCCTCGTCTGCGCACACCAGGATCAGCGCCGAGGCCGCGTGCGCGTAGCTGTTGCCTCGTTTGAGCAACCCGGCCAGTGTGGTGAACGTCTCGTCGGCCGCGTCGGCGCCGGTTTGCCCGCCGCGGCGCCCCACGATGAACCGCACGGGCTGACGCTGCCCCCATGTCGCGGCCCAGCGGGCGGCCTCGAGAACCGCCGTGAGCTGCTCGGATGTGACGATTGCCGCGGCGTCGAAGGCGCGCGGGCTCCAGCGGGCCGCGAGTGGGGGGTGGATCGGGACGCTGGTGTTGGCCAGCCGATCACTCGGCGCGTCGGTCACGTCCGCCAAGTTACCGGCCGGAAAATAAGGTGCGCGCCTCCCTTATCCTTGTTGGGACTCATTCCGGCTCGATCCCACATGCGAAAGGTTGATCAGGTGGCGCTCGTCGTACAGAAATACGGCGGATCCTCGGTGGCGGACGCCGAGAGGATCCGACGGGTCGCCGAGCGGATCGTCGAGACCAAGAAGGCGGGCAACGACGTCGTCGTCGTCGTCTCCGCGATGGGTGACACCACCGATGACCTGCTGGACCTGGCTCGTCAGGTGTCGCCCGCGCCGCCGCCGCGTGAGATGGACATGCTGCTGACCGCCGGTGAGCGGATCTCCAACGCGCTGGTCGCGATGGCCATCGAATCGCTCGGCGCGCAGGCCCGGTCCTTCACCGGATCGCAGGCCGGTGTGATCACCACGGGCACGCACGGCAACGCCAAGATCATCGACGTTACGCCGGGCCGGTTGCGCGACGCGCTCGACGAGGGACAGATCGTGCTGGTCGCCGGGTTCCAGGGCGTCAGCCAGGACAGCAAGGACGTCACCACGCTGGGCCGCGGCGGTTCGGACACCACGGCCGTCGCCGTGGCTGCGGCACTCGATGCCGATGTCTGCGAGATCTACACCGACGTCGACGGCATCTTCACCGCGGACCCGCGCATCGTGCCCAACGCCCGCCACCTCGACACCGTCTCCTTCGAGGAGATGCTGGAGATGGCGGCCTGCGGCGCGAAAGTTCTGATGCTGCGCTGCGTCGAGTACGCCCGCCGCTACAACGTGCCCATCCACGTCCGGTCGTCGTATTCGGACAAGCCCGGCACCATCGTCAAAGGATCGATCGAGGACATCCCCATGGAAGACGCCATCCTGACCGGAGTAGCCCACGACCGCAGCGAGGCCAAAGTCACGGTGGTCGGTCTGCCCGACGTTCCCGGCTACGCCGCCAAGGTGTTCCGCGCGGTCGCCGAGGCCGACGTGAACATCGACATGGTGCTGCAGAACATCTCGAAGATCGAGGACGGCAAGACCGACATCACGTTCACGTGTGCGCGTGACAACGGCCCGCGGGCCGTAGAGAAGCTCTCGGCGCTCAAGAGCGAGATCGGTTTCAGCCAGGTGCTGTACGACGACCACATCGGCAAGGTGTCGCTGATCGGCGCCGGTATGCGGTCGCATCCGGGCGTGACGGCCACGTTCTGCGAGGCGCTCGCGGAGGCCGGCATCAACATCGACCTGATCTCGACGTCGGAGATCCGTATCTCGGTGCTCATCAAGGACACCGAACTGGACAAGGCGGTTTCGGCGCTGCACGAGGCGTTCGGCCTCGGCGGCGACGACGAAGCCGTGGTGTACGCGGGAACGGGGCGCTGACATGGTCAACATCGGTGTGGTCGGCGCGACCGGCCAGGTCGGCCAGGTCATGCGCAACCTGCTCGAACAGCGCAACTTCCCCGCGACCTCCGTGCGGTTCTTCGCCTCGCCGCGCTCCGAGGGCAAGAAGCTGACATTCCGCGGCCAGGAGATCGAGGTCGAGAACGCCGAGACCGCCGATCCGTCCGGTCTGGACATCGCCCTGTTCTCGGCGGGCGCCACGATGTCGCGTGTGCAGGCCCCGCGGTTCGCCGAGGCCGGCGTGATCGTCGTCGACAACTCGTCGGCGTTCCGCAAGGACCCTGACGTCCCGCTCGTGGTCAGCGAGGTCAACTTCGACCGCGACGTGCGCGGCAAGAAGCTCGCCAAGGGCATCATCGCCAACCCCAACTGCACGACCATGGCCGCCATGCCGGTGCTCAAGCCGCTGCACGAAGAGGCCGGCCTGCAGCGCCTGATCGTGTCGAGCTACCAGGCCGTCTCCGGTAGCGGTATCGCCGGTGTCGAGGAACTCGCGGGTCAGGCCCGCGCCGTCATCGACGGCGTCGAGCAACTGGTGCACGACGGTTCGGCACTGCAGTACCCCGCGCCCAACAAGTACGTGGCGCCCATCGCGTTCAACATCGTTCCGCTGGCGGGCAACTACGTCGACGACGGCTCCGGCGAGACCGACGAGGACCAGAAGCTGCGCAACGAGAGCCGCAAGATCCTCGGCATCCCCGAGCTGTTGGTGTCCGGCACCTGCGTGCGTGTGCCGGTGTTCAGCGGGCACTCGCTGTCGATCAATGCCGAGTTCTCCCAACCGATTTCGGTGGAGCGCACCAAGGAGCTGCTGAGCACGGCGGCGGGCGTGAAGCTGGTCGACGTGCCCACGCCGCTGGCCGCCGCGGGTATCGACGACTGCCTCGTCGGCCGCATCCGCCAGGATCCGGGCGTGCCCGACGGCCGCGGCCTCGCGCTGTTCGTCTCCGGCGACAACCTGCGCAAGGGCGCAGCGCTCAACACCATCCAGATCGCAGAACTGTTGGCCGCCGACCTCTGACCTGAACCCCGTTGCGCCGAAACCGCATTCCAGCAGGCGTCGTCTCGATCTTTCTCTGCTGGAATGCCATTTCGGCGGGGCTCGCGCACGCCGACACGGGGCTCGTGCCTGGGCAGGTGCTGCGCATCGGGCCGAGTGCCGGCACCGGCACACCGACCGGTGACTACGGCATCGGCGCCACCGACCTGTGCGAGTTCATGGAGTTCCCCAGCCGCGTGCTGCAGGTGTGCGGCGACAGCTTCGCAGGCCAGGCCGTCGGATTCGGCGGCTGGTACTCGCCGATCGCGCTGCACGTCGAATCCGACTCGATCGACGACCCGGCCGGTATCCGCTACAACGGCGTCTCCGGCGTCGACAAGCCGCTGCTGGCCGATCCGACCCCGCCCGGCAGTTCCCAGCTTCCCGCCGGGGTGGTGTCGATCAACCGCGAGAACTACATGATGGTGACCGTCACGAAGGATCTGACGCCCCAGACCTCGCGCCTGGTGAAAGCCGATGCGGCCAAGAGCGGTTGGCCCACCGTGCCCGGTTCGGCGCGCGAGGCGTCGTACCTGGGCGGGAACCAGTCGCAAGTCAGCGGGTACTACGACCCGATCCCCACCCCCGAGTCACCTCGCGGATGGGTGTACATCGTCGCCAACAACTTCGACCGCAGCGGACCGGTGTTCCTGTACCGCGTACCGCCGCAGGACTTCACCGACCGTGCGGCCTGGCAGGGCTGGTCCTCGGCGTCCGGGCGCTGGGGTGAGCCGGCGACTGCGCTGTGGCCAGATCGCGTGGGGGAGATGAGCATTCGCCTGATCGACGGCAAGGCGGTGCTGTCATATTTCAACGCCACGACCGGCAACATGGAGATGCGTGTGGCCGACGACCCGACACAGTTGGGCACCGTGCCCGTGACGACCGTGGTCTATGCCAGCGACTGGCCCGACCCGGCCGAGACCCTGCCGCCGCCGGAGGTGAACCGGCTCGCGCAGCCATATGGCGGTTACATCTCACCGGCCTCGACACTCGACGAGGTCCGCGTCTTCATCAGCCAGTGGAACACCCGGCCACGCGGCGGCACGCCCTACCGCGTGATCCAGTACGCGGTGAACCCCCTCAAGCCGTGGGAGTAGGCTGTGTTTCAACCTTCCGTCCGCAGGACGTCCGCAACAGAGTTGCGGCGTTTTAGCAGCGACCAGCCGTGCTTGCACAAGTGGAATGCGGCCATGTAGCTATTCGCTATCCGACCGATCGAACCCGAGGCATGGAACTCTGTCATTCCGGAATTGTCCACCGGGCCCGCTTGCACCGTCGAGGGTGCACCGAGAAGGCACCAGGCGAGGCCATGAGCCGCGCCTGACCCCGACTGCCACTCCAAGTCGGCCTCGGCGGCAATATCTGCGGCAAATACCGCAGCAGCAGCGTCGCTGATCATCCTTGTGGTGTCGAGTTTAGTGCGTTCGCCCAGGGCTGCACGCTTCGCGTCGAGCTCCGCTTTCCGCATAGCAGCATGCTCGCCAACGCGTTTGGTGGCCTCGTGGTCCGGTGACAACCGGTGTAAGGCGATCAGATATTGCGTGTGATGCTTCGCGGCATAGGAAGCCAAGGTTCGGGCCCGCTTGAGGCGTTCCGTCCGCTCGTCGGGTGCTAGCAACCACACTGCCGCCGATGCGCCGATGAGCGCTGACCGGCTGAGCGTCAGATCGGCGACAGCGAACAGTTTGCGCGATTTGAGATGCAAACGCACTGCATCGAGGTGGTCGGCTGCAGCTTGCAGGCCGACATGAGCTAGTTGAGAGATGGGCATCCACGGCCAGTCTTGATCGTCCATGTGCAGTTCGCTTCCGGGCACCGGAACGAAGGCTTTTGCTCCCAGCCTCAGCCATTCGTCCAGTTGATCGAAGGTGCCGCGCAACACGTCTTCCTGGTCACGTTCGTTCACTAGTTGCCGCCCGTTGATGAGCTCTGTGCGTGGCCGATCGCGAGGATCGTCTTGTTCCAACGGTCCTCGACACCGGCACGGCGATTCGCGTCTGGCTCATTCGTGGGGCTTCCGTCTGAGTCAACCTCGGATGGTTTCACCATAGAACCGTCAGGTATAGCGACTGAGGGCGTGTTGCAAGTTCTGGATGCTGATCTCGCGCTGCCCAACCTCGCGAAGCCGAATGAGAGCGGGAATCAGCTTGTCCTCGCCGAACCGGTAGTTCGACTGACAAACCGGGCAAGCCAGCGTGTAACTGCGTCTTGCGCCCGGTGTGTCTGCCGCGACCGATCTGCCATCAAGCCGCCAACGCGTGATCTCGGGCGAAGCCTCGCCGTCCTCAGTAACTTTCGGGAACGTGAACCTCGGGCTTCGTCCTTCATGATCGCAATAGACGTTTATGGTCATTCGCATCACCCTTTCTGACAGTCCGGCGGCGCGTCCCCCAGCCCGTGGCGACTATCCTGGGCTGTCCGACGCGAGGGCATTAACCGCTCGGCGTGTCGGTGGGTGACAGTAACATCTAGACAGTGCAATTGACCTGCGGAAATGAGGTGGTGACGCAGATGGGCTTCCGAAACGGCCCCGATGTGCTGCCATCCCCGGACGGCGGATCTAAGCTACGACGCATGGGCGACAGATTCGCCGACGAGGAACGGGCCGCGCTTCTGGCTCTTCTGGATGAGCGCCCGCCGATGCTGGGCGAACGCGCGGGTAAGACCTCGTGGTCCACGATCGCCTCCGAGGTGTCTCTGCGTGGTTCCGCCCTAGCGGTGTGGCAGGACATCCACCCCCCGCTGCTCACGCTCGCTCTCGACGGTGACCTGAGCCGTGACGAATCAGAACTGCAGTTCCAGGTCGCGTGGAAGCAGCTAATCGAGTGGGAATCGTCCAAAGACTTCGACCTGCTGACGGTGCTGGACGAAGAGTATCCATTTGCGCTGCGCGGTATCCATCAGATGCCGCCGATGCTGTTCGTAAAAGGCGTCCTCCGCCCCGACGAGCGCGGGGTGTCAGTCGTCGGTTCACGACGCGCGACACGGCGGGGCCTGTCCATTGCCGCGAATGTTGCGGAAGGCCTTGCGGAACGGGGAATTTCGGTCATATCCGGACTTGCAGATGGTATCGATGGCGCCGCACACGAAGCGACGCTGCGAGCAGGCGGACGGCCGATCGGCGTGATCGGCACGGGCATCAACCGTGTCTACCCGGCAATCCACCGGGAGCTCCACGACCGGGTTGCGGCAGCCGGTGCGCTGGTATCTCAGTTCTTTCCGGACGCACCGCCAACAAAACAGTCGTTCCCGATGCGCAACGTCACTATGTCCGGCCTGGGTCGCGCGTCGATCATCGTCGAAGCCAGTGAACACAGTGGCACACGAATCCAGGCGCGCGTGGCTGTTGAACACGGCCGCCCCGTCATCCTGACCGACATTGTGGTGAACGCGACGAAGTGGGGACGCGAAATGCGCGACCGGCCAGGCGTTTACGTCGCGGGAAGCACCGCCGAGGTTATGGACATCGTCAAGCAGGTCGTAAACCAGGACGAGGACGACTCACTCGGCGTCTTGGCGCCGTTGGCGGGACTGCCTGACGGACGTTGACCAGAACGAGGGATCCAGTCGTCCACAACGAGCATCTACTCGTACAGCAGGCTGGCGGCTATCTCCGGAATGTGATCCGGGAAACGCGTATCACATGCGCAGTCTGCTGCACACCGGTCGATGACTACGACCGCTGCTACCGGTGCAACCAGCACCAATACACGGCCGGCATAGCGGACCTCGTAGCTCCTCTCACATACGCGGCCGAGCGAACCCAGTCCGGGATCCTGCTGCGCCACTACAAAGACGACGTCAGCGAAGTAGCGCGCCAGCAGCACAGCATGGTTATCCGGCGCGCGCTCTACCTCGGAATCATGTTGCACCAGAACTGTATTGAAAAACGTGTTGGGCAACCTGTGTACAGACGGGTGATGGTTCCCTCACTGAGCAATCGCCCCGGCGTCCATCCATTCGCCGCGATCACAAGAGAAATGAACGCCATCAGCGATCAGCTGAGCCTCGTGCCCGCGGCGACGGCGACTAGCAATCGCATCGTCGCAGGCACCCAGTTCGTTATCGCACCGCCGCAAGACTTGAGCGGCAAGCACATCTTGGTGCTCGATGACACATGGACAACCGGATCCAGAACTCAGTCGGCCGCGCTTACGCTACGAGCCGCGGGGGCTAGATACGTGAGTGTGATGGTCGTCGGCCGCTGGCTCTCGCCGGGGTATGGGAACAACGCCGAGTTCATCAAGACTCGTTTGAAGCGAGACTACGACCCACGAATCTGCCCGGTGACCGGCGGAGCTTGTCCTTAAAGGAGCGCTCGGCCTCCGTCCGCAGTGCGTCCCCAGTAGCCTAACTAAGCCTGAATCCGTGGAGCGGCCCTCCTTGAGGTGTCCGTGTGTGGTTTCTGCTGCGTTCGGTGTTGCGGGCATGCGGTAGTTGCTGGTCTGCCCAGCTTTTCCTGTGTGCTCCGGTTGGGCCTGTTCGGCGCGTTGGTCAGGTTGTTGCCGGTAGCGGTGGGCTGTATCCGATGGTGTTGCGCCACAACGTGAGCCAGTGCTCTGTCCAGGGCCAGTGCTCGGGGAGGTGCAGGATCGGTCGACGCTGGGGTCGGGCCAGACGGGCGGGAATGTTGACGATCTTGCGGCGCAGCGTCGCGCCGCGGGCAACCACGTGGGCACCTCCTGCGAGCACGCCGGCGGCGCGCAGCAGGTTGTGCGCGATCGCCGCGCACAACACCCACGCACTGTTGGCACCGAACTGTCCTGAGGGCATGTGGGCCAGGGGTCCGTCGATCAGATCGGCGAAGACGGTTTCGATGATCGCGTGCTGGCGGTGGGTGATGTCAGCCTCGGCGGTCGGCAAGTCTGTGTTGGTGAAGAACGGGTGATACCGCCACACCGGGAACAGCGCGTCCCGAAATCTCGCGTCTTTGACTCGCCGCACCACCAACCGCGCGGTGAACCGATCTTTGGTAGAGGCGAAGGCGGTGTAGCTGACCTCGGCGACCTCGGCATCAGAAATCCAGTCACCGGTGTCGGGATCACGCACTGCACCGGGATAGTTGACCGGCTCCCAGGCCTGCTCGTCGATCGAACTGATGGCCCGATCAACCGCGGTATTGCGGGTCATCACCACCGAGAAGTGCGCATTGTGGGCTCGGCAGGCGCCCACCACCGACCGGGTGCCGTAGGACGAATCGCCACGCACCAGCAGTTGCCCGCGCACGCCGGCGGCGCGGGCGGTGGCGATGGCTTGGGCGACCATGCGGCCCGCACCCTTCCCGGAACTGGTCTTACCGGCGCGCAGCCGCATCCCGGCGATCACCGGCGCCGCTCCGGGGGTGCTGATCGTCGTCGCCAACGGGGAGAGCCCTTTACGCAGAACCTGCTTACCAGCGATCTTGGTATGCCCGTAGGAGGCACCCTGTTTGGCGTGGCCATAGACCGGGCGCAGCAGTGAGTCGATGTCGATGAACGCCCCCGTGTCGGATCCGGGCAGCAGGTCCACCCGCGCACAGAGTGCGGCCAGATGATGACGCAGGACCGACTCCAACTGCCGGGCGTGTCCGAAGGTGAACTCCCGCAACAGTGTTCCGATCGTCGATGGTGCATAGACCCCATCGAAGAGCGTCTTCATCCCGCCGCCACGCACGAGGTCGAGGTCATCAATGCTGTCGGCGCCGGCGCACATTCCGGCGACCACGGTGAGCAGCTTCGGCGACGGGTTGGCCGACCCGGACTTGATCCGTGGTTCGCTGATACGAACCTTGTCGGCCAGCAACTGTGACAGCCCGGTCTGGGTGGCCAGCGTCATTACCGGCACCAGACCGGCGCACGACACGAGATGGGCATCATCGAAGACCGCCGACGACGCAGCGAACCTATGGGACACTTTCACCGGAAGTGCCTTTCGAAGTTGTGCCGATAAGTGCCTAGAGAACACTCATCATCACAGCTCAGAAGGCACTTTCCTCGTCACGACACCCTGCGACCAGCCAATTCATCGGTGGATCGAGGCTAAGCCTCGGTGCCCGCCAACACCGCCAACCCTGTTGACATGGGCTGATGGACTCATTCAATTCGAGTCAACGTTGCCAAACGTGCACGAACGGGTTCGCGGTGAATCCACTCAAGCCCTGGGAGTGACGCCGTTTGCGGTGTTGTTTGTCCGCTGAAACTCTACGCGTTCAACCATCGCTTCGATGACGTGGCACCGGCGTCTCCGGACGCTCTACCTGGCCCGATGTTACGTGCCTGCGCGAGGTGCTCGCAGACCTGCGGCCCAATCTCGCTGTAATCAGCGCCTGGATGGCCAGCACTGCGACGCGGTCTTCGAAGGGCGGGTACTGGCGAACTGATCGGGGAAGTTATGCCACTGAGCGATCTACCACCCGAAGCTCTGCGTACGGTCACACACGAGTGGAATCTGGACATCGAGCCTGCCTGGTCGGCAGGTGTGCCGTTTGTGACGTGAGGGCGGAAAATCGCGCTCGTGGCCGCCACTGCGTTACGCACGGTGCGGGTGTGCGGGTGTGTGGTCGGCGGGTGCGCCGTTTGTGACGTGAGGGCGGAAAAACGGGCTCTTCGCACTTGATAGGGGTCTGGTGTTGTCCGACGTTGTGTCGTGTCGGTGATTGATTAGGGGTCCGCGCCCCTGTGAGCTGGGTGTTCTTCAGGCATCCAGGACAAGGAACGCGGACCATGGTTGACGGTAGTTCACTGCTGCTCGATCTCGACGGTGTGGTCGTCGAATCGGTGCAGCGCCTCGAGGACGGCACCCGGTTGGTGCAGGTGCTCACCGCCCCCCAGTGGGTCGGGATCTGCCCCGAATGCGGGGAACGCTCCACCAGGTCGAAAGGCTGGGTACAGACCGGACCCCGCGACGTTGTGGTGGGTTCGGACCGCCCGATACTGCGCTGGCGTAAGCGAAAGTGGTTGTGCCCCAGCACGGTCTGTACGCGCAAGGTGTTCACCGAGTCGGTGCCCGGAATCCCGGCGCGGGCGCGGGTAACACCGCGGGCCAAGGCGACGATGGCCACTGCGGTGCTCGACGAGGACCGTTCGGTGGCCGCGGTGGCCGGGCAGTACCGCTGCGGCTGGCACACCGTGCACGACGAAGTCATCGCCACCGCCGAGGACGCCCTGGCCGGCGAGCTGGCGCCGGTGGCGGTGCTCGGCATCGACGAGACCCGACGCGGTAAGGCCAAATGGGAACACAACCCGGTACTCGGGCGGCGGGTATGGGTGGATCGCTGGGACACCGGACTGGTCGACATCACCGGCGATCAAGGCCTCCTTGGCCAGGTCAATGGCCGCACCTCGGCGGCAGTGATCGACTGGCTCGCTGGCCAGGACCCTGACTGGCGGGCCGCAATCACCCACGTAGCCATCGATTTGTCCCCGGCCTATGCCCGGGTGGCTCGCGAAGCACTGCCGCACGCGATCCTGATCGCCGACCGGTTCCACCTGGTCAAGAAAGCCAACGACATGGTTGATGCGGTGCGCCGCCGGGTCACCTGGACCCAACGGGGCCGGCGCGGCCGCAAGGCCGATGTCGAGTGGATCAACCGCCGCCGCCTGCTGCGCGGCTCCGAGCGGCTCACCGCAGACCAACGCGCCACGTTGTTCGCCAAGCTGCTCTCCGCCGACCCCAACCAGGACATCGCCGCGGCCTGGATCGCCAAAGAACTGCTGCGCGACCTGCTTTCCTGCGCCGACCGCGGCGGGTTGCGCTACGAGATCACGACCGCCCTGGACCGGTTCTACCGTTTCTGCGCGGCCTGCACAGTGCCCGAAGTGATCCGACTGGCCCGCACCATCGAGACCTGGCAGGCCCCCATCATCGCCGCCCTGCAGACCGGCCTGTCCAACGCCCGCACCGAAGGCTACAACCGCATCGTCAAACACGTCGGGCGCATCGCCTTCGGCTTCCGCAATCCTGAGAACCAACGCCGCCGAGTACGGTGGGCCTGCACTCGCCGATCACGACGAGTCACACCCAGCCGGCACCAACGCCACTGCTAACTGCGAAGAGCCGAAAAACGCGCTCGTGGCCGCCACTGCGTTACGCACGGTGAGCGAGGACGCCCGTTCATAGCCAATTCATAGCCGATTCTTGATCACCACCTGAGCAGCGGACGCATGCTCGTGGCATGAGTGAAACACCGTCTGACCATCCGACCACTCCGGTCGGCACGCCTGCCGAGACGCCCACCGCGACCTCGGGGCCGGTGGCGCCACCGCCGGTTGCGCCCCCGCCGGCAGCAGTACCCGTCGCGCCCGCCGAGGCACCCCGCCGGCACAGCCGTGTCGTACAGGCCGCCGCGTGGGTCGGCATCGTCGCGGGCGTCGTGTTCATCGTCGCTGTGGTGTTCGGCACCGGCTTCGTGCTGGGCAAGAACTCCGGCCCGGGGCATCATCACCGCGGCCATGACCGCCCGGAGATCATGATGTTCCACCGTGGCGGCCCGCCGCCGATGATGCCCGGCATGGGTCCCGGCCACATGAGGCCTGGTGGCGGCATGTTCGGCCCGGGAGGTGCACCGGCCGAGCGCGGTGAATTCCGTGGTCCGCAGGCCCCGGATCGTTCAGAGACGCCGACCACAGCACCCGCGCGACCATAATCACACTCACTCTTTTTGACTCATTCCAGAAAATGCGCGCATACTGGGTTTTGTGACCACAGTGCATGACCACGATCCCAAGGCTCTTTTGCGGGCCTCCGGGTTGCGCGTCACTGCACCCAGGGTCGCGGTGCTCGAAGTCCTGGCCGAACAGCCACACTCGACTGCAGACGACGTTGCCATGGCAGTTCGCCAGAACCTCGGGTCGGTGTCGACTCAGGCGGTGTACGACGTGCTGCGCGCGTGCGTCAACGCGGGCCTGGTGCGGCGCATCGAACCCGCCGGATCGTCGGCCCGCTACGAGACCAGGACCGGCGACAACCACCATCACCTGGTGTGCCGGGTGTGCGGCCGGGTGGCCGACGTCGACTGCGCGGTCGGCGAGGCGCCCTGCCTGGAGCCCTCCGATCTGGCGGGCTTCGCGATCGACGAGGCAGAGGTCGTGTACTGGGGAGTTTGCGCTGATTGCCAGCACGACTCCGCCACAACGACCAGACCGCAGAGCAGCACCATCTAGACCACATCTGCAGCCCGAAGAAATGCCCCGGCCACGACCCCTCGGTGGCCGGGGCTCTTCATTTCAGTTCGGTTGAAGCCCTGGGCGGGGTCCGGCGAATCGTGACATTCTGCCTAACCATGACGCGCCATCGGCTCATGCTTGCGCTGATCGCAGCGCCGGTACTGCTCGCCCCGGCGTGTGGGCAACCGGGCCCCGAACGTGGTGCGGTGATGGTGTTCTCGGTGGGTGACTGCGTGAGCATCCCGGCGACGACGCCTGACGGACCCGATCCCGTACGTGCCACAGAGGTGGACTGCAGCGCCGACCCCAGCTACACCGTGGGCGCCGTCGCCGACGAGACCGGCGCGTGCCCCAGCCGCGAATACCAGCAGCTGTCCACCGAATTCGCCGATCCGTCGACGGCGCGGCTGTGCCTGGTGCCGAACCTCGTCGCCGACCACTGCTACGAACTCGGCATGCCCGCGGGCATGGTCGAACTGGCCGACTGCGCCGAACCCGCCAGGCCCGGCCTGCTGGTCCAGGTGACGCGGCGGCTCGACGTCCGTGACCAGGCCGCATGCGGCGACGACGCCGGTCAGTTCGCCTGGCCGTACCCGTCACCGGCACGCACCTACTGCACCCGCACCGTGTACTGAATGGCATGATCGAGCCCATGCGTGCCGTGACTGTGAGTCTCGGGGTGGCTGGACTTGTCCTGGCGTCAGTGGCACCTGCTGCGGCCCGGCCGTCGGATCCCGGTGTGGTGTCCTACGCCGTCATGCCGAAGGGTTCGGTGAGCAACATCGTCGGCGCCCCCATCCGCTGGGAGTCCGAGTTCACCGCGCCGTTCCAGGCGTTCTCCGTCGACAACCCCGTGTGCAACAACTGGGCCGACATCGGCCTGCCCGAGGTGTTCAACGACCCCGACCTGGCGTCCTTCGGCGGTGCCACTGCCCAGACCGCGGCGGGCGACGCCACACACCTGGTGAAGCAGGCCGTCGGGGTGTTCGCCACCGTCGACGCGGCCGACCGCGCCTACCATCGCGTCGTCGACCGCACCGTCGGATGCGCGGGGCAGACCACGGCGATGCATCTGGACAACTTCCACACCGAGGTGTGGACGTTCACCGGCGGGCCGGCGGGCCCGGCCGACGCCGACTGGGTCAAGCAGGAGGCGGCCACCGACCGGCGGTGTTTCAACACCACCCGGAAGCGCGAAAACGTTCTGCTGCAGGCAAAAGTGTGCCAATCCGGCAACGGAGGCCCCGCGGTCAACGTGCTGGCCGGGGCCATGCAGAACACCCTGGGGCAATAACCGGCCCGCAACCGTCACCGACCTGTCACGAATAAAGACGCGAACTTTGTCGGTCTGATCTGGAAGATGGAGAAGAACCAGACGGTCCGGCAGGGGACTGGGAGGGACGGTTGGTCATGGCCTTACCCGCCAGAAGTGATTCTGGCTGTGCGGTTCCGGTCGAGTTCACCAGTGCGGAGCAGGCCGCCGCCCACATCGGTGCCAACAGCCTGCAGGACGGTCCGATCGGCCGGGTGGGCCTGGAGATCGAGGCGCACTGTTTCGACCTGAGCAATCCGACGCGGCGACCGAGCTGGGACGAACTGTCCGCCGTGATCGCGGACGTACCGCCACTGCCCGGTGGCAGCCGGATCACCGTGGAACCCGGCGGCGCGGTCGAACTGTCCGGTCCGCCGTACGACGGTCCGCTCGCCGCGGTCGCCGCGCTGCAGGCCGACCGTGCTGTGCTGCGTGCGGAGTTCGCCCGCAGGAATCTTGGCCTGGTGCTGCTCGGCACCGATCCGCTGCGGCCGACCCGCCGGGTCAACCCGGGTGCGCGCTACTCGGCCATGGAACAGTTCTTCACCGCGAGCGGTACCGCCGAGGCCGGCGCCGCGATGATGACGGCAACCGCGTCGGTGCAGGTCAACCTGGATGCCGGTCCGCGCGACGGCTGGGCCGAGCGGGTCCGGTTGGCACATGCGCTGGGGCCCACGATGATCGCGATCACCGCCAACTCACCGATGCTGGGTGGACAGTTCACGGGCTGGTGTTCGACGCGGCAACGCGTGTGGGGGCAGCTCGACTCGGCGCGGTGCGGGCCGGTGCTGGGTGTGGACGGCGACGATCCCGCCTCCGAATGGGCGCGCTACGCGCTGCGCGCGCCGGTGATGCTGGTGAACTCTCCGGACGCGGTGCCCGTGACCAACTGGGTGCCGTTCGCGGACTGGGCCGACGGGCGCGCCGTGCTGGGTGGACGCAGACCGACCGAGGCCGACCTGGACTATCACCTGACGACGCTGTTCCCGCCGGTGCGGCCGCGCCGCTGGCTGGAGATCCGCTATCTCGACAGCGTGCCCGACGCGCTGTGGCCGGCCGCTGTGTTCACCCTCACCACATTGCTCGACGATCCTGTCGCGGCCGAAAGTGCCGCTGAGGCAACACGTCCAGTCGCCACAGCCTGGGACCGCGCCGCGCGGATGGGCCTGACGGACCGACATCTGCACACCGCGGCCCTGACGTGCGTGCGGCTCGCGGCGGAGCGGGCACCGGCCGAACTCGAGGAATCGATGACGCTGTTGATGCGTTCGGTCCAGCAGAGGCGTAGTCCCGCCGACGACTTCTCGGACCGGGTGGTGGCACGCGGAATCGCCGCCGCCGTCCGGGAACTGGCGAAAGGTGAGCTTTGATCGCACGCGAGACACTGGCCGACGAGCTGGCCCGGGCCCGCGAACGCACGTTGCGGCTCGTGGAGTTCGACGACGCGGAACTGCATCGCCAGTACAACCCGCTGATGAGCCCGCTCGTATGGGACCTCGCGCACATCGGCCAGCAGGAAGAACTGTGGCTGCTGCGCGACGGCAACCCCGACCGCCCCGGCATGCTCGCACCCGAGGTGGACCGGCTCTACGACGCGTTCGAGCACTCACGCGCCAGCCGGGTCAACCTCCCGTTGCTGCCGCCTTCGGATGCGCGCGCCTACTGCGCGACGGTGCGGGCCAAGGCGCTCGACACCCTCGACACGCTGCCCGAGGACGATCCGGGCTTCCGGTTCGCGCTGGTGATCAGCCACGAGAACCAGCACGACGAGACCATGCTGCAGGCACTCAACCTGCGCGAAGGCCCGCCCCTGCTCGACACCGGAACTCCCCTGCCCACGGGCAGGCCAGGCGTGGCAGGCACGTCGGTGCTGGTGCCGGGCGGCCCGTTCGTGCTCGGGGTCGACGCGCTGACCGAACCGCACTCGCTGGACAACGAACGGCCCGCCCACGTCGTGGACATCCCGTCGTTCCGGATCGGCCGCGTGCCCGTCACCAACGCCGAATGGCGCGAGTTCATCGACGACGGCGGCTACGACGAGCCGCGCTGGTGGTCGCCACGCGGCTGGGCGCACCGCCAGGAGGCGGGCCTGGTGGCCCCGCAGTTCTGGAACCCCGACGGCACCCGCACCCGGTTCGGGCACATCGAGGAGATCCCGGGTGACGAACCCGTGCAGCACGTGACGTTCTTCGAAGCCGAGGCCTACGCGGCGTGGGCCGGTGCGCGGTTGCCCACCGAGATCGAATGGGAGAAGGCCTGCGCGTGGGATCCGGTCGCCGGTGCTCGGCGCCGGTTCCCCTGGGGCTCAGCACAACCCAGCGCGGCGCTGGCCAACCTCGGCGGTGACGCACGCCGCCCGGCGCCGGTCGGGGCCTACCCGGCGGGGGCGTCGGCCTATGGCGCCGAGCAGATGCTGGGCGACGTGTGGGAGTGGACCTCCTCGCCGCTGCGGCCGTGGCCCGGTTTCACGCCGATGATCTACGAGCGCTACAGCACGCCGTTCTTCGAGGGCACCACATCCGGTGACTACCGCGTGCTGCGCGGCGGGTCATGGGCCGTGGCACCGGGAATCCTGCGGCCCAGCTTCCGCAACTGGGACCACCCGATCCGGCGGCAGATCTTCTCGGGTGTCCGCCTGGCCTGGGACGTCTGATGTGCCGGCATGTGGCGTGGCTGGGCGCGCCGCGGTCGTTGGCCGACCTGGTGCTCGACCCGCCGCAGGGACTGCTGGTGCAGTCCTACGCACCGCGACGACAGAAGCACGGTCTGATGAACGCCGACGGTTGGGGCGCAGGGTTTTTCGACGACGATGGAGTGGCCCGCCGCTGGCGCAGCGACAAACCGCTGTGGGGTGATGCGTCGTTCGCGTCGGTGGCACCAGCGCTGCGCAGTCGCTGTGTGGTGGCCGCGGTGCGCTCGGCCACCATCGGTATGCCCATCGAACCGTCGGCGTCGGCGCCGTTCAGCGACGGGCAGTGGCTGCTGTCGCACAACGGCCTGGTCGACCGCGGGGTGCTCCCGTTGACCGGTGCCGCCGAGTCCACGGTGGACAGCGCGATCCTCGCGGCGCTCATCTTCTCCCGTGGCCTCGACGCGCTCGGCGCCACCATCGCCGAGGTCGGCGAACTCGACCCGAACGCGCGGTTGAACATCCTGGCCGCCAACGGTTCCCGGCTGCTCGCCACCACCTGGGGGGACACGCTGTCGGTCCTGCGCCGCCCCGACGGCGTCGTCCTCGCGAGCGAACCCTACGACGACGATCCCGGCTGGTCGGACATCCCGGACCGGCACCTCGTCGACGTCCGCGACGCCCACGTCGTCGTGACACCCCTGTGAAAGGACGCCCCATGACGCTCTCACTGGCCAACTACCTGGCAGCCGACTCGGCCGCCGAAGCGCTGCGCCGTGACGTCCGCGCGGGTCTCACCGCGACACAGAAGAGTCTGCCGCCCAAGTGGTTCTACGACGCCGTCGGCAGTGATCTGTTCGATCAGATCACCCGGCTCCCCGAGTATTACCCCACCCGAACCGAGGCGCAGATCCTGCGGACCCGGTCGGCGGAGATCATCTCGGCCGCGGGTGCCGACACCCTGGTGGAACTGGGCAGTGGGACATCGGAGAAAACCCGCATGCTGCTCGACGCCATGCGCGACGCCGAGCTGCTGCGCCGCTTCATCCCGTTCGACGTCGACGCGGGCGTGCTGCGTTCGGCCGGAGCGGCAATCGGCGCGGAGTACCCGGGTATCGAGATCGACGCCGTATGTGGCGATTTCGAGGAGCATCTGGGCAAGATCCCGCATGTCGGACGGCGGCTCGTGGTGTTCCTCGGGTCGACCATCGGCAACCTGACACCCGCGCCCCGCGCGGAGTTCCTCAGTACTCTCGCGGACACGCTGCAGCCGGGCGACAGCCTGCTGCTGGGCACCGATCTGGTGAAGGACACCGGCCGGTTGGTGCGCGCGTACGACGACGCGGCCGGCGTCACCGCGGCGTTCAACCGCAACGTGCTGGCCGTGGTGAACCGCGAACTGTCCGCCGATTTCGACCTCGACGCGTTCGAGCATGTCGCGAAGTGGAACTCCGACGAGGAACGCATCGAGATGTGGTTGCGTGCCCGCACCGCACAGCATGTCCGCGTCGCGGCACTGGACCTGGAGGTCGACTTCGCCGCGGGTGAGGAGATGCTCACCGAGGTGTCCTGCAAGTTCCGTCCCGAGAACGTCGTCGCCGAGCTGGCGGAAGCCGGTCTGCGGCAGACGCATTGGTGGACCGATCCGGCCGGGGATTTCGGGTTGTCGCTGGCGGTGCGGTGATGCTCGCGCAGCAGTGGCGTGACGCCCGTCCCAAGGTTGCCGGGTTGCACCTGGACAGCGGGGCATGTTCGCGGCAGAGCTTCGCGGTGATCGACGCGACCACCGCACACGCACGCCACGAGGCCGAGGTGGGTGGTTATGTGGCGGCCGAGGCTGCGACGCCGGCGCTCGACGCCGGGCGGGCCGCGGTCGCGTCGCTCATCGGTTTTGCGGCGTCGGACGTGGTGTACACCAGCGGATCCAACCACGCCATCGACCTGTTGCTGTCGAGCTGGCCGGGGAAGCGCACGCTGGCCTGCCTGCCCGGCGAGTACGGGCCGAATCTGTCTGCCATGGCGGCCAACGGTTTCCAGGTGCGTGCGCTACCGGTCGACGACGACGGGCGGGTGCTGGTCGACGAGGCGTCGCACGAACTGTCGGCCCATCCCGTCGCGCTCGTACACCTCACCGCATTGGCAAGCCATCGCGGGATCGCGCAACCCGCGGCAGAACTCGTCGAGGCCTGCCACAATGCGGGGATCCCCGTGGTGATCGACGCCGCGCAGGCGCTGGGGCATCTGGACTGCAATGTCGGGGCCGACGCGGTGTACTCATCGTCGCGCAAGTGGCTCGCCGGCCCGCGTGGTGTCGGGGTGCTCGCGGTGCGGCCCGAACTCGCCGAGCGTCTGCAACCGCGGATCCCCCCGTCCGACTGGCCAATTCCGATGAGTGTTCTGGAGAAGCTCGAACTCGGTGAGCACAACGCGGCGGCGCGTGTGGGATTCTCCGTCGCGGTCGGTGAGCATCTCGCAGCAGGTCCCACGACGGTGCGCGAACGACTCGCCGAGGTGGGGTGCCTCTCTCGGCAGGTGCTGGCAGAGGTCGACGGGTGGCGCGTCGTCGAACCCGTCGACCAACCCACCGCGATCACCACCCTTGAGCCCACCGATGGTGCCGATCCCGCGTCGGTGCGCTCGTGGCTGATCGCGGAGCGTGGCATCGTGAGCACCGCGTGTGAACTCGCGCGGGCACCGTTCGAGATGCGCACGCCGGTGCTGCGAATCTCGCCGCACGTCGACGTGACGGTCGACGAACTGGAGCAGTTCGCAGCAGCGTTGCGTGAGGCGCCCTGAAAACAGGGTTGCGTGGTCAGCGGTGCCGTGGCTAGTGTTCGCGTCATGTCGAGCCCTGAGGCATCCAAGGTGGGGGCTTTCGGTCACGCCGTCAGCCCCCTGAATCACTGAGCGCAGTCCCAGCCCCACGGGGGCCGGCCGCGGTGACGAGACGTTTTCTTTTCTCGCTCTCTCACCTCGGAGTTTGTGATGCCTTTTTCGCTCTACCTTCTTGCCGTGGCCGTATTCGCCATGGGTACCTCGGAATTCATGCTCGCCGGTCTGGTGCCGGACATCGCCGCCGACCTCGGTGTATCGATCGGACCGGCTGGGCTGCTCACGTCGGCATTTGCTGTGGGGATGGTCGTCGGTGCGCCGTCGATGGCGGCGTTGACCCGTCGATGGCGTGCCCGGGTCAGTTTGTCGGCCTTCCTGCTGACCTTCGCCCTGGTGCACGTGCTCGGCGCTGTCACAACAAGTTTCGGCGTTCTGTTGGTCACCCGGCTGGTCGCGGCGGTTGCCAATGCGGGCTTTCTCGCGGTCGCGTTGAGCACGGCGGCCACCCTCGTGCCGGCGGGACGCCAAGGTCGCGGGCTGGCGGTTCTCCTGGCGGGCACGACGCTGGCGACCATCGCCGGAGTGCCGGCCGGCGCGGTGCTGGGCACCATGCTAGGCTGGCGGGCCACCTTCTGGGCGATAGCACTGCTCTGTGTGCCCGCTGTTGTCGGTATCGCCACAGCATTACCGGCGGGTGCAGGACGCGCCGGCTCGCCGGTGGCGGGTGCCTCGCTGCGTGATGAGCTCGCGCAACTGGGGAGTAAGCGCCTGGCGTTGGCCATGCTGCTCGCCGCCCTGGTGAATGCCGGTACGTTCGCGACGTTCACGTTCCTGGCACCGATCGTCACCGAATCGGCGGGACTGGGGCGACTGTGGGTCTCGGTTGTCTTGCTGCTGTTCGGGTTTGGGTCGTTCATCGGCGTGACCGTCGCGGGACGTCTGTCCGACACACGCCCCGGTATCGTCATCGGAGCCGGGGGCCCTGCGTTGTTGGCGGGCTGGACGGCGCTTGCGCTCCTGTCGAGCCAGCCGGCTGCGCTTCTCCTGCTGGCATTCATGCAGGGCGCGTTGTCGTTCGCCGTGGGCGGCACCCTGATCACGCGGGTGCTCTATGAGGCGTCCGCAGCCCCCACGATGGGTGGGGCGTATGCGACGGCGGCGTTGAACGTCGGCGCTGCCGGTGGTCCGGTGGCCGCAGCTGCGGCTCTCGGAATTCACGCGAATGTCGTTGCGCCGGTCTGGGTCAGCAGCGTTATGGTCGCGCTGGCGTTACTGATTGCCGTGCCGATGCTGAGGGTCATCGCGCCACGCGCTGGCCCAGCGACTTCCACACCTCCGCTTGGAGGTAACTGCGGCTAGCCTAACCGCCTGAGGCCTGCATGAGCGTGAGCGCGGCTTGCTTTGCGCGCGTGGCGGGGTCGGGTGTGCCGAAGATCGCCGAGTTGACAATCGCACCTTCCGCGAGCAGAGCGAGGTGCGCGGCCAACTCGGCGGGATACCCTGCGGCGCCGACGAGTTCGGTGAGATAAGCGTGGAACTCCCGCTTGTGGTGGCGGGCCTGGTCTGCGACCGCGGGGGAGATACCGCCGAGTTCACCGAAGGAGTTGATGAACGCGCAACCGCGGTAGTCGGGTTCGGAGAACCACGCGTACAGCCAGTCGTACACCGCGGTGATGCGTTCGCGCGGGTCGGTGTGGGATTGGACCGCGGCGGTGAGCCTGCCGAGCCACCGCGAATCCCGTTGTTGCAGGAACGAAACAACCAGATCCTCTTTCGAGGGGAACATCTGGTAGAGGCGTTTGAGCGAGACTCCGGACGCCGTCCGCACGGCGTCCATGCCGACGGCCTGAATGCCGCGGGCGTAGAAGAGTTCCTCGGCCGCGGCGAGGACGCGCTCGCGTGCCGCGTCTGGGTCCAGCATGCCGACCTTCCTTGCGCGGAGAACCATCGTTCTCTACGGTAGCAGACGGGAGAACGACCGTTCTCCGGGAAGGAACGCCGCATGTCCGACGCAGCCCGCCCACCGCTGCCGCCATTCACCACCGAGACCGCCGCCCAAAAGGTCAGGCTGGCCGAGGACGCCTGGAACTCCCGGGACCCGCAGCGGGTCGCCCTCGCCTACACTGTCGACTCCCGCTGGCGTAACCGCACCGAATTCCCCAGAGGCCGAGAGGAAATCGTCGAGTTCCTGACGCGTAAGTGGAACACCGAACTCGACTACCGCCTGATCAAGGAACTCTGGGCCCATGACGGCAACCGGATCGCCGTGCGCTTCGCCTACGAACACCACGACGACTCGGGCAACTGGTTCCGCTC
This sequence comes from Mycolicibacterium smegmatis, assembly GCF_001457595.1. GTDB lineage: Bacteria > Actinomycetota > Actinomycetes > Mycobacteriales > Mycobacteriaceae > Mycobacterium > Mycobacterium smegmatis. The sequence goes on along the minus strand of NZ_LN831039.1, from coordinate 6,309,065 downwards.
GTACGGCAACGAGAACTGGGAGTTCGACGAGTTCGGCCTGATGCGCACGCGGCATGCGTCCATCAACACCGCGCCGATCGCCGAGGGCGAGCGCAAGTTCCACTGGCCGCTGGGCCGCAGGCCCGACGACCATCCGGGCCTCAACGACCTGGGGCTGTGAGCACCCTCGCCCACCGGTGAGCCGCCGGTGGTCGACCACCCTGCCCGACCGGACAGTTCTGCCGTGCCGGTCGGCGGGTAGTGGCCGCAAACCATTGTGACGCCGGCCACTTGCGGTCCACCGTGGTGTCAGCTGCCCGAACCTGGGCGCGACACAGCGAGGAGTGAACCAATGGCCATTGAGCTGAACCAGATTTGGGATTTCCCGATCAAGGAGTTCCACCCGTTCCCCCGCGCGCTGCTGGGCGTCGGGGCGCACGACATCATCGGCGTCGAGGCCAAGAACCTCGGCTTCAAGCGCACCCTGCTGATGACCACGGGCCTGCGCGGCTCAGGCATCATCGAGGAACTCACCGGCAAGATCGAGTACCAGGGCGTCGAGGTGGTCCTCTACGACAAGGTGGAGTCGAACCCCAAGGACTACAACGTCATGGAGGCCGCGGCGCTCTACCAGCAGGAGAAGTGCGACAGCATCATCTCCGTCGGTGGCGGGTCGAGCCACGACGCCGCCAAGGGTGCGCGTGTGGTCATCGCCCACGACGGCCGCAACATCAACGAGTTCGAGGGCTTCGCCAAGTCCACCAACAAGCAGAACCCGCCGCACATCGCGGTATCCACCACGGCCGGAACGGGTTCGGAGACATCGTGGGCCTACGTCATCACCGACACCTCCGACATGGACCACCCGCACAAGTGGGTGGGGTTCGACGAGGCGACCATCGTCACCCTCGCGATCGACGATCCGCTGCTGTACTACAGCTGCCCGCAGCACTTCACCGCCTACTGCGGTTTCGATGTGCTCGCGCACGGCAGTGAGCCGTTCGTGTCGCGGCTGGACTTCGCGCCGTCACTCGGAAATGCCCTGTACTCCGTCGAACTCGTCGCCAAGCATCTGCGCGAGGCGGTGTTCGAGCCACGCAACCTCAAGGCCCGCGAAGGCATGATGAACGCGCAGTACATCGCCGGGCAGGCGTTCAACTCCGGCGGTCTGGGCATCGTGCACTCCATCAGCCACGCGGTCAGCGCGTTCTTCGACAGCCACCACGGCCTCAACAACGCGATCGCCCTGCCGCGGGTATGGGAGTACAACCTGCCCGCGCGCTACGAGCGCTACGCGCAGCTTGCGACGGCGATGGGTGTGGACACCCGCAACATGACCACGGTGCAGGCCGCCGACGCCGCGGTCGAGGCCGCGATCCGGTTGGCGCAGGACGTCGGCATCCCGGACAACTTCTCGCAGGTCCGCGTCGACTCGTACGCCAAGAACCAGATGAACACCGGCAAGTACGCCGGCAAGGGTGAGGTGATCAAGGGCGACGACAAGACCGTCCGCGCGATCTCCGAGCACATCCAGGACGACTGGTGCACCCCAGGCAACCCGCGCGAGGTGACCGTCGAATCGATGATCCCCGTGGTGAACCACGCGATCAACGAGTCCTACTGATTCAGCATCTGATTCGCAACCGGGAGGCCATGTGACCACCGCGACCATCCCTGTTCGCGATGAGCCCATCATGTTCGGCAGCGCGGCGGAACTCTCCGCCGCGCTGCGCGAGCAGGACTACATCGCCGACACCGACCTTGCCACCGTGGTGCATCTGGCCACCGCGCTGGACCGGCCCCTGCTGCTGGAAGGGCCGGCCGGCGTCGGCAAGACCGAACTGGCCAAGGCGCTCGCCGCGGCCGGTGGGCGGCGGCTGATCCGCCTGCAGTGCTACGAGGGTCTCGACGACAATCGGGTGCTCTACGAATGGGACTACGCCAAGCAACTGCTGCATGTGCAGATGCTGCGTGACCGGATCACGGCTGCCACCAATGGGATCGAGGACATCGACGAGGCGTCGCGCTATCTGGCGGGACGTGACTTCGGGCTGTACTCCGAGGCGTTCCTGTCGGTACGTCCGCTGCTGGACGCGGTGCTGTCCGAGGAACCGGTCGTGCTGCTGATCGACGAGGTCGACCGCACCGAGGAGGCCATGGAGGCCCTGCTGCTGGAGATCCTCGCCGAGCGGCAGGTGACCATCCCTGAAATCGGCACCTTCAAAGCCCGCACGGTGCCGTGGGTGGTGTTGACCTCCAACGACACTCGCGAACTGTCGTCGGCGCTCAAGCGCCGGTGCCTGCACTACCACCTGGGATTCCCGACGCCGCAACGGGAACGGGAGATCGTCGGGGTGCGGGCACCGCACGTCGAACCGTCGGTGGTCGCCGACGTCGTCGAACTGGCCCGCACCCTGCGCGAACTGCCGCTGCGCAAGAGCCCGTCGATCTCGGAGGTGGTGGACGGGGCGCGTGCCGCGGCGCTGCTGGGCACCGAGGCGTCGCATCCGCTGCTGCTCTCGACGCTGGTGAAGTTCACCAGCGACCGCGAGATCGCGTTGCGTCATCTGGGTGGCGGTCTGAGTGACAATCTGAGTGGCGTTGGGGCGCAACCGGTCGAGCCGTCGAAGCCGGCAGAACCGGCCACGGTGGCGTCGCGTCCGGCCAACACGACCACCGCGGTGTTCCGCGGGCGCGGTGGTGGCCGGCGGTGACACCGTCGAAGATCCTCGACCTCGTCGCCGCCGCGTTCGGCGAGTTGTTGCGCCGCGCCGGCGTCGCGACCTCGCCGGCCGAGGTGATCGAGGTGCGGCGCGTGCTCGGACTGCTCGGGGCACGTGACCAGGAGGCGCTGCGGGCCGCGTTACGCGCGACGTGCGCGAAATACGTTCGTGAACAACGTGGTTTCGACCGCGCCTTCGACGCGATGTTCGGCGTCGCGTCGATCGTCACCGAACACGACGTGGCAGACCCGAGCCGTGCCCACACCGGCTCGGGTCTGCCCGACCACCTCGAGATCGACGAGGACCAGGAGATCGGGCGTTACGCCGAGTACAACGAACGCGCGGCCGAGGTCGGCGACCATTTCGACACCCCGGACGCCGACAAGGGGTTCAACCCGCACAAGGACGACGACGACTTCAGCGTGTCTGGCGCCGACAACCAGCTGTCGGTGTCGGCCGAGAGCGACGCGGGCCGTCGCGGCGTGCGCTACACCGTCGAGGTGGACCGCGCCGCGGCGAGCCTGGCCGGCGCCCTCGCCGACTCGGTGGCTCCCGTGGTGGCGGGCGCACTGCACTGGGACGATCCGGAGTCCATCCTGGCCTGGCTCGACGCCTACGACCCGGCCCGCACCTACGGCGACGACGCGGGAGACCAACCGTTGACCGCCGAACAACTCGACCAGCTGACACAGGCCGTCGAGAGCTTCGTCGCGGCACTGGCCGACCGGTGCGGGCTGACCGCCGAACCGGACACCCCGGCCGGCCCCACCGACGCAACGGTGGCCACCGACGTCGACCTCGCCTGCCACGAGGTGCTGCGCCGCATGCGCGGGGCACCGCGGCCCCGGCCCGCCGAGATGCGGGGCCGCCTCGACATGCGTCGCACCACGCGGCACTCTCTGCGCACCGACGGCGTGCCGTTCCGGCTCATCACCCGCACCCCGCGGCCAGATCGGGTGCGCCTGCTGGTCATCGCCGACGTCTCGCTGTCGGTGCGTCCGGTCACCGCGTTCACGCTGCGGCTGGCACAGGCCATGCACCGGCGGGCGCACCGATGCCGGGTGATGGCGTTCGTGGACCGTCCCGTCGACGTCACCGAGATTCTGCTGCAGACCGGTGGGGACGATGCGCTCGCCGCGGTGCTGGCCGAGGCCCAGATCGATCTGGAGGCCAGCAGCGACTACGGGCAGGTATTCGACGAGATGCTGTCCGCGCAGGCCGACGCACTCGATTCGCGCACGGCCGTGCTGATCGTCGGCGACGGTCGCAGCCCGGGCCTGCCGGCTCGCACCGAGAGCCTGCGTGCGCTGCGGCGACGCGTACACCGGCTCGCCTGGATCACCCCGGAACCCACCCGGTACTGGCGGCAGGCCACGTGCGCCATGCCGGACTACGCCGAGGTGTGCGACAAGGTCGTCGTCGCGCGCGATGCCGAGCAGCTCATCGCCCGGGCGGGAGAGCTCGCGCACGCGCTCTCCTGATCTCGGATGTGATCTTGTACCTACCCGATCGGGTAGGTAACGGCCTGCCCACCTGCACATTGGGAGCCACCCGTCGGCGACGTATGGTGGTTTGTTAGGTGGATCACACGACGGGGTGGTGAGGTGATAACGCAGGTGGAGTCCGCGCCGATCGCGGTGCCGAGGGCCATGCCGGATCCGATGCCGACCCGGCTGCTCAAGTTTCACGCCCCCGAAATCGTGTTCGGCATCGATTCGATGGCCGAGGCCGCGCACGCCGCGGTGCGCCTGGGTGGCTTGCGTCCACTGCTGGTCACCGACCCGGGGCTGATCGAGGCCGGATGGGTCGACGAACTGTTGGGGCATCTGCGGGAGCAGTGCGTGACTCCACAGGTCTGGAGCGCCATCACGCCCAACCCGAAGGACCACGAGATCACCGCGGGCCACGAGTTCTACCGGGCCCACGGGTGCGACGTGCTGATCGCGCTGGGTGGCGGATCGGTGATCGACGCCGCGAAAGGTATCGCGATCCTGTCCGCCAACGGCGGTGACATCCTCGACTACGCCGGCGTGGACAAGGCCACCATGCCGATCCCACCGCTCGTGGTGCTGCCGTCGACCTCGGGCACCGGCGCCGACGTCTCGCAGTTCTGCATCGTCACCGACACCACCCGCAACACCAAGATCACCATCCTGGGCCGCGCGCTGGTGCCCGACCTTACCGTCATCGATCCGCGCCTGCTCACCACCATGCCCGAATGGCTCAACGCGGCAACCGGTTTGGATGCGCTGACGCACGGCATCGAAGCGTTCGTGTCGCTGGGGCACAACCAGTTGACCGACCATCACGCGTTGCGCTCGGTGGTGATGGTGACCGAGAACCTGGTCACCACCATCGAACGGCCCAAGGAGATGCCGGCCCGCGTGCTCATGGCCCAGGCCGCGCTGGAGGCGGGCCTGGCGTTCACAAACGCGATCCTCGGTGCGGCGCATGCCATGAGCCATCAGGTCGGGGGCCTGCTCGACCTGCCGCACGGCGTCATCAACGGTGTGCTGCTGCCCCACGTCGTGCGGTTCAACGCCGAGGCCGACCCGGCTCCGTTCGCCACCATCGCGTCGTACCTCGGTATCGCCGACAAGCGCGCACCCGAACTGGAATCGGCTCTGGCCCTTGCGGATCGGTTGCAGGAGCTGGCACGTCGGGTGGGTGTGCCGCGTGGCCTGGCGGATCTGGGTGTGCGCGCCGAGGACGTCCCGGTGCTCGCCCGCAACGCGATGGCCGACGCGTGCATCACCACCAATCCCCGTCCGGTCGACGAGGCCGGTCTGTGCGCGTTGTTCCGGACCGCGCTATGACCGCGGCACCCGGATTCGGGCATCGGGTGGCGGCACCGGATCTGGAACGGCTCACCGGCGTCCGATCCGGAAAGAGCACGTTCTACCCCGAATTCCGTGTCGCTGCTCAGCGCACCGAACGTGTCCTCGCCGCGCTCGAGGCGATCTCACGCGCGCTGGTCCAAACCGTCAACGGCCCACCGAAACTCGTGCGGGCCGTGGCCGAAGCGGCCCGCACCCACCTCGACGCCGAGTGGGTGCTTTTGGCGCTCGCCGACGGTGCCCTGCAGGAGGCCCTGCCGCGTCACCTCATCCTCGATGCCGACGGGCACGCCTATTCGTACGACGGGGTGTCGGGTGCCGAGGTCCCCGACCACCTGCCGGACGCGGTGCTCAACCGTCTCAACGACATTCTGCGGGGGCACCTGGCGCAGTTCCGGTACCCGGTGATCGAACCCCACCACGCGCACGTGCCGATCGAACTCAACGGCGGCGTGATCGGCGCGTTCGCGGCTTGGACCCCGGTGCACCGCACGCTGGACGACACCGACGAGACCGTCATGCGGATCCTGTCGAGCCAGACCGCGGTTGCGTTGCAGAACTGCGCGCTGTTCCAGCGGTCTCAGGCACTTCTGGCGCAGTCCGAGGCACGCAACGCCGAACTGCTGGCCACACAACGGGAACTCGGTGCGGCGCAACGCCATCAGGTACTCGACAACGAGCGCCACCGCATCGCGCGTGAACTGCACGACAGCGTGAGCCAGACCGTACTCTCGGCCGGTATGCAGATCGAGGTGTGCCGCAGCGAGGCCATGGCGCTACCCGGCACGCAGGATCTGGTCGACCGCCTCGACACCGCCAAGACACTCACCCGTTCGGCGAGTGAACAACTGCGGTCGGCGATCTACGCGCTCAACCATCCCGAGGACGCCGGGCGTTCCACGCTGCCCGAACTGCTCGAACAGCTTGCGACCGTGCACATGCCCGAGGATCTGCGGGTGAGCCTGAAAGTCGAAGGCGCCGTGGCCGAACTGCCCAGCGAGGTCGAGCACGCGCTGCTGCGGGTGGCCGGCGAGGCGCTGTTCAACACCGCCATGCACGGCAACGCGACCCGCGCGATCGTGCGGTTGCGCTACCGTCCGACGGCCGTGTCGCTGTCCATCTCCGACGACGGCACCGGGGACCCGGCCAAGCTGCGCATGGCGCTGCGGATGGCCGACGCCACCGACGTCGACGGGCATCACCGCGGGCTGGCCAACATGCTGGCCCGCTGCCGCGAGCACGGCGGTACCTTCGCGGTTCAGCGGTCCCGCATCGGCGGTGTCCGCGTGGTCGCGACCATCCCCAGGACCGAAGGGAACAGACGATGACCGTCACGACGCGCGAGATCAGGCTGGCACTGGTCGACGACCACGCCATCCTGCGGCAGGGCCTGCGCTCGCTGCTGGAACGTGAGGACGATCTGGTGGTGGTCGGGGAGGCGTCCAGCGAGGCAGAGGCCGAGGCCATGGTCGCCGCGGTCGAACCCGACGTGGTGCTGCTGGACCTCAAACTCTCGGCCGGATCGGACTTCGAGGGTCTGTCGTTGTGCGCCAAGCTCTCCGCGGCCCATCCCAACCTCGGCCTGCTGGTGCTCACCACGTTCCTCGATGAGGACCTCGTGGTGCGCGCCGTGCACGCCGGCGCCCGCGGCTGCGTCGTCAAAGATGTCGACACGACCGAACTGGTGCGGGCGATCCGCGCGATCTCCTCCGGTGACAGTGCCTTCGACTCCCGCAGCGCCGCGGCCGTCGTGCGGTCGCTGAGCGGGCGCACCGAACCCCGCGAGCAGCTCACCGACCGCGAGATCGAGGTGCTGCGACTGCTGGCAGCCGGGTTGTCCAACAACAAGATCGGCGAAAAGCTGTTCATCTCCGCGACCACCGCGAAGTTTCACGTCAGCAACATCATGCGCAAGCTCGACGTGAGCCGCCGAGCCGAGGCCGTGTACGCGGCGAGCAAGCGCGGGTTGATCTAGTAACGGTCCAGTACCAGCCAGCCGCCGTGGTGCTCGCCGACCGACGCGGTGACGGGGTGCGTGCGGGTGATCTTCTCGGCGATGCGCTGAAGCGCTTCGGTGTCGAATCTGCGGACGTGCCCGTAGCAGACCTGGGGTTCGTCCTCGAACGGCACCGCGACGATCACGCGGCGCCGTGCCAGGCGCAATGCCTCGGCGAGCACGGCGTCGCCGGCGTCGGGGTCCAGATGCTCCAGCAGGTGCAGCGCGGTCACGGTGTCGGCGACCGCGTCGGGCAGCGGTACCCCCGCGGCGTCGCATGTGACGGTGCGAACCGGCCGGTGCAGCTTCGGGCTCACCCGCGCCAGCAGGTTCATGGTCGGTGCGCTCAGATCGGTTGCCGTGGCGTCGAATCCGTTGCGGCTCAGACGTAGCGGGAAGAACCCGAAGCACGAGCCGAGATCGAGCACGCGTCGCCCGATGATCAGTTCTGTCGCGTGCTGATGGATCGGGGCGAACGCCGCGGTGCCGGATTCCAGCGCGTGCAGCGAGTTCCGGTAGAACCGCAGCCACGCCTGCATGCCACCGTCGACGGTGGAACGCACGACGCCGGTGAACACCGACTCGAAATCCGGTTGGCCGTGCAGAACGCCGGTGGCGCCGAGTTCCTCGGTGAGCAGCACTGCCAGTTCGTCGGACAGTTCGTCAGGGGTCAGATCGTGCTCGACCGTCAACGCGTCGCCTTCGCGGTGCGCGCAGAACCGTGGAGTGCACACCGCGGCGTGCACGCGATGCGGCCCGCGACGCCTCTGCACCCGCACGCCATTGCCGCTCCAGATTCCCTGCGGCGCAGGCGCGAACGGGTCCAGAAGCGCAGGACCGAGAACGGCAACGTCCATGTAGCGGAACGCTATTCGCCGGCAACATGTCAGCGCGCGCCCCGAATGGTCGCAATCGAGTGACGGCCGGGTGGGGTTGGCACTGCCCGTTCGGGTAGGGGAGGGTCTGTGCGTCGAGCGTGCATTCAGGCACATCGAGCGTGCAAAGAGGGCGGGATCTCAGCCGAAATCTCGCCCTCAGTGCACGGTCGAGCCGGGGGACGAACTAGTCGCGGTGCGCTTCCAACAGGAACGCCGGGAACATGATGCGGCCCTTGTCGTCGTAGCCGTGGGGCGGCAGTTCTGGCGCGTCGGGGAAGACGACGGCGTTGGCGTGGATGAACGCGGGCCGGATGTCGTCGACCACCCAGTACTTGCCGACCGTGGTCCGCAGCTCTTCTTCGGTCACCTCGTTGGGCTTGACCTCGAGGTCCGCGGGGAACGCGCCCTTGGCGAACACGAGAACGAAGTAGCGCGCGCCGGGAGCCGAGGCCCGGTGGATGGACTGCAGGTATCCCTCGCGGCCCTCGACGGGCAGGGAGTGGAAAAGCGTCGAGTCGATGACGGTGCTGAACCGGCCGTCGTAACCGGTGAACGACGTGATGTCGCCCTGCACGAAGCTCGCGGTCGCGAGGTTGCGCTCCTGGGCCGCGCGGTTTGCTGCGGCGATCGCCGATGGGCTCAGATCCATGCCGACGACGGTGTAACCGTCGGCAGCCAGCGCCAATGACAGCTCGGCATGACCGCACCCCGCATCGAGCACGTCGCTACGGAATCTCCCGGCCCGGTGCAGCGCCGCCAGCTCGGGCTGCGGCTCGCCGATGTTCCACGGCGGCGGTCCCTGAAATCCCGTATCCCCCCGGTAGGCACCATCCCAGTCCAGCACGTGTGATGTCATGACACCCAACGTACGCGTTTCACCCCCAGGTGTGGACCGGCTCATTGCTGTGCATGCGCTCGACGTACTCGCGCAGCATCCCGGCCAGCGCCTCGGGCCGCGACCTGCCGCTCTCCTGGATTCTCTGGACCGTCGACACCTGCCACGCGGCACCGGTCTGCCCGGTCTTGGCGCGGCCTTCGATCACGCCGAGATAGCGGTCGCAGACCTCGCCCGCCACCCCGCGGCGACGCAGGCCCTCGTGGGCCAGCGGCAGCAGTTGACGCAGGATCAGCTCGTCGGGTGTCACCTCGCCCAGCTCGGGCCAGTACAGCCGCGACTCCATGCCGTGCTGCGCGGCGGCGGTGAAATTGTGCTGCGCGGCAGCGAAACTCATCTTGGTCCAGATGGGCCGGTCCTCTTCGGAGAGGGTGCGCAGCAGCCCATAGTAGAACGCCGCGTTGGCCATCATGTCGATCACGGTGGGGCCGGCCGGCAGCACCCGGTTCTCCACGCGCAGGTGCGGCATCCCGTTCACGACGTCGTAGATGGGCCGGTTCCAGCGGTAGATGGTGCCGTTGTGCAGGCGCAGCTCCGAGAGCTTGGGGGTGCGGCCCGCGGCGAGTTCGGCGGCCGGGTCCTCGTCGGACACCTCGGGCAGCAGGGACGGGAAGTAGCGGACGTTCTCCTCGAACAGGTCGAAGATCGAGGTGATCCAGCGTTCACCGAACCACACCCGAGGGCGCACGCCCTGGGTCTTGAGTTCGTCGGGCCGGGTGTCGGTGGCCTGGGTGAACAACTCGATGCGGGTCTCGGCCCACAGGTGGTGGCCGAAGAAGAACGGCGAGTTGGCGCCCACCGCGAGTTGCGGACCGGCCAGCACCTGCGCGGCGTTCCAGTACTGCGCGAACTCGGCGGGGGACACCTGCTGGTGCAGCTGCATGCTGGTGCATGCCGATTCGGGGGCGATCGAGGCGGCCTGGATACTCAGCCGCTCGGGCCCGGATATGTCGATCACCAGGTCCTCTCCGCGGGCGGTGAAGATCGAGTCGTTGAGCGCCTGGTAGCGGGTCGAGTCGCTCATCCAGCTGCCCGAAAGGTGTTCGGGCATAAGCGTCGGCAGGATCCCGATCATCACGATGTGGGTGCCTTCCGCGGCCGCCTTGGCCTCGGCGGCGTTGAGGCTCGCGCGGACCTCGTCCTCAAGCTCGAGCGCGGAGCGGCCCGGCAGCGGGCGCGGCGGCACGTTCAATTCGATGTTGTAAGCGCCCAATTCGGTCTGGTAGGCCGGATCGGCGATGGACTTGAGCACCTCGTGGTTGCGCAGCGCCGGCTGGTAGTCGCGGTCGACGAGGTTGCACTCGATCTCCATGCCGGTGAGCGGACGCTCGAACTCGAAGCTGGACTGGTTGAGCATGGTCTCGAACACGTCGAGGCACAGCTGCACCTTGCGGCGGTACTCCTGGCGGTGCGCCCGCGTGTACTCGGTGCGTTTGACCTCTTCGCCCACAACGTGATGCAACATCGTCGCTGACGTTTGCGCAACAGAATCGCGAATAAACCCCAATCCGATGGGTAGACGGGGCCAATGGACATCACGTTCGTCGGCAACGCCACCACGCTGATCTCGGCCGGTGACGTCACCCTGCTCACCGACCCGAACTTCCTGCACCAGGGCCAGCACGCCTACCTGGGGTACGGGCTGATGTCCAAGCGGCTGCGGGAACCGGCGTACTCGATCGACGAGCTGCCGCCGCTCGACGCCGTGGTGCTCTCGCACATGCACGGCGACCACTGGGACCGTGTGGCCCAGGCCGGCCTGGACCACACGCTGCCGATCCTCACCACACCGAATGCCGCGAAGCGCCTGTCCCACCGCGGATTTGAGGCGACGGTGCCGATGACGACGTGGCAGACCCACACGATCACCAAGGGCGCCACCACGGTCACGGTGACCTCGCTGCCCGGCAGGCACGCCCCCGCGCCGGTGCACCGCGTGCTGCCGCCCGTGATGGGTTCGATGATCGAGGTCACCGAGGGGGTCGCGGAAGGCGGCGCCACACGAAGGCTCTACATCTCCGGTGACACGCTGTTCGTCGAGGAACTCGACGAGATCCCGGCCCGGTTCACCTCGATCGACGCGGGCATCCTGCACCTCGGCGGCACACGGTTGCCGTTCGGCAGGCACCTGCCGTTCGGGCTGACCGTGACGATGGACGGCAGGCAAGGGGCCGACCTGGCCGAACTGCTCGAACCCGGCAAGGTGATCCCGGTGCACTTCGACGACTACGGCGTGTTCGCGTCGCCGCTGAGCGATTTCCGCGAAGAAATGGCCCGGCGGGGGATGGGTGAGCGCGTGGTCGAGCTGGGAAGAGGAGAGTCGGTCACCGTTTGAACATCGGCGTGGCGGGGAACGCGGCGGGTTGGCCCGGGGCGCGCGAAGTCGGCAGTTCGCGTGTTCCACCGAACGCATAGGAGCTTGAGATGACCGACGTTTCCGCCCAACCGCCCGATCCCGACGACACCCGTGATGTGCTGACCGATCGGCAGGGCCACCCGATCTTCGACAACCAGAACCAGCGGTCCGTCGGCGCCCGCGGCCCGGCGACCATGGAGAACTATCACTTCCTGGAGAAGATGAGCCATTTCGACCGGGAACGCATCCCGGAGCGGGTGGTGCACGCCCGCGGCGCGGTGGCCTTCGGTTACTTCGAGGCCACCGGCAAATGGGGCGACGAACCGATCGAGCGGTACACCCGCGCCAAGCTGTTCAACACCCCGGGTAAGCGCACCGATCTGGCGATCCGGTTGTCGACGGTGATCGGGGGGCGCGACTCGTCGGAGGTGGCGCGTGATCCGCGCGGTTTCGCGGTCAAGTTCTACACCGAGGACGGCAACTGGGACCTGGTGGGCAACAACCTGGCGGTGTTCTTCATCCGCGACGCGATCAAGTTCCCGGACGTCATCCACTCGCTGAAGCCGGATCCGGTCACCCACCACCAGGAACCCGCGCGCATCTTCGACTTCATGTCGCAGACGCCCGAGTGCATGCACATGCTGGTCAACCTGTTCTCGCCGCGCGGCATCCCGGCCAATTACCGGACCATGCAGGGATTCGGCGTCAACACCTACCGCTGGGTCAACGCCGAGGGGCAGACCCATCTGGTCAAGTACCACTGGATGCCCAAGGCGGGCGTCAAGAGCCTCACCGAGGACGATGCGGCGGCGATCCAGGCGACCGAACTCGGCAGTGCCACCAAGGATCTCTACGAAGCCATCGAGCGCGGCGACTACCCGGAATGGGAACTGCTCGTGCAGATCATGAGCGACGACGAGCATCCCGAACTGGACTGGGACCCGCTCGACGACACCAAGGTGTGGCCCGAGAACGACTTCCCGCCCAAGCTGGTCGGCCGGATGGTGTTGAACCGCAACGTCGACAACTTCTTCAACGACAACGAGCAACTGGCGATGGGCACCGGCGTGCTGGTCGACGGGATGGACTTCTCCGAGGACAAGATGCTGATCGGGCGCTCGTTCTCCTACTCGGACACCCAGCGCTACCGGGTGGGCCCCAACTATCTGCAGCTGCCGGTGAACCGGCCCAAGAACGCCAAGGTCGCCACCAATCAGCAGGGTGGGCCCATGCAGTACGGCGTCGACAACAACGGCGCCAACCCGCACGTCAACTACGAGCCGTCGATCACCGGCGGTCTGCGGGAGGCGCAGGCGCCGACGGCCGACGAGTACGGGCCGGAGTTCAGCGGACGCATCACCCGCAAGCGCATCCCACGTACCAACGACTACGAGCAGGCCGGTCAGCGTTATCAGCTGATGGACCAGTGGGAGAAGGACGACCTGGTGAAGAACTTCGTCACCAACATCTCCGAGGCCACCCGCGAGGTGCAGGAACGCATGGTCTGGCACTTCCTGATGTGCGACGACGAACTCGGCCTCCGCGTCGGGGAAGGCCTCGGCATCACGGTCGACGACGTGCGCGACCTGGAACCCCTGAAATCGCAGACCCTTTCGGACGCCGAGGAGAAGCGCAGGCAGAACCTCGGCAAGAACGGTCCGCGCGACGTCACCGGGCTCACGATGACGCACTGTGTGCCGAACGAACGCGTGGTGATGGCCGGGAAGTGATGCCCGCCCCCGGGGCCGCATACTGACGCGGTGGCAGCGGCGCCGGGCCCCGACCCCACCGACGGGGCCGACCAAGGGGGACTCGAACAGGTTTCGCGTGCCGACCGCATCGCGTCACTGACCGGCGTGCGGGCCGTCGCGGCGCTCACGGTGATGGGCACGCACGCGGCCTACGGCACCGGCCTGCTGACGCACGGCTACGTCGGACTGCTCGGTGCGCGTCTGGAGATCGGCGTCGCGATCTTCTTCGTGCTGTCCGGGCTGCTGTTGTTCCGCCCGTGGGTGCGGGCCGTGGCCACCGGTGCGCAGGCGCCGAGCGTGCGACGGTATGCGCGCAGCCGGGTCCGCCGCATCATGCCCGCCTATGTGGTCACGGTGCTGCTGGTGTTCGGCATCTACGAACTGCGCAGCGTCGAACCGAACCCGGGGCACACCTGGACCGGGCTGTGGCGCCACCTGACGCTCACGCAGATCTACCGCGGCGACTACTACACCAGCTATCTGCATCAGGGGCTGACGCAGATGTGGAGCCTCGCGGTCGAGGTGACGTTCTACGCGGCCCTGCCGCTGCTGGCGTACGTGCTGCTGGTGGTGTTGTGCCGCAGGCACTTCCGGCCGTGGCGGCTACTCGGCGGGCTGGCGGTGCTCGGCGCGGTCAGCCCGTTGTGGCTGGTCGCGTCGCACGCCGGGCGGCTGCCGGTGAGCGCAGGCGCGTGGCTGCCGCACTATCTGGTGTGGTTCATCGGCGGCATGATGCTCGCGGTGCTGGCCACCATGGGCGTGCGGTGCCACGCCGCCGCGGTGCTGCCGGTCGCCGTGGCGGGTTACCTGGTGGTGTCGACGCCGATCGCGGGAACGACGACGGCGTTCACGCTGACGCTGGGTGAGGACATCACCAAGACGATGTTCTACGCGGTGATCGCCACGCTGATGGTGGCGCCGCTCGCGCTGGGGTCCACCGGGTTCTACGCGCGCGTGATGGCGAGCAGGCCCATGGTGTGGCTGGGCGAGATCTCCTACGAGATCTTCCTCCTGCACGTGGTGGTGATGGACCTGGTCATGGAGTTCGTGCTGGGCTGGCACGTCTACACCGGGTGGGCGGCCGGGCTGTTCGCGGCGACGCTGGCGGCGACGATCCCGGTGGCGTGGGTGCTGCACCGGCTGACGCGCCCGCGTCGTTAGGCCCGCCGGGCGATCGCGATCTGCGGCGTGGTCAGGCCGCCGCGCAATTCGACCGTGACGCCCGCGTGCGCGGCCAGCGCCCGCAGGGCCGACGGGCTGTAACACCGCAGCGAGCTGATCACGCCGTCGTGCACGAACGGCACCAGCGGCGCGAGCGGCAGCATCGTCGCCAGTCGCAGCAGATGCAGCGGCGCGGGCGGGCGCGGCAGGTCGATGATCAGCAGCGTGCGCGCCACCCGCGTGCCCTCGGCGAACACCGCGGCGGCCTGAGCGGGGGACAGGTGGTGAAACGACAACGCGAACAGCGCCAGATCGAACGAGCCGTCGTCGGCGTCGATGTCGGTGGCGTCCATCGCACGCACCACCGCGCGCGGATGATCACCCAGCTCGCCGTCGGCCATCACGGCCACCGCGGCCGGGTCGACGTCGGTGACGGTCACGTGCGCGGTGGGGTGGTTGGCCAGCAGCCGGCGCGACACGCTGCCGTGGCCCGCGCCGAGCTCGAGAATCCGCGGGTCGGGCACCTCGGCCAGCAGATCCAGCGCGATCGCCGCGAACTTCTCGTGGTTGCCGAACATGTCGCCGGTCCACTCCAGGGCCCGCACGACGCTGCGCTTCACGCGCTGATCGACATCGTCGCGGTCCAGATACTCCAGCCGATCGGTCTGCAGCAGCCGGTCCAGACAGGAGGCGCGCGGCCCGCCGCGCGGCATGGCGGCGATATCGGCTGTGGAGGTGGCCATGTAGGCCATGATGGACCTTCGATACGGCAGGAGCGAGCGACCCGAAAGGGGCACAGTGGCCGATTTCGTCGCAGCGATCGACCAGGGCACCACGAGCACGCGGTGCATGATCTTCGACCATGACGGCGCCGAAGTGGGCCGCCACCAGCTCGAACACGAGCAGATCCTGCCCAGGGCGGGCTGGGTCGAGCACAACCCGGTGGAGATCTGGGAGCGCACCGCATCGGTGGTGATGACCGCACTCAACCGGACGAATCTGCAGGCCTCCGACCTGGCCGCGCTGGGCATCACCAACCAGCGCGAGACGTCGCTGGTGTGGAACCGGCACACCGGCAGGCCCTACTACAACGCGATCGTGTGGCAGGACACCCGCACCGACAGCATCGCCGCGGCACTCGACCGTGACGGCCGCGGTGACGTCATCCGGCGCAAGGCCGGTCTGCCGCCCGCGACGTACTTCTCGGGCGGCAAGATCCAGTGGATCCTGGACAACGTGCCGGGGGTCCGCGAGGACGCCGAGAAGGGCGACGCGATCTTCGGGACCGCCGACAGTTGGCTGGTGTGGAACCTCACCGGCGGTACGCGCGGCGGCGTGCACGTCACCGACGTCACCAACGCCAGCCGCACCATGCTGATGAACCTGGAGACCCTCGACTGGGACGACGAACTGTTGTCGTTCTTCGGGATTCCGCGCCGGATGCTGCCCGAGATCAAGCCGTCGTCGTATCCGGAGTCGTACGGCATCACGCGTGACGACGGTCCGCTGGCCGGGCAGGTGCCGCTGACCGGCATCCTCGGTGACCAGCAGGCCGCGATGGTCGGCCAGGTGTGCCTGGAGGCCGGCGAGGCCAAGAACACCTATGGCACCGGCAATTTCCTGCTGCTCAACACCGGTGAGAAGATCGTGCGCTCGGACAACGGTCTGCTGACCACGGTGTGCTACCAGTTCGGCGACTCGAAACCGGTTTACGCGCTTGAGGGTTCCATCGCGGTGACCGGATCGGCTGTGCAGTGGTTGCGCGACCAGTTGGGCATCATCAGCGGTGCGTCGCAGAGCGAGTCGCTGGCGCGGCAGGTCAGCGACAACGGCGGCGTGTACTTCGTGCCCGCCTTCTCCGGCCTGTTCGCGCCGTACTGGCGCAGCGACGCGCGCGGCGCGATCGTGGGCCTGTCGCGGTTCAACACCAACGCGCACCTGGCGCGTGCGACGCTGGAGTCGATCTGCTATCAGAGCCGCGACGTGGTCGACGCCATGGAGGCGGATTCCGGTGTGCACCTTGAGGTTCTCAAGGTCGACGGTGGGATCACCGCCAACGCGCTGTGCATGCAGATCCAGGCCGACGTGCTCGGCGTCGACGTGGTCAAGCCCGTGGTCGCCGAGACCACCGCGCTCGGTGCGGCGTACGCGGCCGGTCTGGCGGTGGGCTTCTGGGAGAACGCCGACGACTTGCGGGCCAACTGGCAGGAGGACAAGCGCTGGTCGCCGCAGTGGTCGGATGAGCAACGCGAGAAGGGATACGCGGGCTGGCAGAAGGCCGTTCAGCGCACCCTCGACTGGGTCGAGATCGAGTGACCACTACCCCTGTGGGTGGCACTTGGTGAGCAGGACCTTCAGTTCGTCGTAGTACTGCGCGCCCAGCATGGCGTGGGTGCCACGGTCGTCCGACCGCACGGCGTCGGTGATCTGGCCTGCCAGTTCGCCGATGTGCCCGGCGCTTTCGGCCACCTCTCCGCCTGCGGTGACAGCCTGGGCCTGCTCGCGGATCAGCCTCGACCAGTTGTCGAAGTCGCCCTTCGTGGGGCCCTGGTTGGCGTCGAATACCGGCAGGATGAAACCCGAACTGGCCAGGCTGGATTGGATGAGCGGATCGGCCTGGCGGCAACTCTTGCCCTGCACATAGGTGAGCGTCACCGAGCTGGCCACGACCAGGACCGCGAGCACCGCGGCCGACGTCGCGAGCCCCACGATGCGGGGTTCGGCGTCGGGAACCCGCCTGCGCCACATGAAGTGCGCGAGGATCACGGCGGCCGCGGCGAACGTTCCCAGGGCGGCCGCGGTGACGAGGTGTCCGACGCCGGAGGCCGAGTTGGTGGCGCCCGCCGTCGCGACGGTCGCGAGCAGCACCAGCAACCACTGCCAGATCGCGCGCCGGCGCTCGAAGGCGTCCACATCCCGGTATTCGAGGCCGATGACGGCGGCGACTGCGGTCAGGACGCCGACGAACGCCGGCACGATCACGGTGACGAGGCTGTCCACGTGGGCAGCCTACGGGTTGGTCACTCCTCGCCGAGGATCTGGTAGATCTCGCGGCGGGCGTTGTTGACCACGTCGAGGATGCGTTGCTGCTGGTCCTCGGTCGCGGTGTACGCCGACTGGGCGACCGCACCCATCAACTGGGCGATGGCCCCGCGCAGGTTGACCGCGGCCGGGTCCACGTCTTCGGCGATCTGCTCCCACGGCGGGGTCTCGATCGCCTCGGCGGCCGCGCGACCTGCCTCGGTGAGTTCGAACAGCTTCTTGCTGCCCTCGGTCTCGGTGCCGCTGATCAGGCCCTCGTCGACCAGCAGTTGCAGTGTGGGATACACCGAACCGGGGCTGGGGCGCCACAGGTTGTCGGTGCGCTCGCCGATCTCCTGGATCATCTCGTAGCCGTGCATGGGGCGCTCGGCCAACAGTTTCAGGATTGCGGCGCGCACGTCACCGCGACGGCCGCGCCGCCCGCGGCCGTGGCCGCGGCGTCCGCGCGGTCCGCCCGGACCGAACCCGAAACCCGCGCCCGGATCGAAGCCGAACCCGAACCCGCCGAAGCCGCGGCCCGGTCCGCCCATGGGGCCGGGGCCGCCGGGCCCGCCCATCTCGCAGCGCGGGTCGAGGGCCTGCTCGCGGGCCTCGTGGAGATGCGCCCGCATCTGGTCGCGGAACTCGCGACGGGCCGCTCGACGGTGGTGGAGCATGGCGCGACGGCCGGCGGGGCCGAATCCGAAGTCGCCGGTGGGAAATGCGAAGGGGGTGCTCATGAAAGCTCCTTTCGTTGAAACGCCGGATGCGTTTTCCGATAACTCAACGATATATCGGAAACTATCGGCGATGCAACGGTGAGCTATCGATTGGCGTTCATCCGCGCGACCACGTCGCGCGCCCACTGGGCCTGCATGGTGTGCATGCGCAGCCCGTAGTCCAGTGCGGCGTGGCTGAAGACATCGGCCCCCGGCTCATCGGCCCAGTCGATCGCGGCCTCGAGCGTCCGGAGCCGTTCGACCTCGCCGTCCGAGTGGGCCGCGAGCGTCAGCAGGTGCTCGCGGGCCTGTTCGGGTGGCAGTTCACCCAGCAGGAACACCCGCAGCAGTTCGGCGCTGCGCTCGGGCGGATCGTCCTGCGGGTTGGTGATCCAGCGCAGCAGTTCGGCGCGGCCCGCGTCGGTGGCCCGGTACTCCTTGCGGCCGCGCGGGCCGACCGCAGACACCTCGATGAGGCCGGCTGCCGCGAGCTTGTTGAGCTCGCCGTAGAGCTGGCTCTGGGTGGCGGGCCAGACGTTCGCCATCGACTTCTCGAACCGTCTGAGCAGGTCGTATCCGCTACCGGGTTGCTGTACCAACAGGCCGAGTGCGGCCATGCGCAGGCTCATGGACGCATCTTAGCTTCCACTATTGACATGTCACTTATGGAATGTCAGTGTGGGAGGCGTCACGGCCCGCCGTTGAGGAGACCTCATGACCGACACCGACCTCACCAATCTGCCCGGCACCGGCGAGTTCTTCCGGCGGGGCAACTACGCGCCGGTGCCCGACGAACTCACCGAGTACGACCTGCCGGTGACCGGCGCGATCCCGCCCGAACTCGACGGCTGGTATCTGCGCAACGGGCCGAACCCGCGGCAGGCGACCGCGCACTGGTTCACCGGCGACGGCATGATCCACGGCGTCCGCATCGAGAACGGCGCCGCCAAGTGGTACCGCAACCGCTGGGTGCGCACCGACAGCTTCATCGAGAGCTTCCCGCTCTACAACCCCGACGGCAGCCGCAATCTCCGTGCATCCGTGGCCAATACGCACATCGTCAACCACGCGGGCAAGACGCTCGCGCTCGTGGAATCCTCACTGCCGTACGAGATCACGGGCGAACTGGAGACCGTGGGCGCCTACGACTTCGGCGGCAAGCTCGTCGACTCCATGACCGCGCACCCGAAGATCTGCCCCACCACCGGGGAGATGCACTTCTTCGGCTACGGAAGCCTCTTCAAGCCGTATGTGACCTACCACCGCGCCGACGCCGACGGCGAGCTCACCGTCAACCGGCCCGTGGATGTCAAGGCGCACACCATGATGCACGACTTCGCCATGACCTCCGGGCACGTGATCTTCATGGACCTGCCGGTGGTGTTCGACCTCGACATCGCGCTCAAGGGCACGGGTGACATGCCCTACCGGTGGAGCGACACCTACGGCGCGCGGTTCGGGCTGTTGCGCCGCGACGATCCGTTCGGCGAGATCCGCTGGTTCGACATCGACCCGTGCTACATCTTCCATGTCGTCAACGCCTATGAGCACGGCAACACCGTTGTGGTACAGGCGGTCCGGTACCCCGAGCTGTGGCGTGACAACGGAAGCTTCGACGCGCAGGCCGTGCTGTGGAGCTGGACGATCGACCTGCAGACCGGGGCCGTCACCGAACGCCAACTCGACGACCTCGCCGTCGAATTCCCCCGCATCGACGACCGGTTGGCGGGTCTGCACGCCCGCTACTCGGTCGCCGTCGGGGACCACGGCTGGGTGCGCTACGACATGACCACCGGCGACGCGCAGCGCCACGACCTCGGGACCGGCGGACCGGGCGAGGCCGTGTTCGTCCCCGGTGCCGGCCCGGCCGACGAGTCGAACGGCTGGTACCTGGGCTACGTCTACGACCCCGAGCGCGACGGCAGCGACCTGGTGATCCTGGACGCCTCCGATTTCGGCGGAAAGCCCGTCGCCAGAATCGAACTGCCGCGGCGGGTGCCATACGGCTTCCACGGCAACTGGATCAGCGCCTGAACGCCACACCCACCACCGCGGCGGCGGCCAGCACCAGCATCGCGGCGATCACCGCGGTCGGGGCGATACCCGAATCGAACGCCGCACGGGCCGAATCGAGAAGCTGCGTGGCGGTGGCGGCTGGCAGATCCGCTGCCACCGCGGCCGCACCGCCGATGCTCTCGGCCGCCGCACCGGTCTGCTCGGGCGTCAGGCCCGCGGGCACGTCGACGTTGCTGCGGTAGAACGCCGTGAAGATCGTGCCCAGCGTCGCTGTGCCCACCACGGCGCCCAGCTCGTAGGCCGTCTCGGAAACCGCGGACGCCGCACCGGATTTCGCGGCGGGAACCGACGCCACGATGGTGTCGTTGGACACGGTCTGCGAGACGCCGACGCCGAGCTCGAGCACCACGAACGACGCGATGATCGCGGCCACCGTGAGGTTGTGGCGGAACAACAGGATCATCAGGAACCCGACCGCCACGAACACCAGGCCCGTGACCATCAGGGTGTCGGGTGCGAAGCGTTTGGCGGCCTTCACCACGGCCAGGCCGGCGATCATCGACACCACGGCACCCGGCAGCGTCACCAGGCCGGCGGTGAGCGGGGACAGGCCCAGCACCAACTGAAGGTGCTGCGAGATGAAGAAGATGAACCCGATCAGGCCGATGATCGACAGGAAGTTCGCCAGGATCGACGACGTGAACGGCATGACCTTGAACAGGCCGATATCGAGCATCGGTGTGGCACTGCGGTTCTGCCGTCGCACGAACAACGCACCCGAGACGATGCCCACGGCGAACGCGGCCGCGGCCGCCGACGACAGACCGTCGTGCGCCGCGGTTTTGACCGCCCACACGATGGGCAGCATGGTCGTGAACGACAGCACGATGCTCACGGGATCGAACGGGCCCGGATTGGGATCACGCGATTCGGGCACCAGACGCGGGCCGAGGACCAGCAGCGGCAACAGGATCGGCACCGCCACCAGGAACACTGCGCCCCAGTGGAAATGCTCCAGCAGCGCGCCGCCGACGATCGGGCCCAGCGCGGAACCCGCGGTGAAACACGACGCCCAGATCGCGATGGCCAACCGCCGCGCCGACGCGTCGGTGAAGATGTTGCGGATCAACGACAGCGTCGAAGGCATCAGCATCGCGCCGAACACACCGAGAAGTGCGCGCGCTCCCACCAGCAACTCGGCGCTCGGGGCGAAGGCCGCCAGCGCCGAGACCACCGCGAACCCGGCCCCGCCGATGAGCAGCAGCCTGCGGCGGCCCAGTCGGTCGCCGAGGCTGCCCATGGCGACCAGCAGCGCGGCCAGCACCAGTGAGTACACGTCGACGATCCACAGCTGCGTGGTGGCCGACGGGCGGAAGTCCTCGGCGATCAGCGGCAACGCGAACGCCAGCACGGTGTTGTCGATCGCGATGAGCAGCACCGGAAGTGCGAGGACGGCCAGCGCCACCCAGGCGCGCGTGGGCGTCCTGGTCGTCGACGGCGTGCCCTCGATGCAGGTGGACATGAGAAGAGCTCCTGTACGGAAAAAAGGGGTGTGAAAAAGGGTTTGGGTGCGTCGCGGCGGAGTGACGCCGATCAGGTGCGCGGCAGGGTGATGATGCCCGAGGTCAGGCTGGTCATGATGGCGTCGACGATCTGGTGACGCGGCATGCCGTCCTTGGCTGCCTCATAACCGGCCTGCATCAGTGCCCAGAACACCCGTCGCGCCCACCCTGGGGGATATTCGGGCCTCTCGGTCGACGCGCGGTTGAGCACCTCGACGATGGCCTCGTCCCCGATGTCGAAGTAGGCCGCGAGTTCAGGATCGGCCAGGATCGAGGGCTCGTAGTAGACGAACAGCACGATCGGGCCCAGGTCGAGCTGGCTCTCGACGACCCGGCGCAGCGCGGCGTCGACAGGACCGCTGGTCGGGTCGGCGCGCTCGATCGCGGCGTTGCTCAGGTCGTGGACGTGGCGGGCCAGCGCGCGCAGCAGGTCGGTGCGCTCCGGGTAGTAGCGGTGCACCGTGCTGCGTCCGACCCCGGCGGCCGCGGCGATGTCGCCGAGTGCGGCGGTGGGGTGATCGGCCAGGACCAGCATGGCGGCATCAAGGATCGCGCGACGTGTGCGTTCACGCGCGCCGCTCTCGATGCTCGGGCTGGTCATGTATCAAAATATAGCACCGGCGATTCAAAATGAGACAGTGATGTCCCACTCACCCGGGCGGGGCGAAACCCCCAGCGGAGGGTTGCTGAGGCGGTGAATGAGCCGGCACCGCCGGAGGCGGTGAATAGGCGGGCACCGGCGGTTGCGGCGGGTAGCCGGCCGCGGGATATCCCGGCGGGCTCCACGGCGGCGTCGTCGGCGGAGATGGCGGAGGAGGCGGCGTCGGCATCAGCCGCGCCAGTTCGCGGCGGTGCCGCTCGGCGAGCACGGCCGCCAGCACGTACTGCGGCGGCGCGCCCGGCGGGGGCGGTGGGGAGATCCGCGACGCCACCTCGCCGAGGATGCGCTGGCCCATCATGTCGCGGATGCGGGGGTCGAGATGCTGCGCACGGTTCAGGTACTGCCGCGCGAGTTCGGCTTGCTCGGGTCCCAGCCCGGACAACTGCAACGACGACGCCCACCACGCCAGGGCGGGCGGCATGGCCGGCGGCGGTTGCATGCGTGGCCCACGCTCGCTGATCACGACCGTCCCGGCGAAGATGTCGCCGATACGTTTGCCTTTCGACGACAGCAGACTGCAGATCACCGCGGGGCCACCGGTCAGCATCCAGATCTCGATGAAGCCCGAGATACCGCGAAACAGCGCCTGACGGAAGCGTTCCGGGCTGCCGTCCTCGGACACCACCCGCAACCCCAGCGCCATCTTGCCCAGGGACCGGCCGCGCGTGGCGGTCTCCATGATCACCGGATAGCCGACGATGGCCAGCACCGTGAAGATGATCAGGATCGCCGCGGACAACGCCTCGTCCAACTGGGTCAGCGTGATCGACCACAGCAGCACACCGACCACGTAGAAGATGAAGATCGCGAAGATGTCGATGAGGATCGCCAGTACACGAACGGGTAGCTGCGCGATCGACACGTCCAGGACCACGGCGTCCCCGGTCACCACCGGCTCGGGCTGGGAGACCATAACGCCCCACGTTAGGCGATTAAGCTCGGCCGAGTGGATGTCGATGCGTTCGTGCTGGCCCATCGTGCCACCTGGGACCGCCTGGAACAGCTGGTGAAACGCCGGCGCCGGCTCACCGGCGCCGAGGTGGACGAACTCGTCGACCTGTATCAGCGGGTGTCGACGCACCTGTCGATGGTGCGCTCGGCGTCGGCCGACGCCGTGCTCGTCGGTCGGTTGTCAGGTCTGGTGGCCCGGGCGCGCGCCGCGGTCACCGGTGCCCACGCGCCGCTGTGGCGCGAGTTCCTCCGGTTCTGGACGGTCTCGTTCCCGGTGGTGGCGTACCGGTCCTGGCGGTGGTGGCTGGGCACGGCCATCGGGTTCTTCATCGTGACGATCGCGCTGGCGATGTGGGTGGCGGGCAACCCCGAGGTGCACTCGGCCATCGGAACCCCCAGCGAGATCGAGGAATTGGTCAACCACGATTTCGCGTCGTACTACAGCGAGAACCCGGCCGGATCGTTCGCGCTGCGGGTGTGGGTCAACAACGCGTGGGTCGCCGCGCAGTGCATCGGGTTCGCGATCCTGCTCGGCCTGCCGATTCCCTACATCCTGTTCCAGAACGCCGCGAACCTCGGGTTGATCGCGGGCCTGATGTTCGACGCCGGTGCCGGCGATGTGTTCATGGGTCTGATCACCCCGCACGGTCTGCTGGAACTCACCGCGGTGTTTTTGGCCGGTGCCGTGGGAATGCGCCTGGGCTGGACGGTGATCGCGCCGGGGGACCGGCCGCGCACACAGGCGCTCGCCGAACAGGGCCGCGCCGTGGTGCCGGTGGCCATCGGTCTGGTGGTGGTCCTGCTGGTCTCCGGTCTGGTCGAGGCGCTCGTCACCCCGTCACCGCTGCCGACGTTCATGCGCATCGGGATCGGCGTCGCCGTCGAGGTTGCGTTCCTGGCATACGTGGTCCACTTCGGCCGCAAGGCCGTACGCGCGGGCGAGAGCGGCGACATCGAGGACGCGCCCGACTACGCGCCGACGGCGTGACGGCTCAGAGCTTTCCGGTGGCCTTGAGCGCCAGGTAGTGATCGGCCAGGGCGGGCGCCAGATCTTCCGGCGGGGCATCGACCACGTCGACACCGCGGCGGCGTAACCGCGCCGCGATCGCGCGACGGTCGTTGCGGGAACGCTCGGCGGCCGCGGCGTCGTACACGGCCGCCGCATCGGAGCGGCCCGCGGCGAGATCGTCGACACGCGGATCGGACACCGCGGCGAGAAGGATCTGGTGACGCGCCGACAACTGCGGCAGCACCGCCATGAGCCCCTCGTCGAGCGCGGACGCGTTGAGATCGGTCAGCAGTACCACGAGCGAGCGTCCGCGCACGCGGCGCGTGATCGTCGAAACCAGTGCAGTGGCATCCGATTCCACCAGCGCGGGTTGCAGCGGGGCCATCGCGCCGACGAGCGCGGACATCAACTCGGTGCGCGACGCGTTGAACACCCCGGCGCGGGTGACACGGTCGAACGCCAGGAAATCGACGTGGTCACCGGCACGGGAGGCGAGCGCGGCGAGCAACAGCGCGGCGTCCATCGACCAGTCGAGTCGCGGCCACCCGCCCGGATCGCTCGCGGTGGGGTCCACACCGACACGGCCCGCCGACGTGCGCCCGGTGTCGAGGACGATCACCACGCGCCGGTCGCGTTCGGGGCGCCACGTGCGCACGACGACGTCGGCGCGCCGGGCCGTCGCGCGCCAGTCGATGGACCGCACGTCGTCGCCGACGACGTATTCGCGCAGCGAGTCGAACTCCGTGCCCTGTCCACGGATGAGAACCGGGATGGCACCGTCGAGTTCACGCAGCCGTGCCAGACGTGACGGTAAATGCTTGCGGGACAGAAACGGCGGCAAGATCCGCACCTGGTGCGGTACACGGTGCACGGCCTGCCTGCCGGCCAGCCCCAGCGGGCCGATCGACCGGACCGTGACGGTCTCGGAGCGTTGATCACCGCGGCGCACGGGCTGCAACCGGGTGACCAGCCGAACCTGTTCGGCGGCAGCGGCATCCAGCGGGTGCACGCGGGGCTGCGCGCACGCACTGGGCGGCCACGCGTCCCGAACCTGGCCGCGGACCGGGCGCCGTCCGGGGTTGTGGATCTCGACGACGGTGTCGACGGTCTGGCCCAACCGGGCCGTGTGGTCGCCGCCGCGCTGCACGTGCAGCCGGCGCGGACTGCCCGCGAGTGCGACGTCGGCGCCGACCGCCGCCAGCAGCAGGACCAGCAGCGCACCGAACGCTGTTGCCGGCCAAGGTGACACTGCAATGGGCAGGACACACACCAACGCGACCAGGCCGGTGCGGCCGGTGAGCACCATCAGCGCGGAACCGGCACGGCCGCCAGGATCCCGTCGAGCACGCCGTCGGGGGTGGCGCCCTCCAACTCGGCATCGGGCCGTAGCGCGATCCGGTGCCGCAGTGTCGAGCGGGCCATGGCCTTGACGTCGTCGGGCGTGACGTAGTTGCGCCCGCACAGCCAGGCCCACGACCGTGACGTCGCCAACAGCGCGGTCGCGCCACGCGGGGACACCCCCAGCTGCAGTGCAGGTGAATGTCTTGTGGCGCCGACGATGTCGACGATGTAGCCCAGCACCTCGTCGGCCACGCGCACCCGGCTCACGGCGTCGCGTCCCGCGGCGAGCTCGGCGGGGCCGGCCACCGGTTGCACCGCCGAGAGGTTGCGCGGATCGAAACCGTGCGCATGCCGGCTCAGGATCGCGATCTCCTGCTCGCGCGGCGGCAGTGGCACGTTGAGTTTGAGCAGGAAACGGTCGAGCTGGGCCTCGGGAAGCTGATAGGTGCCCTCGTATTCGATGGGGTTCTGCGTGGCCGCGACGATGAACGGATCCGGCAGCGGCCGGGGCTGGCCGTCGACGCTGACCTGCCGTTCCTCCATCGCCTCGAGCAGTGCCGCCTGGGTTTTGGGCGGTGTGCGGTTGATCTCGTCGGCCAGCAGCAGGTTGGTGAACACCGGACCCTGCCGGAACTCGAATTCGGCGGTCCGCGCGTCGTAGACCAGCGAACCCGTGACGTCGCCGGGCATCAGGTCGGGGGTGAACTGCACACGCTTGAACTCCAGTTGCAGCGCCGCGGCGAGCGTGCGCACCAGAAGCGTCTTCGCGACCCCCGGCACGCCCTCCAGCAGCACATGCCCGCGGCACAGCAGGGCGATCACCAGACCGCTGATCACGGCGTCCTGCCCGACCACCACCTTGGCGATCTCGTTGCGCAGGGCCAACAACGCGTTGCGTGCGGTGTCGGCGTCAACTGTGGTGGCTGGCTGAGTCACGAGTGCGCGACCTGCCTTTCGATGTCGTCGAGTCGATGGGCGAGGTGGACAAGTTCGTCGTCGGTGCCCGGCGGTGGGCCGAACAGGGTGTATCCCACGGTCTGGGAATCCTGCCCGCAGCGTACGGCGACCGCGGCCGCCACAGCGGCCTGATCCGCCTGGGCGGTGAGACCGAGGCGGGGCAGCAGACGTTGCAGGGTGGCGGTGCGCAACGCGTCGGCCGCGCGGTCACGCGCGCGGTGCGAGCGGTACAGCTTGCCGCGGCCCTCGACGGTCTCGGATGCACGCACCACGACGGGCAGTGATTCGGCGACCAGGGGACCGAGGCGGCGGGCCTGCCACAGCGCGAGCAGCGCGACCACGACGCACAGTTGCAGGACGATCCAGCGGACCTGGTCGGGCATCAAATCCGAGAGCTTGCGGTCACCGGTCGAGGTGCCCTCGAACTTCTGCGGCGCATACCAGATCACGCGGTCCCGGTCGCCCGCGAGGTTCATCGCCAGCGCGGCGTTTCCCTCTTTGAGCAGACCGGAGTTCGACATGAACTCGGCGGTGCCGACCACGGTGACGGTGCGTTTGCCGTCGCGGTAGCGCACCACCGCGCCGTCGTAGCATCGCTGCACCGGGATGTCGCCTGCCGCCTTGAAGGTGTTGCTGAGCCCCAGTTGTGTCTCGCCGGCGCGGCGGGCCTCGGGCAGGTCGCAGTCCGGTTCACCGCCGCCGAACGCCGCGGCGTCGTCGGGACGTATTGCGGGCGCGAGCTTCTCGCGGGTCTTGGTGGTCGGTTCGACCAGTAGCAGATCCCCGGGAACCTGCGACAGCCGCTCCAGTTGGTCGTCCCCGGACAGGAACAGCGTCTGGGCCGCCACCAGCAGTGTGCCCGGGCGTGCATCGCGTTCGACGTCGTCGATGCCGGTCGCGGTGATCACGTCGACGCCGTGGTCGCGCAACAGTGTCACGAGCGCGCGGGCGCCCTCAGGGGACGTCGAGTCCGGATCCATGCGGCCACCGGGCCGGGGTGCGGTCAGGTACACGGTCAGCACCGCGAGCACGACG
Organism: Mycolicibacterium smegmatis; assembly: GCF_001457595.1. Classification (GTDB taxonomy): domain Bacteria; phylum Actinomycetota; class Actinomycetes; order Mycobacteriales; family Mycobacteriaceae; genus Mycobacterium; species Mycobacterium smegmatis. Next base: position 6,281,217 of record NZ_LN831039.1, on the reverse strand, counting down.
ATGACCACAGCGGTGGGCACGATCCAGCGCAGGTTGCGAATCTTCATCGGACCTGCGTCCATCCGCTGTCGGCGGGAATCGACGGCATCGATCCGGCCGCACGGTGACCCGCGTGCAGCAGCCGGCCGTCGAGGTCGGCGATCCGCCGGTAGTCGTCTTCGGTGCCCGGTTGTTCGCCGTAGGTGACATCGTTGAAGGTCGTTGCCGCCGCGGCGAGTTCACCGGCAAGGGCGGGAAGCGCGGCGCCCGCGTCACGCGCGAGTTCGGTGGCCGTGCGGCCCGGGACGGGGTTCAGTGTGCCGGTCTCCTCCAGGTGCCGGGCCACCGCTCGCAGCCGGTGCCGGATGGCTGCGGCCCAGTTTTCTTGCGCGGCATACCCGTCGGCGGTCTGGCGGTGTTCGGCGGCACTGAGCTCGGTGCGGCCGAACAGCGTGTGCGCGTCGCGGTTGGTGCGCATGGCGCGCCGGGCCATGCGCACTGCCACGAGCACGGCCACCACGACCAGGATCGCGAGCACGCTGATGGTGAACCACCCACCCGGAACCGTCGACCCCTCGTACGCCAGCCGGTACAACAGCTCGTCGATCCAGTCGAGGAACTGTTGGGTGAGAGACGATCTGGGGTAGATCGGTTTGTTGAGCTCGTTCTGCGCAGCGTCGTGTGCGGCGTCTCTGTCGATGTCGATTGTCGTCACCTCAGAAGTGCCGGACCAGCCACAGTTGATCGGTCGATTCCGCCGGGGCCGCCGGGGGCGCGGGGGTGTAGGCGCCGGTTCGCAGCACCAGGTCGAACGCCTCGGCCCGGATTCGGCGGTCGGTGTAGAGCAGCACGTCGACACCCGCGGCGAACGGTGCGGTGACGATCTGGCCGATCGTGCCGCCGACGGCGACCAGCACCAGCCCCACGATCGACATGCCGACGCCGTCGGGGGACATCGTCAGCAGCTGCCCGACGATGCTGAACGGTGCGCCTACCGCACTCGCGATCACCGACGCCACCAGGCTCGCCAGCAGCCAGATCCCAAGAACCCGCCAGAACCCGGTCTTCACGAGTGCGAAAGACCGTGCGATCGCGGCGAATACGTCCAGGCGCTCGAGCACGATCAGCACCGGTGCGAACAACAGCACCGTGAGGCCGAACAGCGCGCCGAGCACCGCCGCCAGCACCAGGGGAACACCCATCACGAACGCCGCGACGGCACCGCCCACGGCGCCGGCCGCCGCGATCAGGCCGATGACCACGAGCACCACGGCGAGCAGCACCACGGCTTCGAGCAGTGTCAGCCCGATCAGCGCGAGAAGCCGCCCGCGCAGCCGCTCCCAGGCCTGGCCGATCGTGACGGTCCCGCCGAAGATCGACCGTCCGATGATGACCGTGAGCATGCCGGTGAGCAACACCGACGCGAGTTGTGTGACGAGCACACCGGCCAGCGTCGCGCCGGAGAACATCGCGACCGCTCCCGTCGACGGCGCCTCGCCCTGCACCTCACTTCCGAGCCCGCCCATCGCGGCCAGTGGACCGACCTGCAGCAGCAGCGTGACGAGTTGCGCGAGGACCACGACGATGGTCGTGAGGCCGAGGGTGGCCTTGGGGTTCCTGCGGATGTAGGCCACCGCACCGTTGAAGATGTCCGACAGGCTCAACGGCCGCAGCGCGACGATGCCGGGCACCGGAGCTCCGAACCCGGGCGCCGATGCGTAGCCCGGATGAACCGGATACGCCTGCGGTGGGGGATACGGGGCGAACCCGCCGTCAGGCCCTGGGCGCAAGCTCATGGCTACCATCCTGTCCATGACCGGTGGAATTGACAACGTGTCCAGCGTGCCCCGCGTGCCGCCGACAGCCGGGCCCACCGAGATCATCGTGCGCGGGTCTTTCACGGTGTACGAGCCACCGCAGCGGGGAATCGTGCACGCCACCGTGGCCTACGAGGGCGCCGCGATCGAGCCGGTCTACGAGCGGACGGTCCGCGATCTCGACGCCGTCAAGGCGTCGCTCGAGCCGCTGCACCGGCCCGACTCCGGGCCGGTCACCTGGTGGTCCACGCAGCAGATGCGGACGTGGGCCAACCGCCCGTGGAACAACGAGGGCAAGCAGTTGCCGCTGGTGCACCACGCGAGCATCGGCATCCAGGTGAAGTTCAGTGATTTCACCGAACTGTCCCGCTGGGTGGGCAGGCACATCTCCGAGACCGGTGGCTTCTCGCTCGAGCGCATCGAATGGGCACTGACCGACAAGCGCCGCGATGAACTGATCACCGACGTCCACACCGCTGCCGTACGTGACGCCGTCACCCGCGCGCAGCGCTACGCCGACGCGCTGGGTCTCGGCGCCGTGCGGCCAGTGACGGTCGCCGACGCGGGCATGCTGGGCCGCGAACCGCAGGGGCCGTTCGCCGCACCCGCCGCGATGCGGGCCATGAAGTCGGGCGGCGCGCCCGAGGTGGAACTCGCACCCGAGGACATCAAGATCTCGGTATCGGTCGATGCACGCTTTCACGCCGGGGGCCCGGCGTAGCTTTGGCCGTATGGCCGAACTCAAGGACAGGCTGCGCGCCGATCTGACCGCAGCGATGAAATCTCAGGACAAGCTGCGCACGGCCACGCTGCGGATGCTGCTCGCGGCCATCCAGAAAGAAGAGGTCTCCGGCAAACAGGCCCGCGAACTCTCCGACGAGGACGTGATCGCGGTGCTGGCAAGGGAATCCCGCAGGCGCGGTGAAGCCGCCGAGATCTACACCCAGAACGGCCGAGGGGATCTCGCGGCCACCGAGCACGCCGAGGCACGCGTGATCGACGAGTACCTGCCCACCCCGCTGACCGAGGCCGAACTCGCCGACGTCGCCGACACCGCCATCGCGCAGGTGGCCGAGCAGATCGGAGAGCGGCCGAGCATGCGTCAGATGGGGCAGGTGATGAAGGCCGCGACCGCGATCGCCGCAGGCAAGGCCGACGGTGCGCGGCTTTCGCAGGCAGTGCGCGAACGTCTCTGACGGACCGCTGTTTGGGGTTCTCGGCGCTGGGTATCCGCCACCAATCTGCAATCAACAGCCCTGGAGGTACCCGCAGTGTTCATTCACAACAAAGATCTGCAATTCGAGGTACGGGTTACCCAACCGGACCCCCGCTTCGCAGCCCTGCTGCAGGAGCAGTTCGGCGGCGCCAATGGCGAGCTGAAGGCCGCCATGCAGTACTTCACGCAGGCGTTCGTCCTGCGCGAGAAGAACCCGAAGTTGTACGACCTGTTCATGGACATCGCGACAGAAGAACTGTCGCACCTGGAGATGGTCGGAGCGATGATCACGATGCTCCTCGACGGGCTCAACGACGATCTCAAGGTCGCCAACGAGCGCTGTGACTGGATGCCCGCGGTCGCCAGCCGCGACGGCAAGGACGAGATAATCCACAGTGTTGCGGTCACGCCGCTGTTCTTGACGCTGTCCGGCGGCGGTCCCGACGTCAAGGACTCCGCGGGAACTCCGTGGAGCGGCGCATTCGTCAACGCCAACGGCGACCCGTCGGTGGATCTACGCAGCAATCTGGGTGCGGAGTCGCGCGCCAAGGTGGTCTACGAGTACCTCAAACAGTTCACCGACGACCCGGGCGTGCAGGACACCCTGACGTTTCTGATGACGCGCGAGGTTGCGCACTTCCAGCAGTTCACCGCGGCGCTCAACGAATTGCCGGTGAACTTCCCGCCGGCGCAACTGCCCGGCGACGACCGCTTCCAGAACGTCGCGTTCAACATGTCCAACGGAGACGGCAGCGTCCGCGGCCCGTGGAACGAAGGCCAGGGTCCGTGGCCCGGCGGCATGGAGTGGGAGTACGTGGAGAAGCCCGAATCGCAATGGCTCGGTGGTGAGAAGCGCAAGAACCGTGGCGCGAAGGAGAACCCGGAGGGTTCACCCGCGGTGAAGGGCGAGAAGCCGTTCACGCACGAACAGCACACCGCGACAACGTAATTCGACAACGAATCAGCGGCCGGTACCTCGGTGCCGGCCGCTGATTCGTTGTGTCAGTGGATCTGAGGGTCCGGCGGATTCTTCGACTCCCGCCCGCTCGCAGCGTCACGCACGTGGTCGACGATCGCCGCGCCCATGCCCATGGTCTTCTGTACGACCGAACTGCCCGGGGTGTCCGGATGCGGACGCGTCGGCGCGATCTTCTTGGACGACTCGAGCTTGGTGCCGAGCGTCTCCAGCTTGTCGCGGTCCACCGCGGCTTCGAGCTTGGGCCACACCACGTCCTGCTCGAACGCGATGTGGTCGCGGCCGAGCTTGACGAACTCGCTGAGCGCCTCGTGGTAGTCCGGCTCACCGGGCTTGCCGTCTTCGAGGCGTTGCAGCAGTTTCTTGCCCATCTGCTCTTGTTCGATGGCCTTGTCGGCGAGTTCGTCGCCGTCCTCAAGAGCCTCTCGCACGAGCGGCCAGAAGTGCTGCTCCTCGATGGCCTCGTGCTGGGATTCGGCGATGATCAGGTTGGTCACCATGGTGTCGAGGCCGCTCTCGCGGGCGCCGTGCCCGGTCGGAGCGTCGCCGAGCACCTCGAGCATGCCGAGCACGCTCTTGTGGTCCTGGCGCAGAAATGTCAAACCATCCATGTTTGTGTTGCCCTTCGGGGATACGGATCTCTGGACTGAGGTGTGTATCCGCATACCCGTCAGACCCGTTGCCAAACAGCGCCCGAGCGGGTTGAAACCGTGACGGATGGGTAGAACTCTCGTCATGCCACGAGGTGACGGGATCTACGACGAAGAGCATCGCGACCACGACACGGGCAGCGCGGCCGAAGGTGGTGCGGGCAAGCCCAAGCGCGTGCCCGAGGACACCCCGGACGTCGAGATGCCCGACGAGACCACACAGGAACCGCCGGACTGAGCGTGCTACTCGGCCTCGCGTCCCACCCGGCTGCGGCGATAGGCGACGCGGCGCACGCCGGCCAGCCAGTCCGGCACCAGCGAGACCCCGGCCGTGGTGTTGAGCACCGGATCGAACGACACATCCTCGTCCTCGATCACGGTGTGCAGCGACAGCCGGGCCAGCGGGCGGAAGCCTGAACCGACGGCTGCCTGGTCGATATCGAAATCGACACTGCCACTTCGGATCTGATCGGCCACCGCATCGACCGAGAGCCCGGACCCGTCGATCGGCGTCGTCAGACGCGCACGCAGCCACCACAGGCCCCCGTCGAACCGGTAGGGCATGAGGCTCGCGAAGGTGACGTCGGTCCACGCGGTGGCCGGCCACAGCGCGAAACGGTTGCCGATCAGTGTCGAGGCGAGCAGGACGTCCCACAGCATGTCGGGTGTCTCAGGCGGCATTCGCCACGCCAGTCCGGCGATGTCGGGCACGGATCCCGGGGACCCGATCCCCTTGGAGACGCGGCCCACGACGTCGCCCGTGCGCACGGGCAGACCCTCACCGATCGGGGCCGTGCGGTCGAGGGTGCCGCGGGCCAGGACACCCGATGGGTGGAAAAGCCGGCGGTCCCGCAGCGCGGAACCGATCTGGAACGGAACGGCGGCCACATCTGAGAGCTTCATCGCCACGGACTGCCCGCCGTGGCGGCATCGCAAACGCCGTCAGGCGTGGGCCATCCGGCCTTTGAGTGCGCCTTCGAGTTCGGTGGTCACGCGGCGCTCCACCAAGAGCGGTACGAAGTCACGGATCGTGCTGTCGTCGAAGCGGTGACGGGCGGTTTCGACGGCATCGGAGACGCGTCTGGGCGGGACAGTCGTGAAACGTTTCACCAGGCGATCTTCAACATCCGCGATTAATTCATCCTCGGATTTTGTTCTCACGTTTCCATTGTCTGACCAGAGCGTTTACGGTGCAACGCGAGCTGTCTCACAAAGTGGACAGCTGTCAAGAGATGTCAAGGCGCCACAGCGCCTCCTGGCACACACTGGCGATCAGCGTGCCCGATTCGTCGATCAGCGAGCCCGTGGTGAGGCCGCGGGAGTCGTTGTGGTTGGCCGCTCGCAACTCGTAGCGGTGCCAGATGTCCGGCCGGAACGGGCGGTGGAACCAGATCGAGTGGTCGAGGCTCGTCGCGAACCCCAGATCGGGCCGCAGCGGAACCGTCGGGGGCAGGGCGGTGGGCACCGGGCCGAGGTCGGACAGGTAGGTCAGCGCGCACGCCCGGACCAGCGGGTCATCCTCGACCGGCTCACGCGTGCGGATCCAGAACGGCGGCACCGCGAACTCAGAATCGTCGCTGGTGCGGGTGCGAACCTCGAACGCGTCGCTGAAGTCGATCTCCGGATCCTTCGGCACGGCCGCGTCGAACTCGAGCCGCGGCTCGGTCCGGGGCTGCCAGTCCACACCCGGCTCCGGTGCGTGGAACGACGCGATCATCTCCAGGATCACCTTGCCGTCCTGGCTGGCACTGACCTGGCGCGTGGCGAACGCGCGGCCGTCGCGGATGCGCGTCACGCGGAACTCGACGTCGGTGTCGTACCGGCCGCCGCGGACGAAGTAGGCATGCAGCGACTGTGGGACCTTGTCGTCGTCGACGGTGGCACCCGCGGCGCCCAGCGACTGCGCGGCGATCAGACCGCCGAACAGGCGCTCGATGGTGTTGGGCTCGGGCTCGCGGATACAGAACACGTCACCGTCGCGCTCGAATGCCAGAAGACCCTTGATCCAACTCGGCGCGCTCACCCGGCTGACGCTACCGACCGCTTGGTTGAGACCTCCGTCACGCCCTTTCCCTGAAGTACTTCTCGCCGTCGGTGGCCAGCCGGCCGAACGCCGCCTTGAGCACCGGCGCGAGCGCCTTGAACGGCACCGCGAAGGCGGGCCTGGCCTCGATCGCGACGATCCACGTGAACTGCGCGCGCCCTTCGCCAAGGGGTTCCACCAGGTAGTCCTCGGCGAACCGGCGCAGTGACGGCACGCTCGCATGGTCGACGTAGAACGAGTAGCGCACCCCGTCCTCCCAGCGGAAGAACGTCTCGTCCACACGCACGATCCCCGGGGAGAGCGCGACCTCGCGCGTCGTGCCGACCCCGAACGGGCGTGGTGACGTCCAGTTCACGAACTTCACCGTCGAACCCCACGCGGCCAGGGACTCGTCCGAGGTCAGCGATTCCCATACGCGCTCGGGCGGTGCGGCGAACTGTTTGCGGTAGGTGAAAACGTGCGGCGCGGAACCGAAGAACGCCTCGTCGGCGGGTTCCAGTGCGAACCGTGGCATGAGGTGAGCATGCCTCGGGGGCGCGTGGAATGCACGGTCCGGCGCGTGCAATAGTCCGGTGCATGGGGAGTGCTGAGCGGTTTCAGCGACTCCTTGGCGACCGCTACGAACTCCGGGGCGTCCTCGGTCGTGGTGGCATGGCCGAGGTCCGCGACGGGTGGGACACCCGGCTGGCACGGCCGGTCGCGATCAAGCTGCTCTACCCGGCACTGGCGGCCGACGCGGATCTGCGGGCCCGCTTCGAACGCGAGGCCCGCGCGGCCGCGGCGCTGACCCACCCGCACGTCGTCGCGGTCCACGACTGCGGCGAGCACGCGGGCACGCCCTACATCGTGATGGAGCGACTGTCCGGCGCCACGCTCGCCGACGAGATCGCGGCGGGGCCGCTGCCGCAGGAACGCGTGGCCGAACTACTCGACCAGATCCTCTCGGCGCTCATCGCCGCGCACGCCGCGGGCATCGTGCACCGCGACATCAAGCCCGGCAACATCCTGATCGGCCACACCGGGCAGGCGAAGCTCGCCGACTTCGGCATCGCCAAGACCGACGGGGTGCCGCACACCCAGGCCGGCCAGATCCTCGGCACCATGGCGTATCTGAGCCCGCAGCGCGTGACCGGGCAACCGGCCGGTTTCGCCGACGACCTCTACGCCGTGGGCGTCGTGGGCTACGAGGCGCTGACCGGGCGCCGGCCGTTCGACCGCGACAATCCCGCGGCCATGGTGCGGGCGATCCTCGACGACGTGCCCGTGCCCATCGCCTCGGTGCGCCCCGACGTCGCACCCGGGCTGATCCACGTGATCGACACGGCCATGGCGCGTGAGGTCGCGTTCCGCTACCCCGACGCGGCGACCATGCGCGCCGCGCTCACCGGTGCCGAACCACCCACGCAGCGTCTGGACCGCCCGCAGACCAAGGTGCTCGCCGCGCCGCTGCCGCCGATCCCGCCGCCCCCGGTGCTGCCGTCACCGCGCCACTGGCGGACCCGGCTGATCCTCGCCGTCCTCGGCATCGTCTCCACGCTCATCCTCGTGCTGGTCCTGGCGCTGGCGCGCGGCTCGTCGGGCCTGACCTCACCCACGTCGACGCCCACTGCGACCACCGTGCCTCCGGCGACCTCGGCCGTCGTCCCTCCGGTCCCCTCGACGCCGGTCCCCGCGGCCGTGCCCGAAGAACCCCGGGGACCCGGACGTGGGCCCGGACCGGGACCGGGACCCGGCAAGGGTAAGGGCCACGAGAAAGGGCACGGCCCGAAGGGTCCGAAAGGCCCTCCGCATCCGTGAGGCGCGAAATGCCTACCAGCAGAGGATGATTCCGCCCTCGTCGTCGTCGGCTGCGCCGTCGGGGGGCTCGTCGACAACTGCGGTCACCGGCGCCTCGATCACGTCGTCCACGTCACGCGGCTCGCGGCGCGCACAGCGCCGGTACTCCGCCAGTGCGATCACGGGCGCGCGGTGCCGACAGCTGCCGGACCTGACGTTCTTCTTGCTCCCCATATGTCCTCCCATGCCTACGAGTGTCGGCGGGCACGGGGCCACGGACATGAGTAGTGCGGTACCTCACTTGGGGGCCACATAAGCGAAAGGCCCTGAACTGGGAATCCAGTCAGGGCCTTGCCTCTGCGAGTCGGGGTGGCGGGATTCGAACCCACGACCTCTTCGTCCCGAACGAAGCGCGCTACCAAGCTGCGCCACACCCCGCGTGAAGCCACGACAGCGTATCGCACCGAGGCAGTTGAAAGCCAAACGGGTGGTCAGAGGCACATCGCAGGCGCGCGCCGAGATTGAAGCCAGGGACAAAAATCGCGGCGATCCTGTCCCTGGCTGCAATCTCGGTGTCAGCTACGCCACTTCGTCGTCGAATCGGGGACTCAAAGTGGGCACCCGTTTCGTTGTAGGTGTCATACGACCGAAACATTTCAAGCTTTGAACGACTGGAGTGCGACATGACCGCGTTGGGCGCCACGATTTATCTGGGCTTCTTCGTCGTGGCTGCGCTGTGGCTGTTCCTGACAGCCGACGCGGATCACGACCAGGAGCCGGAACGTTCGAATTCCGTGAGGATCTCCGCAGGCCCGGAGGGGTCGAGCCCCTGGCTGGCCAACCAGTCGGCGTCGAAGTAGGTGTCGGTGTATCGGTCGCCGCTGTCGGCGATCAACGTCACCACCGATCCGCTGCGTCCCTCACGCATCATCTCGGCGAGCAACCCGAACGCACCCCACAGGTTGGTGCCGGTGGACGGTCCCACCCGCCGCCCCAGCACATTGCTGGCGTAGTGCGCGGCCGCGACCGACGCGGCATCGGGCACCGCGATCATGCGGTCGACCACCTCGGGCATGAACGACGGCTCCACGCGCGGCCTGCCGATGCCCTCGATACGTGACGACGCGCCGGTCTCCACCGGGCGCCCCTGCGCGTAACTCGGGTAGAACGCCGAGTTCTCGGGATCCACGACGCACAGCCTGGTGGCGTGCCTGCGGTAGCGGATGAACCGGCCGATGGTCGCGCTGGTGCCGCCGGTGCCCGCACCCACCACGATCCATTCCGGGATCGGGTGCCTCTCCAGCCGCATCTGCTCGTAGATCGACACCGCGATGTTGTTGTTGCCGCGCCAGTCGGTGGCGCGTTCGGCGTTGGTGAACTGGTCGAGGTAGTGGCCGCCGGTCTCGTCGGCCAGCCGCTGCGCCTCCTCGTACACCTCAGACGACTTCTCGACGAAATGGCAACGGCCGCCCTGTGCTTCGATCAGCGCGATCTTCGACGGGCTGGTCGACGCCGTCATCACCGCGATGAACGGTAGGCCCAGCAGCGCCGCGAAGTACGCCTCGGACACGGCCGTGGAGCCCGACGAGGCCTCGATGATCGTCGTGCCCTCGCAGATCCAGCCGTTGCACAGGCCGTAGAGGAACAGCGACCGCGCCAGCCGGTGCTTGAGGCTGCCGGTGATGTGCGTGGACTCGTCCTTGAGGTACAGCGCCACGTCGACGTCGTCGCACCACGCCGCGGGCAGCGGGTACCGGAGCAGGTGGGTGTCGGCGCTGCGGGTGGCGTCGGCCTCGATGAGCCGAACGGCGTTGTCCACCCACTCGCGCGGACCACTGCGCGAGACCGTGGAGACCGTCATCGACGGCGTCAGCGCGCGGACACCGACGGCGACGACGTGCCGGCCCTGGTCCCCGCGTTGCCCCCTCCGGTGGGCGCGGCCACCAGCGTCAGCAGCGTCGCCTCGGGACGACAGCAGAAACGTACCGGGGCGTACGGCGACGTGCCGATGCCCGCGGAGACGTGCAGCTGCATGTCGGCGCCCCAGCGCGACGCGCCCTTGGCACGCGAGCGGTCGAGTTCGCAGTTGGTGACGAGCGCGCCGTAGAACGGCAGGCACAGCTGACCACCGTGCGTATGCCCGGCGAGCACCAGCTGATAGCCGTCGGCGGCAAACCGGTCGAGCACGCGCGGCTCGGGGGAGTGCGTGAGCCCCAGCGTCAGGTTCGCCGCGGCGTTCGCGGGACCGGCGACGGTGTCGTAGCGGTCCCGCTTGAGGTGCGGATCGTCCACACCGGCCACCGACAGGTGCAGCCCGGCAACCTCGAGGTCGCGGCGCGTGTGGGTCAGGTCTAGCCAGCCGCGCTCGGTGAACGCCGCACGCAGGTCCTGCCACGGCAACGCCTCACCCTGGGTGCGGTGCTGCGGCTTGGTGACGTAGTTCAGCGGGTTCTTGGGCCGCGGACCGAAGTAGTCGTTGCTGCCGAACACGAACAGGCCGGGCACCGAGAGCAACTCGCTCAGCGACTGCACGACCGCGGGCACGGCCTTCGGATGGGCCAGGTTGTCACCGGTGTTGACCACCAGATCCGGCTCCAGCCGAGCCAGGTCCCGCAACCATGCCTGCTTGCGCCGCTGGTTGGGACGCATGTGCAGGTCGCTGATGTGCAGCACGCGCAGCGGTGTCGAGCCCGGCGCCAGCACCGGCATGGTCGCTTCGCGGAGTACGAACGCGTTCCGCTCGATGAGGGATGCATAACCGACCCCGGCGACAAGCGACCCTGCGGTGATGGCGGCAGCCTTCTTGATCACCGGGGCTGTCTTGACGGCGGTCTTGACGAGCGAAACGGCGGACATGCTCGCAGCCTACTGCCCCGAGCTGTCACGGATCGATCCTTGGCCGGTCCGTGACAGCTCAGAGTGGGCAAATCCACAGCCCGCGCATCGCCGTCCGCATCACGGCGGTGGCGGCGGCGGAGGCGGTCCCAGCACCGGCACCGTGATGGGCGGCAGGCCGGGGATCTCGACCACCGTCTGGCCGATCTCGGGCGGACCACCCGGGAGCGGGATGTTCACCGGCGGCGGCGGTGGCGGCGGGATGCCGTTGCTCAGCTGGATCGTGATGATCGAGCCGGGGATGGTCTGCCCGCTGGGGGTGGTGCCGACGACGGTGCCCGACCGCGCGCCGCTGTTGACGTAGCTGGCCTGATCGGCCACCTGGAAACCGGCCTCCTTGAGCCGCTGGCGCGCGGCTTCCTCGGTGAGCCCCGACACGCTCGGCACGCGCGAGCCCGGCCCGCCGTCGACATAGCGCGGATCGGTGGGCGGCAACGCGACCGGGCCGAACGATTCGGCGATCGGCTTCATCGCGGTGAACCACGTGCGGGCCGGCTCGTTACCGCCGAACAGGTTGCCGCTGCCGCACTGGCGCAGCGGGAACGAGCACAGCTCGCTGGGGTTGGGGGAGTCGTCGTAGATGTAGTTGGCCGCGGCGTACTGGTTGGTGAACCCGAGGAACGCCGAGGACCGGTTGTCCTCGGTGGTTCCGGTCTTGCCGGACATCGGCAGGTTCCAGCCCACCGAGCCGGCGGAGGCCGCCGCGGTGCCGGAGCCGGTGTCGTCCTTGCTCATGGCGTTGGCGAGGGTGTTGGCCAGCCCTTCGGGAACCACCTGCTCGCAGGTCTCGGTGGTGACGGCGACCTCGTTGCCGTTGCGGTCCACCACCTGCGCGATCGGATTCGGCGGGCACCACGTGCCGCCCGAGGCCAGTGTCGCGGCCACGTTGGACAGCTCGAGCGCGTTGACCTCGATGGGACCCAGCGTGAACGAGCCGATGTTCTGGCGCTTGACGAAGTCGGCCAGGCTCTCACTGCTCTCGGGGTCGTAGTCACGCGCGGTGCCCGGCTGCGCGTAGGACCGCAGGCCCAGCCGGACCGCCATGTCGACCGCGCGCTGCACCCCGATCTGCGAGATGAGCTTGGCGAACGCGGTGTTCGGCGAGGTGGCCAGCGCATCGGTGACGCTCATCGACCCGCGGTAGCCCCCCGCGTTCTGCACGCACCACGTTGCGGGCGGGCAGCCGCGCGCACCGCCGCTGCCCAGGCCCTTGGCCTCGAACCGGGCCGGGACGGGCAGCTGGGTGTTGATGCCCATGCCCATCTCCATGGCCGCGGCCACCGTGAAGATCTTGAACACCGAGCCCGCACCGTTGCCCACCAGGGAGAACGGCTGCGGCTGCATGGTCTCGCCGCGTTCGGTGTCGAGGCCGTAGGTACGGTTGCTCGCCATCGCGAGCACCGGATGGGACTCCTTGCCTGGCTTGATCACGCTCATGACACTCGCGACGCCGGGGGTGTCCGGAGCCGCGATGCTGTCGATGGCCGACTTGACCGAGGACTGCACGTCAGGGTCCAGCGTCGTCTTGATGAGGTAGCCGCCCTTGGCCACCTGCTCCTTGCTGATGCCCGCGCGGGCCAGGTACTCCAGCACGTAGTCGCAGAAGAACGCGCGGTCGCCCGCGGCGATGCAGCCGCGCGGCAGCTCGTTGGGCTGCGGCAGGATGCCCAGCGGCTGCTCCTTGGCGGCCCGCAGCGCCTCGGCCTCCTGCGGGATGTTCTGGATCATCGTGTCCAGCACCAGGTTCCGGCGGGCCAGGGCACCGTCGGGGTTGGTGTAGGGGTTCAGCGCGCTGGTGGACTGCACCATGCCGGCCAGCAGGGCGGCCTGCTGCCAGTTGAGCTCGGAGGCGTTGACGCCGAAGTACGTCTGGGCGGCGTCCTGGATACCGTATGCGCCGTTACCGAACGACACCAGGTTGAGATAGCGCGTGAGGATCTCGGGCTTGGTGAACGTCTTGTCGAGCGTGAGCGCCATCCGGATCTCGCGCAGCTTGCGCGCCGGGGTGGTCTCGATGGCGGCGCGACGCTCGGCGTCGGTCTGCGCGACCACCAGCAGCTGATAGTTCTTGACGTACTGCTGTTCGATGGTCGATCCGCCGCGGGTGTCGGGGTTGCCGGACAGATAGCCGGAGAGGCCCGTCAGCGTGCCCTGCCAGTCGACGCCGTTGTGCTCGGCGAACCGCTTGTCCTCGATGGACACGATCGCGAGCTTCATGGTGTTGGCGATTTGTTCGCTGGGAACCTCGAAGCGGCGTTGCGAGTACAGCCACGCGATGGTGTTTCCCTTGGCGTCGACCATGGTCGACACCTGCGGTACCTCACCCTCGACGAGGGCCGCGGAACCGTTGGCCACGACGTCGGAGGCGCGGTTGGACATGAGCCCGAACCCGCCCACGACGGGGAACATCAAAGCGGCCGCGAGCACACTTGCGAGAAGGCAGCACCAAGCGAGCTTGATGACGATGACCGCCCGCGGTGGCTGCGCGGAAGGTCCTGTCGGCAGCTCCGGCATGCATACAGAGTAACGAGCTTGCTGGGAGCCCTCAGGGGCCAGCGGCCCGACGGGCGCATCCCCCTACCTCGGGCAAAACCCCACGAGGGGCCACCTGTGGGGGCAGACTGCACGGCCGTCCCAAAAAAGGGGGTTCCAAACTGTTGCGTAAATACCCTCTGACCACCTAGCTTGGATGCACAGTGCGATCCAGGTAACACCACTTGGCGCAATGTGGCATAGATCGCATAGGCGTTCTACCGGAGGGGCTTGATGCCCGCCATCAGGGGTAGATGGCTGGAATGAAGGGATCGCTGGTGTCAGCTACACACACTGTCGCACGTAAGGCGAGCACTCTCTCTACGACCACGAACACCGCACAGCACCGGGACTCCGAAGCGCGGATCGCGTGGGTGTCGCAGGCGCGCTGCCGTCAGGCCGACCCCGACGAGCTGTTCGTCCGCGGCGCGGCGCAGCGCAAGGCCGCGGTGATCTGCCGGCATTGCCCGGTGATCCTCGAATGCGGCGCGGACGCGCTCGACAATCGAGTTGAGTTCGGCGTGTGGGGAGGCATGACCGAACGCCAACGCCGGGCGTTGCTCAAGCAGCACCCCGAAGTGAGCTCCTGGGCCGATTTCTTCGCGGCTCAGCGCAAGCACCGCAGCGCAGTCTGAGAAACCGACCGGGCCCGCCGAGCAGGCGGGCTCGTTCGTTTGCGGGCACGCTTCCGACGGTTCGCTCAGGCGGGAGGCCGCGCGTTGGTGCCGTTCTGTCGGGGCGCGACACCGGCCGCACGACTGTAATGTCGGCAGTCGTGGTACCCGATGACCAGAAGCAGTGACTGATCCTGCTCGCACGCTTCCGCTGTCGGCGATGATCTCAGGCGCCGCCGGAATGCTGATCCCGCTGGCCGGGGCGAGGGATCCCGGCGACGACCCACTGGTGAGCGACGTCGCCCTGCACGAACCGGGCGAACCGGCCGACTACCGCGGCACGATCGTCTTGGTCAACTCCCGCATCGATGACCGTTTCGTGCTCGGATCCCTGCTCGACGAGGTGGGAACCGCTGGGGCCGTTGTACTTCCGCCCGGCGCGACGACGGACCTCTCCCTGGTGCGCGGCCACACCGCCAGGCTGTTCCGCCGCTCTCCGTGGGTGGGGTGGAGCGAGTTGTTCCGCGTCCTGGTCCGCCTGCTCGGCGCGGGCCACACGGTCGACCCGGCGCCTCAGGTCGACAATCTGCAGGCCCTCGCCCGCTGGATCAGCACGCGGACCGGGGCGCCGGTGACCATCGAGGATCTCGACTCGCGGGTGCTCGCCTACGCCGTCGTCGGGCACGACGTCGACCCGATTCGCAACCAGACCATCCTGGGCGGCGCCGTCCCGGCCTGGCGCGTCGAACGGCTCATGTCCACCGGATTCCTGCCCGCGGTGTGGCGCTCCGACGACGTCGTGGTGCGCAACGCCGAGAACGGCGACCCGGCGCGCATGGTGGTCTCGGTGAAGACCGGGGGCGAGACGCTCGGCACGATCTGGGCGGCGCTGGACGACGCCACCGACCGCGACGCGCTGCGCCAGTTGCTGCTGCAGGTGCGCCAGACGGCAGCCGCGATGATGCTGCGCGAGGTCCACCTCGAGCAGTACGAGCGTCGCCTCCGTGAGGCCGCGCTCGTCGATCTGATCTCGCGCGGAGTCGATCCCGGCGTCCCCGCCGCGCTGCTCGGTCTGCAACCGGACACCAGGCACGTCGTCGTCGCGCTGGGAGCTGATGCGCCCGAGTCCCGCTCGCTGATGTTCCACATGCAGGCGCTGCGCGCCGGGGCGCGGCCGGCGCGGGTGGGAACGGATCTGCTCGTCGTGGTTCCGCTGCAGGACGACGAGGTGACCGACGCCGACGTCGCAGGCAATCTGTCCGTGCACCTGGCGCGGGTCTCACGCGCCCGCTGCGGCACCGTCGCCGTGGGTTCGGTGGTCGACTCCATCCTGGACCTGCAGCGCTCCGCTGTCGTCGCGCGTCAGGTTCTCGACGCGGCCGCCCTCGACATCGGCTGCCGACGCACACGCGAAGCGACCCCGCCGGTGATCACGGCAGCCGACGTGGCCGACCCGCTCACCTTGGTCCGGGCCGCGGACCTGCTCGACCCGCTTGGCGACGCCATCGCGGAACCGTTGCGCGCGTTGCGTCGTCACGACATCGACCACGGCACCGCGTTCGTCGACACCGTCGCTGCGGTCCTCGACCACCCCGGCAACCTGAGCGGTGCGGCCCGCGAACTCGGTATCCACGCCAACTCGCTGCGCTACCGGCTGGACCGGATCACCGCGGTGGCCGGGCTGGACCTGCAGTCGGCAGCGGCGCGACTGCGGGCGGCCCTGGCACTGCTGGTGTGGGAGCGACGCGGTGAATCCGTACGCGCCACTGTGCACTTCGACGAGAAACGGGGATCTCGTTAGTGCATTCCGGAGAGGGCGCCGATCGCGGCGTGGTGTCGCTCTCCGGATCCGACGAAGATTCGCCCGGATTTTCTCAGCCCGCACGACTCCCTCCACCGGCCACGGTGTTCATAGGTTTTACAGGTGACTGACGCACCACCGCGGGCCGGCGCACCACTGCCGAGCCCGGAGGAGCTCCTGTACCGGCGCGAACAGATCGTCGCCGACGTGGTCCGGCAGGGGTTCATCGACGATCTGCACCCGCTGTGCGGGGTCATCGACCTCGACACCCTCGACGAACTCATGGCGTCGCTGCACGCGGCGTACCCGGCCGATCTGCCGGCTCTGCACACGATCGCGGCCAAGGCGATATCGCTGCGGCCGGTTCTCGCGCGGTTCGCCGCGGCGGGGTTCGGATGCGAGGTGGCCAGCCCCGGCGAGCTCGAACTCGCACTCGCGGCCGGGTTTCCGGCCGAGCGCATCGTGTTCGACTCGCCGGCCAAGACCCCGACCGAGATCGCCAGGGCGCTCGAGTTGGGGGTGTCGTTCAACGTCGACAACTTCGAGGAACTCGCGCGGATCGACGCGGCCGTCGCTCGCAACGGCAGGCCCCGGTCGGTGATCGGGGTGCGGGTGAATCCCCAGACCGGTGCCGGAACCATCGACGCGATGAGTACGGCCACCTCGACGTCGAAGTTCGGCATCGGGTTGGCCGACCACCGTGACGAGATCATCGACGCCTTCGCAACCCGGCCCTGGCTGACGCAGCTGCACGTCCACAGCGGCTCACAGGGGATGAGCCTGGAGCACGCGGCCGAAGGCGTGCGGCTCACGACAGACCTGGCCGCCGACATCGACGCACGGGCCGGATCGCGGCAGATCCAGCGGATCGACGTCGGTGGCGGACTGCCGGTGAACTTCCGATCCGACGACGTCACACCGACTTTCGCCGACCACCGGGCGGCGCTGCAGGCCGCTGCCCCGCGTCTGTTCGACGGGACCTACACCGTGGTGACCGAATTCGGCCGGGCGCTGACCGCCAAGGCCGGCACCGTCGTCGCCCGCGTCGAGTACACGAAGGTGACGGGCGGGCGTCCGATCGCCATCACCCACGCCGGTGTGCAGGTGGCCACCCGCTCGATCTTCGCGCCCGAGGCCTGGCCACTGCGGGTCGAGGTGTACGACGCGCACGGGCGGCGCCGCGACGACCCGCCTCGGGTGCAGGACGTGGCGGGCCCCGCCTGCTTCACCGGGGACATGCTCGCCGTCGGACGGGAACTGCCGCCGGTCCACGCAGGTGACCTGGTCGCCGTCCCCGACACCGGCGGCTATTACTTCTCGACGCACTTCTCCTACAACGCATTACCCAGACCCGCCGTCTACACCGTGGGAACCGACCAGCACGGTGACCGACGGTGGTCACTGGCCCGCCGGGCCCAGACGATCGAGCAGATCGTCGCAGAGGCCGGTGAACCATCACTCGAACCACTGACGTTTCGCCCGCCCAACCGCCCCTCCGACTGATTGGCATTGCCTCATGCTCGAATCGAGATCCGATCTGTCCTCGTCCGACGAACCCCGCTCCGGCCTCGCCCGGTCGCTGAGAACGCGGCATATGACCATGATCGCGATCGGCGGCGCCATCGGTGCCGGGCTCTTCGTCGGCAGCGGCGCGGTGATCAAGACCGCGGGCCCGGCCGCGATCGTGTCGTACGTCGTGGCCGGTGCGCTCGTGCTGTGCACCCTGCGGATGCTCGGCGAGATGGTCGTGGCGAAACCCAGGACCGGCGCGTTCGCCGACTATGCCCGGATCGGCATCGGCCCGTGGGCCGGGTTCACGCTCGGCTGGCTGTACTGGTACTATTACGTGATCATCATCGCGGTGGAAGCCGTTGCGGGAGCGCAGATCCTGGCTGTCTGGGTGGGGCTTCCGCTGTGGCTCATGGCGATGCTGCTGATGGCCGCGCTGACGTTGACCAACCTCATCTCGGTGCGGTGGTTCGGCGAGTTCGAGTTCTGGTTCTCCGGCATCAAGGTCGCCGCGATCGTGTCCTTCATCGTCGTCGGCCTGCTGTGGGTGTTCGGCGTGTGGCCGGGTGACACCAACGGGTTGACCAACCTGGTGGCCCACGGAGGCTTCGCGCCCAACGGATTCGGATCGATCTTCGGGGCCGTGGTCGTGGTGATCTTCGCGTTCGGCGGGGCCGAGATCGTCACCATCGCAGCGGCGGAGAGCGCCGAACCGGCGAAATCGGTTGCCAGGGCCACCACGGGCGTCATCTGGCGGATCATCCTCTTCTACGTCGGGTCGATCTTCCTGGTGGTGTGCATCCTGCCGTGGAACGACGCATCCGTGTTGTCCAGTCCGTACGTCGCGGCGCTGGAGAAACTGCAGATCCCCGGTGCGGGACTGATCATGAACATCGTCATCCTCACCGCGGTGCTCTCGGTGCTCAACTCGTCGATCTACACGTCCTCACGCATGCTGCGGGTGCTCGCGTCACACGGCGATGCGCCACAGTGGCTGGTGCGCACCAACACTCGCGGTGTCCCCACCCGCGCGATCCTCGCGAGCACCGTCGTCGGGTGGGTCTCGGTGGTGCTGGCCTACATCGCGCCCGATTCGCTGTTCCTGTTCCTGGTGAACTCGTGCGGCGTGGTGGCGATCTTCATGTACGTGATGATCGGGGTCTCGGAGTTGCGGGTGCGCCGGGCCATCGAACGTGAGGACCCCGCGAAACTGACGCTCAAGATGTGGTTCTTCCCGTACCTGCCGATCGCGGTGATCGCATGCTTCGTCCTGGTTCTCGTGGCCATGTTGTTCGACGCCGATCAGCGCGTGCAACTGTTGGCGAGCGTGGTCAGCCTGGCGGTCGTCCTGCTCGCCTATGCCCTGCGCAAACGTCACGGCCAGGTGCCCGCCACAGACACGAAACAGGCTGCGAGAACCGATGAGTGACTTCTTCACCCGCGCATCGTCGATGCTGACGGACATGGCCGCGTGGTCGGTCCGCATCACCGACCTGAACACCGGTGAGATCCTGTGGGAGCACGACCCCGAGCGCGTGCTCAAGACGGCCAGCGTCGGGAAGATATTCCTGCTGGCCGAGGTGGCCCGGCGGTTCGAGAACAGGACCCTGGACCCCGCCGAGATCGTCACGGCCGCACCAGAAGACGTGGTGGCGGACTCCGGGATTCTCTACCTGTTGCAGGGGCAGGACCTGCGCATCGACGATCTGTGTCTGCTGATCGGTGCGGTGAGCGACAACATGGCCACCAACATCCTGCTGCGCCGGCTCGGACTCGACGAGGTGCAGCGCGCCACGAAAGATCTGGGTTTCACGGCCAGCGGACTGCGGGACCGGGTGCGGCTGAACCGATCTCAGGACGATCCGCTCACCTTGTCGACAGGCAATGCCGCCGAACTGTGTGAGTTCGTGGCGCGCCTGCACTCCGGTGACATCCACGGCGCCGAGGTCTCCCGCCAGGTGCGCACCTGGTTGGGCGTCAACACCGACCTGTCCATGGTGGCGCGCGCCTTCGGTCTCGACCCGCTGGCACACACCGAACCCGACCGGTTCGCACTGTGGAACAAGACCGGAACCATCTCCGACGCGCGCATCGACATCGGATGCGCCACGCACGGCGATCGCAGCGTCGGCTACGCCGTCCTGGCCAACTGGGCGTGGGGGCAGGACCACCGCGACCCGGTCCTGGACACCATGGGATGGCTGGGCTGCGAGATCCGCCGGTACCTGCAGAACCGCTAGGCGGTTTCGGTGACGCCGGTGATCTGATCGGCGATCGCGCGCAGCGCCTCGAGATCGGAAACGTCGAACGGCAGTGACGGCACCCCGACGATCGCGACGTGCGGGTTGGCGCCGGTGAACCGCGAAAGCAGACGCACCTCGCGCTTGGCCGTCTGCGCGCGGTCGGCGTGGATGCGCAACACCGAGGCGGTCAGCGAGTCGGGATCCTCGGCAGCGAGTTCGTCGGCGGCCTCTTCGGCCTTCTCGGCGTGCAGATCGCACAGCGTCGGATGTGTGCGGTTGAGGATCAGGCCCGCGAGCGGCATGCGCTCACCGGAAAGCCGGTCGACGAAGAACGATGCCTCGCGCAGCGCGTCCGGTTCGGCCGCGGACACCACCACGAACTGGGTGCCCCGGCGTTTGAGCAGATCGTAGGTGCGGTCGGCCTTCTCGCGGAACCCACCGAACGTGGCGTCCAGGGACTGCACGAAACTGGCTGCGTCGGAGAGCATCTGGGAGCCCAGCACGGTCGACATCGCCTTCATCGCGAGCCCGACGGCACCTGTGACGAGCTTGCCGATACCGCGACCGGGGGCGAGCAGCATGCGCCACAGGCGGCTGTCCATGAAGCTGCCCAACCGTTTCGGTGCATCCAGGAAGTCCAGAGCGTTGCGCGACGGCGGCGTGTCGACGACCACCAGATCCCACTTGTCCTCGGACAGCAACTGCCCGAGTTTCTCCATCGCCATGTACTCCTGCGTGCCCGCGAGCGAGGTGGCGACAGTTTGGTAGAACTGGTTCTCCAGAATCTGGTCGGCCACACCGGCACCCGAGTACTGCATCACCATCTCGTCGAACGTGCGACGCATGTCGAGCATCATCGCGTGCAGTTCCCCGGTCACCTCGGGCGCCAACGGCACGCGCTGCGGCGTGTTGCCCAGGTCCTTGATGCCGAGCGCCTGCGCGAGACGCTTTGCCGGGTCGATGGTGAGGACCACGACCGTGCGGCCGTACTCGGCGGCCCGCAGCGCCATCGCCGCGGCGGTCGTGGTTTTGCCGACACCGCCTGCGCCGCAACACACCACGACGCGGTTCGACGTGTCGGCGAGAATCGAGCCCATGTCGAGGGCCGGTGGTGTGGTGCTCATCTGACCCCCTGGGCGGCGAGTTCTTCGGCGAGTTCGTAGAGGCTGCCCAGGTCGACACCGTCGGCCAGTGCGGGCAGGTCCAGGCGCGGGATGTCGATCTCGTCGAGCAGTTCGGCGCTTTCCTTGCGGGCCTTGATGCGGGTCGCGTGCTGGATCGCCTCGGTGAGCAGACCCGCAAAGTTCTCGTCCGACAACGTGATTCCCGCCTTGCTCAGGTCGGCGCGGATCGTGTCGGCGTCGAGGTCACCCTCGGCGGCCTTGGCCAGGTCGTCCGGAGACAGGTACGCGGGGATGTTGCGGTTGACGATGACGCTGCCGATCGGCAGGTTCAGTTCCTTGAGTTCGTCGATGGCCTCCAGGGTCTCCTGGATGGGCAGTGCCTCCAGCAGCGTCACGAGATGGATCGCGGTCTGCTCGGAGTGCAGCAGCTTCACCACACCTTCGGCCTGCGAGTGCACCGGCCCGCCCTTGGCCAGATCCGAGACGGCCTTGGTGACGTCGAGGAATCGCGAGATACGGCCTGTCGGTGGGGAATCCACGACGACGGCGTCGTAGCCGCTGCGCTTGTGCTTCTCGTCGCGCATGGTCTTGGGGCGCACCACGATCTCTTTGATCTTGCCCGTCAGCAGAACGTCACGCAGACCCGGCGCGATGGTGGTGGCGAACTCGATGGCGCCGATGCGGCGCATCGCGCGGCCGGCGAGGCCGAGGTTGTAGAACATGTCGAGGTATTCCAGGAACGCGGCCTCGATGTCGATGGCCAGGGCGTTGACCTGTCCGCCGCCTTCCGCGGTGGCGATCTTGACCTCTTCGTACGGCAGCGGCGGGACGTCGAACAGCTGCGCGATGCCCTGACGTTCCTCGACCTCCACGAGCAGGACCCTGCGCCCGTGCGCGGCGAGTGCGAGGGCCAGCGCCGCGGCGATCGTGGATTTGCCAGTTCCGCCCTTGCCGGATACGAAATGCAGTCTGGCCTTCGTCAGCCGCGACGGCCAACCGACATGTTTGGCGCCGCTCTCTGTGGTTGCCACCAGTGCATGCTAACCAAGCCCGGCAGCCCGACCGATAAGCTCGCCCCATGAGTGAACCGACTCGCTGGGAGTACGCCACGGTGCCGTTGCTGACACATGCCACCAAACAGATCCTTGACCAGTGGGGGAGCGACGGCTGGGAACTGGTCTCGGTCCTGCCCGGGCCGACCGGTGAGCAGCACGTCGCCTACCTGAAGCGGCCGAAGTGAGCGGCGCGTCGTGGTCGGCACGGCTGGCCGAGCTGGGCATCGAACTGCCGGGCGTCGTCCCGCCCGTGGCCGCCTACGTGCCTGCAGTGCACACCGGCAACCACGTCTACACCTCGGGTCAGCTGCCCATCCGCGGCGGTGAGCTGATCAAGGCGGGCAAGGTCGGCGCCGAGGTGAGCGCCGAGGAGGCCAAGGAGCTCGCACGGGTGTGCGGCCTCAACGCGCTGGCCGCCGTGCACGCGCTCGTCGGCATCGATTCCGTCGTCAAGGTGGTCAAGGTCGTCGGCTTCGTCGCGTCGGCCCCCGGCTTCGGCGGGCAGCCCGGCGTCGTCAACGGCGCCTCGGAACTGTTCGGCGAGATCTTCGGCGACGCCGGCGCGCACGCGCGCTCGGCGGTCGGGGTGGCCGAGTTGCCGATCAACGCCCCCGTCGAGGTCGAGATCATCGTCGAGGTCACGCCGGGACTCGCGTGAGCGATCTCCAGCATCCCGCCTACGGGTTGTTGCGGCCGGTGACCGGATCGGCGTCGGTGCTGCTGTGCAACAACCCGGGCCTGATGACGCTGGAGGGCACCAACACGTGGGTGCTGCGTGCGCCCCGCAGCGACGAGATCGTGGTGGTCGACCCGGGCCCCGACGACGACGAGCACATCGCACGCGTCGCCGAGCTCGGGACGATCAGCCTGGTGCTCATCAGCCACAAGCACGAGGACCACACCGGCGGCATCGACAAGATCGTCGAGCGGACCGGCGCGGTGGTGCGCTCGGTGGGCAGCGGGTTCCTGCGCGGACTGGGCGGGCCGTTGACCGACGGTGAGGTGATCGACGCGGCCGGCCTGCGCATCACGGTGATGGCGACCCCCGGGCACACCGCGGACTCGTTGTCGTTCGTGCTCGACGACGGCGACGGGCCGGGTGCGGTGCTGACCGCCGACACCGTCCTGGGTCGCGGCACCACCGTCATCGACACCGAGGACGGCAGCCTGCGTGACTACCTCGATTCGCTGCACCGGCTCAAGGGGCTCGGTGAGCGGGTTGTGCTGCCCGGCCACGGGCCCGAGCTCGGGGATCTGTCGGGCGTCGCGCAGATGTACCTGGCGCACCGGGAGGAACGGCTCGAGCAGGTGCGTGAGGCGTTACGCGAACTCGGCGACGATGCCACCGCGCGCCAAGTCGTCGAACACGTCTACACCGACGTCGACGAGAAACTGTGGGACGCCGCGGAGAAGAGCGTTCAGGCCCAGCTCGACTACCTGCGGCACTGACGTTCTTTCGCCGAAACCGCATTCCAGCAGGGGGTGACTTGCACTTCCCTGACGGAATGCCGTTTCGGCGAACGGGGCGAGGTGCTAGCGGGCGCGGCGGGCCAGACGCTCGCTGTCGGAGATCAGCACGCTCTTGCCCTCCAGGCGGATCCAGCCGCGGTGGGCGAAGTCGGCCAGCGCCTTGTTGACGGTCTCGCGCGACGCGCCGACCAGCTGGGCGATCTCTTCCTGCGTGAGGTCGTGGGTGACGCGCAGCGCGCCGCCCTCCTGCGTGCCGAACCGCTGCGCCAGCTGCAGGAGCTGCTTGGCGACACGACCGGGCACGTCGGTGAAGATCAGATCCGCCAGGTTGTTGTTGGTGCGGCGCAGGCGGCGCGCGAGCACGCGCAGCAGCTGCTCGGCGATCTCGGGCCGGTCGGCGATCCAGGCGCGCAGCGCATCGCGGTCCATCGAGACCGCGCGCACCTCGGTGATCGTGGTCGCGCTGGACGTACGGGGGCCGGGGTCGAAGATCGACAGCTCACCGAACATGTCCGACGGACCCATGATGGTCAGCAGGTTCTCGCGACCGTCCGGGGACCGGCGGCCGATCTTCACCTTGCCGGAGATGATGATGTACAGCCGATCGCCGGGCTCACCTTCGGCGAACACGGTGTGTCCGCGCGGGAAGTCGACGGGCTGCAACTGCTTGGTCAGCGCCGCAACGGCGGTGGGTTCGACTCCCTGGAAGATTCCGGCCCTGGCCAGGATCTCGTCCACGTTGCCCCTCTTAAGCTAATGGGTGGTAAGACCTCAGACTGATATTGCCTGCTCAGTCTAGAGGTACGCGGTTTCGCGACTAGCCAACGCTACACACGATAGGCATGGCGAGTCGCCGGAAACTGCGGATTGGTCGCCTGCGGATCGCTGCGCCGGAGCGGTAGATGGGCGTCGGAAGAGCTCGAACCGACGGTCTGAAGGACCAGTTCGCGGTGGTGCAGCTCGCTCACCGGCAGGGCCGCCAAGGCCGAGGCCGCGCCACGAGCGGTGCTCCTGACCTGGCGTGGTGCCTGCTCGCGGGCCAGACCGGCCTCGAGCCGGTCCAGGCCGAACGTCGCCAGCATGAGCAACCCCGGGGTGAGCGCCACCAGCAGCCAAGACACAAGCCAGTAGTTAACACGGCCCAGGTCTCAGCAGGGTCACAAACCGGGGCACAAATGCCACCGGTCGGGTGTGTCGCCGCCGCCTCGCCTCAATACGGGCTCAACACGCCGATCGGGCACCGTCAGCCGTGGTCAGTACCCTGACAGGCGTGAGTGCGGGTGCCGCCCGGGCGGCGAAACCAAAGAAGTCGGACGCGAAGAAGTGGGACTCCGAGACGCACCTGGGTCTCGTGCGTCGTGCCCGACGGATGAACCGGACGCTGGCCAAGGCGTTCCCGCACGTGTACTGCGAGCTGGACTTCACCAACCCGCTCGAGCTCACGGTCGCGACCATCCTGTCGGCGCAGAGCACCGACAAGCGGGTCAACCTGACCACGCCCGCGCTGTTCAAGAAGTACCGCACCGCGCTCGACTACGCGCAGGCCGACCGCACCGAACTCGAAGAGCTGATCCGGCCAACGGGGTTCTACCGGAACAAGGCCAACTCGCTGATCAAGCTCGGCCAGGAACTCGTCGAGCGCTTCGACGGTGAGGTGCCCAAGACCCTCGACGAGCTGGTCACGCTGCCCGGAGTCGGGCGCAAGACCGCCAACGTCATCCTGGGCAACGCCTTCGACATCCCCGGCATCACGGTCGACACGCACTTCGGCCGGCTCGTGCGCCGCTGGCGCTGGACCGACCACGAGGATCCGGTCAAGGTCGAGTTCGCGGTGGCCGAGCTCATCGAACGCAGCGAGTGGACCCTGCTGAGCCACCGCGTGATCTTCCACGGCCGCCGCGTGTGCCACGCCCGTAAACCCGCGTGCGGCGTGTGCGTGCTGGCCAAGGACTGCCCGTCGTACGGCATCGGCCCCACCGACCCGCCGACCGCGGCCGCCCTGGTC